>JAXLWZ010000003.1:0-240073 GCA_046328225.1 Dehalococcoidia bacterium | reverse complement strand
GCTGGCGCGCTTCGATCACGATCGCGCCTGCCGGCAGCAGCGCCGCCATCGCCGCGAGCGGACCCGCGAACGCCACGCCGAGGCCCGCCGCCGCCAGCCCCACCGCGAGCGCCCCCGCACCGGCCGCGTGCACCGCCCACGACGACACCCTCAGCAGCCGGTAGGCGGCCACGCCGTGCAGCGCGCTCACCAGCGCAAGACCAACACCCACTCCCGAGATCGCCGCGCAGACACCCCCGGGCGGCGCCCCGAACACCGTCGCCACGCCCGCCAGTGCAACCAGCACCACGAGCGGCGCCGCGTACAGCGCCACGATCACGCGCCTCCGGCTTCCCGTCGCGACGGGCGCCCACGGCAGCGCCGCGAGTCCGTAGCCCGCCGCCGCCAGCGTCAGGCCCAGCACCATCACCGGCCGGTCCGAGAACAGCTGCACACCCAGCGCCGCCGTCGCCGCCATGGTCCCCGCGGCGATCGCGGCTGGAGCCCATTCGCCCGTGCGCAGCGCCGCGCCCGCCGCCAGCACCGTCGCCACAATCGCGGGCAACAGCACCGCCACCACGAGCGCACCCGGAGGCACGGCCGGCCCCGGCTGCCGCGCCACGACGAGCAGCAGCGCGCCAAGAAACGGCGCCGCGAACGCCAACGGCCGGGACGGTGCCAGCTTCATCCCCTTGATAGTCGGCACTTCGCCCGCCGCCATGCACGGCCGGGAAACGCCCGCCGCGAATGCCGGGGTTCACCCGCGTGCGCCATCCCGCGCGCTGCGTTCTAATGCCCCCGGAGGCTGCAGCATGACCACCTATACGCTCGTTTTGCTCCGCCACGGCGAGAGCGTCTGGAACCAGGAAAACCGCTTCACCGGATGGGTCGATGTCGCCCTTAGCGACCGCGGCGTCCGCGAAGCGGGTGAGGCCGGCCGCATGCTCAAGGACGCCGGCCACGCCGTAGATGTCGTCCATACCTCGCTCCAGCGCCGCGCGATCCACACCGCCCAGCTCGCCCTCGACGTTATGGACCGCCACTGGATCCCCGTGCACCGCTCCTGGCGCCTGAACGAACGCCACTACGGCGCCCTCCAGGGCCTCGACAAGAAGGAAACCGCCGACAAGTACGGCCCCGACCAGGTCTTCGCCTGGCGCCGCAGCTACGACACTCCGCCGCCCGCGCTCTCCCTCGACGACGACCGTCACCCCCGCTTCGATGCGCGCTACGCCGGCCTCGCGCCGGACATCCTGCCCGCCACCGAATGCCTCAAGGACGTCGTCGCGCGCATGCTGCCCTACTGGTACGACGCCATCATCCCCGACCTGCGTGCCGGCCGCCGCCCGCTCATCGCCGCCCATGGCAATAGCCTGCGCGCCCTCGTGAAGCACCTCGACGGCATCAGCGACGACGAGATCGCCGAGCTCAACATTCCCACCGGCATCCCGCTCGTCTACGAGCTCGACGAAAGCCTCAAAGCCATCCGCTCCTCCTACCTCGGCGACCCCGAAGCCGCCGCCGCCGCCGCCGCCGCCGTCGCCCGCCAGGCGGGATAGCGGCCATCGGCCGTCGGCTGTCGGCCGTCGGCGTGGCCACAATTGCTCGCTCGGGGTTGTCCCGCTAACAGCTATTAGCCAGCAGCTAACAGCTCCCCCGGGGTTGTCCCGCTAACAGCTATTAGCCAGCAGCTAACAGCTCCCCCGGGGTTGCCCCGCCGACGGCCGATAGCCGACGGCCGACAGCTCACTTCACCGCCACCGTCCCCGGCGCCGTCATAAACACCCAGTACACCTGGAACTTGAACAGGCCGCCGAAGTCGTTCACATAACTCGGCTGCCCCGGAAGGTGGCTGCGCCAGCGACCGGCCTGGTTGTCGTACTGCAGCACCTGCGTGTACTTCCCCGCGATGTCGCTCAGCGCGTCCTCCACGGCCTTCGCATCGCCCGTGTAGACGAAGTTGTTCCACCCCGGCTGGAACGCGATCGTCCGGCCGGCGGGCGGGTTCGGGTTCAGCGTCGCCACGTTCGCCGCCCCGCCATCGACCCAGTAGGCGTCGTACTGCTCCATGCGCGTGAGGTCGTTCACGTAGGCCGGGGCGCCCTTCACGAAGTGCGCGAACGCCCCCTTCGTCTCCAGGAACGGCTTCAGCGGGTCCCAGCGCAGCAGCGCCGTCCACGGGCTCGGCAGGCTCGAAAGCGCGTTCGGCAGCTGCCCGCCCGGCTCCAGCTGCGCGACATTGCTCCAGCCCGGCCCCAGCTGCTGCACCACAATCGCGCCCGGCGCCGGCGATACCGACGTGATGTTGCGGTTTGTGCTCCCCAGGTCCTGGTCGCGTTCGGCCCACGGGAACGAAGGCACCGCCGCGAGCCCGCCGATCGAAATCTGCACGGTCCGCCCGGGGGCGCCGCAGCCGCTGCGCTCGGCCTCCGGCTTCACCTTGAGGGCGTACGTCGCGCGCGGCCCGAACGCCGACGTCGTCGTCAGCCCGCACTCCACGCCACCGACGGTCGCGATCACCTCCGTCCCCGCGGGCACGTCCTTCCAGTCCTTCAGGGCCGACCCACCGAGGCTCATGGGCACGCGCGCCACGGCAGCGCCGATGTTGATGATCCCCGCCCCGGCCCAGTTCTGCCCGTGCAGCGCCGCCGGCGCCGGCGTCGCCGCATCGCGCGCGATCTGGATGTACTCCGCCGGCGAAAGCCGCGAGTTCCGCGCCATCATCAACGCGAACATCCCCGTCACCAGCGGCGTCGAAAAGCTCGTCCCGCCGAGCTCCGCGCGGCCATACGGGTTCGCCAGCCCCAGGTCCGAACGCAGCGGTCCCACAATCTCCACGCCCGGCGCCGCGAAATCGACCGCCGGCCCGTAGCGGCTGAACGTCGCCCACTGCCCGCTCATCGTCGAAGCGCCCACCGCGACCACGTTCGCGTACTCCGTGTAGGCCGCCGGGTAGAGCACCCCGGTGTCCCCCGAGATGTTCCCCGCCGCCACCACGACGATCACGCCATCGCGTTGCGCGGCCTGGATCGCGTCGCGCACCACCTGGCGGTCGTCCCGGCTGCCCAGGCTGAGCGAGATGATGTTCGCCCCCATCCGGCGCGCGTAATCGATCCCCTGCGCTACTTCGTACAGCTCGCCTGCAGGCCCCTCGCCGTTCACGCCGCAGTCCAGCACCTTCACCGGCATGATTTTCACGTTCCAGGCCACGCCCGTGACCCCGCGCCCGTTGTTCCCCGCCGCCCCCACCACGCCCGCCACCAGCGTCCCATGCGACGAACGGTCCACCGCCCCGGGCTTGCCGTTGTCGTCCTTCACGTTCCCGTTCGGTTGCGAACTGGCGTAGTCGCTCCCGCAGCCGGCGATGCGCTTTTGCGTCGCATCGAGGAAGCGGCAGCCGTAGCGGTCATCGACACAGCCGTTGCCGTCGCTATCGATGCCGTCGCCGTCCGCGTCCCGCGGGTTCTCCCAGAGCCGCCCCTGGAACTCCTCATGCGCGAGGTCGATCCCCGAATCGAGCACCGCGACCACCACCGTGCCGCTCCCGCCCGTGCTCAGGTCCCATGCCTTCTCCACTCCGATGAGGTTGAGGTAGCCCGACTGGTCGCGGCTGTAGTACGGGTCGTTGGGCGCCGCCGCGGCGTACGCCATCCCGTTCTCCTCGGCCGAAAGCACATCCGGGCGGGCCTGCAACTGCGCCAGGAACGCCGCCTTGGTCATGCCCGCGGGCACCGCCAACCGCTCGTATCCCTGCGCGTCGAGCGAAGGCTCCACGCCATCCGTCGCCTGCGCCATCGCCGCGCCCGGCGTCGCGAACCGCACGATGACACTCTCGTTCGCGATGGGCGGCGCCGGGGCCGTCCGCGCCGGGCGAACCCCCACGAGGACGGCGCAAACGGTGAGAAGCAACAACGCGGCGGCGCGGACGGGTCGCGCCCTGCCGCTTCCGTTCACCGGGCGCCGATTGCGGACGTCGGCCGGGGCGTCGGCGTCGATGCCGCCCGCCCGCCCAGCGCGCGGTCGTCCACCACCGCCGCCAGCTCTCGCGCTCGATCGATGTTCATGTACGGCTCCGCCCCGTAGGTCTGCACCGTCACCACCAGGTTCCCCCGCCGGAAGACAAACCGATGATAAATACCAACGGTGTCCGATGTCCCGATGGTTCCCGGCACACCGCTTTCCGAAGGCACGAACAGCCACGCCATCGATTCGTTCCCCAGCCCCTTCACGTTCGAAACCTTCACCGAGCCGGCCCGCTCCTGGTACTTCGTTTGCATCTGGTTGTACAGACGCCGCGCCCCGTCGTCCGTATCGAAGAGCACAGTGTTCACGGTCACGTAGTAGAGCCCGCTGAGCAGCTCGGCGAGCTTCCCGGCCGGTTCGTACACCGCCTGGTAGCCATCCTTGTAGCCCCACTGCGTCAGCTGCGTTTCGCCCTGCTCCGGCGTGTCGAAGGCGCCGCCCACGCTCGCGTACTGCAGCGGCGTCATCGAGAACGTGTCCGGCGGCAGCACGGCGTAGTTCTTCGGCAGCTCCCCGAGCTCCGGCGCGTAGCGGCTCGCCGGGCCATCCAGCGAAGGCGACCGCGAATCCTGCGTCCCCGTCCGGCTCTGCGAAGGCGCCTGTGTCGGCCGCCCGCTCAGGCCCTGCGCGCTCGTCCCACCGTCGCCGCCGTCGTCATCGCCCGCGAAGAGCAGGAACGCGCCCCCCGCGATCGCCGCAACCAGCGCTATCGCGCCCACGATGCCGCCGAGGATGAGGTTCCGCCGCCGCCGCTCCTGTGCGTAGTGCTCCTTCGAACGAAAGGCCGGGGCCGGCCGCCGGTTGCTCATGGCCGTGCCGTCGCCGTCGCCGCCGCGGTCGTGGGCTGGCGATTCGCCGGGGGCGTGTAGTTAGAAGTCGGCGTCGGCGAAGGCGCCGGCCGCGTCCCCAGCGCCTTGTCGTCCATCAGCTTCGCCGCCGCCGCCACGTAGTCAGGCTTCATGAACGGCGCCGCTCCGATCGTCATCACCACCCCCACCAGGTTCCCCCTCCGGAAATACAGCTGATGGATCGCGCGGTCCACGTTCGAACCCCGGATCTTCCCCGTCGTCAGGTAGGCCACGACCGATTCCTCGCCCACCTGCTGCGCCTGCACGATCGTCGATTGCTTGTTCCGCACCGTCTGCAGGTAGTCGTAGAACTTCTTCGCCCCGGCGGCGTCGTTGAAGAGATGCGTCTCCATCACGAGCGCGTAGGCGCCCGTCAGCGTCGCTTCCTCGCGCCCCTCCGGCTCCACGGCCGTCTGGTACCCGTCGATGTAGCCCCACTCGGTGAGCTGCTTCTCGCCCTCCGGCGCCGTCTTGAAGACCGGCGTCGCCGCGTAGCTCTTCAGGTCGAGCACGACCGTGCCCTTGATATCGGTGATGTAGCCCCGCCCGAGGTCGTCCTGGAGCAGCGAATACTTGCTCGCGGGCCCCGCGAGGACCGCCGGCGTGCCCTGCGAGGCCCCCGCCGTCGGTGTCTTGCCGGGCTCGCTCGAAGCCCCGGCATCGTCATCGCCGCCGCACGCGGCGCCCAGGAGGGACACGGCGAGACAGGCGCCCAGTGCGAGCAAAAGCCCGCGCGTCATGTGCGTCCCCCGGGTGTTGTGGTGACGCGAGTGTACGGGCGGGCCATGTTTGGCGGAAGAAATGCAGGTTAGGCTTGGGGAAGGGTCGCACCCTTCGCGCCGGCCGGGCGGGCGCGGAATGACACGCGCGCCCCCTCGGCCGGTCCCGGCTGGTGCGCGCTACCGCGGCCCGCTGTTCGGGTCGAAGGTGCCGCGCATCATCCCGCCCCGGTCGATTGCGCCGCCCGATTCGCCGAAGCCGCCTTCGCCGCCCGGCTCATAGCCCGCCTCACTGCCCGCCTCCAGCGATCCACGCGTGTGCCCGCCCGGCACGTCCGGGTTGTGGATTTCGCCGCGCCAGCCGCCAGTCTCCGTCCCGCGCCGCTCGATGAACTCCTTGAACCGCGCGAGGTCGCCCGCCACGCGGCGGCTGACGAACCCCAGCTTGTCGCCCATGTTTTCGCTGAAGCCCTCCGGGTCGAAGCTCATCTCCAGGTGCACGCGCGTGAGCTCCGGCCCCAGGCTGTCGAACTTCACCATGCCCGCGTTCTCGCGGCCGTCCGTCGCCAGCCAGATGACCTTCTCGTCCGGCACCTGCTCGCGGATCTCGGCATCCCATTCGCGCGCCATCCCGCCGATGCTCGCGCGCCAGTGCAGGTGCGAATCATCCACCTGCACCACCTGCTCGACGCCTTCCATGAACGCCGGGAACTCCTCGAACTGCGTCCACTGGTTGTAGGCCGTGCGCACCGGCACGTGCACTTCGATCGTCTTCTCGACTCGGGCCATTGCATGCCTCCCGGGTTGGTCTTGCGCTCGAACGTATCCCGGGCGGCATCGCGAAGGTCTTGCGACGCCGAGTCTCCCGGTTGCGAGCGGCACGAACCTCCCTCAGGCGCCGCCGCCACCGTCCCGGAAGCGCGCATACCCTTCGACCGCGCACTCCAGCACCGCCCGCTCGCGCTCGCGGATGAACGCCCGCCGCTCGCGCGCCATCGATTGCACGAGGCTGTCCTCCTCGCTGATCAGGTCGTCGAGCCGGATGAGCGCCGCCGCACGCGCCGCGCCCAGCGCCTTCGCCACCGCGAACGTCGCCGCCGTCTCCATATCGACGCCCTGCCAGCCGTGGCGGCTCCAGTCCGCGATCACCTCGCGCGATTCCGCCAGCAGCGCCGGCGTGCTGAAGATCGCGTGCTCCCCGCAGGGGATGCCGCGGGCGCCCAGCGCCGCCGTGATCCCGCTCGCGAAACCCGCCGTCGCATCGGAGAGGATGCCCTTCGCCAGGTACCAGTCGCTCACGCCGTCCTCGCGCTGGGCGTGCCGCGGCACCAGCACATCGCCGAACCCCATGCCCGCCTGCAACGCCCCGAACCAGCCCAGCTGCACCACCGCGCGCGTGCCCGCGCCGATCCAGGTGTGGGCGTGCACCGCCGCCATCGGCCCGCCGAAGGCCGCGCTCAATCCCACGCGCACGCCATCAACCGTCCCCAGGTATCCCGGGAAGCGGCCCATCTCCCGCGCGCCTTCGAGGTAGCCCGCGAAGCGCCCCAGCGTCCCATGCACATCGAACACGCCGACGAGCAGCAGCAGCTCCGGCACATCCTCCGCCGCGATACCCAGCACCCGCTGGTGGTCCCCCGCGCCCAACTCCCGGTACACGCGCGCACTCTACGGCAACGTCCGGGCCATTCCCACCGCCGCGACTCCTCCGGGGTTGCCCCACCTCGAGCCTCAAACCTCGAACCTCGAGCCCCCTCCCTTGCCTGTCTCCTACTCCCCGCTGCGGTACACTCCACCCCCATGACGGCGACCAGCGCCCAGGCGCGCGCACCGCGGAACCCGGCTCGCCCGGCCTACCGCATCTCCTATGGCTCCTTCGAATCCCGCGTCGTCGCCGGCACGCTCGACCTGCTCGTGATCTTCATCATCGGCGCCCTCATGGTCGTCATTGGCTCCACCATCGTTCTCATCTCCAGCGATTTCGAACGCGTCGACCCCAGTTCCACCGCGCTCAACATCTTCTGGGGCTGCGTCGGCGCCATCGCGCCCGCGATCCTCCTGTATTTCTTCGTGTCGCTCGCCTGGAAAGGCCAGACCGTGGGCGCCGCCGTGATGGCGCTCATGGTCATCCGCTCCGATGGCCGCCCGCTCGGAGTCATCGGCGCCATGGCCCGCGTCATCGGCCAGCTCGTCTATCCCCTGATCGTCGCCATCGGCGCCCTCATTGCCTTCTCCGTGCGCGATACCACCTGGCAGGCCGGCCTCGCCGTCGGCCTCAGCTGCCTGGTTGCCGCGGCCGGCTGCCTCATCGCCGTCTTCGATTCCCGCCGCCGCACCCTCCACGATCGCATCGCCGGGACGGTCGTGGTGCGCATCCAGTAGGAGCGGCGCGTGAGCCTCTTGCACCGCGAACCCCGGCCTTCGGGCCCCCCCGCCGGCATCGATGACAGCGGCACCGCCGCCTACACCTTCTTCCTCGGCATCTGCGTCTTCCTCCTCATCGGCGCCCTCAGCACCCGCCAGGTGACCGCGCCCGGGCCCGCGACGGACATCCTCGCCAGCGGCATCGCCTCCCTGAGCGAAGTCGACCTCGTCCTCGCCCAGCACGGCGATGAGCTCCGCGAAATCGCCGCCGCCTCCAACCAGTCCTCCGTCACCGTCCCCGGCTACCCCCTCGATGTCTACGTCACTCGCCAGGAGGCCGCGACGCTTTCGAACGCCCAACTGCGCGACCTCCTTCTCGAACGCTCCGCCGCCATCGTCTACGCCGAAGGGCTCGGCGCCTTCGACCGCACCGGCAGCCAGCAGCTCAGCTTCTTCAGCCCCGATGGCCTCATGGAGCAGGCCGCGGGCACGCTCTCCGAGAAGCAGCACGGCCATGCCAACGCCGCCGCGATCGTGCTCGCGCTCCTCACCGCGCTCGCCGCCGTACTCGTCGTCCTGCGCAACAGCGGCTTCAAGCGCATGCGCCAGCTCGGCATCGCGACCGTGATGGCCGCCATCCCCGGCTTTACCGCCGCCTGGCTCGCGGGCCGCGCCGTGACCGCCCTCGGCGGCGATGACCCCCTCCGCCACGACCTTCGCGACATCATCCTCGCCGTCTCGCGCATCCCCGAGCGCAACTACCTCGTGGCCCTCGCCGCCGGCATCGTCATCACGCTCACCGCCGCCGGCTTCGCGCTCGCCCTGCGCTACCTCCCGCTCCCCTCCGAAACGCCCTACGACGACGGCTACGACGACGTCGCCCGCCGCCGCGCCGAGTTCCTGCGCCGCAAGTAACCGTCCCACCGGCCGGGCAAGATGCCCAAAGATCGGCCCATTGCAACCCTCGTTCTCCTCTGAGACAGTCGAAGGGATGACGACGGCAACAGCACCGGCGAGCGCGGCGCGGGGCATGGCCCGGACAGTCGCGCACAGCCGGCGTACCGCATCCATCGAACTCGGGCTGACCGTCGTGCTGCTCGGCCTCTACTTCCTCGCCCGCGGCAGCCACCCCGACGACATCCCGGCCTCCGTCGACCGCATGCAGCAGGTCGTGCGCCTCGAACAGCGCCTCGGCATCTTCCACGAACAGGACTTCCAGGACGCCTTCCTGCGCTGGCCCTTCGTCATCGACATCGCGAACATCTGCTACGTCTGGGGCCTCTTCCCCGTGCTCATCGTCATCGGCACCTGGCTCGCCTACTTCCACCTGGACGAATTCCGCTTCATCCGCACGGTGCTGCTCATCTCCGCCGTGTTCGGGCTCATGGGCTACTGGCTCTTCCCGGCCGCGCCACCCCGCTTCCTTGCCGGGCACGGCTTCGATTACGGCTTCATCGATACCGTCCACGGCTCGAACAAGGACATGCAGCCGAAGTGGTTCCTCAACGAATACGCCGCGTTGCCCAGCTTCCACTTCGCCTGGGTCGCGCTTGCCGCCTCCGCCGTCTGGCGCGCGACCCCGAACCGCCTCGCGCGTGCCGTCGCCGCCATCATCGCCGTCGCCGTCGGCTGGTCCGTCGTCGTGACCGCGAACCACCTCTTCTTCGACATGTTCGTCGGAGCCCTGCTGATCGCGCTCTCCTGGGTGCTTGCCCTCTGGCTCACCCCCATCACCACCCCCGCCTGGTGGCGAGGGCACCGCCCCCACGTCCCTCGGCCGCACCCGCACCCCATGCGCCTGCGCCACCGCGAGTGAGTTCGCCTTGCGGGGCTGGTCATCACCGCCGCAAGGGTTAGAATCCCGCGCATTCCGCGAGGGAGTACCCCACGATGGCCGACCCCGTTCCCGGCGTGCGCGACATCTTCGTCCAGGCCAATGGCCTCCGTCACCACCTCATCGCCCGGGGCCACCCCGGCGCGCCCGTGGTCATGCTCATCCACGGCCTCGCCGGCCAGGCCCACACCTTCGATGGCGTCGCCGCCCGCCTCGCGCGTCGCTTCCACGTCTACTGCCTCGATGTCCGCGGCCGCGGCGAAACGCAGTGGGGGCCCGCCGGCGGCTACCACGCCGACAACTACGTCGCCGACCTGGAAGCCGTCCGCGAAGCCCTCGGCCTCGAACGCATGGCCCTCATCGGCACTTCCATGGGCGGCATGATCACCATGAACTACCAGCCCCGTTACCCGGGTCGCGTCACCCGCGCCGTCCTCAACGACATCGGCCCCGAGATCGACCCCACCGGCCTGGCGCGCATCATCGGCTACGTCGGGCACGCCCCCGAAGCCTTCGCCGACATGAAAGCCGTCGTGAAGTACTACCGCGAAAACTACGGCCCCATGCTCGCCCACCTCCCCGAGGAGCAGCTCGCCGAGTTCGCCCGCTGGCACGTGCGCCGCTCCGATTCCGGCGTCTGGGTCTGGAAGATGGACCCGGCCGTGCGCACCCAGCAGCCCGTGGCTCCGTCCATGGCCCCCTGGGACGCCTACAACGCCATCTCCTGCCCGCTGCTCATCGTCCGTGGCGCGCAGAGCGACGTCCTCGCCGGCGCCACCCTCGCCCGCATGGTCGAAGCCCACCCCGGGACCGCGTCCGTCGAGGTGCCGAACGTCGGCCACGCGCCCGTCCTCACCGAACCGGAGGCCGCCGCCGCCCTCGATGCCTTCCTCGCGCCCCTGCTCGAAAGCTGACCATCCGCCAACTTGCAATGCGGCCTCGCATTGTCCCTCCCGAAAACCCGCGCCTATACTCGGGAATCGTCCCCGGGGCGGTTGGGAGGGTGGTATGACGACCGCCGTGGCTATCGAGTTCGAGACCGTCATCGGCCTCGAAGTGCACTGTCAGCTGATCACCAAAAGCAAGATGTTCTGCGGCTGCAGCACCGCGTACTCAGGGGCCGCCCCGAACACGCACGTCTGCCCCGTGTGCATGGGCATGCCCGGCGTCCTCCCCGTCATCAACGAGCAGGCGATCGAATACATCGCCATGACCGGCCTCGCCCTCAACTGCCACATCGCCGAATTCAGCAAGTTCGACCGCAAGAACTACCACTACCCGGACCTCATGAAGGGCTACCAGGTCTCCCAGTACGACCTCCCCGTCTGCAAGGACGGCTGGCTCGAAATCCAGGTCGAAGGCGAAGCCCCCCGCCGCATCGGCATCACCCGCGTGCACATGGAAGAGGACACCGCCCGCCTCCTCCACCGCGTCGATGCCGCCACCGGCGAGGGCTACAGCCTCGTCGATGTGAACCGCTCCGGTACGCCGCTCATGGAAATCGTCAGCGAACCCGATATGCGCACCCCCGCCGAGGCCCGCGACTACCTTGTCCGCCTCCGCCAGGTCCTGCGCTACATCGGCGTCAGCGACGCCAACATGGAAGAAGGCAACTTCCGCTGCGATGCCAACGTCTCCCTTCGCCCCAAAGGCACGGCCGCCTTCGGCACGAAGGTCGAAATCAAGAACATGAACAGCTTCCGCGCCGTGCACGATGCCCTCGCCTTCGAGGAGATCCGCCAGGCCGCCGTCCTGCGCGAAGGCGGCAAAATCGTGCAGGAGACCCGCGGCTGGGTCGATGAGCGCCAGGTCACCGTTTCCCAGCGCTCCAAGGAAGAAGCCAACGACTACCGCTACTTCCCCGAGCCCGATTTGCCGCCGCTCGAGCTCAGCCGCGACTTCGTCGAGCGCGTCCGTGCCCGCCTGCCCGAACTGCCGGCCGCGCGCCGCGCGAGGCTCCTCGCCCTCGGGCTCTCCGAATACGAAGCCAGCACCCTCACCGAATCACGCGACCGCGCGGAGTACTACGACGCCGTCGTCGCCGCCATCCCCGGCGACCGTGCCCGCGCCATCAAGCTCGGGGCGAACTGGGTGCTCGGCGAAGTCGGCCGCTGGGTGAACGCCGTCACCGGGCGCACCGTCGCCTCGCTGCGCGTCACCCCCGCGGCCCTCGGCGAGCTCATCGCCATGGCCGAGTCCGGCGCCATCACCGGCGCCGTCGCCAAGGAGGTTTTCGAAAAGATGACGGAATCCGGCGAGTCCGCCACCGTCATCGTCGAACGCGCCGGCCTTGCCCGGCTCGGCGGCTCCGGCGAACTCGAAGGATTCGTCCGCAAAGCCATCGAAGCGAATCCAAAAGCCGTCGCCGACTTCCGTTCCGGCAAGGAAGCCGCCGTCAATTCCCTCATGGGCGCCGTCATGAAGGAAACCCGCGGCCGCGCCAATCCCGACGCCGTCCGCGACCTCCTCCGCAAGGAGCTGTCCGAATGAGGGTTTTCCTCCCTGCCCCGAGGGTACCCAAATGGTATACTCGCGCCGCATGACCATGCGTTTCAGCGGTCGCAGCGCCTTGAAGTGGCTCTACCCGGGCATGCACATCAAGCGCTGGCTCGTCCTTCTGCTCGTCGGCATCTGCCTCATGGGGCTGGGCATCTCCTATGTCCTGCGCGAGGCCTACCTCTCCTACACCTTCCCCGGCGCCTTCTACTACCTCACCCTCCAGTTCATCCCCCGCTGGGGACGCGGCGTCCTCTTCATGGCGCTCTCCCTCAGCACCGTCGGCGTCGCCGTCTGGAAGCTGAACCAGTCCCTCCTCTTTGCCTTCGTCCGCCCCGACCGCGATTCCTCCATGGCCGACGAAATCTACAAGAAGCGCATCCTCGCGCGCGGCCCCAAGGTCGTCGCCATCGGCGGCGGCACCGGCCTCTCCATGCTCCTGCGCGGCCTCAAGGGCCACACCAGCAACCTCACCGCCATCGTCACCGTCGCCGATGACGGCGGCAGCACCGGCCGCCTCCGGCAGGAGTTCGGCGTCGTCGCCCCCGGCGACCTGCGCCAGTGCATCGCCGCCCTCGCCGAGGCCGAACCCCTCATGTCCCGCCTCTTCCAATACCGCTTCACCGAAGGCACCGGCCTCGAAGGCCACTCGTTCGGCAACCTCTTCATCGTTGCCATGGCCGAGATCACCGGGAACTTCGAGACCGCGATCCACGAGACCAGCCAGATCCTCAACACCCGCGGCACTATCCTCCCCTCGACCCTCGAAGACGTCACCCTCAGCGCCACCACCCTCGACGACCAGCTCGTCCACGGCGAACACAACATCACCGAGCGCGGCACCGGCATCCGCGAGCTCTACCTCAATCCCTCCTCCGCCGAGGCCCACCCCGACGCCGTCCGCGCCATCCTCGATGCCGACCTCATCGTCATCGGCCCCGGCAGCCTCTACACCAGCGTCCTCCCCAACCTCCTCGTCGATGGCATCCGCAAGGCCCTCGCCGCCAGCTCCGCCAACCGCGTCTTCGTCTGCAACGTCGCTACGCAGCAGGGCGAAACCGACGGCTTCACCGTCGCCGACCACCTCGAGGCCGTCGAGCGCCACGCCGGCAAAGGCCTCATCGATGCCGTCATCGCCAACAACAACATCGCCAGCGACCTCCCCGAGGCCTGGCATTCCAACCCCGTCGGCGTCGGCGAAGTGGCCGAATGCATGCGCGGCGTCCGCCTCGTCGAGGCCGACGTCATCGCCCTCGAAAACCGCTACCGCCACGATCCCATCAAGCTCGCCGCTACGATCATGCGCGTGTACGATGGCCGTGACACCTTCGCTCCCTTCGCCGTGTCCAGCACGCCCGAAGAGCCAGTCCTCGTCACGCGGTAAGCACCGATGCTCATGAACCTCCTCCAGATCGTCATCTCCACGATCCTGATCGTCGTCGTCCTCCTGCAGGTGAAAGGCTCCGGCTTCGGCGCCGCCCTCGGCGGCATGTCCGGCGGCTCCGTCTTCCGCACCAAGCGCGGCCTCGAACGCACCCTCTTCCAGGCGACCATCATCCTCGTCGTGGTCTTCATCTTTGTGTCGTTCCTGAGCGTCACCAGCCAGTCATAGGCACCGGCTTCGCCCTTGCGCAGACTTCCCCCTCCCTCGCCATCCCGCCGGCCGCTCTTCATCGGCGGCGCCATCCTCGGGATCGCGATGCTTGCCGCCGCCGGCGCCCTCTTCCTCCGCCTCCGCGATGAAGACGCCGGCGTTCTCGTCCAGCCCGCGAGCTACACCGAGGGCATCGCCGGCACCTGGCAGCGCATCAACCCCCTCTTCGCCTCCGCCAACGACGTCGACCAGGACCTCTCCGCGCTCGTCTTCGCCGGCCTCGTGCGCGCCGGTGCCGATGGCACCATCGAACCCGACCTCGCCGCCTCCCTCCCCGAAATCTCCCAGGATGGCCGCACCTACACGTTCCGCCTCCGCAAGGACCTGGAGTGGCACGACGGCACGGCCGTCACCTCCCGCGATGTCAGCTTCACCATCTCCCGCATGGCCGACCCCGCCTTCAAGGGCGACCCCGTCCTCGCCGAGAGTTGGTCCGGCATCGAAGTCGAAACCCCCGATTCCACCACCGTCATCTTCCGGCTGCGCCAGGCCTCCGCCCCCTTCCTCGCGCGCAACGCCACCCTCGGCATCCTCCCCGAGCACCTGCTCGGCGGCCTCAATGCCCAGCAGCTCTACGAAGCGCCATTCAACGCCAAACCCATCGGCAGCGGCCCCTACCAGGTCGAATCGCTCGATGCCGCCGGCGCCGAGCTCACCGCCTACGCCGCCTACCACCTCGGGCGCCCCGAGCTGCCGCGCATCCGCATCCGCTTCTATCCCGATTCCCCCGCCGCCATTCGCGCCATCACCGCCGGCGAAATCGATGGCTTCCTCCTCCGCGAATCCGCCAGCGAAGCCCAGCTCACTGAGCTCACCCGCGCGAAGGGCATGCGCGTCGAACAGCTCCAGCGCGCCGCCGAGATCGTCCTCTACCTCAACAACGACCAGGCCGCCTACTTCGCCGACCCCCGCGTCCGCCGCGCCATCAACCTCGCCATCGACCGCGAAGCCCTCGTCAGCCGCGTCTTCTACGGCGCCGCCACCCCCTCCTCCTCCGCCATCGCCCCCGGCACCTGGGCCCACAGCGACGACTTCGACCAGCGCGAAGCCCGCCTCGAGGAGGCCCGCCGCCTGCTCGACGAAGCGGGCTGGAAGCAGAGCGCCACCACCGGCATTCTCACCCGCGAAGGCAACGAATTCCGCTTCACCATTCGCACCGATAACGACCCCACGCGCGTCGCCGCCGCCGTCGATGTCGCGAACCAGCTGCAGCCCCTCGGCATCCGCGTGAACGTCCAGAGCACCACCTTTTCCGTGCTCCGCAAGGACTTCCTCCAGGAGCGCAAGTACGATGCCGCCGTCGCCGGCTGGGACCAGGGTATCGACCCCGACCCCTACTTCGGCTGGCACAGCTCCCAGCTCGGCAGCGCCGGCCTCAATCTCGCCAATTTCGGCGACGTCGTCATGGACGAGCTCATCGCCAAGGCCCGCACCAGCCACGACCCCGAGGTTCGCCGCGAGCAGTACCGCCAGTTCCAGGAGAAGTGGGACGACCTCGCACCCAGTGTCGTGCTTGCCTACCCGCGCTATGTTTATGTGCACACCACAGCGCTCAAAGGCTTCACCCCCGGCGTGCTCTTCACGCCTTCCCAACGCTTCCTGGACGTGCACAAATGGCGGACCTGACCCGGCCCATCTTCCTCCTCACCGACTTCGGCACGCGCGATGCCTATGCCGGCCAGGTCAAGGGCGTCATCGCTGGCATCGCCCCCCATTCCCCCATCATCGACCTCACCCACGACGTCGAACCGTTCGCCATCGATGAGGGCGCCTGGCTCCTCGAAACCTCCATGTCCGCGCTCCCGCCGGCCGCCGTCGTCGTCGCCGTCGTCGACCCCGGCGTGGGCACTGCCCGGCGCGGGCTCCTCGTGCTGTGCGAAGGGCGCGCCTTCATCGGCCCCGATAACGGCCTCCTCTCCTGCGCCTTCCCGCCCGATCTCCGCGACGGCCGCGGCGGCGCATCCCCCGACGTGCGCGAACTGACCGACCCCCGTTTCCACCGTGCCACCGTCAGCGCCACCTTCCACGCCCGCGACATCTTCGGCCCCGTGGCCGCGCACATCGCCACCGGGCTCGACCATCGCCTCGTGGGCCCGCCGGCCGCCACGCCCGTGCTCCTGCCGCCCTGCTGCGGCCAGCTCCCCGCCCTGGGCGAATTGCGCGGCGAAGTCGTCCACATCGACCGCTTCGGCAACCTCATCACCACGATCCGCGCGGCGCAGCTGTTCCCCGCGTTCGAACTCCAAATCGGCGGCCGCGCCATCGCCCGCCAGGTGCGCACCTTCGCCGATGCACCACCCGGCGAGCCTTTCTGCCACGTCGATAGCAGCGGCTACATCGCCATCGCCGTGAACCAGGGCAACGCCGCCGCCACGCTCGGCGTCACCCGTCGCGACCCCGTGGTGGTGCGCGCGCGATGAACCCCGCCGCCACCCGCGTCGTGTTCATGGGCTCCCCGGCCTTCGCCGTCCCCTCCCTGCGCGCCCTCGCCTCGGCCGGATACGAAATCACCGCCGTCGTCACCCAGCCCGACCGGCCCGCCGGCCGCGGCGGCAAACTCACCCCGCCCGAGGTCAAGGTCGCGGCCCTCGAACTCGACCTGCCCGTGCTCCAGCCCGAGACCCTCAAAGACGAGGCCGTTCGCACCCATCTGCGCGCCTGCGAACCGCACCTCTTCGTCGTCGCCGCCTTCGGCAAGATCCTCTCCACGCCCGTGCTCCAGATTCCCTCGCGCGGCTGCGTGAACGTGCACGCCTCCCTCCTTCCCCGCTGGCGCGGCGCCTCACCCATCGCCGCCGCCATCCGCGCCGGCGATACCGAGGCCGGCGTCAGCATCATGGAGATGGTCCGCGAAATGGACGCCGGGCCCGTCATCGCCAGCGCCGCCATCCCCGTCGCCGCGGACGACACGACCGGCTCCCTCGAAGCCAGGCTCGCCGAACTCGGGGCCGCGGAGCTTGTGCGCGTCCTTCCTGCCTGGTTCGAAGGCGCCATTGCCGCCGAGCCGCAGGACCCCGCGCAGGTCACCTTCTGCGGCCTCATCCGCAAGGAAGATGGCCAGCTCCGCGACGAAATGACCGCCGCCGCCGCCGAACGCGCCATTCGCGCCTGCGACCCCTGGCCCGGCGCCTTCGTCGGCTATCGCGACCAGCGCCTGGGCATCTGGCGCGCCCACGTCGAGCCGTTGCCGGGCGAACTCGAAACCGGCGCCTTCACCGTCGCCGGGCGCCGCCCCGCCATCGCCTTCCCGGACGGCCTGCTCGTGCTCGACGAAGTCCAGCGCACCGGCGCGAAACGCCTCCCCGGCGACGCCTTCCTCAACGGCGAACGCGGCCAGCTTCCCCTCACGGCTGGCCTCGCATGAACGACCTCTATCGCCTCCTCCCCGGCGAAGTCGACGCCCTCGTCGCCACGCTCGGCGAGCCCGCCTACCGCGCCGAACAGCTCCTCCGCGCCCTCTGGCACACCTTCCCCGCGAGCCTCGACGAGGTCACGACCCTCCCCGCCGCGCTCCGTGCCCGCCTCGCCGCCGAAGGCTGGGGCGTCGGCGCCGCGACCGAGGTCCGCCGCTCCGCGAGCGAGGACGGCAACACCACCAAGCTCCTCCTCCGCATGGACGATGGCACCCTCATCGAGACCGTCCTCATGCAGTACCCCGAGCCCGGCCGCCATCCCCGTTCGACCGTCTGCGTTTCCACCCAGGCCGGCTGCGCCATGGGCTGCGTCTTCTGCGCCACCGGCCAGATGGGCTTCGAACGCAACCTCAAGGCCGAGGAAGTCGCCGCCCAGGCCGTCCACATCGCCCGCGTCCTCCGCGCCCGCGGCGAGCACATCACCAACGTCGTCTTCATGGGCATGGGCGAACCCCTCGCCAACTACGGCGAAACCATCCGCGCCGTCCGCCTCCTCACCGATCGGCGGGCCTTCGCGCTCGCCCAGCGCGCCATTACGGTCTCCACCGTGGGCGTCATCCGCGGCATCGACCGCCTCGCCGCGGAGAACCTGCAAATCGGACTGGCGATCTCACTCCACGCCCCGAACGACGCGCTTCGCCAGCAGCTCGTGCCGACCGCCGGGCCGCAGTCCGTCGGCGATATCATGGCCGCCGCACGCCGCTACTTCACTGCCACGGGCCGCCGCGTGACCTTCGAATACGCGCTCATCGATGGCGTGAACGACACGCCCCCGCTCGCCGCCGAGCTCGCCCGGCTCCTCCGCGGGAGCGGCATCCATGTGAACCTCATCCCCGTGAATCCCACCGCCGGGGGCTTTCGCCGCCCCGCGCGCCCGCGCGTGCTCGCCTTCGAACGCACCCTCCGTGAGGCCGGCGTGAACGTCACCGTGCGTGTCGAAAAGGGCAGCGAGATCGCCGCCGCCTGCGGTCAGCTCCGCACGGACGAATCGCCCGCGCGCGTGGACTTCGAATCGCTTATGCCCCCTGGCGCCGCAGTGCCGCCCGCGCCACGCCGAGCAACGCTCGCCCCATCACGATCCCGACGCCAATAGCCACCGCCGAGCGCATATCCAGCCAGGTGTGTACTTCGCCGCGCACCACCGGCGCCACCAGCACGCCCACGTGCGTCTCGTCCGCCGCCACCGAACGCGCGATCACCACGCCCGCCGAACTCTGCACGAGCGTCCCGCGCTCCATCTCCAGCATGGCCACCGCGCTCCGCTCGATGGTCGCGTGGCCGGCCCGCAGCCGCTGCACCGCCGCGCGCTCCAGCCGCGCCTGGTCGGCATCCACGGAGCGGACCGCGCTCCGTTCCACGAGCACCTGGCTGGCCGAAACCGCCCCTTCCTCACTCGCGGGCCGCGGCCACCACGATGCGTTCTCTTCGGTCATGGGGACACCTCCGGCCAACGATCACCGTAGACCCGGCCCCATGAAGACGCAATGCTGGTGAACGGCACATGCGCACCTCCGACTTCACCTTCGCACTCCCCCCCGAAGCCATCGCCCAGCATCCGGCCGAACCGCGCGACAGCGCCCGCCTGATGCACCTCCGCCGCGGCGGCGAAACCATCGGCCACCGCGTCTTCCGCGACCTGCCGGACCTGCTCCGCCCCGGCGACCTCCTCGTCCTGAACGACACGCGCGTGATGGCCGCCCGCCTCAACGGCACCCGCCCCGATACCGGCGGCGCCGTCGAGGCTCTCCTCGTGCGCCCCATCACCGACCTGCGCTGGCAGGTGCTCTTCCGCCCCGCGCGCGCCGCCGTGCACGGCCGCATCTTCGTCTTCGAAACCAGCCACGGCCCGCTCCAGGCGATGGCCATCGCCCGCGACGAATCCACCGTCGAGCTCGAATTCGCCCACCCCTTCGACCCCGCGACCGTCGGCCAGGTGCCACTCCCGCCCTACATCCGCGGCTACGAAGGCGACCCCGAACGGTACCAGACCGTCTACAGCCGCGAAGCCCGCAGCGCCGCCGCGCCCACCGCGGGCCTCCATTTCACGCCCGCACTCCTCGACCGGCTGGCCGAACGCGGCATCGAACGCGCCACGGTGACCCTCGAAGTGGGCCCGGGCACCTTCCGCCCCGTGACCGTCGAAGACCCCCGCGACCACGACCTCCACGAAGAGCACGTCACCGTGCCCGCCACCACCTCGGACGCCATCCAGCGCGCGAAAGCCGAGGGCCGCCGCGTCGTCGCCGTCGGCACCACCGTCGTCCGCACGCTCGAGCACGTCGCCCGCGAACGCGGCCGCGTCGAGCCCTACGAAGGCTGGACGCGCCTCAAAATCCTCCCCGGCGACTCCTTCGCCGTCGTCGACGCGCTCATCACGAACTTCCACCTGCCCCAATCGACCCTGCTCATGCTCGTGTGCGCCTTCGCCGGCACGCCCTTCGTCCTCCGCGCCTACGAAGAAGCGGTAGCCACCGGCTACCGCTTCTACTCCTTCGGCGACGCCATGTTCCTCGAATAGCCGCCTACTGCACCGTCACCGTGCCCGACATCGTCAGCGGGTGGACGTCGCACATGAACGCGTACGACCCCGCCGCCGCGAACGTGTGCGTAAAGCTCCCCGTCTCCGAGACATTCGAGGCGAATCCCGGGCCTGAGACGTCGTGCTGCTCCCCCGTCGCCCACGTCCACGTCACGGTCCCGCCCGCCGCGATGGTCACCGCCGAAGGGCTCCAACGCTGGGCCGCGGTGGCACGCACCGTCGCACTGGAAGGTGCCCCCGCGGGCGTCGGCGTCGGCGGCACCGGCGTCGGTGGCACCGCTGTCGGCGGGACGGGCGTCGGCGCCGGCGGCTGGCTCCCCGGCGTCGGGGTTGGCGGCACGGCCTGCGTGGGTGGCACTGCCGTCGGGCTCGCCGCCGCCGTCGCACTCGGCGAAGCCGCCACCGTCGCCGTCGCCGCGGCCGTGGGCGAACTCCCCGCCGTCGCGCTCGCCGCCGGCGTGGGCGAAGCCGAATTCACCGCCGTCGCCGGTGCCGCGGACGTTGCGGTCGCTGCCGGTGCCGCGCCCGTGCTCTCCTGGTCGCTGCCCCCGCAGCCGCCCGCGGCCAGTGCGACTGCAACCATTGCCGTCGCAAACATCAACATGCGCATCGTTTGCCGTCCCTCCCCCAGACACATACGTCCCGGACCCGCCGCCGCGATGCTACGCCGGTAAGCCCGCCTTTTCCGTGCCCGCGGCCGCCATCGCATCCTCCGGGGCGCCGCCGCTACCCGGGTCCGCGCATTGCCGGTCTCGGCTCTCCGCCTTCTGGCCGATGCCGAACCGTTCCGTCCGCCAAACGCCAACGGGGACGCCATCTCGGCGTCCCCGTATCGCGCGGCTGCACTGGTGCGAATCAGGCACTCAGCACGTTGTGGCCGTTCTTCCGCCGTTCGACCTCGACCGGCAGCGTCTCGTGGCGGCGGTCCCAGCGGAACTTCCCCGCCGAAGCCTCGAGCTCCGCGGCGAGCTCGCGCATGCGCGCCGCCGTGTTCGAAAGCTCGCCCGATTGCGCCGTCAGCTCCTGCGTCGAGGCCGAGACCTGCTCCGTGGCCGCCGACGTCCGCTCGCTCATCTCCGCCACCCGCGCGATGGCGTTCGACACGCGCTCGGTGCCATCGGCCATGCCTTCCGCGCTCGCCGCCGAGGACGCCGCCAGGGCCGCAATCGACTCGGTCGCCTCGACGATCCGCCCGGCGCCCGAAGCCAGGTCCTGGACATCCGTCGCGATCTGCCCCATCGCCTCGGCCGACCGCTCCACCGAACCGATGATGGACGCGATCGCGTCGCTGGCCTCGGCCGCGACCGCACGGCCGGCCTGCACGTCATTCACCCCGGACGACATCGCCGCCACCGCGTCGCGCGTGCCCTGTTGTACCTTCGCGATGAGGTCCGCGATCTCCTTCGTGCTGTCGCTCGACCGCTGCGCGAGCTGCCGCACGTTCTCGGCGACCACCGCGAAGCCGCGTCCATGTTCGCCCGCACGCGCCGATTCGATCGCCGCGTTGAGCGCGAGCAGGTTCGTCTGCGCTGCGATGTCGTCGATGACCTGCACGATGGCGCCAATCTGCTGGCCGTACGTGCCCAGCTCGTTCACCGTGTCCGATGCCCGCTGCACCGCGTCGCCAATCGTGGCCATCGATTCGATGGCGTCGCGCAGTGACTTCGCGCCCGACATGGCCGCCGCCCGGCTCTCCTGGGCCGAGGCCGAGACTTCGCGCGACGCCCGCGCCACCGTCGCGATACGCGAACCGATGCCGGCCGCTTCCCCGCGAGAACCCGATGCCGAGGCCGCACTCGTGCGGGCATCCGCCGCCAGCTGCGTCGAACCGGCCGCGAGCCGCTCGATTTCACTCGCCGATTCGTGCGCGACGTCCGCGAGCTGGATCGACGATGTGTTCACGTCGCTCATCGCCGCCGCGATCTGGTCGCTCGCCGCGGCCAGCTGGCCCGACGTGTCGTGCAGCTCGCCGGCCGAATCGAGCACCGCCAGCGCGTTCTCCTTCACGTCGCCGATGAGGAACGAGAGGTTCACGCGCGCCTCGTTGTACCGCGCGATGGTGTCGCCCATTTTGTCGATGATGTCGTTCGTGGCGGCCGCCAGCTGCCCGATTTCATCCCGCGAATGCCGCGCGATCTTCGGCGTCACTGGCGTCACCGCCATCGTCAGGTCGCCCGCCGCCAGCCGGTGCATCGCCTCGCGGAGGTCCGCCACGCAGTGCTCCTGGAGGCTGCGAATGCGACCGCCAACCTCCGCCGCGGACCGTGCCGTGCGATGCGCCAGCACGATCGCGACGCCGGCCGTCGCCACCACGAGCGCCAGCAGCATCCCGGTGATTTCCAGCGTCGTCTGCATCACGGCCGCGTTCGTGCGCTCCACCGAGAACGCCACCCGGAACGCGCCCCAGTGTTCGCCGTTGACGATGATCGGCGCCGAAGCGTCCCACACAGCCTCGCCGCTGTCGCGCACGTAATGCTGAAGGAGCGTCTCCTCCGTCGTGTTCCGCGCCGCCGCCAGCCCGGCCGCGTCGTTGAACATCCGCTTGCTCCGGCTCGGCTCCCCGCCCACGGCGCCCGCGTACTTCGTGTTGTGCGTCGGCAGGTAGCCGTTCCGGTCGACCGCCACCGCGAACACAACCTCGTCGTCCACCACGTACTGGTCCTCGAACGCGCGAATGTGCTCGTCCGTGAAGGCGTCGAACGCCGTGTGATAGCTCGCCGGCGATGTCCCCGGGATCTCCACGTAGGCGGTATCGAAGAGCGCATCGCGTGTGATCTCGCCGGCCGCCAACGCCGTCTCGAAGATGGCCGCGACCCCGGCCGCGCCCGTGCGCGCCTGCATTCGCGCTTCTTCCTTCTCGCCGTTGAGCTGGTCCGCCCGCTGATTCACGATGAGCACCGTCCCGGCCACCAGCACGACCGCGCTGACCGCCCCGACCAGGCTCAGCGACAGTTTCCACCGCAACGACTCTCCGATTCGTCCCCAAACACGCTGCACCAACCGCATGGGCGCCACCTCCGCGACTCTCTGCAGCCTCGACTGTCGGCCGCGAATGGTCCCGCCTGAGTACAGTTCTCCTTATCTATCCGATGGAAGATCCCTTGGTTTTTCCGGTGCGGCGCAGCCCGCAGCCCGCTGTACCGGGCTCCCGTTCCCGCGTCTGCCCACTGCGTTGGGACGCCGCCGCCGCGCACCGCGAGGGGCGCGATTAGGGCCTGCCCGGACGCCTTATCGTGCCGTGTACCCGCCGTCCACCGGCAGCGAAATCCCCGTGATGAACGAGGCCTCGTCGCTCGCGAGGAATGCCACCGCGGCCGCGACTTCCTCGGGCTGGCCAAGGCGCCCCATCGGGTGCAACGACTCCAGGAAGCCCCGGCCCATCGGGTCGTCCGTCGCCATCGCCGTCATCGGCGTGTAGATGTACCCCGGGTTCACGCAGTTCACGCGCACCCCCCGCGGCGCATACGTGATCGCGAACTGCTTCGTCACGCCCACCACCCCGTGCTTCGCGGCCACATACGCCCCCGCGCCCAGCTCCGGCGGTGGCGCGCCGGCGGGCGCCTGGACCGCTCCCAGGAGTCCCACCAGCCCTGCGATCGAGGCCGTGTTCACGATCGAGCCGCCTCCGTTTTCGGCCATCAGCCGCGCCCCGTAGAACGTGCCGAAGTACACCCCGTCGAGGTTGATCTGCAGCACCCGTTCCCACGTCATCCCGCGGCCGCTCACCCCCGCGTTGTTGAAGAGGATGTTCAGCCCGCCGAGCTCGGCCACGGTGCGATTCAGCGCGTCCTCCACCTCCGCGCTCGAAGAGACATCGAGCCGCATCGCGCTCGACTTGCCACCCAGTTCCGCGATCGCCGCCGCCGTCTCTTCCGCGCCCGCGGCATCGATGTCCGCGCACATCACGGCGGCGCCGTCGCTCGCGAGCCGCAGCGCCGAAGCCCGCCCGATTCCCGATGCCGCGCCCGTGACTATCGCCACCCTGCCATCCAGCTTGCTCATGCCTGACCCCTGTCCTGCGAATCCCGGTAGCCTACGCCCCGCCTCCGCACTCCGCGAACCGGGCTTTTAGACCGTCTATTCGTCCATACCCCTCGGGGTGCCACGCGGCTGGTGAACGGTCATTCAGTTGCGAATCTTCTGGTCGAAATTGTTCATGAGCGAGCAACTACCACTAGAGGATCACCGTACATGTCGTCGTTCGAAGACCAGGTCGCTTCCGCCATCGCCGCCCACGGCCAGTGGAAGAGCCGGCTGCGCACCGCCATCACCAGCGGCAAGAGCGAGTTCTCCGCCGATACCGTCGCCAAGGACAACGCCTGCGCGTTCGGCGCCTGGCTCTATGCCGATGGCCGCCGCGATTTCGCCAACGAAGCCACCTTCACCGCCATCCGCGACCTGCACGCCGAGTTCCATCGCGAAGCCGCCGGCGTCCTTTCGCTCGCGCTCGCGGGGAAGAAGGATGCCGCCGAGGCCGCCATCGGGCTCGGTTCGCCGTTCGGCAAGACATCCGCCAACCTGGTCAGCGCCCTGGCGCGCGCCCGCGCCCAGCACGCCGCCTGAACGCCGCCTGGCGCGCACCCCGGCGTGGGATTTCCCGCGCCGGCGTGCTCAGCCGTCGATGTGCCGGCGCACGTACCACATGCGCTGCCCCACCGTGAACCAGCTTCCCACCGCCAGTAGCCACAGCCCCGGCACGAGCAGCGGTGGCACCAGCAGCGCGACCACGATGACGACCAGCCGCACGAGCCGGTCCATCAGCCCCACGCGCACCGCGAGCCCCGCCTCGCCCGCTCGCGCACGGACATAACTCACGAGGAACGCGCCCGTCAGCGCCGCCAGCGCCAGGACCAGGTTCCCGCGTTCACCTTCGCCCGCGAAGTAGTAGGCCAGGCCCCCGTAGATGAGCGCGTCCGCCGCGCGGTCGAACGTCGAATCGAGGACCCCGCCGAACTTCCCGGTACGATTGCCCGCACGCGCCACCGCGCCATCGAGCGCGTCCAGCGGCAGCCCGAGGATGAGCACGATCGCACCCCACTGGACCTCCCCCCGCCCGATGAGCACGGCCGCGCCCACCACTACCAGCAACCCCACGCCCGTGATCGCGTCCGGGTGCACATGCAGGCGGTGCAACCCCCGCCCGATCGCCGCGAGCGTGCCACCGAGCGCGCCGCGCACGCGGTCCTGGAAGGTGACGGGGTGAACGGTCATCTGCGGCAGGTGCTCCAGCGGCCCGGTTGGCTCCGCCCATCTTGGGCCATGCTATCCTCGCGGCAAATGCCGGGAAGCCAGCGCAAGCCCCTCACCCGCGTCATCCTCACCCGCCACGGCCAAACCGAAAGCAACCGCGATGGTCTCTTCTGCGGCCACTCCGAGACCGCCCTCACCGATCGCGGCCGCGAACAGGCCCGCGCCCTCGCTCGCCGCCTTGAATCCGAACCCATCACCGCCTGCTACACCAGCGACTACACGCGCGCCATCGAGACCGCCGCCATCGCCCTCGCCGGCCGCGATGTGCGCCACGCCGCCGATGCCGCCCTGCGCGAAATCCACTACGGCGACTGGGAGATGCGCAAAGAGCGCGCCGTCGCCCGCGAAGGCTCCGAACAGTACCGCCTGCTGCGCGCCGAGGACCCTGCCTGGCACCCCCCGGGCGGCGAAAACCTCCCCATGGTCCGCGAACGGATGGCCGCCATGCTCGCCCGCATCATCAAGCGCCACCCGCACGAGACCGTGCTCGTCGTCAGCCACGGCACCGCCATCCACTGCCTGGTCGCCGAAATCCTGGGCATCGCGCCCACGCACGTCTTTCGCTTCCACGTGGCAAACTGCGGGCTCTCCGAGGTCCAGGTCGTCGGTGGCCGCCCGGTGCTCGTCACCCTCAACGAGACCCGCCACCTGTCCGGCCTGGAGACTCCCTCGGACTGAGCCAGGAGGCCCGCCCTGATCCCCGTCGGCGATAGCTCCCGCACCCGGCACTTCCCCGCGGTGAACTACGCGATCATCCTCGCGAACGTCGCCGTCTTCATCTGGATGCTCACCCTCAGCGCCTCCTTCACCGGCACGCAGCGCCAGGCGGACCAGGCGATTTCCGCCCTCGCCGATGGCCCCTGCTACGGCCTCGAGACATCCCCCACCGAGGTCGACCGCTTCTACTGCCGCTGGTCACTCCAGCCCGCCGAGTTCTTCGACGCCGTCCGCGGCGATGCCCCGCCCGTTTCCCACCCGCAGCCGCGCTGGGAGATCATCGTCACCATCATCACCGCGATGTTCCTCCACGGCGGCTGGCTCCACATCGGCGGCAACATGCTCTTCCTCTGGGTCTTCGGCGATAACATCGAAGACCGCCTCGGCCACATCCCCTACCTGCTGTTCTATCTCGCCGCCGGGGTCGCGGCCTCCCTCGTGCAGGGGCTGCTGGATAGCACGAGCGTCGTCCCCGTGCTCGGGGCGAGCGGCGCCGTCGCGGGCGTGCTCGGCGCCTATATTCTCTGGTTCCCGAAGGCCACCGTGAGCGTCGTCATCCCGTTCTTCGTGCTCATCTTCATCCCCATTCCCGTGCCCGCGGTGGTGATGATCGGCATCTGGTTCCTGCAGAACCTCGTGTCCGGCGTCGCCACCCTCGGCGCGGCCGCCGCCCCGGACCAGGGCGTCGCCTGGTTCGCGCACATCGGCGGATTCCTCTTCGGGATGCTCGTGGCGCTGCTGTTCATCCGCCGCGGGCGGCGCGCACCGCGCTGGCGCTAATCTCTGATTACGTCGCCGGTGGTTCCGGCCTCGCGGGCGAAGGCTGCTGGTCCGTACTCGATGTGTCCGCCGCGGAGATAGCGGCTGGGGTCGTCCCAACCGTACCGGTCGGCGAATTCCGCGTTAACCGCATCAACTCTTCGGGCGAAATGATCTTCCAGTTCGCGAGCCCGCTCAGCGCCGACAGCTCTTCGAAGGACGCTTCGGTAACCTTCCCCATTGGGTCCCCCTTGGGTGTACGACGAGTCGCACAGCGCGTTCGGGATTTTAGCACTCGCAGCTCTGGTGTTACGGCAAATTGTCTTACGCACGCCGTTCTGGAACGCGTCATCGGGGGGACCGGATTCGCGCTGGCGCTGACCACCCGGGCCTGCTACGTCCCCGGGATCTTGAAGTCCTTGCCGATGATGATGACGATGTCCGGCGTCGTGTCCGAAGGCTTCGGCTGCGTCTTCACCGCCGTCTCCGGCAGGTTCAGCCACCGCGCGATGTCGGTCGCCATCGGCCGCCGGTTCTCCGTGTAGAGCACGATCGTCGTCGTCGGCTGCTGCACCACATCGAGCCCCAGCTCCACCGTCGGCAGCGCCTTGTTGATCTGCAGGTACCGCCCGAGGCCCCGCGCGAGCTGCTCGCCCTGCGACGCCGACCCCGTCCCGTTCTGGATCTCGACGATCGAATCGCCGTACTTCCCGCCCGAAAACGCCTGCGCGATGATCGCCTGCACGTTCACCGGGTCCCAGTCGAGCACGCTCGCGCCGTCGTCCGTGGTCATGCCCCAGAGCGTCGGCCGCCCGTTCACGGGGTCGCCCAGCGAATAGCCGACCATGTTCCCCTGCGTCTCCCGCAGCAGGTTCGCCAGCCCCAGGATCTCGGATTTCGCGATGTCCGTGTGCACCGTCGCCTTGTACGCATCCCAGAGCGCCGTCGCGTCCGCCAGGTTCGAAAGCAGCCCGCGTTCGAACACCTTCTCTACCGCGCCCTCGAGCACGACCTGCTGGCGCTTCACCCGGTTCAGGTCGCTGTCGTCGCGATACCGCCCGTAGGCCACCGCGTTGTAGCCGTTGAGGTGCGCCGGCCCCGGCGGGAATGACACGTATTTCGCGTGCACATCGTCGTCGCTGTAGTACCACTGCCCGCCGTAGTGCGGCACCTGCAGCTCTTCCGGGATGATCACATCCACCCCGCCGATCGATTCCACCAGCCGCTCCACGCCCTTGAATTCGACCCAGACATAGTGGTCAATCTTGATCCCGAAGTTCTTCTCGATATCCGTCTCGAGCTGCTTCGCCCCGGCGTCGAAGCTCTTCCCGTAATCCACGCCAATCTGGTAGCTGTTGTTGATGCGCGACTTGTACGGCGTCTTGTACCGCGGGTCGTGGATCTCGATGAACATGTCGCGCGGGAAGCTCAGCAGGCTCGCCTTCTTCGAAATCGGGTCCACCGTCGCCACCACGATCGTGTCCGTGTGCGTCGGGAACGCCTGCGCCGGCGCGACGTAGCCCGTCGCGTCCTGGCTCAGCGGCCGCGCGTCCGCGCCCATGATCAGGAGGTTGATGCGCTCATTGAACGGGCTGTTCTCGCCCGGCGCTTCCACCTTCGCCGGCCCCGGCAGCTGCCCCAGCGCCGAGGTCACCACGCCCAGTTGCAGGTTCTTCCCCGGGAAGAGCGCCGGCGTGATGCGCGTAAGCAGCGCCACCGCCGTGTACGACGTCGCCACCCCGAACGTCAGCAGCGCGAAGACGAAGAGCCATCGCTGCCCGGCCGTGAGAGTGTTCGTGCTGGTTCGTGATGCGGCCGCCCGTCCGGCGCGCGAACGGCCCCGGAGCGTTGCTTCTTCTGCCCGGCTCGCCATGCGATTTCAACCTACCCACCACCGCCACACCGGTCAACGAATCCGGCCGTCCCAATCATTCCACTCCCATCCCCGTCTTCCACAGTTCTTTCCTTTTCTCCTTCCTCCTTCCTCTTTTCTCTCCCTCATCCCATCCCCAGCTCGTGCAGCCGGTCGTCGTCGATCCCGAAGTAGTGCCCGAGCTCGTGCAACACCGTCTTGCGGACCTGCTCCCGGATCTCGTCATCGTCCCGGCAGAACGCCTCGATCGGCTCCTGGTAGATGCTGATCTTGTCCGGCGGCACGAGGTTGTAATACTCGCCGCGCTTCGTCAGCGGGATGCCGTGGTACAGCCCCAGCAGCGTCCGCCCCGGCCCCACGCCCGCCGATTTGCGATCACGCGCCGTCGGCCGCCACTCGATCACGATGGCGACGTTCTGCACCCGTTCCAGCAGCTCCCGCGGAAGCTCCGCCACGGCCTCGCGCACCAGCTGCCGGAAATGCGCCCGTTCCATGGGTTTCACTCTGCCCGAAGCGCGCGCCGCGGGCCATCGCCGCTCAGCGTGATGGGCTTAGCGCGCGAGCCGGCCGGCCACCCAGATGGTGCGAAAGCCCTCGCCCTGGATCGCCCGGATCTGCTCCTGCCGCTCCAGCGCCACCAGCTCGTCCAGCGCCTCCTCGGCGCGGCGCACGGCGTCCACGTGGCCCGTCTCGCTCACCCGCGCCATCACTTCGGCCCACACCCCCGTGCTCCGCAGCGAGGCCGTGAATCGCGGCCACCAGACCGCCACGATCTTCTCCGGCGGCGCGAACCGCGGCCGCAGCCGCCGCAACGTCCGGTACCGCTCCTCCACCGACTTCACCGGCTCGACCACCTTCACCAGCGGCCCATCGAGCTCGCTGCAGCGGAAGTCCAGCAGCAACCGGTGCCCCACGGCCACGAAGCGCAGCGTCACCACCTCGCTCGTGCGCAGCGTCGCCGCGATCTCCGACAGGTCGATGCTGAAATCGTTATCCATTGCAACGGAGTGTACGCGCGCCCCGGTGACGATTCCACTCGCATAACAACCGTCTCACACGGGCAGCACAACCCGTCCACCCGTTCCCCCACGCCTTCTCTACCACCGTGGCCCCCGCCTTGCCACCAAGTCCACCTTCACCCCCGCCGACCATCTCCACGTGATGCACCTGTTTCGCAAAGACGGGACCCGGAAGCGGGTCGAAGCGCTCATTCGCGAAGGCATTGGCGTCCGCGAGCAGTCCTGGGAACTGCCGCCAGCCACCGCCGATGGCGATTCCCACGTGCTCCTCGCGCCCGTCGTCGCGTGGGTCCGCGAATCCATGGCCGATATGCGCCGCCCCTACGGCATCGACCATGTCGCCCTCGCCCTCGCCTGCCGCGATGACGAAGGCCGCGTGCTCCTGAGCAACTCCTTCGGCGTCACCCGCCCCGCCATTTTCTGGGGTCCCGAAGGCGAAGACCGCGTCGCCGCCTTCCTCGACGATGTCCAGGAATCCGGCGGCACCGGCGCCCACGAAGTCGTCGGTGCCCTCCTGCGCCTCGGCGATATCGCCTTCGAGCTCTCCGCCCGCAAGGCCGCGGCCTGAGTGCCCGCGCGCCTTTCTCCGTTCCCCGTTCTCTCCTATGATTCGCGCATGGCTGTGAAAGACTCGGCGCGGGCCCGTGAGCGCCTCGAAGGGCAGATCTCCAGGATCGATTGGCTGCGCGGCACCGGCCCCAACCCGTTCGAGTACAACCAGTGGAACGACCGCACGATCGAGGTGCTCATCGCCCTCTTCGGGCCTGCCTCGCCCGAGCTTGAGGCCTACCATGCCGCCGCCGGCATCCGCGGCCGTCTCCCCGGCGTGCGCGGCCAGGCCGAGAACATGACCCTCAACATCCACGGCCCCTGGGGCATTCGCGCCCGCCTCGAACGCGCCGAGGCCGCGCTCACCGCCATCAGCAAGAAGCTCGCCTAGCCTTCGCTCCCCGGCGCGACGGCCGCCGCGGTCGCCGCGATTATCCCCGGCCAGCGCGCCTCCAGCTCCGCCGCGAGCCCCTCCAGCCGCGGCCCATACGCCGCGCTCGCGAACTCCTCCGTGGTCATGATGACGGCGTCCTCACCGTTGTCCTGGTAGTACTTCTTGCGCTCCCCCACCTCGTGAAACCCGTACCGCCGGTAGAGCGCCCGCGCCGCATCGTTCGAAACGCGCACCTCCAGCGTCGCCGCCTCCATCCCCTCACCCTGTGCGATGAGGATGAGCGCGTGCAGCAGGAGCCGCCCGTAGCCACTTCGCCGCAGGTCTGGCCGCACCGCGATCGTCACGACGTGCGCTTCATCCACCATCAGCCAGGCGCCCGCGAAGCCCACGATCGCGCCGCCCGCCTCCAGCACCGCGTAGCGCGCCAGCCGGTTGTGCGCGATCTCGTGCGCGAACGCCGTCGCCGGCCACCCGGAGGTGTACGACGCGCGTTCCACCGCCGCCACGGCATCGAGGTCATCCGCCGTCATCGCCCGGACCCGCGGCATCTCCATCGGTTCCGATGCTACGCGACGGCGCGCGAGGCCGCCGCCCAGGCCTTTGCCACTCATGATCATCCAGATCGGCAAGACTCGTTACGCGGCGTTTATTTGCCGCTCACCGTTCGCTGGTAACCTTGGAGGTGCCGAATCCCGGGACGCCCGGGAGCGGGGGACCCAGCCCGGGCGACACGCGGGGCACGCGCATCAGTCCCGCCTCGCCGCCCTTCCGGGGTGCAGCGCAACCGTGCGCCGGTGACTTCCGACACCGAACCCGTCAGCTAACCCCGCAGGCGTTCGGGGGAGAGCACTCTCCCCGGCACCCGCGCGCAGCGGCGCGCAGAACTGCCAGGAGGAACGCAGTCTCGATGTCATCACTCCTTAGCCTGCCGGCGGCGCCCGCGCCCCGGTCCGTTCCCCACGCCCATCCCGATCCCCTCGACGAAGCGCGCGAGCTGCTTCGCCGAGCCGCCCGCCTGCCCTACCATGCCGCCCGCGCCGATGCCTGGGCCCGACGCTTCCGCCGCCTCACCGGCGATGCCACGACCGCCATCACGCGCCATGTGCTCCATCTCCAGCGCCGCCAGGCCGCGGGTGCCGAAACGCCGCCGCGCCTCCTGCCAGCGCTCCAGCGCCAGGCCGCCGAGGCCGAAGACCTCGTCCGCGCCAGCTTCGATCTCGTGCACGAGGCCGAGGCCGCCCATCGCCCCGGCATCTGGAACATGGTCGAACTCGGCGAACAGGCCATGCGCCTCTCCATCGCCGTCGAACGCCACCACAACCGCCTGCTCGATATCTCCTACGAAGCCGGGCAGCGCGACCTCGGCGGTGGCGGATGACCGGCCCGCGAACTGCACAAAAGGGGCCATCGCGGCCCCTTTTTCGTGTCTCGCGCCCGGCTCGTTAGCCCAGGAACTCCGCCAGCAGCGCGTTGTACTCGTTCGGGTATTCGATGAACCCGACGTGCCCGCCCGGCATCTCCTTCAACGTCGCCCCGCTGATCGCCTTCGCCAGCTTCTGGCTGTTGCGAACGGGCACGAACACATCCTCCGTGCCCGCGACCACCATCGTCTGCGCCTTGATCTTGCCGTGGCGGCCCGTCCCATCGAACGCGAGGCACGCCTGCGCCTGCCGGATGAACGCGTGGTCTTGCTGCGGGTACGGGTTCGCCAGCGAGTTGAGGATGCTCCGCTCGTAGCGCGCGTCATCGTCCAGCAGCGCCGGGCTGTAGAGCAGGTGCGCCATGTGCCGTACCTGCTGCTCGCGGCTCATGTTTGAACGCCGGATGTCGATCAGGCTGCGAACCACCGCCCGCGCATAGCCGTCGATGCTCCCGGCCGTGTTCATGAGCACGAGCTTCTCCACCCGCCCGGGGTGGTTGATCGCGACCTCCTGGGCCACGAAGCCGCCCATGCTGAACCCGAGGATGTGCGCCTTCTCGATGCCAAGGCGGTCCAGCAGCGCCACCACATCACCCGCCATCTGCGCGATCGCGTACGGCCGGTCCGGCGCGCTCGTGCGGCCCGCCCCGCGGTTGTCCGGCATCACCACCCGGTACTGCTTCGCCAGCGCCGGCGCCGTGAGCGCCCACGACTGGATGTCCGCGCCCAGGCCCGTGATAAGGACCAGGGGATCGCCGCTCCCGGCTTCCTCGTAGTACGTGACGATGTCGCTGACGGGCGCTTTGGGCATGGGGTCCTCGGGGGTTCGAATGGGTTGGATTCCGCGCGGCGCGGAACGCAGCAATCCTAAGACACCCCGTCCCTACCAGCCATCCGCGCCCGCCCCGGTGTCGTTGCCGGGGTGGCACCGCCGGGTGACTCCGTCCGCCGGCCACCTCGCGGGCAAACGAAAACCCCGGCTCGACCGAGCCGGGGTTCCGCGCAAATCTCACCATCACCGCAAGCGTCACACCGCCGCGACCGCTTCCGTTCCTTCTTCTTCCTCAAGCGCCACGGGGTCCGGCTCGAAGATGTAGCCGATGCCGTTCAGCGTGCGGATGATCGCCGGGTTCGAGCGGTCCGGCTCCAGCTTCTGGCGCAGCCGCGAAACCCACACCCGCAGGTACTGCAGGTCGTCCCGGTACTCCGGGCCCCAGACCTTGCTCAGGAGCTCCGCGTTCAGGATCACCTTCCCCGCGTTCGCCGCGAGATGCTGCAGCAGCATCCACTCCGTCCGGCTCAGCGATACCGGCTCCCCGTCGCGCTTCACCAGCCGCCGCGTGAGGTCCACCTCCACGCCGTGCGAGCGCACCACGTTCTCCGGCTCCTCGCCACCGCGGCGGCGCAGCACCGCCCGGATGCGCGCCCCGAGCTCCTCCATGCTGAACGGCTTGACGATGTAGTCGTCCGCGCCCAGCTCGAGCCCGCGCACACGGTCCGCCGTGCGGTCCTTCGCCGTCACAAGCAGGATCGGCACACTCATCCGCTCCCGCGTCGAGCGCATCACCTGCAGCCCGTCCATGCCCGGCATCGCGATATCGAGCAAGATGACGTCGGGCCGCCGCTCCTCGATCAGCTTGAGTGCTTCTTCGCCGTTGCCGGCCGTGATCACGCCAAATCCCTGGGCTGTGAGTTCGCTCTTCAGCAAGCGCAGAATGCCCGGCTCGTCATCGACTGCGAGAACCAATGGGTGCGCATTCATCCCGTATTTCCCCTCCGCGAGTGACCTGAAAGGTCATCAGTTGGTGGTTTAAAGTTACGGCGTTGGAAGCCCGCGGCGAATCGGATGAAGCATCCTGTTCGTTGCAAGAGGTGTGTCAAAAGCATCTCGCCGCCAGCGGGGCGCAATGTTATGCCTTCGCGATTGCGCCCGGCGTACCCTCGCGCACAGCGCCATGTGGCCATCTTGCGAGCCACTCACCCTCGGGAGACGCACGTGAATCGACCCCTGGGCGGCCCCGTCGCCGGCGCGCCGCTCGCCTTCCTCGAAGCGTTCTTCGCGGCCTCCAACCAGCCCGCCGCCTTCCTCGATGGCGCCGGCCTCGTGCTGCGCGCGAACGCCGCCATGGCCGCCTTCGCCGCCGTCGCCATCCCGGATCTCGTCGGCTCCCCGATCGAAAAGCACCTCGCCGGCATCACCGCCGCCCTCGGCGATGCGCTCGCCCGCGGCAAAGCGATCGAAGCCCGCGAAATCACCCTCGCCGATGGCCGCGCCGTCTCCCTTACCTTCAGCCCCCTTCCCGGCGGCGGCGGATGCCTCCTCCTGCGGCCCAATTCCGTCGCCGATCAGCAGCTCGCCGCCCTCTTCGAACTCCCCCAGCCCGTGCTCCTTCTCGATGCCGACGCCCGCGTCGTCTTCCGCAACCGTGCGGCCCGCGAGTACTTCGGCGAATCGCCCGTCGGACGCGGCGCCTCCCTCCACCCCGAAGATTGGCCCCGCATGACCGAGGCCGTCGATGCCGCGCGCGCCACGGGCGGCCCCATCGCGCTCGATGTCCGCCTCCGCCGTCACGATGGCGAATTCCGCTGGCACACCTGGCACTCGCGCAGCATCCTCACCGCCGCCGGCCCGCGCCGCCTCGCCACCGCCATCGAAATCCACGACCGCAAGGCCGCCGAGGAAGCATCCCAGCGTGCTACGGCCGCCGCCGTCGAAGCGCTCGACGCCCTCCCCGCGCGCATCCTCCTCGCCGATGACGGCCGTCTCGTGTTCGCCAACCGAGCCGCCCGCAGGCTCGCCGGCGTCGAGATCGAACCCCGCGACGACGGCTCCGTCCCCGGTGTCGTGCACCCGGACGATGCGCCCGTGCTGCGCGCCACCGTCCGCGCCGCCGGGGCCGAGCCGTACGCTCTCGAACTCCGCCTCCGCGAACGCTCCGGGGACTTCCGCTGGCACCTCTGGCACGCCGGGCCCGTCAACGCCGGCCGCCGCCTCGGTTTCGCCATCGATATCCACGACCGCGTCCTCGCCCAGGAGGCCCTCTTCCGCGCCGAAGAGCGCGCCCTCGCCCTCGCCGATGCCCTCCCCCTCGTCGTCTGGGCGAGCGATGCCGCCGGGCAGTGCGTCTACACCAATCGCTACTGGCGCGAATACACCGGCCTCGAAGGCAGCGATGCCCTCGACTGGTCCCGCGCCATCCATCCCGCCGACCTCGCCGCCTGCCTCGAACACTGGCGCGATTGCGTCGCCCGTGGCGTCCCCTTTGAATTCGAATACCGCTTCCGCCGCCACGACGGCGAATACTGCTGGCACCTCGGCCGCGCCACCCCCTGGCACGATGCCGAAGGTACCGTCCTCGGCTGGTTCGGCGGCGCCTCCGATATCCACGCCCAGCGCGAGGCCGCACGCACCGCCGGCCGCTTCGCCGCGCTCGTCGAATCCACCAGCGACGCCGTTATCGGCATGACCCTCGATGGGCTCATCGAAAGCTGGAACCCCGCCGCCGAGCGCATCTACGGCTTCACCGCCGTCGAGGCCATCGGCCAGCCTTTCACCCACCTCGTCAGCACCGAAGGCGATACCGCCGCCGCCTTCGCCCGCCTGCGCACGGGCGAGCCCGTCCAGGTTCGCACCACCGACCACCGCAAGGACGGCGCGCCCCTCTCCGTCGAAGTGAACCTCTCTCCCCTGCGCGTCGGCGGCGTCGTCTCCGGCATCTCCGCCATCGTCCGCGATGTCACCGAGATCCGCCGCCAGGAAACCGACCGCGCCCTCCTCGCCGCCATCGTCCAGTCCGCCCACGACGCCATCATCGTGCGCTCGCTCGAAGGCGAAATCCTCAGCTGGAACGCCGCCGCCGAACGCCTTTACGGCTGGAGCGCCGAGGAGACCGTCGGCCATCCGGTGGCCGCCTTCGTCCCGCCCGGCGCGCCGGACCTCTCGCCCGATGTGCTCGCGAGCATCGTCGCCGGCGACCAGCTCTCCTTCTTCGAATCCCGGCGCGTCCATCGTGACGGCACCCCCATCGACGTCTCCGTCACCCTCAGCCCCGTCCGCGATGCCGCCGGCGCCATCACGGCCATCGCCAGCATCGCCCGCGAAGTCGGCGAGCAGCGCCGCCAGCGCGAACAGATCGCCGCCCTCAACCGCGAGCTCGAAATGCGCCTCGCCGACCTCGAGAAGGCCATGGCCGTCAAGGACGAGTTCCTGGGCAGCGTCTCCCACGAGCTGCGCACCCCGCTCACCTCCCTCGTCGGCCTCGTCCACATGCTCCACGAGCGCGGCGAGCTGGTGGACCGCGAATCCCGCCGCGAAGCCATCGACCAGCTCGCGACCGACGCCGCCCGCCTCCAGCAGATCATCGAAAACATGCTCATCCTCGCTCGCCTCGACCACACCACCTTCGAGTCCGAGCCCCTCCTCGTGCAGCGCGTCGCGCCGCCCGTCATCGATGCCCACCGCCGCCGCTTCCCGTCGCGCGAAGTCATCGACGACTTCCCAGCCGATCTGCCCGTCGTCCTCGCCCAGCGAACATGGGTCGACCAGGTGCTCACGAACCTCCTCTCGAACGCGCAGAAGTACACCCCCGGCGATGCCCCTGTGCGCGTCGAGGCCATCCAGCGCGAGACCGACGTCGAGATCCGCGTGCTCGATCACGGTCCCGGCCTCACCGAGGAGGAGGCGCGCCGCATCTTCGAACCCTTCACCCGCCTCCCGCGCGACCGTTATCGCGGGCCGGGGTCCGGCCTCGGGCTCGCCGTCTGCCGCCGCCTGGTCGAACTGATGGGCGGCACCATCGATGCCGGCCCGCGCCCCGGCGGGGGCGCCATCTTCCGCTTCCGCCTGCCCATCGCCCCCGATGAAAGCACTGAAGGATAGGGTTTTCCGCGGCGAGGTGTACACGCGGTGAAATCGGCGTAACCTGCCGCCGCTGGCCCGGCACTTTTCCCCGCGCTCCCGCCATAGTCAGGTCAGTACCCCCTGGAAAGGGCCATGGCCATGGATGAGCAACCCCACCCGCCCGGGCTTTTCGAACGAAAGGCCACCCGCCGCGCGCTCCTCGCGGGCGGCGCAACCGCCGCCGCCGGTGCCGCCGCAGTCGCCGTCGCCGGCTTCGCCACCCGCTCCGGCGGCGACAACAACAGCGCCAAAGCCAGCACCGGCGAAGCCGAAGCGCCCACGCCCCTGCCCGCCATCGACCTCAGCAAAGTCCCCATCGCGGAGCCGCGCCGCCGCGCCGCGCACCTCCTCCGCCGCGCCGGCTTCGGTGGCACCGCCGCCGAGATCGATGCCTTCGCGACCCTCTCCCGCGAGGAAGCCGCCGACCGCCTCCTGAACTACGAGACGACGGACAACAGCGCCCTCGACGCCCGCCTCGCGCGCATGAACCTGAACCTGAAGAAGGCCGGCACGCCGCCCGCTGGCCAGGGCAACATCAACGGCGACATGCAGCGCTGGTGGATGGCCCGTATGGCCTACACCGCCCGCCCCCTCGAAGAGCGCATGACGCTCATCTGGCACGGGCTGCTCACGTCCCAGGTCAGCAAGATCAACGGCGAACGCGCGAAGCTCATGGTCCTCCAGAACGAGCTCTTCCGCGCCCACGCCCTCGGCCGCTACGACGACCTCCTCCAGGCCGTGTCCAAAGACACCGCCATGCTCATCTACCTCGACACCGACCAGAGCACGAAAGAACACCCGAACGAAAACTACGCCCGCGAGCTCATGGAGCTCTTCTCCATGGGCGTCGGCAACTACACCGAGGACGACGTCCGCGAAAGCGCCCGCGCCTTCACCGGCTGGCGCTTCACCCCTCCCGATGCCGGCCGCCCCAACGTCACCGGCCTCAGCCAGGCCGAGCTGCGCGAAATCCGCACCCAGGCCATCGCCGATTGGGAGCCCCGCTTCGTCGTGAACGCCCGCCTCCACGACACCGGGACGAAGAGCTTCCTCGGCCGCCGCGGCAACTTCAGCGGCGAAGACATCGTCGCCATCATCATGGAGCAGCCCGCGACCGCGAAGTTCATCACCCGCCGCCTCTTCACCGAGTTCGCCAACTTCAACCCCTCGGACGAAACCCTCGCCCGCCTGGTCGAAGTCTGGAACAGCAGCGCCCACTCCGTCCGCGATGTCGTCCGCGCCATCCTCGTCAGCGACGAGTTCTACTCCGAAGCCTCCTACCGCGGCTTCGTGCGCAGCCCCATCGAGTTCATGATTGGCATGGTCCGCGCCCTCGAAATCGAAACCGACTTCCGCCCCATGCTCCGCAATCCCGGGCGCCAGGGCGGCCAGGGCGCCGGCGGCCTCATGGGCCAGGTCCTCTTCGAACCACCCAACGTCGCCGGGTGGGCCGGCGGTGCGAACTGGCTCAGCTCCAGCACCTTCTTCGCCCGCGTCAACTTCCTCGATAGCTTCCTCTTCACCCAGCAGGGCCGCGCGAACCCCATCCCCGCGCTCGTCGCCGCCACCACCGCCGAAGACTGCGTCGACCGCACCCTCGACCGCCTCGTCGATGGCAACGTCGCCGCCGGCGCGCGCGATGCCCTCATCGCCTATGCCCGCGGCATCACCAATCCGCAGCTCCGTGCCGCCGGCATCGCCTACCTCGTGCTCGGCAGCCCCGAGTACCAGCTCGTCTGAATCGCACCTCCGCGAAAGGAGAACAGCCATGATCTCGCGCAGGGATTTCGTCAAGGGCGGCGTCGCCCTCGTCTCCATCGGCACCACCGCCCAGTCGCTCCTCAAGGGCGCCGTCGCCTTCGCCGCCGAAAACCCCGCGGCCGTGAACGCCGCCGCCAACGGCAAGATCCTCGTGCTCGTGCAGATGGCCGGTGGCAACGATGGCCTCAACACCCTCGTCCCCTACACCGACGCCACCTACCGTTCCGCCCGCCCGAAGCTTGCCATCCCCGAAGGCCAGGCCCTCCCCCTCGCCGAAGGCTTCGGCCTGCACCCCATCATGACCGGCTTCAAGGGCCTCTGGGATAGCGGCCGCCTCGCCGTTGTCCGCGGCGTCGGCTACCCCAACCAGAACTACAGCCACTTCAAGTCCATGGCCATCTGGCAGGCCGGCGACCCCGACCTCGCGATGTACGACGGCTGGCTCGGCCGCACCCTCGAAAGGCTCGAAACCGCCCAGCACGACCCCTTCCTCGGCTTCAACATCGGCGGCTCCACCCCCGCCGAGATGTACACCGAGCGCGTCGCCATCCCCTCCGTCGCCGACCCCGCCGACTACGCCGTGAAGGTGAACTGGAAGACCGCCCCCGAAACCGACCCGCGCACCGCCACCCTGATGAAGCTCTACGAGCAGTACCCCTCGGCCTCGCCCTACGGCGTCCTCCTGGAGACCACCGCCGATACCGCCATGTCGAGCTCGAAGCAGCTCGCCGCCGCCGCCGGCACCTACAAGCCCGCCGTCGCCTACCCGGAGACGTCGTTCGCATCCGGCCTCTCCGTGCTCGCCGAGGCCATCGTCGGGAACCTTGGCATGCGCGTCGGCCACATCACCCTCGGCGGCTTCGATACCCACAGCGACCAGCTCAACGACCAGCAGAACCTGCTCGAGACGCTCGACCAGGGGCTCACCGCCTTCTACCAGGATCTCGCCGCCCACGGCAAAGCCGACGACGTCCTCGTCCTCACTTGGAGCGAATTCGGCCGCCGCGTCCAGGAGAACGCCAACGGCGGCAGCGACCACGGCGCCGCGAGCGTCTGCTTCGCCCTCGGCAACGGCGTCCGCCAGGGCCTCTACGGCGATGCCCCGAACCTCGCGAAACTCGTCGATAGCGGCAACGTCCCCTACACGACGGACTTCCGCTCCGTGTACGCCACCGTCATCGAACGCTGGCTCGGCACCCCGGCCAACGTGCTCCTCGGCGAATCGTTCCCGCAGCTCGGCTTCCTCGCCGCCTGACCCGCTCGCAAACACGCCAAATCCGCCCCGGCGACACACGTCCCGGGGCGGCTTCGCGTCACCAGCCATCGCTATTTGGCCCGGCCGTCGCCCTCGACCCGCGACGTCACCGCCGCCAGCTGCCCGCTCGCTCGCGAAGCCTGCACCCGCAGCTCATCGCGCGAATTCCCCAGCATCACCACCGTGCGCGAAAGGCGCCCCTCCACCTCCTCCGCGATCGCCCGCAGCGCCTGCTCCGCCGAGGCGAGCGCCGCCGCCAGCTTCTCCAGGTCGATATCCCGCGACGTTCGCAACACCGTCTGAAACACCAGCAGCAGGTACGGCACGAACATGCTGTAGCCCACGAGCGCCACGTTCATGCGCGCGCACTCCCCCTGCACCCCCGCGCAGAGGTCGTACACCGCGTCGGGCACGACCGCCACGCCGAAGTTGATGGTGAGCTCGGGGTCCAGGTACTTCGTCACCTCGCGCGCCTTCTCGCGCACCGCCTCCTCGATTCGCCCCTTGATCCGGCCCTGGTCCTCCGGCGCGGCAGCGATGAACTCCTCGAGCAGCGCCGTCGCCGGCCACTTGCTGTCGATGGGCAGCGCGAGCCCGTTCGGCAGCCGCAGCGCGAACTCCACCGTCCGGTTTCCGACGCGAAAGCCTCGCAGTTGCCACTCCGCCGGCAGCCGCGAAAACACCAGGTCGACCAGGTTCTCGCCCGCCGCGCCTTTCGCCGCCGTCCCCGCGATGACCTGCTCCAGCCGCCGGATCGAATCCGCCGTCTGCTGCTCCAGCCCCTCGCGCGACGATGCCCGCGCCTGGAGCGCCGTGAGCCCCTCGCGCGCCTGCGCCAGGTCCGAGCGAATGCCCTCGGCCGTGGTTCGCAGCCCCTCCGCGAGCGTGCCCGTCCGCGCGAGCCCCTGCCCGAGCAGCTCCTGCCGCTGCTCGATCGCCCCCACGCGCGCCTGCACCGCCGAGATGCGTTCGCCCAGCACGGCCGTATCGCCGCGAAGGTCGCGCATCGCCTGAGCCACCTCCGCCAGCGGCCCAGCAACATCGCCGCCCAGCGCCTGCCGCCGCGAAAGCAGCAGCGCCGCCACCACCAGCGCGCCGCCAATCACCAGTCCCACCGCTATCACGTCCACGGCACGCATTCTAGGCCCGCCCGCGCGACATCCTCTGTCGCGAACGCGGGTGGCCCACCCCGCGGGGCGTCTCGCTCCCCGGGGGTTGCCGACTCAGCACTCAGTAGTCCTCCACCTAAACGGGTGTCGGAATTGGCGCGGCCATGACGCGGCAGAGGGAGCGGCTCGTCCAATTGAAGGGATGAGCCGCTTTGTTCCAGCGTTCGACGAAGCCCTCGATGGTGTCGGCAAGCGCGGCGGCACAGGATGGTTGGGACGCGCCAGCAGCTTGCGCTGGAGGATGCCAAACCACTGCTCGACCTGGTTCAGCCGGGAGCAATGCACCGGCGGAAGTGCGGCACGAAGCGGGGATGCTCCCGGAACCATGCCGTCGCCAGCTTGCCCTTGTGCACGCGCAGGTTGTCGAGCACGAGATGGATGGTGAGCGAAGGGTCCAGGCTGGCATCGAGGTATTCGAGGAAGCCGACGAACTCGGACGCGCGCTTGCGCGACGCCGTGCGCGCGAGCACCTGCCCACAGCGGGTATCGAAGGCGGCGAAGAGGTTCAGCGCCCCTCGCCGGCCGTATTCGTGCTCCATGCGGACGGGCCTTCCCGGGGCTGCGGGATGCGTCGGCGCCGTCCGCGGCCGGGGCTGGAGACTCGTCTTCTCATCCACGCACAGCACCCGTTCATCGGCGGCGAGCGGCCCGGTGTAGAGCGCGAGGATGTCGGCCACCTGCTGGCGGTACTGCTGGTCGCGCGGGACTTTCGGTGAGAGCCAGGCCTGGACGCGCAGGGGCCGCAGGCTGTGGCGGGCGAGCACGCGTCGCACCGTCTCGCGCGAGATCTGTTTGACGATGCCATCATCCTGCAGCTGGCGAGCGATCTCAGGTGCAGTCCCACTGCGACAGCGGAGCATCGCGCTCGGCCGGCAGTTCGCAGGCGATTTTCACGATCTCGACGGCAACCTCAGGGGAAAAGACCGGCTTGCGGCCGCGCCCGGGGGCATCCTTGAGGCCCGCGATGCCGAACTCGGTGGCGTCGCGCCCACTTGCGCACGATCCGGACGCCGAGGCCACAGCGCTCGGCCGTCTCCTTCTCGCTGAGCTTCATATCGAGGTAGAGGATGGCCATCGTCCTCCTCCATTCGCCGACGGGCAGGGTGTACTGGCGGCTCTGCTGCCGAAGGAGCGCCCGCTCCTCGTGGGTAAGGCAAACGTTGAAACCAAGGGGCCGGCCGCGGCGCATGAGACCTCCAACGCCACCGGCCCCAAGTATGCCCTTTCGATCACCCCCTCAGCAATTCCGCCATCCATTCCCGTGCGGCGCTACTCAGCACTCACCACTCAGCACTTCCCTACATCGCCTCGCCCGCCGAAACCCATCCCCGGCCCGCGACGCGCACCGCACCCAGCGCCGCCACCGCCGCCGCCGTTGCCGCGTACACGGTCACCGCCGCCGTCGCGCCGCTATCGGTGCCCGCCGCCAGCCCGTGCACGAGCGCGAGCGCCCACGCCGGGAAGGCAAGGAGGTGCCAGGCGCGCCACCGGCTGTAGCTCATCCGCCCGGCCAGCGCCGTCGTCGTCAGCACCGCGATCATCAGCCAGGCCGCGGCCGTCCCGAGCCCCGTCTGCCACGGCCGGTACTCGCTCGTGAACGGCACCACCACATGCACGGGCCCGAAGTGCACCACCGGGTCCATCAGCAGCCCCGCGATATGCGCCGCCACGAATGCCAGCGCGAGCGCCGACAGCATCCGGTGCGCTTCCAAGAACCAGGTCAGCGCCAGCCCGCGTACCCGCACCCGCAGGTGCAGGAGCATCCCGCCCATCACGCTCAGCCACGCGAGGGAGTATCCCGCGAACCCCGCGGCCCGCGAGGCATCCCACGTCGCCGTGCCCGTCTCCGGGTCCTCGACCACCCGCCCGATCGCCGTCATGAGCACGAGCGCGACCCCCACGCCGAGCGCCAGCTTCCAGCTCACGTCACGACCCCCGCGAGCGCCGTGCGCGCGTCGGCGTCGCGACCGCCGGCTTCGGCGTGTCATCCGCCGCCGCGGTGGTTGGTAGCGCCCCCGGCGTCGCGGACGCCGCCGGGATGACCGTCGGCAGCGGCCCGCCCGTGCGAGGCGTGTCGTTCGCCGCCGCGGTCGCAGTCGGTGTCACCGTGCGCGAGGCAGATGGCGTGCTCGTCGCCGTCGCCGAACCTGAAACCGTGCCCGTCGCAGTCGCAGTCGCGGTCGCGGGCTCACCCTCATGGTTCGCCGCGAAACCCGCCCACCCCGCCGCGAAGCCCGCCACGGCGAGCACCGTTACCCCGGCCTTCAGCCGCGCGTGCCGCTCCTTCGCGAACCCACGTCCCCTGCCCGCCATCGCCCCTCGCTTCCTTCCTCGCTCTCCGGGAACACCGGTCCGCATGTGGCACGCCGACAGCCGATGGCCGAAAGCCGACGGCCGACAGCTATCCATGGCGCCGGCACCCCCATAGGTGCCGCATCCTCGCATGTTCGCGTAGGCCAACAGCCGACAGCCGACAGCCGACGGCCAACCGTGCTGGATCCTCGCATGTTCGCGTAAAGGGCCGGTTCGCCCGGCACGCCCACCCTCCGCGCTTACGCCTTACCGCGCCCCCCGCTACGCTCGAAACCATGCAGGAAGAACTCGCCCGCGCTCGTGCCCTCTCCCGGCGCATCTCCGATACCCTGGTGCGCCTTTGACCTCGCCAACGATGAGGCAACGGTAGCCCGGCTCGAGGCTCAATCGAGCGAACCTTCCTTTTGGGACGATGCCGAAGGCGCCCGCAAGACCATGCAGGAGCTCGCCTCCGTGCGCGGCAAGGTCGAGACCTGGCGCGGCCTCGAAGCCCGCGCCCGCGATACCGCCGAACTCCTCGAACTCGCCATCGAAGAAGGTGACGAGGCCACCGGCGCCGCCGCCATCGACGACCTGGCCGCCATCGAAAAAGACCTCGAGACCCAGGAGTTCCAGCTCCAGCTCTCCGGCGAATACGACCCCCGGCCCGCCATCCTCGCCGTCCACGCCGGCGCCGGCGGCACCGATGCCCAGGACTTCGCCGAGATGCTCCTGCGCATGTACCTCCGCTGGGCCGAACGCCGCAAGTTCAAGGCCGAAATCGTCGACCTCATGGAGGGCGAGGAAGCCGGCATCAAGAGCGCCACCATCGAGATCACCGGCCCCTACGCCTTCGGCTACCTCCAGAGCGAACGCGGCGTCCACCGCCTCGTCCGCCAGTCGCCCTTCAACTCCGCCGCCACCCGCCAGACGAGCTTCGCCAAGGTCGAAGTCATCCCCGCCGTCGAGAACTCCAGCGAGATCGACATCAACCCAGCCGACCTCCGCATCGACTACTTCCGCTCCAGCGGCGCCGGCGGCCAGAACGTGCAGAAGAACTCCACCGCCGTCCGACTCCTCCACATCCCCACCGGCATCATCGTCACCTGCCAGAACGAACGCTCGCAGACCCAGAACCGCGAAGTCGCCATGCGCGTCCTCGAGTCCCGCCTCCTCGAGATCGAAATGAACCGCCAGGAGGAGGAAAAGGCGCGGTTAAAGGGCAAGCACGTCGATGTCTCCTTCGGCAGCCAGATCCGCAACTACGTTCTGCACCCCTATAAGATGGTCAAGGATCTGCGGACCGACTACGAAACGAGCGACACCACCGCCGTGCTGGATGGGGAAATCGACGCCTTCATCGAAGCCTATCTGAAGTCCCGGGTCGGCGAGGACTCGTGATTCGCCGCGCCTCGCTCCTCGGAGCCTTCGCCGCCGTCCTGTTCGCCCTCCTCGGCGCCGGCACCGCGGCCCATGCTGCTCCCACCTTCGAAGGCCAGTCCGTCGATAACTCCCAGTACCCGAAGCAGCTCACCTTCAAGGTCACCCTCAGCTCGCCCGTCGATATCACCGATGCCACCCTCAGCTTCCAGGTCACCGGGCGCGCCTCCCGCGGATCCGGGCGCACCGCCGACCCCATCACGCCCGGCAAGAACATGACCGTCACCGTCGTCCTGCCGACGAATACCGGGAACAGCTACATCCCCGTCGGCTCCGGCATCCGCTACTTCTGGCGCGTCCAAACCGCCGACGGCCAGACCACGGAAAGCGCCGAGACCGCCTTCACCTATCTCCCTCCGGGCGATTGGAAGTCCGTCTCGAACGAATCCTTCGTCGTCTGGTACCAGGGCAGCCGCGAAGCCATAGCCCAGTCCTACCTCAAAGCCGGCGACGAGACCCTCCAGAAGATGGCCACCGGCGTCCTCGGCACCGCCCTCCGCCAGAAGCCCGTGAACGCCATCTTGTTCAGCGCCGAAAAGGACCTCGAGACCGCGCGCGCCGGCGGCGCCACCACCCACGACCAGAGCGTCACGAACTGCGGCACGAAAGTCGCCGTCGATGTCATCCACCTGATTAACGTCACCTGCGGCTCCCCCGATGTCACCGACACCCTGCGCCACGAACTGACCCACATCCTCACGCAGGCCGCCGGCTCGCCCGACCTCGAAGGCGCGCTCTACAAGCCGCCGTCCTGGCTCGATGAAGGCACCGCCATGTACGGCCAGACGTCCCCGGGCGATCAGGGCGCCGCCGCCGCCGCCGCCGCGCGTGCGAACCGCCTCATCCCCTTCTCCCAGATCAACCTCGCCCAGGACAAGGCGAACACCGTGCAGGTGTTCTATGGCCAGTCCTACATGATGGTGAAGTTCCTCATCGACAAGGGCGGCCCCGCGAAGTACGCCGAGCTCTTCGCCCAGATGCGCAAAGGCAACCGCTTCGAGGACGCCCTCAAAGCCACCTACGGCTTTGACATGACCGGCTTCGAACAGGAGTTCCTTGCCTCCGCCGGCGCGGCCGGCACCGCCCCCACCACCGTCCCCACCCAGCGCGCGCAGACTCAGCCCACCACGGCGCCCACGTCCCGCTCATCCGGCAGCCAGCCCACCACCGCACCCACCCGCGCCCCCGCCCAAAGCGCGAACGACGGGAGCTCGGTCGATGTCGCGACGGTCGGCATCTTCGGCGCCGCGGTGCTCTTCGCCCTCCTCGCCGTCATGGCCTTCCTCATCTCGATGGTCCTGCAGAACAACCGCAAGCGCGCCGCCGCCAACACCCCCCACGAGGACTAACCCCCGTCCCGAAACGGGGCCGTTCCCCGGGAACTGGGAACCGGGAACTGACAACTGGCCGCGGCCGCAGCCGCGGCCTACTCCTCCGCCCCGATCTGGAAGTCCTCGTCGATCTCCATCGACGCCTCCAGCTCCTCGTCGATGACGCGGTACCCCGCGTGATAGAACGGCGGCAGCTCGCGGTACTGGCCCGCTTCGCCGCGCAGCACGATGCGCGCGCCCTCGGCCGAATGCACCGCCGAAAGCGGCAGCACCATCTCGTTCCCGTTCTTCTGGAGCACCAGCCCGCTCGCCCGGCGCTCCCCCCGCTCGGCCACCACATGCGCGACTTCGCCCACGTACTGGCCCTCGCGGTCCACTGCATAGAATCGCGGCTCCGGCACCGGCGCCTCCGTTCGGTGATGCGCCGCCGAAGTCATCCGGCCACGCCGAGGCGGTCTCCGCGATCGCCATCCCCAGGAGAAGCGCCCCGAGCACGGAGATCTCGATGAAACGTCGTGAATTCATCGCCCCCTCCTTTCCACTCCCCACCGTAGGCCGCCCTCGCTCACCCCGGGCTCTTAGGCGGACAGCCCTCCGTTGCAACCGTCTACCCATCCCTGCGCCGCCGCCGCCCCCGTCCCGATGATCGATTGTGGGGAAATACCTGACCCTCCTGCTCGGGTTCGTCCTGCTTTCGACCGCGCGCTGCTACGGCGCCGACCACGAGGCATCCCTCGGCGGCCTCCCCATCGTCGGCCCGATGGTCGCGCCCGTGGCGTCGCAGCCCGCCTACATCACCGCCATCGGCACGCCCGCCGCGGCCGCGCCCCCCGAGACCGACCTCGCCACCTTCTTCCCCGCCGAAGCCGCAGACCCCTACGACGTCGCCCGCTGGAGCGCCGTCCGCGCCTTCCTCGCGACCGCGCACACCCAGGCCGGCTGGACCGAAGTGTGCAAGAAGGCCGCTGCCGCCGCCGGCGCCGACCGTGCCGCGAGCCCACCGCTTGGCGCGCTCGCCTGCAGCAACGACGGCTCGGTCACGGCCATGCAGCAGTTCGCCGTCAAGGTGTTCGAAGCCCAGGCGAGTCTCGCGCTCTACATCAAAGGCGCGCCCGGCGCGGGCCAGTCCGCCGTCCAGGGCCTCCAGGGCGAAATCCGCGTCATCTGCACCACCGGCATCCTCGGCCGCCAGGGCGGTGCCAGTTCGCCGTGGGGGCTCGCCTGCGCCGCCGCGCTCGATACGGCCTACCTCTCCGGGGATGCTCCCGCCACCTTCAAGAAGCTCGGCGAAGCCTACACATCCGCCGCGACCCTGCTCGCCGCCGCCGACGCCACGATCGACGACGCCCCCGGCTACTTCGCCACCGACAAGGCGAACTGAGCGATTAGATCACGCTTCGCGGGCACCCCAGCAGCTCCCGCCCGACATTCGAGCCCGCACCCGGCGCCGACTTCGCGCTCGCGTGCGGCACCCCCGCGACGGTCACCGTCCGTGCCGTCACCACCTCCGCCGTCGCCGGGTCCACGAACGCCATCGTGAAGCGATACGGCCCGTCCCCGAGCGAAAGCGCCTCGCGTTCGTTCTCCAGCCGCAGCTGGAAGCAGAAGACACCGTCGTACGCGCGCGCCGAGCCGCCGTTCCAGTGCAGCACCGTGCCGTCCGGCCCGCTCAGCCACAGCGCCAGCTCCGGGCCCGGGCGCGACTTCACCTGCGTCACCACCTGGATGGAGTGCTCGCCGTTCTCCAGCTTCGAATAGCGCGCGTTCCCGAGTTCGAACTCCCACCCGGCCGGCGGAGCCACATCCGCCGGGGGCGCCACACCATCGCCGTATGCCGCCGTCCCCGTCGCCGTCCCGATGAGCGCCAGCGCCGAGGGCGAGGTCGTGTCCGAAGCGTCCGGCTTCTCGCATGCCGCGCCCGCCAGCGCCACGAGCGCGGCCGCCAACATCAGCCACGCCCGCGCGGGGAAGGCGCGCGCCCCCCCCGCCGTTCGCGCCATGACGCTAATCGAGCACCTCAAACAGCTTGTGCGACTTCAGGAACGGGTTGTCCTTGTAGCTCGCGTAGCTCTCCCCGCGGTGGCCCGCCGTGAAGTTGTCCGACGTGATCCACGCGTTGAACGACGCCTCATCCGTGAAGCGCGTGAGCACCACGTACTCGCTCCGGTCGTCCAGCGCCACCAGCTCCGTGCTGATGAACCCCGGGAAGGTATCGACCGCGCCCACGCGCGTCTTCCAGCTCTTCTCGAACCCGGCGCGCGCCTCCGCCGGCAGCGAAATCGGGAAGTACGAAATGACCGTCATGTGATGCTCCTGTCCTGCGTCGCCTTCGAAGACGCGCGATCTTTCGATGATACCCCAGCGCGACGCCCATGGCCCGGGCGTGCATTCGCCAGGTTGGCTGCTCGCGTACGCTGGAACCATGCCCTGGTATGGCTGGCTGCTGCTCGCCCTCGGCGCCGCGATCGCGCTCACGGCCCTGTCGCTGCGCCTTCTCCGGGCCAGCCGCCGCGGCCGTGGCTTCCTCGCCCTCTCCTCTCGCGCGAAGCTCGCCTTCGCCCGCGAGCTCCTTCGCGACCCCGGCGTGCCCATCGTCGCGAAGGCCGTCATCGCCGTGCTCGTGGCCTATCTCGCCCTCCCGTTCGACCTCATCCCCGACTTCATCCCCGTCGTGGGCCAGCTCGATGACCTCCTCGTCCTCACGGCCGCGATCGCGCTGCTCATCGCCACCATCCCCCGCGAACGCTTCGAAGGCGCCCTCGCCGCTGCCCGCGAAGCCGATGCACGCCGCCGCGCCGCCACGGCCGCGAATGCCACATCGCCGCCGCCTCGCAACGCGCCGGGTTAACCACCGGTGAACGGCGCCGCCGCAACACTTTCGAGAAAGACGCTACCCGCGATCCCATCGACCATCGAGAGCGAGCCCTGCTTCGCTCGCATAGGAGAAACGCGTTGAAGATCCGCTCCATCGCCGCTGCCGCCGGCCTTTCGTCGCTCCTTCTGCTCGCCGCCTGCGGTGATGACGACGACGCCACCTCCACGGCGACCACCGCCGCCGCCACCACCGCGCCCACGAAGGCCGCCCAAGCCACGGCGACGAAGCCGGCCGGCACCGGCACCGCCGCGTCACCCGCGGCCAGCGCCTCCGCCTCGACTTCGAGCCCCACGGCCGCCGCCTCCGCGACGTCCGCTGTGAAGAAGGTGAACGCCAACACCGCCTCCGAGGCCGAAGTCGCCGCCGCGCTCCAGGCCGCCGGGGTGAGCAACGCCGCCCGCTGGGCCAAGGAAGTGGTCGAATACCGGCCCTATCCCACGAACGACCCGAACCTGCCGAAGCTCCGCTCCGAGCTCGCGAAATACAACCCCGGCCCCGGCGTCGTCGATGCCATCGTGGCCACCCTGACCCTCACCCCGTGACCGGCAGCCCCGGCGCGGCGACCGCGAACGAGGCCCTGCTCCGCCGGGCCCTCTTCGCGCTCGCCGCGCTCTCCATCATCGCCACCGCCGTCGAGCTCGCCGCCGAGCGCCACTGGGAGACCTTCGTGCAGCGCCTCCCCTGGTTCGCGCTGCTCCTCGCGGCGGCGGCACTCGTCCTCGCCGCGACCGCATCCGGGCCTGGCGCCATCCGAGCCGCCCGCTTGCTCGCGGCTGTCATCGCCGCTTTCGCGCTCCTCGGCGTCTACAAACACGTCGAGGCGAACCACGAATCCGGCCCGCTCGATTTCCGCTACAGCGCCACATGGGACTCCATGTCCGCGGCCTCCCAGTGGTGGAAATCGGCCAGCGGCGCGGTCGGTCCATCGCCCGTCCTCGCACCTTTCGCGCTCGCAAACTCGGCGGCCCTCATCGCCGCCGCCACCCTTCGCCACCCCGCCCAAACCCGCCGCTAACCGCGAATCGCCCCCATTTCTCGTTCCTCTTTTCTCTTGTCACTGATTCGCCACCGGTGAGGCCTCGCGATATCACAAGTATTCACAGAATAAATGGATATGCAGAGGTTTATCCGGCTGCCGCATCACCGCTCGGACCAGCGCGTGGAGCGCGAGCCCCCGCCCGTGCTCCGCGAGCGCCAGCTGACGTGGTGCGAAGAACCCCTCTGCGTCGCCGCCGGCGATGGCCATCTCGATGCCTGCGGCTGCCGCCCCGCCTACCCGCCGCCGTCGCGACCCGCCGCCTGAGCGGTGCTCAGCCCCCGGCCAGCTCCTTGAGCCGCTGCACCGAAGCGTCCTCCTGGACGATGAGCGTCCCATCGACGCCCTGCACGCTGACCACCGCGCGCGCCTCGTGCCATGCCACCATCGTGATCGCCGCCATGCGCACGTCGTACGCGAACTCGTTCCCATGGACCCCGTTCGCGTAGTACCGCCCCGTCAGCCGAACGAACTCACCCACGATGCACCTCCACCAATCCGGCGGCCCGTGCCGAGCCGCGAAAGCATCGTCAAGTCCGGCCCGCCTCCGTTCCAACGATTGCCTCACATATCTCGGCCCGGCCGGGTTTCGCTGAAATGCCGAGCGCATTCTGTGCGTCACGCCCTCGCCTGCTTCGCCCGGCGTCGCGCGCCCTGTCACCATGGTTCGCGATAGGATGACCCGCCTGTGAGGAACTCCGCCCGTGAAGATGCTCGTCATCGGCTCCAGCGACACCGCCGGGTCCAGCCTCCCCGACCCTTCGGCGGCATGGCCCGTCACGGTCGGCCGCGAGCTCGGCCAGGCTGCCGGCGAATCCATCGAGGTCATCGACCTCCCCGTCTTCCACCAGGGCCCGAAAGCCGTCCCCCGCGTCGTGAACGCCCTCGAACGCCACCAGCCCGACCTCGTCGTCTTCGCCTTCGGTGCCTATGCCTTCATCGTCGGCACCGTCGGTCAGCGCGTCCGTCGCCGTTATGGCGAACGCGCCTACAGCCTCTTCCGCCGCATCGAAGTCCGTTTCGAAGGCAGGACCGCCAACGCCGAGGGCCGGCCCGCGCGCCTCAATCACGCCGGCCGCTGGATCGCCCGCCGCGTCATTGGCGCCGAACCCCCCGCCACGCGCGAGGAAGTCACCGCCATCCAATCGGAGATCATGCGCGAACTCGCCCGCCGCGAAGGCATCACCGTCGTGGTCCTGTTCGCCCCGCCGCTCGGCGCCAGCGTCGAACGCGAAAACCGCGGCGCGAACCGCAAGCTCGCCGAGCATCGCGACCGCATGACCGCGCTCGGCCGCGCCCACCGCTTCCTCATCGCCGATTGCGTCCCCGGCTTCGCCGCCGCCACCGCTGGCCTGCGCCACTCCGACGGCGTGCACAAAGGCGCCGCCGGCCACCGCATCCAGGCCGACGCCGTCATGTCCGCCCTCCTCACCCCACCCTCCCCCTACGCCCCCGGCAGCGTCAGCGCCTCCGAGAGCGTCCAAGGAATGACTTAACATCGAAAGCGGTCTGGGAGCCACGGCCCTCAAGAGAGCAGGCTCCCCGCGGCCACCTCCATCTATCGTCGCGGTCTGAATGAGCGCCGTGGCCAGCGAGCCGGTGAAATGAGTTAAGGAGTTGTGGTCAATAGGGCTGCGACTACCGAAATAGCCAAAGGGACTGCAACTGCGCCCGCGATGTACTTCATCCACCCGGGAACCGTGGGCGGTGGACTAACGTCAGTGATATGGACACTAAAGCGTGTGCCAGTCCACTCTCCCAAGAAGTAGCCTAGGACTGTGCTCGCAATGACCGCCACGATTAGGAAGATATATTCCAACCAAGTATATCCACTTGACTCGAATAGTGTTACTGTGACCCAGATCGTGAGTCCCGCAGCAAGAGGCGTTATAACACTAGCTAGCAGATGCAGTTTGTACCACCGTGGGACTGCGTCTTGAACAAGGGATAGTATCTTGTACATCACTCCAAGGGCGACCGTCGAATCGTCAGATGCTGAAATAAAAACCTTGCTTCTGAACACGCTCACACAAATCAGGCGAAAAGGTGCGGCTGATCCGGAGTAATCTTTGCTAGCGCAGAACAGTATAGATGTCCACTTCTCGCCAACATGGGAACACCATTCCTCATCGTGTGTCCCTCGGATCCTCTCGTCGATTTGGATAGTTGTGCGGCCGTACTCCGCTAGCATCTCGGCCACGCAGCGCAGATCTGCAAGCGATAGTCGTGCCCCCTTTACGGTCATTGTGCGGCGTTGTGGCAGGTCTTCCAAAGTATCGTGTTCCTCAACGCTAAAAGATGCGTCGGCCGTCTAGACGAGTGGTGCCTACCCGCCGGACCCGCGGTCCTGGCACGCGGTGCCCCGCGGCAATCGCGATTTTGGACGGTTCCCTCATTCCAATCATACGCTGTTGTGTTGGTGTTGGCCATTCTCGGACTAGGGGAGTACGCACTTTAGCATCTGCGTTCTCGTCGCCGCGGACCTTCGTCGAAGCGGGCGTGCCATGGCGCCACCCCGCCGAAGCCGGGCAGCGTGAGGCGCACCTGGGAAGAGAATCGGTCCCGAAAAAACTGGGCGGGCCCGGGGTTCGATCTGGCGCCGTTTGAGGAGCGTGAGCCCGCAGCTTCCCGCGCGATGCCCCGCCGAAGCCCGGCCTATCGAATGCCCTGACGCCACCGGGAACCGGGAACTGGGAACTGAAAACTGGCTTGGTCGGGGCGCCGCGATTTGAACGCGGGACCTCCTGAACCCCATTCAGGTGCGCTACCAGGCTGCGCTACGCCCCGACCCGAAACCGCTCCGCGCGGCATCGCACCGCGCTGAAGCTCCACTCTACACAACACCCCCCGAACGGGCCACGCGCACACCCGCCGTCACCCTCGCAACATCGCCTCCAATGCCCGCTTCGCGAGCTCCGGCGAAGTCCCCAGCGTGAACAGCACATCGCCCCCCCGCACGCCCGCCGTCGCCATCGTCACCGTGCCCGCCGTCGCCAGCTGCGGGTCGCCCGGCGTCACCGTCGCGTTGCTCGCCTTGATCAGCGCCTGCTGCGCCTCCGCGAACTGGCGCGCCTCCGTGTCATCCCGAAACCGCAGCCGGAACACCGCCACGCTTTCGCCGCCGTTCACGTAGACGTCGTAATGGTCCCCGTCCCAGCCCGCCGCCGCGTTCGCCGCATCGAGCGCCCGCAGCCGCGATTGCAGCCAGTTCCGCACCTGGAACTCCCCGAACGTCCCCCCCGATTCGCGCGTGAAGCCTTTGCCCAGCACCGCCGCGAGGTCCGGCAGCGAAACCTGCGCCGCCTTCCACTCCGAGGTCATCAGCTCCGGGTGGAGCACGTACGAGGTGTTTCGCGGCAGCGAACGGAAGAGCGCGTTCAGGCCCGCCGTCCCCGTCCGCGCGCGAAGGTCCGCCACCCAGTCCGCGCCCGCCGTGTACGGGAAGAGCAGCTCCCGCGCGATCGCCGCCGGCACCGACTGCATCGAATCCGCCGACGCGAACAGCATCGCCCGGCCCGCACCTGCGCCGATCGGCACCGCAAGATACTTGTCCGACCACCGCTGCTGATGCGTCTGCGCGTCCCCCTCGGCCAGCGCCGTCCACGCCGAGCCCGCGTCCAGGTCGCCCGACACCGATTGGAACAGCTTCACGACGTCGAAGTTCGCATCCTGCACCGCGTGCACCAGCTCGTGCGCGAGCGTCTCCTTCTCCTGCGCCGGCAGCTTCCCGAAAGCCGGCCCGGGCTCGTCGCTCACCACCCACAGCGTCTTGTCCAGCGGCGAATACAGCCCCAGCACCGCCAGGCTTCCGAAGCTGTTGTAGACCGACTCGTAGTCCTGGTCCTGCCCCAGGTGCCCGAGCAGCCGGTAGAGCGTCGTCGTCGTCGCGAACCAGCGGCGGTCATCCTCCGTCGTGAGCGATTCCATCAGCGCCACCACCTGCGCCCGCGTCACGAACCCCACCTTCAGGTTCCCCGGCGCCGGCAGCTCCCGCACCGTCGCCACCTGTTGCAGCACCGCCTCGAAGTCCGGCGGCAGCGGCTGCGCGGGAGCAAAGGCCGGTGCCGGCGTGGGCTCTTCCTTCGACCCCCCGAACGAGCACGCGCCCGCCGCGAACAGCGAAAACGCCACCAGCGCGGCCAGTACCATGCGGCGAAACGGCATACACCATCCTTGCCCGGTTTTCGCAGTCTGCGCTATCCTGCCTTCACGGCGCATTCGTCTAGCGGCCCAGGACATCGCCCTCTCAAGGCGGAGATCAGGGGTTCGAATCCCCTATGCGCTACCAGCATCCACGAACGGACAGGCCACTCGCCTGTCCGTTTTGCTTCCTCCCCCGTCCCCTGTCCCCGTTCGCACGCAGTTCGCGCTATTTCCTGCGAATCGTCTGGGCGAATCGGCTATACTCCGGCGCACGACATCTCCTGACGGGTGAGCACCTTGCCCAAGCGGACGACCGCACCTCTCGCCACTCAGCGCGCCACCCCTCGCACACAGTCCGCCCGCCGCCGCATCCGCCGCCGAGCGCTCGATGAGGTCAGCGACGAGCAGCTCGTCCGCCGCGCGCAACGCGCACCCACCCTCCTTCGTCCCGCCGAGCTCCTGCGCCTCCAGAGCGTGGCCGGCAACCGCGCCGTCACGGACCATATCTCACGATTCGTCGATACCGGCCTCGCCCGGCGCCAGCCATCGATCCAGCGCGACGACGTTCTCGCCGAAGACGAACAGAAGAACCAAACCCAGGACGTCACCGGCACCGGCGGCGGCGAAACCGGCCAGCAGGTCGAGAACGCCCCCGAGCCCGAACCCGAGATCGATCCCGCCCTCGCTCAGGGCGCGCACCACCTCAGGACCGCCGTCACCGGCCTCAGCGAACTCGCCGTCGATGGCCAGGACATCAAGCAGGCGCCGGCGAAGATGGACAAGCTCCTCGCCTTCAAGGACTACGAACCCGTCGCGCGCGCATGGGAAGGACTGGTCGAGGCCACCCGCCGCATCGTTCAGCAGGAGACCGGCAAGGGCATCAAGAAAGCCCCGAAGTCCCTCATGCAGTCCTTCACCTCCCGCGACCGCGCCCGCAAAACCGTCACCAGCGCGGGCAAGTCCTTCGACCGTTGGATGGGCGTGGCCGACGCCGTTCGCGGCAAGAAGGTCCTCTCCTCGATGTTCCGCGGAGTCATCAATTCGCGCCTGAAGTCGACCGACAAGAACGTCAAGGCCACGAGCAAGAAACTCGAGGAGAAGTCTCACTTCTCCGAGGAAGAGTACGGGCGCTACCACAAGAGCATCATCGAGGAGCTATCCAACTCCCAGCCGGGTCAGCTGTACCAGCAGAACGCCCGCGAGATCGGCAACATCCTTAAGTCCGCCAAAGAGAGCCTCGAGAACACCGACAACCTCCAGATCGTCTTCAAGGCCCTTGCCGGCATCCGTGTCGACCCCCGCGTCGAGGCGCGGCGCGGGACGGACTGAAGCCCACACACCCCGCGAGGCCACCATGCCCTTCGTCGATGAAGAAACCGCCGCCGCCTACCGCGAGGCATGGGACGCCTGGCGCAAGCAGGCCGACCACCTCCACCGCGTCTTCCTCGAAGACGAACGCCTTCGGCCCGACCAGCTCAAGGGCCTCCTGAACCGCGAAGCCCGCGCGAAAGCCCGGTACGACCGCGCCCGCCTTCGCCTCCTCGGCCTCGATGACGCCGCCCTCGCCGAGGCCCTGGACGAAACCGAAGCCGACGAGTAGCCGCCTCCCGTCGCCGCCTCCCCCGGCGTAGACTGCGCCCCAGCACCACCCGGGAGCGTTCGATGACCTACGACAACATCCTCTACGAAACCGACGGCCGCCTCGCCTTCATCACGCTCAACCGGCCCGAAAAGCTCAACGCCCTCTCCAACGACCTCCGCGGCGAGCTCTTCCACGCCCTCAAGGAAGCCGAGGCCGACCGCTCCGTCGGCGTCATCGTCCTTCGCGCCAACGGCCGCGCGTTCAGCGCCGGGTACGACCTCTCGCCCTCACGCGCCGCCGCCGAAGGCTCGCCCTACGTCCATCCGCGCTCCATGCTCCCGGATACGAACACCACCCACCCGGCGCACTACGACTGGTCCCGCCATGTGCTCCTCGGCAACTGGATCATCTGGGAGCTGAGCAAGCCCGTGGTCGCGCAGGTCCAGGGGTATTGCCTCGCCGGCGGCACCGAGCTCGCCACCTTCTGCGATTTCCGCATCGTCGCCGAGGACGCTCAGGTCGGGTACCCGCCCGTGCGCGCCATGGGCACGATGGACATCATGTGGGCCCCGTGGCACCTGCCCATGACCAAGGCGCGCGAATTCGCCTACGTCGGCGATTCCTTCTCCGGGCGCGATATGGCCGCCATGGGTTGGGCCACCTACGCCGTCCCCGGCGACGAGCTCGGCGCCTTCACCGAACGCTTCGCCCGCCGCATGGCCAACATCGATAACGACATGCTGCTCTACTCCAAGCGCTCCGTGAACCGCCAGTACGAGGCGATGGGCATCCGCAACGGCCTCATGTCCGGCACCGATGTCGAAGCCATGAGCAAGCACCGTCCCGCCGCCCAGGAATGGAACAAGCGCCTCCGCGAGAACGGGCTCAAGGCAGCCCTCGAATGGCGCGACGGCCCCTTCCGCGACTTCCGCGGCGCCAACGCGAACGCACCCCACACCCGCCCGGTCGCCGGCACCTGAACGTTCGAACTCACCGCGGGGGCACCGGAACCAGTGCCCCCGCGGCAGCCGGAAATCCGCCTTTTGGCCCTTCCGCGCGCCTTCGCCCGGCCTGACTATGATGATCCAGAGAGCGTTCGAGGGTTTCGGTGGCGACGCACGGACAGGCCTTCAAGGGCGGCCCCTTCTCCACGCGCAGGGCGATCTATGCCGCCCTCGTCGCGCTGATCCTGCTGCCCCTCGTCGCCTTCGGCCTCGGCCCCCTCACCAGCGATAGCTTCAGCCTGCAGGGCCCGGCCGGTCCGCTGCTCGCCTTCTCCGCCGGCGTGCTCTCGTTCGTCTCCCCCTGCGTGCTCCCCATCGTCCCGATTTACATCACCCAGATCTCCGGCGGCAGCATCCAGCAGGGGCGCATCACCGTGAGCCGCCGCGTCACCTTCTCCCACGCCGTCGCCTTCGTCTCCGGGCTCACCTTCGTCTTCATCGTGCTCGGCACGAGCGCCGGGCTCCTCGGCTCGTACTTCTTCCAGGACAACCGCGAAGAGCTGCAGAAGGTCGCCGGCCTGCTGCTGATGGTGATGGGCGTCGTGCTCATCCCGCCGCGCGGCCGCGCCTCGCCGATGCGCGCCGCCTGGCTCCTGCTCGGCCTCACCGCCGTCTTCTTTTTCACCGCCGAAGTGGCCGAGCTCCGCGGCGACCGCCCCGGCCTCGCGCTCCTCGGCGGCGTGCTGCTCGCCGCGTGGCTCCGTTTCGCCGGCTACCTCCAGCTCCCCTTCCTCCTGCGCACCTTCACCGCCGATGTCGGCCACCACAAGGAAGTGAGCTACGGCCGCTCCGCGCTCGTCGGCGGCGCCTTCGCCCTCGGCTGGACGCCCTGCATCGGGCCCATCCTCGGCAGCATCCTCACCCTCGCCGGCCAATCCTCGAACGCGTGGACGGGCGCCTACCTGCTCGTTGCCTATTCCGCCGGCTTCAGCATCCCCTTCCTCGCGACGGGGCTCATGCTCTCCGATTCCCAGAAGTTCTTCCGCCGTATCGCGCCCTATTCCGGCCTCATCGAAGTCGCCAGCGCCGTCATGCTCCTCAGCGTCGGCGTCCTCCTCTACTACGGGCGCCTCACCGGCCTCAACAGCTTCTTCGGCTTCTCCGACTTCAATCAGGGGCTCTAGGAGTTCCCAGTTCCCAGTTCCCGGTTCCCAGGGGATCGGCCCCGGGCGACGAGCATCGCCGACGCCAGCGCCGTCGTCACGCCGTCAGCGCGGGCGCCGTTCCTTCGGCTTCTCCGACCTTTGAAGTTCCCGGTTCCAAGTTCCCGGTTCCAAGGGGGATCGGCCCCGGGGCGGCGAGCATCGCGGCCCGCTCCAGCCTCGTCGAAGTCGCCAGCGAGCGCCGTCATTGCTCTCAGCGCGGGCGTGTTCTGTTACCACGGGCGCCTCACCGGCCCGAGCCGCTTCACTGACCTAAACCAGGGACTCTGAAGGCCCCAGGGCCGATCCCCTGGGAACTGGGAACCGGCAACTGGGAACTACACCGGAATATCCGTCACGTCCACGTCGTCCTTGCGGCGAAACGGCGAGGTCCGGCCGCGCAGACGCTCCTTCGCCGCGCCCACGCGGTCGAAGAGGTGCGCCAGCCGCCGTTCCAGCGTCCCCCGCACCCACGAACGCGTGGAACCGATCTCGCGATACCGTTCGTAGCGCTTCTCCACGAGCTTCTTCGCCCGCAGGCGCTGCAGCCGCGTGAGTTCGCGAATCACCGCCCGGCGGATGAGCTGCGCCGTCTCCTGGTGGTTCGTGTGCGCGCCATCGCCCGGCTCCGGCACCGTCGCGTCGGCGATGCCCAGCCGCAGGCAATCGTGCGACGTGATGCGCAGCCGCTCGGCCGCCTCGCCCGCCTTCGAAGGCTCCCCGAAGAGGATGCGCGCCGCCTCCTCCGGCCGGATGACCTCGTATACGGCGTTGTCGAGCATCAGCACCCGGTCGGCGACCGCCAGCGCCATCGCCCCCTCGCTGTTGCCCTCGCCCGTGATCACGGCTACCGTCGGCACCGGGATCTCGAGCATCGTCGCCATGCACTCCGCGATCGCGTGCCCCAGGCCGGCCTGCTCGCTCTCGAGCCCGGGGTGCGCGCCCGCCGTATCCACGAGCGTCACCACCGGGAGGTTGAACTTCGCCGCCAGCTCCATCGCGCGCTTCGCCTTGCGGAAGCCGCCCGGGCGCACCCAGCCGTCCGCCTCGTTCGCCGTGTGCGGCCGATTCTGCCCGACGATCACGGCCGCTTCCCCCGCGAGCGAGCCCACGCCCGTGATGATGCAGCGGTCGTCCGTGCCCATGCGGTCGCCGTGGAGTTCGAAGAACGATGTGGTCATGCGCGGGATGAGGTCCGGCGCCGTCGGCCGCTCGGAATGCCGCGAAAGCTGGACCTGCGCCCATGCCCCATGCGGGCTGTGCTGCAGGTGCCCGTGCTGTACGTGGTCGCCCGCGCTGAGGCGGTAGTCGCTCTGCAGCAGGTCGAGCAGTAGCGCGAGGGTGTCCCGCAGTTGCGGCCGCGCCACGACCGCATCGATCAGCCCCGCCTGCAGGTGCGATTCCGAGGTGTGCGACCCCGCCGGCAGGTCGTCGCCCGCTTCCTCTTGCAGCGCCCGCAGCGCCGCGTACCCCATGAGCGCGTTCGGTTCGGCCACGATCACGTCCGCGAGGTTCACGAACCCCGAATACGCCGACCCCGTCGTCGGGTCAGTCACGACCGCGATATGCGGCAGCCCGAGGCGGCTATGCCGTCGTGCCGCCGCCGCCACCCGGGGCGCCTGCATCAGCGCCAGCAGCCCTTCCTGCATCCGCGTGCCCGATGTCGAGCACACCGTCACCACGGCCACCCGCCGCGAAGCTGCCTTCTCGAACGCGCGCGCGAGCCGTTCGCCCGCCGCCACGCCGATCGAGCCCCCGAGGAAGGCGAAGTCCACCACCGCGACCACGATTTCGCGCCCGAAGAGCGTGCCCCGGCCGGTCAGCGCCGCTTCCGCCAGCCCCGTGCGCCGCTGCGCGCTGATCACCCGCGACCGGTACGAATGCCGGTCCGCGAACGACAGCGGGTCGATCGCCGTCACCCCCCGGTCCGATTCGTCGAAGCTCCCCGGGTCGAGCAGCGTCGCGATCCGTTCGCGCGCGGAGAGGTGGAAATGGAACCCGCACGCGTGGCACACCCGGTACCGTTCGTACGAACGAGACCCCTCAAGGTCGGCTCCGCACGAAAGGCAATGCTCGTGCGGCGGCTCGGGCGGCGGCGTCACTTCGCCTTCGCCACGTCGCAGGATTCCGCGGATCGTCTTCACCATCGCTCTCAGTCTATCAATCGAAGCGGTCTCCCGCCCTCACCAGGACGGTCCGCGATTCGCCTTCCTCCCGCGGCCCGACGACTCCCTCGTCGGCCAGCAGGTCGATGATCCGTGCGGCCTTCACATAACCCACGCGCAGCCGCCGCTGGAACAGCGAGGGTGACACCCGCTGATGCTCCATCGCCAGCTCCCGCGCGCGCTTCACGATCGGGTCATCCTCCTCGATGTCGATCTCCTCGCCGCCGTTCAGCTCCACCAGCGCCTTCTCCAGCAGGTCGTCCGCCGTCTCCGGGGCCAGCTCGCTGAAGCGCTCGTCCGTCCAGAACTCCACCAGCCGCTCGACCTCGGTATCCGACACGTACACACCCTGGATGCGAATCGGCTTCGCCGCGTCCGTCGGCATGTAGAGCATGTCCCCCCGCCCGAGCAGCTTCTCCGCGCCCCCCATATCGAGGATCGTCCGCGAATCCGTCTGCGACGTCACCGCGAAGGCGATGCGCGTCGGGAAGTTCGCCTTGATGAGCCCCGTCACCACATCCACCGAAGGCCGCTGCGTGGCCACCACCAGGTGGATACCCGTCGCCCGCGCGAGCTGCGCCAGCCGGCAGATCAGCTTCTCCACCTCGAACGGCGCCACCATCATCAGGTCCGCCAGCTCGTCGATGATCACCACCCAGAACGGCAGCTTCTTCAGCACGCGCGGGTGGCGGTTGTACGCCTCCAGGTTGCGCACGCCCACCGATTCGAACTTCTTGTAGCGCGCCTCCATCTCCGAGACCACCGCCTGCAGCGTCCCCACCACCTTGTCCATGTCGACGATCACTTCGCTGAAGGCGAGATGCGGGATGCGCCCGTACGCCGTCAGCTCCACGCGCTTGGGGTCCACCATCACGAAGCGCACCTGGTCCGGCGTCGCGTTCATCATGATCCCCGCGATGATCGCGTTGATGCACACGCTCTTGCCGCTGCCCGTCGCCCCGGCGATGAGCAGGTGCGGCATCTTCGCCAGGTCCGCCACCACCGGCGTGCCCGCCACGCCCTTGCCCAGCGCCACCGCCAGCTTCGATTTCCGCTCCAGGTCCGTGAACTCCTTCGTCTCCATCACGTGCCGAAGGGTGACCACCGTCGCGCTGTCGTTCGGCACTTCGATGCCCACGATGGCGCGCCCCGGCACCGGCGCCTCGATGCGCAGGCTCGGCGCCGCCAGCGCCAGCGCGAGGTCGTTCTGCAGCGCCGTGATCTTGTTCACGCGCACCCGCGTTCGTCCCACTTCGACCCGTTCCGTCTGCGCGCGCCCGCTTGGGCCGACCCTCGTCCGGCCCTGTTCGTCCTTGAGCTGCAGCTCCTTGTAGCGAACCTCCCAGCCCGGTTCCACGCCGAACTGCGTCACCGTCGGGCCCTCGTTCACCTCCACCACGCTCGCATCGACGCCGAAGCTCGCGAGCGTGTCCACGATGAGCTGCGCTCGCGCGGCGTTGTCGTGGCGGCGGCTCGGGCTGATCTGCGGCGCGTTCAACATCCCCATGTCCGGCAGCGCCCACCCCCCGGGCCGCCCGAGCGTGAACACGAGCTGCTCCGGTTCGCCTGCCTCCGCGTCCTCGGCCGCTTCAGCCATCTCCGGCTCGCTTGCGGGGGCGTCTTCATCCTCTTCTTCGTGTTGTTCGAGGCCGAACTCCGGCTCGCGTTCGAGCACCGCCACGCTGCTCGCGCTGAAGTAGGCCGCCGCACCCGCCCCCACCGCCGACGACGGCGACGACGGGTCGATGCTCGGCCGGAAGACGCGCGGCTCCGTCTCGTGCGATGCCGCCGGCGTGATGTCCAGCCGTTCGCGCAGCGTCCCGCCGATGACGGGGCCATCATCCTCGCGCTCACCCGGCCGCTGGAAGGCGAACGTCAGCAGCGAAAGCACCGCCTTGCCCACCGTCATCAGCGTCCGCCCCGTGCCGCGGGCGGCGGCGTGCGGCCAGCGCCGTGCCCAGGCGTATCGCACCCCCTCCGGCGCGTTGCGCGCGAACCAGCGCGTCGCTCGCGGCGCCGCCAGCGCCATGCCCAGCACGAACAGGCTCGCCCATGCGACCAGCCCCATCGGCCCGGAGACGATGGCATGTCCCACGCGGCCGCCGAGCGTCACCTCCGCGAAGTCCACGCTCCCGAGCGTCCACTTCGCGTGGTTCAGTCCCAGCGCCCCCCATGCGAACAGCCCCAGCGCGACCGTGCCCGCCGCCTGCCGCGCGAACAGCCCTCGCCGCGCGTACATCCGCCGCGAGAGCGCCCACCCGCCCAGCGCCGAAAGCGCCAGCAGGATGAAGAAGCCCGCACCGAAGGTCTCGATGGTCCAATCGCGGGCGCCCGCCGTGAGCTCCCCGAAATCGACGACGAACGCCGCCGCCACGATCGCAATCGCCACGATGGCGCCGCCGGTCGCACCATGCCGGCGCCAGTTCCTGGGCCACGTCAGCGCGAATCCGCGGCGGCGCGTGCCGCGGCGGGCGCGGGGTCGCGTTGTCCGTGCGCGTGCCGTCATGCGCACACTCCTTCACCCGGCGGCAAACCCCGCGAGCCGCCGGTCAACAAACACAGAGCACTGGTGCCGAACTAGACCTCGACCGTCACCGTCAGCACCATCGGCCTTCGCCGCGTCTCATCGTACAGGAACTTGCTCAGGGCGTCCCTGATCTTCCCGTTGATGTCGCCGAACTCCGCGTAGTGCTCCGCCCCCTTGAAGCAGTCCGCCACCTTCGCCCGGCTCCGCTCCAACAGGTCCTCGCGCTCCTCCACGTCCACGAACCCGCGGCTGAGGATCTCCGGCGCGCGCGTCAGCTTCCCCGTCTGCTTGTCCACCGCCACCATCACCACCACCACGCCGTCCGTCGAAAGATGCGTGCGGTCGCGCAGGATCTGCTGGTCGACATCGCCGATGCCCGTGCCGTCGACATAGACGTAGCTCGCCGGCACCTTGCCCGCCACCCGCGCCTCGTCCTCGTCGATTTCGAGCACCTCGCCGTCCGTCAGCACGAACGCGTTCCCCTTCGGCACGCCCACCGATTCGGCCAGCCGCGAATGCACCACCAGGTGGCGGTACTCCCCGTGGATGGGCAGGAAGTACTCCGGCTGCAGCAGCCCCTGGATGATCTTCAGCTCCTCGCGGCTCGCGTGCCCCCGCACGTGGATGTTCGAAACGCGGTTGTACAGGACCTCCGCGCCGAGCCGGAACAGGTTGTCCACGTTCCGGTACACCGCCTGCTCGTTCCCCGGGATGGCCGTCGCCGACATCACGATCGTGTCGCCTTCCTGGATCGTGATGTGCCGGTGGTCGCCGTTCGCCATCCGCGTGAGCGCGCTCGTCGGCTCGCCCTGGCTGCCCGTCGTCACCACCACGAGCTTGCTCGAAGGCGTGTTCCGCATCTCCTCCACGCCCACGATCACACCGTCGGGCGCGTTCAAATACCCCAGCTGCCGCGCCATCGCCACGTTGTCGATCATCGAACGGCCCGTCACGAACACCTTCCGGTTCGTGAACACTGCCGCGTCCACCACCTGCTGCACGCGCGAGATGAGCGAGGCGAACGTCGCCACGATCACCCGCCCCTTCGCGTTTACGAGGATGTTCCGCAGCGCCTCGCCCACGAGCTGCTCGCTCGGCGTGTACCCCTCCTGCTCGGCATACGTCGAATCCGCGCAGAGCAGCAGGCACCCCTCCGCACCGATCTGCGCCAGCCGGATGAGGTCCGTGTGCTGGTCCATCACCGGCGTGTGGTCGAGCTTGAAGTCCCCCGTGTGCACGATTGGCCCCAGCGGCGTCCGGATGATGAGCCCGCACGCGTCCGGGATGCTGTGCGCCACCGGGAAGAACTCGACCTCGAACACGCCCGCCTGCACGGCCTCGCCCGGCGCCACCACATGCAACTTCGCCTGCGCCAGCTGCCGGTGCTCCGCCAGCTTCACCCGGATGAGCCCGTCCGTGAGCTTGCTGCTGTAGACCGGGCACTTGAACTCCCGGAAGAAGTAGGGGAGCGCGCCCACGTGGTCCTCGTGCCCGTGCGTGAGGAACACCGCCCGCAGCTTCTGCGCGTGCTCCCGCAGATAGGTGAAGTCCGGGATCACGAGGTCGACCCCCAGCATCTCCTCCTCGGGGAACATCAATCCCACATCGACGACGATGATGTCGTCCCCGTACTCGATGAGCATCATGTTGCGGCCGATCTCCCCGAGACCGCCGAGCGGAATGACCCGTAGTGCTGTTCCTGCCATGTACCTTGTTTCTGCTTCCTTCAGTCGAAAAGACGAATCTGTGTGGGGCTGCCCGCCGCGGCCGTTTCCGGCGCGAACGGTTCTGGTTGTTCCGGTGCTTCAGCAAACGAACGCGGCGCCGCCCCGGTGGGCGCATCCGCGATGGCTGAATCAGTTGGGCGCGCATCGAATGCGCGCGAATCGGACGGCGACGAAGGCGGCTCAACCGGCGGCTCGCTCAGCGCCATGGGCAGCGGCGGCGCCGGCTTCGCTTCCGCCTTCCGTGCCCGTTCCAACAGCGCCGGCAGCTTCGCGAAATCGTCGAGGATGACCTGCCGCAGGCTCCCCTGGTGCAGCGCCGCCGCCGGGTGGTACATCGGCACGTAGAACCGGCCCGCCACTTCCTTGGCCTGCCCGTGAATGCGCGAAATCGTCTGGTTCGGGAAGAACTTCGCCATCGAAAAGCGGCCCAGCGTCACGATCACCAGCGGGTCCACCAGGTCGATCTGCTCGTCCAGGTAATCCCGGCAGGCATCGATCTCGCCCGGCAGCGGGTCGCGATTCCCCGGCGGCCGGCACTTGAGCACGTTGCAGATATAGACGCCCTGCCGCGAAAGGCCTGCCGCCGCGAAGAGCTCATCGAGGAACTGCCCGGCTGCGCCCACGAACGGTCGCCCCTGCCGGTCCTCGTTCACGCCCGGCGCCTCGCCGATGAACATCACCTCGGCGTCGATCGGGCCCTCGCCGGGCACCGCGTTCGTACGCGTCTTCCACAGCGGGCACATCTCGCACGTGCGCACCCGGTCGTAGAGCCGTTCGGCCGCGGCGGCGCTCATACCGCCGTCTCCGCGGCGCCCGGTGGCATCGGCTCCGCCGTCCGCTGTTCGCGGCGAACCGCGCGCGTCACCGTCACCACCACCTGCAAGCCGATGCCCACGGCCACGACCGCGAACACCCGCTGCAACGTCCCCGCATGCAATCCGGACGCGATCCACGCGCCGGCCACGCCCGCCGGCACCGCTGCCGGGACCACCCAGCGCGCGACTTTCATGTCAACGGAGCCGTGCTTGCGATGCGTCGCCGCGCCCACCATCGCGGCCGCCACGATCACGCAGAGCGATGCGCCCTGGGCCTCGTGCTGTTCGGCCCCCAGCAAGAGCACCAGCGCCGGCACGAAGATCGCGCCGCCGCCCACACCCAGCGCCCCCGAAAGGCACCCGCCCGCGAACCCGATGCCGCCGCCGATGAGCGTCTCGCCCACCCCCGAGACCGCGAACAGCGGGTCCACCGAAGGCCAGAGCAGCAGCCGCATCCCCAGGCAGAGCACGAACACCCCGAACGCCTGCTTCAGTCGCGATGCGGGCACGAGCTGCACCATCCGCGCTCCGGTGTAGGCGCCCACCACCGAGGCCGGCAGCAGCGCCGCCACCAGCCCCCAGGCCACCCCCTCCCGGGCGGCGTACACCACCGCGCTCGCGCTCGCCGAGAAGATGATCACGATGAGCGACGTGCCGTGCGCGGCGTGCTGCCGCATCCCCAGCACGCCCGTCATCAGCGGCACCATGATCGCGCCGCCGCCTACACCCGTGAGCCCGCTGAAGAACCCGCCCCCGGCCCCCGTCAGCGCCGCCGGTGCCCCGGTCAGGCGCGGCCGCGCGGTCATGGCGCCGTCTCCTCCGCGTTCGCCGCCGGTTCGGCCGGCTTCCCCTTCGGCTGCAGCGCCCACGCGAACAGCACACCCAGCACGTACAGCCCCAGCAGCGGCCCCGCGACGAGCGTCTGCGTCAGCGGGTCTGGCGTCGGCGTCACGACCGCCGCGATGATGAAGATGATGATGACCGCGTACCGCCAGAAGTGGATGAGCTGCCGCGCCCGCACCAGCCGCAATTTCGCCGCCAGCGCGATCACCATCGGCAGTTCGAACGACACGCCCACCCAGAAGATGATCCGCAGCGCGAAGTCCATGTACTGTTTCGCGCCGATCACCGGGTTGAAGTTGTCGCCGCCGAAGTCCAACAGGAAGCCCAGCGACGCCGGCAGGATGATCCAGTACGCGAACGCCATCCCCGCGAGCAGGAACACCGCCACCCCGAACAGGCCCGGCAGCAGCAGCTTCCGCTCGCCCGGCGTCAGCCCCGGCACGATGAACGCCAGCAGCTCGTAGATCACCACCGGCGAGGCGATGATCATCCCGCCGTAGAGGCCCACCTTGAACAGCACGCCGATCGTCTCCGTCGGGCCGAAGACCGCGAGCCCGAAGTTCGGGTCGTACTTGTCCCGCGCCGGCATCAGCAGCCAGCCGACAATCGTCTCCCAGAAGTAGAACGAAACGAGCGTGCCCAGCAACAGGGCCACCGCCGAGACGATCACGCGGTTGCGGAGCTCCTTGAGGTGCTCCAGCAGCGTCATGTCGGCGGCGCCGCCGCCTTCCGAACCGAACAGGGGTTTCGCTTCCACCGCCATCGCCGTCAGAACACCAGGGGCCCTGGCTTCGCCCCACCGCCATCGGGCTTCGCCGCCGCGGCCGGCTTCGGGTCATCCGGCATGCCGTATTCCGAAAGCGCCGCCGCGTTCTCCATGGCCACGGTCGCGGGCTCCGCCGCCGGCGTCGCGCCGTTTGCCGCGCCGGTGAGTTCCGGCACCTGCAGCGAAGCCGCCGTGTCGCGCATCTCCGATTCGAGCTGCGTCTGCTGATCGCGCAGCTCGCGGCGGGCCTGGTCGACCTCGCCGCGTACCGTCTTGTACTGCTCTTCGATGTACGCGATCTCGCCGCTGAACTCGTCCCGCACAGCGCGCGCGTACTGCTGCATCTGGCGCACGGCGCGGCCAATCTGGTACGCCATGCCCGGCAACCGCTCCGGCCCGACAACGACCAGCAGCAGCACCAGTATCAGCAGGAGTTCCTGGTAGCCGATCCCGATGAACTCCAGGGTCAGCCTCCTCCACGCGGGCCGGGACTCGGCTCGGCCCCGCGCTGCCTACTTGTCTTCGACGCCGTGGTCCTTCAGATAATCTACGGCGTCCTGCACCGTCGCGATCTTCTCCGCGTCCTCGTCCGGGATTTCCAGACCGTTCGCGTCCGTCGTGAACTCCTCCTCGAGCGACATAATCAGCTCGACGAGATCCAGCGAATCCGCGTTCAGGTCATCCACGAACGACGCGGCGGGAACGACTTCGTCCTCTTCCACGCCGAGCTGTTCGACGACGATGGCACGGACCCGTTCGAATACTGTGGCCACTTGGTTGGTTCTCCTGGCGAAGGCTTTGGAATCACGAGCCCGGGCGCGTTGCGCGGGCGGTTTCGATCTGCGCGCTTACCGTTCGCAGCACCCCGTTCACGAATGCGGGCGCCTTCTCCCCACTGTACCGGCGGGCGAGCTCCACGGCTTCGTTGACCACTGCGGCCACCGATACCGACGGCCCGGAAAGCAGTTCCCATATTGCAAGCCGCAGGATGTTGCGGTCAACGATGGCCATCGTCCCCACCGGGTGCTTCGGCGCCGCCTCCGCGATCAGCCCGTCCGCCTCTTCCCGTGCCTCCAGCACCCCGTCCAGCATCCGCAGGGCCCGCCGCTGCTGCTTCGGCTCCGCCAGCTCCGGCGTCTCCTCCACTTCCTCGCGCAGCCGCCGCTCCAGCACCTCGCGCGGAGCATGGTCCGATGTCTCGGACTCGTACAGCGCCTCCACGACGAGCTGGCGGATCACCCGGTGCGGCTGGCTCACGCCATCACCATACCGCCATCCACGTGGATGCACTGCCCTGTGATATATCCGCCACCGTCGCCCGCGAGGAACGCCACCAGCGGCGCCACCTCCTCCGGCTTCGCCATCCGCTCCATGGGGATCTGCGCCATCGCCCCCTTGATCGCCTCGTCCGACATCGGCGCGATGATGTCCGTCTCGATGAACCCCGGCGCCACCGCGTTCACCGTGATCGCCCGCGAAGCCACCTCCCGCGCCACCGCCCGCGTGAAGCCGATGAGCCCCGCCTTCGCCGCCGCGTAATTCGCCTGCCCCGCGTTCCCCATCACCCCGATGACACTCGTGATCACGATGATCCGCCCCGCGCTCGAACGCAGCAGCGGCCGCATGGCCGCCTTCGTCACCAGGAACGTGCCCTTCAGGTTCGTGTTGTGCACATCGTCCCAGTCGCTTTCCGACATGCGCATGAGCAGCCGGTCCCGCGTGATGCCCGCGTTGTTGACGAGGATGTCCAGCCCGCCCAGCGCATCGACAGCACCCTTCACCAGCGCCGCCGCGGCGTCCGCGTTCGCCACATCGCCGCCGATGGCCACGGCCTCGCCGCCGGCCTGCTTGATGCGCGCCACCACCTCGGCCGCCGCTTCCGCGTTCGAATGGTAGTTCACAGCCACCCGCGCACCCTGGCGCGCGAGCTCCAGGCAGATGGCCCGCCCGATGCCCCGCGACCCGCCCGTGACGAGCGCCGCCTTCCCCTCGAGGTTCCCCATGTCCACCCTCCGTGTGCGGCGCACAGTGTGCCACGGCGCCGCCTGCCGCGCTCCCCGCGCGGACATGCAACGGGCCTCCCGGAGGAGGCCCGCAGTCGTGATGATTCGTTGGTTCTTTCTTACAGCTGGACGTTCACCGTGCTCGCGTCGTTCACATTCACGCACGTCGCCTTGCGGAGCATGCGCTTGATGATCGCCGTCAGCACGCGGCCGGGCCCGAACTCGATGAATGTCTCGATGCCCTGCTCGCCGAGATACTCGACCGTCTTCGCCCACTGCACCGGGCTCGCCACCTGGTCCACCAGCTCGTTCCGGAACGCCAGCTCCTCGCGCGAAGGCGTGGCCGTGCAATTCAGCACCACCGGCACCTCCGCGTCCGCGATCGTCGCGACGCCGACGTGGTGCACCATGCCCTCCGCCGCCGGCTTCATCAGCGAACTGTGGAACGCGCCGCTCACGCTCAGGGGGATGACCTTCGCCGCGCCGCGCGCCTTCGCGTAATCCAGCGCGCGCACCACCGCTTCGCGCCGCCCGCCGATGACGATCTGGCCCGGAGCGTTCACGTTGCAGATCTCGGCGCCCGCCTCCCGGCAGACATCGTCGCAATCGGCGAGGTCCAACCCCAGGACGGCGGCCATCGTGCCCGGGTTCTTCTCCCCGGCGGCCTGCATCAGCTCGCCCCGCGCCCGCAGCAGCCGGATGGCGTTGTCGAACGAAAGCGCCCCCGATGCCACCAGCGCCGAGTACTCGCCCAGCGAGTGGCCCGCCACGAACGCCGGCCGCTCGAGCAGCCCGGGCGTGATCTCCGTGGCCACCTTCAGGAGCGCCAGGCTCGTCACGGCGATCGCCGGCTGCGCATTGCGCGTCTGCTGCAGGTCCTCTTCCGGTCCTTCGAAGCAGAGCGTGCTCAGCTTGAACCCGAGAATGTCGTCCGCGCGGTCATACAGTTCGCGCGCCGAAGGGAAGGCATCGTAGAGGTCCTTGCCCATGCCCACGGATTGCGCGCCCTGCCCCGGGAACACGAACGCGCGCGTCCGCCGGGCTGGCTCTTGGAATGCGAGAAACGCGGCCACGGGGCCGGTCGCCGCCGCTAGCTCTCGAGCTCGTCGATCGGCATCGTGATGACTTCCCGCCCGCGGTACTTCCCGCAGACCGGGCACGCCCGGTGCGCCAGCTGGGGCGCCCGGCAGCTCGGGCACTCCACCACGTGGGGCATCTTGATCGCCAGGTGCGAACGCCGCTTCCCCTGGCGCGACTTCGGATACTTCCGCTTTGGCAGCGGCGGCATAGAGGGTCTCCTTCAGGTCGTTACCCATTGGCTTGCCTCAATCCTGCCAGGGCTGCCCAGCGGTGGTCCGCGGGCGCACGGTCACAGGTACAGGTCGCCATGCTCAGGTCCTGTCCGCACTCCGGACAGATCCCGGGGCAATCCGGACGGCAAAGCAGCTGCATCGCCGCAGCCGTCTCGCTATATTGCCGCACGGCCTCCGTAATGTCGATTTCGTGGTTCGTCGAGATCAGGAACGCCTCCGCGTCGTCCGCGGCCGGCAGCCGGCGTCCCGTCACCACGTCCACCTGCTGCACGAAGATCTCCTCGAACGAAACATGCGCCGGGTACCCGAACGGCGCCAGGCAGCGCGCGCAGTCCCCCTCCAGCAGCACGTCCGCCTCGCACCGCACCAGCACCCCATCGGGCGTGCGGATCAGTTCGACGTTGCCACCATGGACGGGCCGTTCCGGTTCGAGGGTGTAGCGGCGTACCGCGCCCACGGGTGAGCGCAGCAGCCCCGATACGTTGAACAACATTGGCCTTGCCTCGCGGGTGGAGGTGCTTCCCAGTATAGCCGCCCGTCCATCCCCGCCCGCCCCACGTTCTGTGAACTCCCCGCGAAAAGACGCCATAACGGCCCCCATTGCGTGACGATTGCGGAGATTTCGCCCCATCCGGGACGCCCCGCCGTTTACTCCCCCGGTCCGCCTCGCTAGCCTTTGCGCTACGGTTAGCCTATGTCCCAGGTCCTTGAAATCCTCACCCTGCAGTCCCTCGACGACGAAGCCGCCGCCCTCCGCGCCGCCCTCGCCGATATCGAGCGCCGCCTCCAGGGCGACGAGGAGCTGAACGCCGCCCGCCGCGATCTCGCCGCCGTTCGCACCCGCCAGGAGAGCGCCCGCCGCGACCAGCGCCGCCTCGAAGGCGAAGTCGAAGCCCTCTCCGACAAGATCGCCGCCGACGAAAAGAAGCTCTACGACGGCTCCATCCACTCCCCCAAAGAGCTCACCAACCTCCAGCACGAGGTCGATACCCTCAAAGCCTCCCGCGCCACGCACGAGGACGCCCTCATCGAAGCCCTCGACACCGCCGAGCAGGTCAACCGCGAAGCCGCCACCGCCGAGCGCCGCGCCCGCGTGCTCGAAGGCCGCTGGCAGCTCCAACAGCAGGAGCTTCGCCACGAACTCCTCCGCCTCGGCGACGCCATCGCCCGCGCCGATGCGAAGCGCGACCTCCAGAAGACGCGCATCCCCCCGCGCTCCCTCCACCTCTATGAAGACCTCCGCCGCCGCAAAGGCGGCATGGCCGTCAGCCGCCTGACCGGTGGCAGCTGCGGCGGCTGCCGCGTCTCCGTGCCCGATGGCATCCGCCGCAAGGCCCTCGCCATCTCCGATATCGCGCAGTGCCCCAACTGCGAACGCATCCTCTCGGTCGGGTAGCACACGATGCAGGCCGTCGGGTACATCGTCGAAGGCGCCCGCCGCAACGGCGTCAAGCGCGCCATCGGCGACCAGAACCGCGCCTTCCTCGATTTCTGCGCCCGCGAAGGCTACGAAGTCGCCGCCACCTTCCTCGATACCGATGCCGAATCACGCGGCGCCGGCTTCCGCCAGATGCTCCAGTTCCTCCAGCGCGAAGGCCGCGGCTTCATGGTCGTCGCCGTTGATGGCGCCGCCGCCCTCGGGCCCGACCTCGGGCACGCCGCCATGGCCCTCCTCGCCATCGAAAACACCGGCGTCCAGGTCATCTCCATCCACACCGGTCGCGAAGCCGCTCGCGAGCTCATCGATGCCTGGGCGGACCACGCCGAAGGCACCCCCGTCTCCGAGCGCGTGCGCAGTGCCATGCGCCGCAAGGCCGTTCGCGGCGAGGCCCTCGGGCGCCCCCCCTTCGGCTACCGTGTCGGCCCCCGCCGCCGCCTCGAGCTCGTGCCCGAAGAGGCCGTCGTCGTCCGCTACATCTTCCGGCTGTACCTCCAGGAAGAGCTCGGCATCCGCAAAATCGCCGGCCGCCTGAACGAGGAAGGCATGCGCACCCGCCGCGGCGGCCGCTGGAGCATGGTCTCCGTCCGCGACATGCTCCGGAATCGAACCTACCTGGGCACCTATGCCCGCTTCGGCGTCAAAGTCCCCGGCAGCCATCCGCCCCTCGTCACCCAGGACGACTTCCGCCGCGTCCAGGAGCGCCTCCAGCGCGGCCGCTCCTCCGGCACCGAACGCACCGTCGTCCCCTATCTCCTCAGCGGCATCGTCTACTGCGGCCGCTGCGGCAACCGCATGATCGGCGTCTCCCGCCGCCAGAAATGGACCACCCGCGACGGCGAAACGAAGTCATCCGGCTACCGCTACTACCAGTGCGAAAGCCGCACCAACCAGAACGCCTGCGACTACAACACCCAGCGCGCCGCCGACCTCGAAGCACGCCTGCGCGAGCTCCTCGCCGAGGATGCCCCCGGCACCGTCGCCCGCATCGGCCGCGCCGGCAACACCAGCTCCTACGTGCTCGACCTCACGGCCCAGGTCGAACGCGTCGAAGGGCGCATGCGCCGCACCCGTCGCCAGGTCGAGGAGCTCGTCGCCGATGCCGCCCACGGCCATATCACCCTCGAACGCATGCGCGCCCTCGGCGGCGAACTCGTCGAAGAGCAGGCCACCCTGGAGGGCGAACTCGCCGCCGCCCGCGAGCGCCTGGCCGCCCACGAATCCGAGGAAGAACGCCGCCGCCATCTCGATGCCCTTCGCCGCAAGGTCGCGCGCGATTGGGAGGCGATGGACTTCGCCACCCTGCAGTCAGCCCTGCGCGAGCTCGTCGATCGCCTCGAAGTCGATGGCGATGAGACGCGCCTGTTCCTGCATCTTTAGCTTCGTGCCGGGCCGCCCGGCTGGAGTGTTCCCCCGCCCGGGAGTAGCATCGTGAGCATGACCGCACGCCAACCACGCCAGCGCCGCCGCCGCCCCGCGCCCGCGGCTTCGCTGCCCCGGCCCGGCGCCCCCGAAGGCGACGCCTTCGCCGGCACCCCGCTCGCCGCTTCCGAGCGCGCCGCCCGTCGCCGTTCCACCTCACCGGCCGCGCACCACCGCGAGCACCACGTCACGCGCGACTACGGCTACGTCCATAAGGACCTGCTCACCGTCGCGGGCGTCGGCGCGATCGTCATCGCCTTCATCGTGGCGATGTCCTTCGTCGTCTAGGCCTCCCGCTCGCGGCCCGTCGCCCCCCGCCGCCTCCGTTCCGGCGTGTTCATCAGCACCGCCATCGACCGTGGCTCGATCGCGAACCGCTCCCCCGCCGCGAGCTGCGCCGCGCCCTCTTCGAACTCCGGGTGCGCCGTGTCCAGCGCCAGCGACCATGTCCCACGCCGGCCGGCCGCTGCCGGCAGCACGAAGTCGCACGCCTCGTGGTGCGCGTTCATGAGGATGAGCAAGTTGTCGTCGCGCACCGGCGTGCCCTCTTCGTCCGTGAGGTCGGCCGCGCTCCCCGCCAGCCACATGCCGATGGTGCGCCGTTCGCCGTCCTGCCAGTCGCCCTCGGTCATCTCGCCGCCATCGGGCCGGAGCCAGCTGATGTCCTTGAGCCCTTCGCCGCGAATCGGCCGCCCGCGGAAGTAGTTTCGCCGTCGCAACACCGGGTGCCGGTGCCGGAACGCGACCACCCGCCGCGTCCAGTCGAGCAGCTCCTCCTGCCCCTCATCCAGAATCCATGGCTGCCAGCTGATCTCGTTGTCCTGGCAGTAGACGTTGTTGTTGCCGCGCTGCGTCCGCCCCGCTTCGTCGCCGTGCAGCAGCATCGGCGTCCCCTGCGAAAGCATCAGCGTCGTGATGAAGTTCCGTTGCTGCCGCGCCCGGAGCGCGTTCACCGCCGCGTCGTCTGTCTCGCCCTCGACGCCGCAGTTCCAGCTCAGGTTGTCGTCGCTCCCGTCGCGATTCTCCTCGCCGTTCGCCTCGTTGTGCTTCTCGTTGTAGCTCACCAGGTCGCGAAGGGTGAACCCGTCGTGCGCCGTGACGAAGTTGATGCTCGCGTTCGGGTGCCGCCCGTTCGATGCGTACAGGTCCGAGCTCCCCGTCAGCCGGTACCCCAGGTCCGCGATCGTGCCCTCGTCCCCCTTCCAGAAACGCCGCACCGTGTCGCGATACTTCCCGTTCCATTCCGCCCACAGCACCGGGAAGTTCCCCACCTGGTACCCGCCCTCGCCGATGTCCCACGGCTCCGCGATGAGCTTCACCTGCGAAAGCACCGGGTCCTGGTGAATGATGTCGAAGAACGCGCTCAGCCGGTCGACCTCGTGCAGCTCCCGCGCCAGCGTCGCCGCCAGGTCGAACCGGAAGCCGTCCACGTGCATCTCCTGCACCCAGTAGCGAAGGCTATCCATGATCAGCTGGATCACCCGCGGGTGGAGCATGTTCAGCGTGTTGCCCGTGCCCGTGTAGTCCATATAGAACCGGCCTTCGTCCACCAGCCGGTAATACGAGCGGTTGTCCGCTCCCCGGAAGGCGAGCGTCGGGCCGAGATGGTTCCCCTCCGCCGTGTGGTTGTACACGACGTCCAGGATCACCTCGATCCCCGCCCGGTGCAGCGTTTTCACCATCGTCTTGAATTCATCCACCACCCGTCCCGGCCGCTGCTCCGATGCGTATCGCCCGTCCGGTGCCAGGTAACCGATCGAGTTGTACCCCCAGTAGTTCTTCAGCCCCCGGTCCACCAGCACCTTGTCGTGGACGAAGTGGTGCACCGGCATCAGCTCAATCGCCGTCACCCCCAGCTCGCGCAGGTACCGCACGATGCGATGGTCCGCCACCCCGGAGAACGTCCCGCGCAATTCCTCCGGAAGCTCCGGGTGCAGCATCGTCAGCCCCCGTACGTGCGCTTCGTAGATGACCGTGCGGTGCCAGGGCGTCTTCGGCGGCCGGTCGTCGCCCCACGAAAACGCCGGCTCCACCACCACCGATTTCGGCATCCCCGGGGCGCTGTCCTCGTCATCGAACGCCAGATCGCGCTCTTCGTCCCCCTCGATCGGGTACCCGAACATCGCCTCCGACCACTCCACCACCCCCGAGATCGCCTTCGCGTACGGGTCGATGAGCAGCTTGTTCGCGTTGAAGCGAAGCCCGTTCGCCGGGTCGTACGGGCCATGCACGCGATAGCCGTAGAGCATCCCCGGGCGCGCCTCCGGCAGGTAGCAGTGCCACACGAAGTCCGTTTGCTCCCGCACAGGGATGCGCGTCTCCACCGTGCCGTCGGCCCCGAACAGGCACAGCTCCACCGCTTTCGCACCCTCCGAAAACAGGGCGAAGTTCACCCCGCTCCCATCCCACGTCGCCCCAAGCGGGTAGGGCGCCCCGGGCAGGACGCGGAAGCGGCCGGCAAGCGGTTCGGTCATCGGTGCGTGTTCCTCCGCCCCAAGCGTACGGACCGGGAGCCCCCGCCCGGCAACACGCCCCCGCAACATCTCTTGCAGATCCATCGCATGGCTCGCTTGCGATTGGTTTGCATCGCTCCCTTGCCACCCGCTCCGCGCAACCTCCACGCCCGCTTTCGTACAACCGAACGACGACCCGCCGAGGAGGCTGCCATGACCGCACCGACCTGCATCCTCGCCTACACCGCCGAGGACGACCGCTACCACTTCCTCCGCCTCGCCGCTGAAGACGCCGCCCGCGACGCCAACGCCCGCCTCATCCTCTACGACATCGATGCCGCCCAGCTTCTCGCCGCACCCACCCCCACCGAGTGGTCCGGCGAAGGCACCGCCGAGGAGTACCCGGACCTCCTCGACCCGCCAGCCCTCGAAGCCGCCGGCCGGCACGCCATCGCCGCCCAGGTCTCGCACGCCCGGAGCGAAGGTATCCAGGCATGGGGCTGGCTCCCGAGCCACAAGGGCGCCGGCGGCCTCGCGGAATATGCCGGCCAGCACGGCGTCGACCTCATCATGCTCCCCGCGGCCATGGCCGAACCCGGCCTCATGGACCGCCTCCGCGGCGCCACCCTCGAAAAGGCGATCGAAGAAACCCATCGCCCGGTCGCCGTCGTCGATGAGGATGGCACCGTCCACTACCCGTGGTCCGGCCCCTCCGCCTCCTAGCGGCGCGCCCTTAGAACGCCGTCAGCGCCAGCCGCACGCCTACCAGCACCAGCGCGATGGCCAACGCCCGGATGATGATCCCCCCGTGCAGCCGGTGCGAAAGCCGCGCCCCGATCTGCGCCCCCGGGATCGCCCCCAGCGCGATCGCCGCTGCCTGCGCCAGCGATTCGTCCCATCCCAGCGCTCCCGTCGCGAAGTGCACGCCCGTGCCCTCCAGCGCCATGAACGCGAGCACGAAATGCGACGTCGCCGCCGCGATGTGCACCGGGAAGTGCAGCACCGTCGCCATCACGGGCACGTGCACCACCCCGCCGCCGATGCCCAGCAGGCTCGACATGAACCCCACCGCCGTCGAAATCGCCACCCCCTGCCACAGCCGGTACGCGTACACGAAGGTCGAGCCGTTCGCATCCGTGATCCGGCGGTGCACCACCCCGCGCCCCTGCAACGGCGGCCGGATCGCGTTCGATTGCGACCGGAAGAAGAGGAACAGCCCGAGGACGATGAGCACCGTCGAAAACAGGATGTCGAACGCCCGCCGCGGCACATAGCCCACCACGATCGCCCCGGCCACTGCCCCCGGCAGCGTCGCGACCGCGAACCAGATCCCGCTGAAGTAGTCCACCCGCCGCTGCCGCACATACGCGAACGTGCCCGATGTCGCGTTCGCCCAGACCACGAAGAGCGACATCGAGGTGATGGTCTCCGGGTCCCGGTCCGGGTAGAGGAGCAGCAGCACGGGCACGAGCGCGAAGCCGCCACCCGCCCCCACGAGCGTGCCGAACGCACCCACGGCCACGCCCAGCGGCACCAGCAGCAGCAGCTCAAGCATCGGCTATCGCGGCCCTCCCCGCCCGCGTACTCTGCCCGTTCGCCACCCGGCGCGATACCCGTTCGCTCAGCGGCGCGAGCCCGCCCCCGCCGGCCGTCCCGGCAGCCGCCGCTGCGTCCGGCGCGCCTCCGCCGCTGCGGCTCGCTGTGCCGCATCGCGGTCGCGATACCACACGAACAGCGCCACCGAAACCGTCAGCACCCACAGGTAGAGCACCGAGTTATCGACCGGGTTCTTGATCCCCATCTGCGTCTGGATCGCCGCCTGCCAGTTCAGTGCGAGCAGCGTTGAGAACGCACCCAGCGAGAACGCCACCGCCGCCGCCATCAGCCATCGCCGCCCCCCGACCGCGACCAGCGGCAGGCACCAGAGCTGGTACCAGTGCCGCAGGTTCGGCGAAAGCACGAAGAGGAAGATCGCCATCAGCAGCGCCGCGGCCGCCAGCGCATCCCGCGCCGTTTCGATCCGGTGCCGCAGGATGATCAAACCCGCCGTCGTCGCGATCCCCGCGTAACACACGCCGAACAGCCAGTTCTCGCGGTCCTTCGTATCGAACACCGCCCGCCCGAACGTCCATGGCGTGTTCCGCGTCAGCCCCGTCGCCGGCCCCGCCGTGCCGCCGGGCAGCATGTCCAACCCGATGATCAGCGCCGCGCCGACGCCCGCCGCGATCGCCACCCCGGCCATCACCGGGCGCGCCTTCGGCAACACCGCCACGATCGGTCCCGGCAACCACGCCGGCGGCGCCAGCCGGATGCGCTCCACCCACCACGCCGCGAACACCGGCGAGACCACGATCATGGCGTACTTCGCCGCCACCGAGAGCACCGCCAGCGGCGCCGCCGCAAGCCGCCATCGCACCCGGTCCTGCACCGCCAGCAGGATCGCACCCATCCCGAACGCGACCATGATCGGGTCGTTGTGCCCGTCCGCCACGAACTCCCACAGCATCAGCGGGTTCAGCGTCACGAAGGCCATCGCGAACCCCGGCTCGTAGCCCAGCTTTCGCGCCACTAGCCCGGTGGTCACCCCCGCCGCCAGCAGGAACAGCGCCGCCACCACCTTCACGCCGAAGACGTTCCAGCGCAGCGTGTCGCCCACGAAGGGGATGCTCGCCCCCCCGATCGCGTACGCCACGGGCCCGTAGCCGCTCGGCAGGTCACTGAAGACGCGCACCTCTTTCGCCACCGGGTCGTTCTGTTGGGCCGGCGGCCCGTGCAGTCCCGTCGGGTCCGTCCCCCGCCAGAAGGTGCGAACGTCGGCCGCCAGGTGCGCCGCATCGGGCGATGTCAGCGGCGCCACCGGCAGCACGCACGCCATCACCAGCACCGAAGCCGCCGCCGCCGTCGCGAACGACCGCGGGATCCCCTGGTACAACCCCCAGAGTGCCGCGATATACCCCCCGCCGAGCAGCAGCATCAGCAGGGCCGTGTTCACCATGTTGATGGCGTCGCCGCCGTATATCCGGAAGAGCCCCGAACGCCGGATGTTTTCGATGTCCTCCGACCAGATGGGCGCCCGCAGCGAAAAGCCCAGCAGCCACGTCAGCGCCAGCACCGTCGCTCCCGCCCCGAACGCGATCAGCGCGACCCGCTCAGTGCGCGCCGGTCGTGATGACGGCATCCCGTTCCTCCTCCTCCGCCGCGGCCCGCGGCACCGGGTCCCAGCTCCGGTTCCCCGGCGTCACCAGTGCCCAGAGCCCGATCGGGAACCACAGCAGGTTCAGCAGCCCGTGCCGAACCGCTGCCTCCAGCCCGCCGAGGCTTAACGGCACCAACCGCGCCCGCACCGCGATGGTCGCCGGCAGGACCCACTCCGCCAGCATCGCCAGCCCGAGGACCCCGCGCGGCAACCCGGGCCCGCGCAGCAGCTTCAGCAGGTATGCCGCGCTGATCGCAGTCCGCGTCATTACGCGTGTCGGAAACAGCAGGTAGAGCCCGATGTCGAACGCCCGCATGTCACCCTTCGCCGCCCGCAGCCCAATCGGCCGCCAGTACGACCGCACCACCGCGAAGTGCCCGCGCACCCAGCGCGACCGCTGCCGCAGCGACGCCGCGAAGCGATGCGGCTCCTCGACCTCGATGTACGTCGTGCTCACGAAGGAGACCCGCTCGCCCCGCGCGTACAGGTCGGCCGTCAGCTCCAAGTCCTCGGTCATCGTGTGCGCGTCCGCCAGCACCGTGGTGAAGAGGCTGCTGCGCACGAAGTAGCCGCTGCCGCTCACCGTCGTCCCCATGCCAAGGCGCGCCCGCGGCTGCCACCAGAACAGGTTCCGCGCCCGCCGCCCGAGGCCGTACCCCGTCGCCAGCCAGTCGTCCGTGCGATGCGGCACCGTTTCGACCTGGATGCAGTGCTCGTCCGCACTCGCCGCCGCCACGGCACGCAGGAACCCCTGCGGCACGCGCGAATCGGCATCGAACACGCCGATGAAGTCGTACCCCTCGCCGATGGCCGCGAGCCCGAGGCGCATCGCCTCGACCTTCCCCGGCGGCGCCCCCGAGGCGTCGATTACCCACGCCCCCAGCTTCTGGCCGATCGCCGCCGTCCCGTCCGTGCAGTTGTGTGCGACGAGGAACACATCGAAGAGCGCCGTCGGGTAGTCCTGCCGCAGCAGCGTCTCCAGGATGCCGCCCACCACACGCTCTTCGTTGCGCGCGCACACCATGAGCGCGAACCGCGGCAGCGCCGCCGGAGGCTCCGGTTCGCGTGGCGCGCGCGAACGCCCCGCCACCATGACCGCCGATTCGTACAGGGAGATCGCCGCCGCGATCGCCTCCCCCGCCACGATGGCGGCCTTCACCGTCCGCAGCAGGCCTCGCATCGCGCCCATTATGCGGGCCATTTTCCGCACGCGCTCTCAATTTCGCCCCGTTTTCAGCCGATACTCCCGCCGTATCCCGCTTTCAAGGTGGTGCGCCCATGCGCATCGATACCTCGTACCTCACCTTCGCCAACCAGCGCCTCGCCCCCGCGCGCGACCCGCAGCGTGCCTGGCGTATTGCTCGCGCCAGCGACGACCACCAAGGCCCGCGCCGCACCCGCGACGTCGCCACCATCTCCGATGCCGCCCGCGACGCCGCGCGCGCCGCCCGCACCGGCGAAACCGATGCCGCCAACGACGCCGGCGACCCCGAGACGCGCTTCATCGCCGCCCTCGTGAAAGCCGTCACCGGCCAGGACGTGCAGATCACCGGCATCGAAGACGCCACCTTCTCCGCCACGACCGAACACACCAGCGCCGCCATTTCCAGCGTCTCCGGGTCATCTGGCCCGGACGGGACGCAGCTCGCGCTCCACGAAGCCTCCCTCGAATCCGAGACCACCACCATCGAAGCCTCCGCCGTCGTCCACACCGCCGATGGCCAGGACCTCAAGGTCACCATCTCCTTCACCTTGTCTCGCTCGTCGCTCGAATCGAACGACCTCGCCCTCGCCCTCGGAGGCGCCGCCGGCGACCCCCGCGCCGTCCGCTTCGATGGCGATGCCGCCGCCCTCGGCCCGCGCCGGTTCACCTTCGACCTCCCCGGCGATGCCACCAAGGGCGTGGCCGCCGCCCCCCGTCACGGCACGGGCCTCCTCGTCGTCGACCACGGAAACGCCCGCCCGAGCAGCGCCGAGCTCTTCGCCGCCCGCCCCGGCAAAGCCTACGAAGCAGTTCGCGACCACGACGACAACCGCCAGCGCCACGTCGATGAGGACGACCGCGCCTACCGCTTCCTCAAGCACATGGCGAAGGAACGTGCCGAAGACCCACCGGTCGATGATCCCGCGCCGGCCACCGCCGGGGATGGCGTCGCGGGGGCCATTCAGCAGGTCGATCTATCGGCCTGACGACCCTTGTCGGCGGCCGCCTGCCCGCCCACGATGGCGCCGTGACCCTTTCACTCGGATTCCATGGCGGCGCGGGAACCGTCACCGGCTCCCGCTTCCTTCTCACGGCCGGGCAGCACCAGGTGCTCGTCGATTGCGGCCTCTTCCAGGGGCTCAAGAGCCTGCGCGAAATGAACTGGCGCCGCACCGCCTTCGACCCCCGCGCCGTCGATTCCCTCGTCCTCACCCACGCCCACATCGACCACTGCGGCTACATCCCCCGCTTCGTCCGCGATGGCTTCCGCGGCCCCATCTACTGCACGCGCGCCACCGCCGAGCTCGCACCCATCGTCCTCATGGATGCCGCGAAGCTCCAGGAAGAGGATGCCGACTACGCCAACCGCAAGGGCTACAGCAAGCACCACCCCGCCCTCCCCCTGTTCGATGCCCGCGATGTCGAGCACGCCCTGCGCTACCTCCGCCCCGTGCCCTATGGCCGCGAAGTCGACCTCCCCGGCGGCTTCGCGGCGACATTCCATAACGCGGGACACATCCTCGGCTCCGCTCACGTCCAGGTGCAGTCACCCCGCGAGCATGGCCACACCCGCATGGTCTTCAGCGGCGACCTGGGCCGCACGGACATGCCCCTTCACATCGACCCGGAGCCGCTCCCGCTCTGCGATACGCTCGTGCTCGAATCCACCTACGGCGGCCGTCACCACGACCCGGCACCCCTCCAGGAGCAGCTGCGCAAGCCGTTCGATGCCGCCATCCGCCGCGGCGGCACCATCCTCATTCCCGCCTTCGCCGTCGCCCGCGCCCAGCTCGTCACCCTCATGCTCGACGACCTGATGGACCGGGGCCTGCTCCCGCGGATTCCCATTCACATCGATAGCCCCATGGCCGCCGACGTCACCGGCATCTACGAGCGCCACCTCGAGTCGGGCGAACTCGACCCCGGCACCGGCGAGCCCCGCCGCGGCAAGCTCTTCCCACCGGGCGTCCGCCTTCACCGCACGATCGAGGAATCGCGCCAGCTCAACAACCTCGAAGGGCCGCGCGTCATCATCGCCTCGAGCGGCATGCTCACCGGCGGCCGCGTCCTCCACCACCTCGCCCGCCTCCTCCCCGACGAAAAGAACCTGCTCGTGCTCGTCGGCTACCAGGCTGCCGGCACCCGCGGGCGCCGCCTCCTCGATGGCGAACGAACCCTCCGCATCCACGGCCAGGACATCCCCGTGCACTGCCACTGGATCTCCGTCGATGGCCTCTCCGCGCACGCCGACGAAGACGGCCTGGTCGACTGGGTGAAGAGCGCGCCGCACAAGCCGGCCACCATCTTCCTCGCGCACGGCGAACCCGAAGCCTCCGAGGCCCTCGCCGCGAAGCTCACCGCCGCCGGCTTCCACCCCGTCGTCCCCCAGCTCGACCGCGAGTACGAATTCATCCCCGGCTCCCGCCACTGGCGCCAGGTCTGATCACGCCCCGCCGCGGTTGAGGGATTCCCGAATCTCCCTCAGAATCCCGCATTGACTCTCACACGAAGGACCCGCAGATGGCTCGCCGCCTCGCGCTCTCCGTCGGCTTCGCCGGCACCCCGGAACAGACCAAGGACATCATCCAGCGCATCAAAATCGCCGAGGAAGTCGGTGTCGAAGCCATCTTCACCGCCGAAACCTGGGGCCGCGACCAATTCTCGCTCCTCACCCAGGTCGCCCTTCAGACCGAGAAGATCAAGCTCGGCACCGGCATCGCCCCCGTCTTCGGCCGCTCCCCGGCCGTCCTCGCCATGACCTACGCCACCCTCGATGAGCTCTCCGGCGGCCGCGTCATCATCGGCCTCGGCACGTCCGGCGCCCGCGTCATCGAACACTGGCACGGCCAGCCCTTCGAAAAGCCCCTCCAGCGCATCAAGGAATACTGCGAGATCATCAACATGATCATCGCGGGCGAAAAAGTCTTCTACGACGGCGAGATCTTCAAGCTCCAGCGCGGCTTCAAGCTTCTCTTCAACCCCGTCCGCAACCACATCCCCATCTATATCGCCTCCATCGCCCCCAAGAGCATGGAGATCGTGGGCGAAGTGGCCGATGGCTGGATGCCCATCTACTGGCCGAAGTCCAAGTTCCGCAGCGGCCTCGCCACCGTGCAGAAGGGCTCCGATCGCGCCGCCCGCCCCGCCGGCTCCGTCGAATGCGTCGCCAGCCTCACCACCGTCATCGATGACGACCCCGTCCGCGCGAAGCGCATGGCCGCCGGCCCCATCTCCTGGTACGTCACCAACATGGGCGACTTCTACCACCGCATGCTCACCCGCAACGGCTTCGGCCCGCAGGTCGCCGCCATGCGCGCCGCCGGCGAAGTCCACAAGCCCATGCCCTTCCAGAGCAACGATGAGCTCATGGCCGCCATGGGCGATGAGATGCTCGAAGAGACCGCCATCTTCGGCGACCTCGAAACCGTCGCCATGGGCATCGAAGAGCGCCGTCAGCTCGGCGTCGACCTCCCCGTCATCGGCATGCCCCAGGGCGACCTCAAGCGCGTCGAACGCGTCCTCGGCACCCTCGTTTCCTGACCTGCCCATCGCCATGCTCGCTCCCGGCCACCGGGAGCGAGTATGGTCCGCACCCACCACTTGCAGCCGGAGTTGTCCCCCAATGGCTCTCGACCCGCAGATCGCCGCGACCCTCGCATCCATGGCCCAGGCCGGCCTCGCCGACGGCCTCTCCGTCTTCCGCACCATGGATGCCCCCCAGGCCCGCGCCTTCATGGAGATGATGCGCGTCGAAGCCCCCCTCGACCCCGTGGCCAGCACGGAGGACATGAGTATCCCCGGCCCCGGCGGCGGCATCCCTATCCGCATCTATCGCCCCGAAAACGCGCCCGCCGGCCCCCTCCCCGCGCTCGTCTACTACCACGGCGGCGGCTGGGTGATCGGCTCGATCGATTCCTCCGACGGCGCCTGCCGCACCCTCTGCATGAACAGCCGCGCCATCGTCATCTCCGTCGATTACCGCCTCGCGCCCGAGCACAAGTACCCCGCCGCCGCCGAGGACGCCTACGAAGCCTTCACCTGGGTCGCCGGCAACGCCGAGCGCCTCGGCATCGATGCCGCCCGCATCGCCGTCGGCGGCGATAGCGCCGGCGGCAACCTCGCCGCCGTTACCGCCCTCATGGCCCGCGACCGCAACGGCCCCCGCCCCAGCTTCCAGATGCTCATCTACCCCGTGACGCACCACAGCTACGGCACGCCCTCCATCCTCGAAAACGGCAACGGCTACCTCCTCACCGAAGCCTCCATGCGCTGGTTCTGGGGCCACTACCTCAACCGCGACCTTGACGGCATGGACCCCTACGCCTCGCCGCTGCTCGCCCCCGATCTTTCGAACCTGCCCCCGGCACTCATCCAGACCGCCGGCTACGACCCCCTGCGCGACGAAGGCGAAGCCTACGGCCGCCGCCTCAAGGAAGCCGGCGTCGCCGTCGAATGCGTCCGCTACGACGGCCTCATTCACGGCTACTTCGGCATGCAGGCCCGCGTCGATGCCGCCCGCAAGGCCCACGACGACGCCGGCGCCGCGCTCCGCGCCGCCTTCGCCACCGCCTGACCGCCACGGGAGTGTGTGACTCCTTACACACTCCCGTCCGCTCACGAAAAATGTGAGACAGGCCCGAAGGATCTCGGCTATGCTTCCCCATACGCCGTGTTCATCTCTGAACTAGAAGTCGCCAATTACCGCAATTACGGGCGCAGCCGCATCCGTCTCGACCGCGGTATCAACCTCGTCGTCGGCGATAACGCCCAGGGCAAGAGCAACCTCCTCGAGGCCATCTACCTGCTCTCCACCCTCCGCAGCAGCCGCGCCAGCAGCGACGCCGACCTCGTCCGCCGCGACATCCTTCACACCGAGTTCCCCGTCGCGCGCCTCGCTACCCACGTCGAACGCTCCGCCGGCAACCTCATGCTCGAAGTCGCCATCGTCGGCCGCACCACGGATGCCAGCCATCGCGCGGGCAAGCGCGTGCGCGTCAACGGCGTCCCCCGGCGCGCCTCCGAGGCCGTGGGCCAGCTCGCCGCCGTCCTCTTCACCACCCTCGATATCGACATCGCCGCCGGCCCTCCGCTCCTCCGCCGCCGCTACCTCGACATGATGATCTCGCAGGTCGACCGCGGCTATCTGCGCGCCATGCAGAAGTACGCCCGCGTCCTCCAGCAGCGAAACTCGCTCCTCAAGCGCGTCCAGGCCCGCGATGCCTCCGCCAGCGAACTCAACTTCTGGGACCAGGAGCTCGCCCACTCCGGCGGCATCATCATGCAGGCCCGCGCCGATGCCCTCGGCCACCTCGTGCCCCAGGCCCAGTTCCATATGGACCGCCTCAGCGACGGCCTCGAAACCCTCGGCATGACCTACCGCCCCGCCGTCGGCGGCCTCGACGAGCACGATTGCCCCATCGATGAGACCGAATGGACCGCCCGCATGCTGCGCGCCCTCGGGGGCCTCCGCACGCGCGAAATCCACGCCGGCGCCACCCTCATCGGCCCCCACCGCGACGACGTCATCGTCGAAATCAACGAGCTCCCCGCCGATTTCGGCTCCCGCGCCCAGCAGCGCACCGCCGCCCTCTCCATGCGCATCGCCGAGGCCAGCTACCTCCGCCGCGCCCTCGGCGATGACCCCGTCGTCCTCCTCGACGACGTCCTCAGCGAACTCGATGCCCGGCGCCGCCGCGGCGTCATGGAGTTCTTCGATACCTTCCAGCAGACCATCGTCACCACCGCCGAGCCCGACCGCGTGCGCGATGTGATGACGCGCGCCGCCGGCCGCTTCGTCGTCGCCGCCGGCACCGTCACCCGGTTCGAAGGGGAGTAACCCCGATCGGCCGCCGCGGAACGGTGACAGGCATGGCCGCGGTCGCGGGTGCCCTCGCCTTCGTCGCCGGGCTCGCCTGGCCGCTCCTCCTCCTCACCCTCAACACCTCCAGCGACGACGAACGGCTCTACCTCCTGAACGCGGCCGTCGGCGGCGCGATCGTCTACCTCCTGCTGGGCGGCTTCCTCGCGGCGCAGGCCACGTCCGCGCTCGGCGGCGCCACCTCCAGCCCCATGCCCTTCGGCTGGGCGCCCTACCTGCTGCCTTTTTTCCCCTTTTGCATCGTCATCGGCCAGCTCATCGCCACGAACCCGCACAGCCTCCCCTGGCTCTTCCCCGCCATCAACGTCGCCATGGTGAGCATCCCCTCCGTCGTCATCGCCGCCGTCGTCGCCCGCCGCTATACCGCCGCGAACGCCTTCTGCTGGCCCATCAGCTGGCGCGAATGGACGAGCGGCTTCACCTACGGCGCGATCGGCGCGACCACCATGGCCAGCATCGTCAACAGCCTCTACATCCGGCTCATGGCCGCCTGGCTCGTCTCCATCCACAACATCCCCGGCGACCTCGATACCGCCGTCCTCGAACTCCCCCGCCGCTGGGGCATCTTCCTCGACTTGTCCGCCCTCTCCCTCGTCGCCCCCCTCAACGAGGAGTTCTGGAAGGGCATGCTCGTCGCCTTCTTCTTCTTCCGCCGCGGCAGCGCCGCCCGCTGCTTTGTCTGGGGCGTGCTCGCCGGCACCGGCTTCAATCTCCTCGAAACCTTCGTCAACAGCCTCGGCGCCATCTCCCCCGAAGCCCTCGCCGACCGCACCATCGGCACCGAGTGGTGGTGGTTCGCGACCGCGCGCGCCGGCACCGCCGCCATGCACGGCCTCGCCTCCGGCCTCTCCGCGCTCGGCTTCTACGGCCTGCTCCGCGGCCGCCCGCGCTATATCCTCGGCTATGGCGGCGGCGTGCTCTTGCACGGCACCTGGAACCTGCTCGTCTACGCCGTCTGGGGCGATGCCATCTTCAGTCAGGCGGGCCCCGATAGCCTCGCCCTCGATATCGTCGGCATCAGCGGCATGGTCCTCGTCTTCGCCGCCTCCCTCGGCCTCCTCTGGTACCTCTCCGGCGCCCTCACCGATGGCGTTCCCGCGCACATCTACCGCGTCCTCCGCATGCGCCCCGCCACGGCACCTCCCGCGAGCGAACTGCAACCCGCGCCCCCACCCCTTTCGCGCGTTCATTGGTGACCGTTCACGACACTGGCTCCACCACCCTCATGCCCAAGGAGCCAGCGATGTCGCAATTCCCCCGCGCCCGCCAGGTCGAGGACCCGGGACTGCCCGAGAGCATTGAAGTCGAAGCCACCGGCGAGCAGGTCATCCGCGAGCTCGATTCCGCCGAAACCCTCCCCTCCGTGACGCCCCTCGATCGCGAGCTTCCCGCCCGCGATGGGACCTCGTACGAGCCCCAGTACCCGGACAACCCCGCCTCCCGCTACCACACCGTCGCCGCCGGCGAGACCCTCGCCACCATCGCCGAGCAGTACTACGGCGATGCCTCCTGCTCCACCCGCATCTTCGAAGCCAACCAGGACCGCCTCTCTAACCCCGACCTCATCTACCCCGGGCAGGAACTGGCCATCCCCGAGTAGCGCCGCGCACGGCCCCGGCCACTGGGGCTCCGCCGCCGCCCGCGCTAAGCTGCAACGCATGCCTTCCGAATCGCCGTCGCGCGCCTCCCGGGACGACATCGCCCGGTACCGTTCCAACCTCCGCGACGAGGTCGATGGCGTCGCCCTCTACCGTCTCCTCGCCGACGCCGAGAAGGACCCCGGCCTCCGCGACATCTATGAGAAGCTCGCCGTCAGCGAGGAACGCCACCGCGACCTCTGGGTGCGAAAGCTCCAGGAAGCAGGCGCGGAGGTCCCCGATTTCAAGCCATCCCTGCGCGTGCGCACCCTCGGCTGGCTCGCCCGCCGCTTCGGCACCCACGCCGTCGCCCCCATCGTCACCTCCATGGAAGTCGATGCCACGGGCATGTACGACAACCAGCCCGAGGCCGTGGCCGAAAACCTGCCCGCCGAAGAGCGCTCCCACGCCCGCCTCTTCCGCGAAATCTCCCGCGGCCACGGCAACGCCGCCAGCACCGCCGGTTCCATCGCCCGCCTCGAAGGCCGCCATCGCGGCACCTCCGGCAATGCCCTGCGCGCCGCCGTGCTCGGCGTCAACGATGGCCTTGTCTCGAACCTCTCGCTCGTCATGGGCGTCGCCGGCGCCAATCCCGGCCGCGATGTCGTATTCCTCGCCGGGCTTGCCGGCCTCCTCGCCGGCGCCTTCTCCATGGCCCTCGGCGAATGGATCAGCGTCCGCAGCTCCAGCGAATCCTTCGAACGCCAGCTCGCCATCGAACGCGACGAGCTCGAGAACCTGCCCGAAGAAGAGCAGGAGGAGCTCACGCTCATCTACCAGGCCAAGGGCCTCCCTCGCGAAGACGCCGCCCTGCTCGCGGGCCACATCATGCGCAACAAGCAGTCCGCGCTCGATACCCTCGCCCGCGAAGAGCTCGGCATGTCCCCCGACGAAGCCGGCAATGCCTGGGTCGCCGCCATCACCTCGTTCGTCCTCTTCGTCACCGGCGCCGCCATCCCGCTGCTGCCATGGCTCTTCGGCGGAGGCGCCGCCGCCGTCGCCGCGAGCGCCATCGCCGCCGGCGCCGCCCTCTTCCTCGCAGGCGCCGTCACCACCCTGTTTACGGGCCGCGGCGTGCTCTTCTCCGGAGGGCGCATGCTCGTGTTCGGCCTCGCCGCCGCCGCGCTCACCTTCCTCATCGGCCGCGTCATCGGCGTCTCGACCGCGGGCTGAGCGGGCCCGCCGCCTAGATCTCGATCTCCAGCGTCAGCCGGTGCTCCGCCGTCGAAATCGAACGCAGCTGGTACTCCATCCCCCCCGAGAGGTCATCGAGCCGCTCCTGCAGTGGCCCTTCGATGCGCTCCACGATCTCCTCCGGCAGCGCCAGCTTCCCCAGCGACGACGACACCACGTTTAGTTTCAGCCGCCCATCCACCACATCCGGGTCCGTCTCCAGCGTCGCCCGCACCGCCAGCCCGCCGCTGCCCGCGGTCAGCGAAACCGCCACGATGCCGTCCTCGCGAATCTCCGTCGAGACACGCATCGCCTCCGCCGCCGGCAGGTCCGCCAGGTTCTGTTCGATGATGCGCGCCAGCGCGTCCTCGCTCAGCGAAATGCGCGCGTTCCCCCCGAGCGCCGTCTCCGGCTCGTTGCTATCGAGCGTCGGGTCCAGCGTCGTCCAGAGGATGGTGCCCACGATGCCCGCGACAATGCCGAGCACGACCAGGAACAGCGAGCGCATACCGGCGAACCATGCCTTGCCCGCCCGCGTTTTTCAAACCCCGCCGGAAATTCACAAAGGTCAAGATAAGGCCCGGTTGCGCCTACCGGCCGCCCCGGCATACTGAGTCTCACTGGTGGCTAGAGCGAGGTGGTCCCACCCGTTCCCATCCCGAACACGGAAGTGAAACGCCTCAGCGCTGACGATACTGCCCGGGCAACCGGGTGGGAAAATAGGCCGCCGCCGGGACAAACAAACAAGACCGCGCACGGCGCGGTTTTTTTGTCCCCCATGCGAAAGGTGGCCGCCCCCTCACTGCCCGGGTGGGCAGGTATCCCGCGCTTTCGCAGAAGATTCCCCCGCTGCTACAATCGAATCCGAACATCCCCCAACCCTCGGGCCTTTCTCCCCTTACCCGGGCGAATCTGCCCCCAAACGGAGCCCAAGTTGTCCACTGATACCGCCCAGCCCACCCCCCCCATGGAAGAAATGGATATGGGGGCCCTCCTCGACCTTGAAGCTGCCCAGCAGTCCGGCAGCCTTCGCCGCGGCGAAATCGTCGAGGGCATGGTCATGGGCGATTCACCCGATGGCCTGATCGTCGACGTCGGCACCAAGACCGAAGCCCTCATCCCCCAGAATGAGATGCTCTCCCTTGGCGTCGATGGCCGCGCCCGCCTCCGCGCCGGCGACACCGTCAAGGTCATGGTCCTCCAGCCCTCCTCCGCCGAAGGCCATCCCATCGTCTCCCTCGACCGCGCCCGCGGCGAAGAAGGCTGGGACCTCCTCCAGGCCCGCTACGAATCCGGCGAGATCTTCGAAGCCCAGGTCACCGGCCACAACCGTGGCGGCATCCTCGTCAACGTCGAAGGCGTCAACGCCTTCGTTCCCCTCTCCCAGGTCGATAGCGTCCGCCGCGACGACCCCGAAGCCGTCGGCCAGCTCGCCAACCTCGTCGGCAAGCCCATCCGCCTCAAAGTCGTCGAATTCAACCGCAAGCGGAACCGCGTCATCCTCAGCGAGCGCGCCGCCATGGCCGAATTCCGCAAAGTCGCCAAGGACAAAGTCCTCGACGACCTCAAGGAAGGCGAAATCCGCGAAGGCCGCGTCTCCTCCATCACCGATTTCGGCGTCTTCGTCGATCTCGGCGGCGCCGATGGCCTCGCCCACATGACCGAACTCACCTGGGAGCGCGGCAAGAAGGCCAAGGACCTCTACAACGTCGGCGACGTCGTCCAGGCCTACATCCTCAAGGTCGACCACGACACCAAGAAGATCTCCCTCTCCCTCAAGCGCGCCCAGCCCGAGAAGTGGGACACCACCGTCAACCGCTTCGTCATCGGCCAGATCCTCATCGGCCGCGTGACCAAGCTCATGGCGTTCGGCGCCTTCGTCCGCCTCGATGGTCCCGTCGAGGGCCTCATCCACATCTCCGAGCTTTCCAACCGCCGCATTCAGCACCCCAAGGACGTCGTCAAGGAAGGCGATATCGTCCCCGTCAAGCTCGTGCGCATCGAAAAGGATCGCCACCGCCTCGGCCTCAGCCTCCGCCAGGCCCGCAACGACGCCGAGGCCATGGGCTTCGTCTTCGATGCCCAGGGCGCCGTCCTCGATTACCCCGACGATGTCCGCGAGCAGTTCGGCCTCCCCGCGCGCGAAACCCCGCGCCGGCCCGAGCCCCGCACCACCCAGGAAGCCATCGAGCGCGCCGTCGCCCGCGATCCCGAGCCGGTCAGCGCCTTCGCTCACGCCTTCGCGCAGGCCCTCGGCAACGCCGGCGATAGCCCCTTCAAAGACCTCGCCACCGAATCCGAAGCCACCCCCGAGACAGATGCGGGTTCCCCCGCCCCCGAAGAGAGTGGCGCCACTGATGGATCCGCAACGCCCGAGGACGTAGCGTCCGCAGCGGAGGAAGCCCCTGGCGAGGCAACCTAGAGCCGTGCTGACCGCGACCAGTCAGCTGGGAGAGAGCAATGGCCGATCGATTCGATAAGTTCACGGAACGCGCCCGCCGCGTCCTGACACTCGCGCAGGAAGAAGCCCACCGCTTCAACCACAACTACATCGGCACGGAGCACATTCTCCTCGGACTGGTCCGCGAAGGCGATGGCGTCGCCGCCAAGGTCCTTGGCAACCTCGGCGTCGAACTCAACAAGGTCCGCTCCGCGGTCGAATTCATCATCGGCCGCGGCGACCGCACCGTGCTCGGCGAAATCGGCCTCACCCCCCGCGCCAAGAAAGTCATCGAGCTCGCCGTCGACGAAGCCCGCCGCCTGACCCACAGCTACATCGGCACCGAGCACCTCCTCCTCGGCCTCGTCCGCGAAGGCGAAGGCATCGCCGCCGGCGTCCTCGAAAGCCTCGGCGTCAACCTCGAACGCGTCCGCGCCGAGACCACCCGCATCCTCAGCCAGTCCTCGCCCCAGGCCGCCACCGCCGGCGCCCGCCAGGCCACCCGCACCCCCACCGTCGATCAGCTCGGCATCGACCTCACCCAGGCCGCCCGCAACGCCCAGCTCGACCCCGTCATCGGCCGCTCGAACGAACTCGAACGCGTCGTCCAGATCCTCTCCCGGCGCACCAAGAACAACCCCGTGCTCATCGGCGAGCCCGGCGTCGGCAAGACCGCCATCGCCGAGCTCCTCGCCCAGCGCATCGTCGGCGGCGATGTCCCCGAGACCCTCCAGGGCAAGCGCCTGCTCACCCTCGATATCGGCTCCCTCGTCGCCGGCACCAAATATCGCGGCGAATTCGAAGAGCGCCTCAAGAAGGTGATCGAAGAGATCAAGGGCGCCGGCAACTGCATCCTCTTTATCGACGAGCTTCACATGCTCGTTGGGGCCGGCGCCGCCGAAGGCGCCGTCGATGCCGCCAACATCCTCAAACCCTCCCTCGCCCGAGGAGAGCTCCAGTGCATTGGAGCGACCACCCTCGACGAATACCGGAAGCACATCGAGCGCGATGCCGCCCTCGAACGCCGCTTCCAGCCCATCATCGTCGAGGAACCCTCCGTCGAGGAGACCGTCGAAATCCTCAAGGGCATCCGCCCCCGCTACGAAGAGCACCACAAGCTCAAGATCAGCGACGCCGCCCTCCAGGCCGCCGCCGAGCTTTCCGCACGCTACGTCATCGACCGCTTCCTCCCCGATAAGGCCATCGACCTCATCGACGAAGCCTCCAGCCGCGTCCGCATCCGCCGCGCCGCCACGCCCCCCTCCCTCAAGGAGGCCATGAAGGGGCTCGAAAGCCTGCGCCGCGAAAAGGACCAGGCCATCTCCGCCCAGCAGTTCGAATACGCCGCCGAACTCCGCGACCGCGAGCTCAAGCTGCAGGAGAAGATCAACGAAATGGGCGATTGGGAAGAAGGCGAAGAAGGCATCGCCACCCCCGTCGTCAGCGATGAGGACATCTCCGAAGTCGTCAGCATGTGGACCGGCATCCCCGTCGCCCGCATCGCCAGCGAAGAGAGCGCCCGCCTCCTCAAGATGGAAGAGTCCCTGCGCGGCCGCGTCATCGGCCAGGACGAAGCCATCGCCTCCATCGCCCGCGCCGTCCGCCGCGCCCGCGCCGGCCTCAAGGACCCGCGCCGCCCGATCGGCGTGTTCCTCTTCGTCGGGCCCACCGGCTCCGGCAAGACCCACCTCGCCCGCCAGCTCGCCGAGTTCATGTTCGATAGCCAGGACAACATGATTAAGCTCGACATGAGCGAATTCAGCGAGAAGCACACCGTTTCCCGCCTCGTCGGCGCACCTCCCGGCTACGTCGGCTACGACGACGGCGGCCAGCTCACCGATACCGTGCGCCGCAAGTCCTACTGCCTCATCCTCCTCGACGAAATCGAGAAGGCCCACCCCGAAGTCTTCAACCTGCTCCTCCAGATCTTCGACGAGGGCCGCCTCGCCGATGCCAAGGGCCGCAAGGTCGATTTCCGCAACACCATCATCATCATGACCTCGAACGTCGCGTCCGACCTCATCAAGCGCGACTCCGGCCTCGGCTTCCAGCGCACCAGCGACGAAGTCAAGACCATCGAAGACCGCTACCAGCGCATGAAGGACAAGGTCCTCACCGAACTCAAGAACGTGTTCCGGCCCGAGTTCCTCAACCGGATCGATAGCACCGTCGTCTTCCGCCCGCTGAGCAGCGAGGACATCCGCAAGGTTGTCGAGCTCGAACTCATCGGCGTCACCAAGCAGCTCGCCAGCAAGGGCATCATCCTCGAAGTCACCTCCGAGGCGAAGGACTGGCTCGGCGAAAAGGGGTACGACCACGCCTTCGGCGCCCGCCCCCTCCGCCGCCTCATCTCCGACGCCATCGAAGACAAGCTCTCCGAGATGCTCCTCGCCGGCGAGTTCGGCACCGGCGACACCGTCATCGTCGACCGCAAGGCCCCCGACGACGGCGAAGGCCTGCGCATCGAACCCCAGCGCGAACCCGCCCCCGTCGCCTAACAAACGACACCCCACAACTCACCACCCAACGGGGCGCCCCCAAGGCGCCCCGTTTCCGTCTCCCTCGGGGTAGCCCCTGGCAACTGGGAACTGGGAACTAAACACTTCACCAGTCCGCACCTACCACTTGCGTGCTCCGGTATCATGTCCCTGTTCCCGAATGAGGAGCTTCGCGCGGCCCGGCACGGTCCGCGCCATCTTTCCGTTACGCTTCCTCCACGGCGGCTTGACCACGGCCGATCGCGAATGGTACGCTGGCTGCTCGCCTTATCATGCCCATCGACCCAACACGTCCCCGGCCAACCAGCCCTATCCCTCTTTGCCCCGCTCTCAAGTCCTGAAGGAGAACGACGACAGGATGACCACTACGCGTGACGTGGTGCCGCCGGGGGGCTTTGTCCCCCTCGACGTACAGACCTACGGCCGTATCCCGAACGTCCTCGACATCCCCGACCTCATCAAGATCCAGGTCGATTCATTCAACTGGTTCATTCGCCAGCCCGTCCCCGCCGAGGAAACCCGGCCCGGCCTGCGCGAACTCCTCGATGAGATCTCCCCCATCCAGGACTTCACCGGGTCCAAGATGGACCTGCGCTTCTCCGACTACGAATTCCGCGACCCCAAGCACTCCCAGGAAGAGTGCCGCGAGCGCGACATGACCTATGCCGCGCCCCTCTTCGTGGACGTCGAGCTGACCATCAAGGAAAGCGGCGAGATCAAGGAACAGCGCCTCTTCTTCGGCGATTTCCCCCTCATGACCGACCGCGGCACCTTCATCATTAATGGTGCCGAGCGCGTCGTCGTCTCCCAGCTCGTCCGCTCCCCCGGCGTCTATTACACCCTCGAGCAGGACCAGGCCTCCGGCCGCAACCTCTGCTTCGCCAAGCTCATCCCCAACCGCGGCGCCTGGCTCGAATTCGAAACCTCCAACCGCGACCTCGTCGCCGTCAAAGTCGACCGCAAGCGCAAGATCCCCGTCTCCATCCTCGTGCGCGCAATCGATGTCCCCGGCCTCCTCCCCGGCGACCGCGACAAGCCCCGCTTCGCGAAGTTCTTCGCCGCCCAGGATGCCTACACCGCGAACGGCACCCCCGAAGCCGAAAAGGCCCGCGATGCCGCCCTGCGCGAACTCGAGATGGAACTCGGCGTCGATGAGCGCGTCCTCGCCCTCTTCGAAGACGTCGATACCGGCGATGTCCATCGCTTCATGACCACCACCATCTCCAAGGAAGGCGCCAAGTCGGCGAACAAGCACGAGGCCCTCCTCGAGTTCTATCGCCGCATTCGCCCAGGCGACCCGCCGACCCTGGAGAACGCCCGCAACCTCATCAATACTCTCTTCTTCAACCCCCGCCGCTATGACCTCGGCCGCGTGGGCCGCCACAAGCTGAACAAGCGGCTCCAGCAGCCCAACGAAGTGCGCCAGCGCTGGCTCCGCCAGGCCGACCTCGTCGAGATCATCCGCGAACTCGTGCGCATGAATAACGGCCAGGGCGGCACCGATGGCCGCGGCGGCGCCGACGACATCGACCACCTCGGCAACCGCCGCGTCCGCGCCGTCGGCGAACTCATCCAGCAGCAGTTCCGCGTCGGCCTCCTTCGCATGGAGCGCGTCGTCCGCGAACGCATGACCATCACCGACCCGGAAGAGGCCACGCCAAGCGCCCTCATCAATATCCGGCCCGTGGTCGCGGCCATGAAGGAGTTCTTCGGCGGCAGCCAGCTCTCCCAGTTCATGGACCAGACGAACCCCCTCTCCGAGCTGAACCACAAGCGCCGCCTCAGCGCCCTCGGCCCCGGCGGCCTCTCCCGCGACCGCGCCGGCTTCGACGTCCGCGACGTCCACCACAGCCACTACGGCCGCATCTGCCCGATCGAGACCCCCGAAGGCCCCAACATCGGCCTCATCGGCTCCCTCGCCACCTACGCCCGCCTCAATGACTACGGCTTCATCGAAACCCCCTACCGGCGCGTCGTGAAGTCCATCGCTCCCGACCATCCCGGCCTCCTCGGCCGCCGCGTCAGCCGCGATGTCGCCGATGCCTCCGGCAAGCTCCTCATCGCCGATGGCGAACAGGTCACCGAGGCCAACCTCCCCGCGCTCGTCGCACTCGGCGGCAACGTGCCCCTGCGCCCCGCCGTCACCGACGACATCGCCTACCTCACCGCGGATGAGGAAGACCGCTTCATCGTCGGCCAGGCCAACACCCCGCTCGATGAGAACGGCCACTTCCTCTCCGAGCGCGTCGAAGCCCGCGACCACCGTCACTTCAAGTCCGTCACCCCGGACGAAGTCGACTTCGTCGATGTCTCCCCGAAGCAGATGGTCTCCGTCGCGACGGCGCTCATCCCCTTCCTCGAACACGACGACGCGAACCGCGCGCTCATGGGCGCCAACATGCAGCGCCAGGCCGTGCCCCTCGTGCGGCCCGAAGTGCCCCTCGTGGGCACCGGCATGGAGCGCCGCACCGCCGTCGATAGCGGCCACGTCACCATCGCCAGCGGCGACGGCGAAGTGCTCGAAGCCAGCGGCAGCCGCATCGTCATCCGCTACGACGACCCCGAGCTCGGCGAACAGGGCTACGGCCTCGTCAAGTTCACCCGCTCCAACCAGGGCACCTGCCTCAACCAGCGCCCCCTCGTCCTCCGCGGCCAGCGCGTCACCGCCGGCCAGCCCCTCATCGATAGCTCCAGCACCCAGGGCGGCGACCTGGCCCTTGGCCAGAACGTCCTCTGCGCCTTCATGAGCTGGGAGGGCTACAACTTCGAGGACGCGATCATCATCTCGCAGAACCTCATCCGCGAGGATAAGTTCACCTCGATCCACATCGAAAAGCACGAAGTCGAGGCCCGCGATACCAAGCTCGGCCCCGAGGAAATCACCCGCGATATCCCCAACGTCGGTGAAGACAGCCTCAAGGACCTCGACGAAGACGGCATCATCCGCATCGGCGCCGAAGTCCGCGAAGGCGACATCCTCGTCGGCAAAATCACCCCCAAGGGCGAAACCGAGCTCACCGCCGAGGAGAAGCTCCTCCGCGCCATCTTTGGCGAAAAGGCCCGCGAGGTGAAGGACACCTCCCTCCGCGTCCCCCACGGCGAACGCGGCAAGGTCATCGACGTCAAAGTCTTCAGCCGCGACGACCACGAGTCCCTGCCCGCCGGCGTCAACAAGCTCGTCCGCGTCAGCATCGCCCAGCGGCGCAAGCTCAGCGAAGGCGACAAGATGGCCGGCCGCCACGGCAACAAGGGCGTCATCAGCCGCATCCTCCCCGTCGAGGACATGCCCTACCTGCCCGATGGCACCCCCATCGATATCATCCTCAACCCCATCGGCGTCCCCAGCCGCATGAACATCGGCCAGGTGCTCGAAACCCACCTCGGCTGGGCCGCCAACGCCCTCGGCTTCCGCGCCCTCACCCCCGTCTTCGACGGCGCCACCGACGGCGCGATCGACGACGCCCTCGCCCGCGCCTGGATCGCCCAGGAATCCGGCGCCTTCTTCTTCGTCGACCCCCGCGAACGCGGCTACGACGAAGCCCGCGCCATCAGCTGGCTCGAAGGCAAGGGCTACGACCCACGCCCCGTCTTCCTCGCCCCCGTCGAAGGCGCCGCCAAGCGCGCCTGCCTCGAGATCTGGCTCACCGAATCGGGCCACGCGCCCGGCAAGAAGGCCACCATTGAAGACCTCGAGGAAGCCGCCCTCCGCGTCTACAAGGAGACCAACGTCGCGCCGCCCCTCTTCGGCAAGATGACGCTCCGCGACGGCCGCAGCGGCGACACCTTCGATCAGCCGCTCACCGTCGGCTACATCTACATGCTCAAGCTCATCCACCTCGTCGAGGACAAGATCCACGCCCGCAGCACAGGCCCCTACTCCCTCATCACCCAGCAGCCGCTCGGTGGTAAGGCCCAGTTCGGCGGCCAGCGCTTCGGCGAAATGGAAGTGTGGGCACTCGAAGCCTACGGCGCCGCCCACATCCTCCAGGAGCTCCTCACCGTGAAGTCCGACGACGTCGTCGGCCGCGTCAAGACCTACGAAGCCATCGTCAAGGGCGAAGACGTCCTCGAACCTGGCGTCCCCGAATCCTTCAAGGTGCTCGTCAAGGAGCTCCAATCCCTCGGCCTCTCCGTCGAAGTCTCCAACGACGACGGCGGCGCCGTTTCCTTCATCGACGACACCTCCAACGACATGCCCATGCTCGATATCAACCTGTCCGGCTTCGAACGCGAGGAGGACCTGTTCAATGCTCGAAGTTAACGACTTCAACCAGGTTCGGATTTCGCTCGCCAGCCCCGAGCAGATTCGCTCCTGGTCCTATGGCGAGGTCACCAAGCCCGAGACCATCAACTACCGCACGCTCAAGCCCGAGAAGGACGGCCTCTTCTGCGAGAAGATCTTCGGCCCCACCAAGGACTTCGAGTGCTACTGCGGCAAGTACAAGCGCGTCCGCTATAAGGGCATCGTTTGCGATAAGTGCGGCGTCGAAGTCGCCCGCGAAAAGGTCCGCCGCGAGCGCATGGGCCACATCGAACTCGCCAGCCCCGTCAGCCACATCTGGTTCGTCAAGGGCACCCCGAGCAAGCTCGGCCTCCTCCTCGATATCTCCCCGCGCAACCTCGAGCGCGTCCTCTACTTCGCCCAGTACCTGGTCACCGAAGTCGATGGCGAAGCCCGCGAGCGCGAACTCGAGCGCCTCCGCAACGAGATGGCCAACGCCATCGAAGAGCGCGTCGCCGATATCCGCCCCCGCCGCGAAAAGCTCGAGCTCGAACTCGAAGCCGCCAACCAGGAGCTCCAGGGCAAGGTCCAGGTCGAAAAAGAGCGCATCGAAGCCGAGCGCCGCATCTCCCGCGATGCCCTCCAGGCCAGCGTCGAGCGCGCCGTCAAGGAAGTCGAAGCCGCCCTCGCGACCCCCATGCCGCACGAGATCAACTTCCTCGGCGACGTCGTTCTCGAAGCCGGCATCAAGGTCACCAAGGCCGTCGTCACCCGCGTCGAACGCGAAGGCAAGAAGAAGCTCGACGCCTTCGACAAGGAAACCGGGCGCATGAAGGACGCCGCCGGCCTCGTCGCCGATTCCGCCCTCGACGATGCCAAGGCCGGCCTCCACGACGAACTCCATCCCCTCCAAGAGAAGGAGCGCCAGCTCCGCGAGGAGATCGAGCAGCAGTACCGCGAGCGCATCCAGGACCTTGAGGACCTCAAGGACCCGATCGCCGACGACATGATCCAGCTCCTCACCGAGAGCCGCTACCGCGAACTCTCCGACCTCCTCAACCAGCCCGGCCGCCCGGAAATCTTCCGCGCCGGCATGGGCGCCGAGGCCGTCCTCCGCGTCCTCGAACGTGTCGACCTCGATACGCTGCGCATCAAGCTCAAGGGCGAAATCCTCACCGCCTCCGGCCAGCGCCGCAAGAAGGCCACCAAGCGCCTCAACGTCGTCGAATCGCTCAAGAATTCCGGCAACAAGCCCGAGTGGATGATCCTCCAGGTCCTCCCCGTGCTTCCGCCGAACCTGCGCCCCATGGTCCAGCTCGATGGCGGCCGCTTCGCCACCAGCGACCTGAACGACCTCTACCGGCGCGTCATCAACCGCAACAACCGCCTCAAGCGGCTGCTCGATCTCGGCGCCCCCGAGATCATCATCCGCAACGAAAAGCGCATGCTGCAGGAAGCCGTCGATAGCCTCATCGATAACGGCCGCCGCGGCCGCGCCGTCAGCGGCAGCGGCAACCACAAGCTCAAGTCCCTCAGCGACATGCTCAAGGGCAAGCAGGGCCGCTTCCGCCAGAACCTCCTTGGCAAGCGCGTCGACTATTCCGGCCGCTCCGTCATCGTCGTCGGCCCCGAGCTGCGCCTGAACCAGTGCGGCCTGCCCAAGCGCATGGCCCTCGAGCTGTTCAAGCCGTTCGTCATGCACTCCCTCGTCGCCAAGGGCCTCGCCCACAACATCAAGAGCGCCAAGCGGCTCGTCGAAAAGGCCCACCCCCAGGTCTGGGATGTCCTCGATGAGGTCATCCGCGACCGGCCGGTGCTCCTCAACCGCGCCCCCACGCTCCACCGCCTGGGCATCCAGGCCTTCCAGCCCGTGCTCATCGATGGCTCCGCCATCCAGCTCCATCCCCTCGTCTGCTCCGCCTTCAACGCGGACTTCGATGGCGACCAGATGGCCGTGCACGTGCCCCTCAGCCGCGAAGCCGTCGCCGAAGCGCGCCAGATTCTGCTCTCCACGCGGAACCTGCTCTCGCCCGCCAGCGGCAACCCCATCGTCGCGCCCTCGCTCGACATGGTGCTCGGCTGCTTCTACATGACGGACATGGACCTGAACGGCCGCGGGCGCTACCAACCCGCCAGCGCCGGTCAGCCCGAACAGGGCATCTTCGGCTCCTTCGAAGAGGCCAAGCTCGCCTTCGACCTCGGCGTCGTCGAGCTTCGCGCCCCCATCCGCGTTCGCACCGAGCGCCCCATCACCGCCAACGGCCGCACCGACTTCCCCGAGACCGACGCCCAGGGCAACCCCCGCGCACGCCTCTTCGAAACCACCGTCGGCCGCATCATCTTCAACGACGTCGTGCCCGAGGAACTCCCGTTCCAGAACGACGGCATGGACCGCCCGCACCTCCGCGAAGTCGTCGCCCTCTGCTGGCGCGAACTCGGCGGCGAGCGCACGGCCGAGATCGTCGACCGCATCAAGAACACCGGCTTCCACTACGCCACCCGCAGCGGCATCACCATCGCCGTGCACGAAATCCAGGTGCCCCGCAACAAGCCCGAGCTCCTCAAGGAAGCCGACAAGCGCGTCGATGAACTCCTCGAGCAGTTCCAGATGGGCCTCATCACCGAGGACGAGCGCTACCAGGGCACCGTCGATATCTGGTCCGAGACCACCAAGCACATCGAGAACGCCATCAAGGCGCGCATGCCCGAATACGGCTCCCTCAACTACATGGCCAGCTCCGGCACCAAGGGCAACATCACCCAGATTCGCCAGATGGCCGGCATGCGCGGCCTCATGGCCGACCCGAACGGCAAGGTCATCGAGCTCCCCATTCGCGGCTCCTTCCGCGAAGGCCTCACCGTGCTCGAATACTTCATCTCCACCCACGGCGCCCGCAAGGGCCTCGCCGACACCGCCCTCCGTACCGCCGACTCCGGCTACCTGACGCGCCGCCTCATCGACGTCGCCCAGGACGTCATCATCCTCGAACAGGATTGCGGCACCACCGGCGGCCTCTGGATCGAACGCGACCGCGGCGGCGAATCCCTCGAATCCCTCCGCGACCGCATCCTCGGCCGCTACGCCCAGCTCGATGTCGTCGACGACGACACCGGCGAAATCGTCTGCGAACGCGGCCAGGAGATCGACGAAGACGTCGCTACCCGCGTCGATGAGCTCGGCATCAGCCGCGTCTTCGTTCGCACCCCCATGTCCTGCGAGGCCGAGCGCGGCATCTGCGCCTACTGCTACGGCCGCGACCTCGGCCGCGGCGGGCTCGTCAAGCTCCGCACCGCCGTCGGCATCATCGCCGCACAGTCCATCGGCGAGCCGGGCACCCAGCTCACCATGCGTACCTTCCACACCGGCGGTGTCGCCTCCGCGGCCGACATCACCAGCGGTCTCCCCCGCGTCGAAGAGCTCTTCGAAGCCCGCGCCCCCAAGGGCGAGGCCATGATCAGCGAAATTGACGGCATCGTGGACATCGTCCAGGAGAACGAGCGCCGCCTCGTCCGCGTCAGCAACACCGACAGCCTCGTCGAGGAGTACCCGCTCCCCGGCGGCGCCGAAGTGCGCGTCAAGGACGGCGACCACGTCGTCGCCGGCGCCCTCCTCGCGGCTTCCGCCGCCGGCGATGGCGCGGAGATGGCCCTCACCAACCAGGTCGTCTCCCGCATCTCCGGCACCGTCCGCGTCAAGGCCGACCGCCTCACCGTCATCTACGAAGAGCGCGAAGAGCGCGAATACCAGATCCCCGCCGCTGCCCGCCTCATGGTCGAGCAGGGCGAATACATCACCGCCGGCCGCCAGCTCACCGAAGGCGCCCGCAACCCACAGCACGTCCTCCAGATCCAGGGCCGCGACCTCGTCCGCGAGTACATGGTCGATGAAGTCCAGAAGGTCTATAAGTCCCAGGGCGTGAACATCAACGACAAGCACATCGAGGTGATCACCCGCCAGATGCTCCGCCGCGTGAAGGTGGACCATCCCGGCGATACCGGCTTCCTCCCCACCGACCTCGTCGATCGCCGCGAGTTCGAAGAGAAGAACAACGCCATCATCGCCGAAGGCGGCGAGCCCGCGACCGCGCAGCCCGTCCTCCTCGGCGTCACCAAGGCCTCCCTCAACACCGACTCGTGGCTCGCAGCCGCCTCCTTCCAGGAGACGACCCGCGTCCTCACCAACGCCGCCATCGATGGCACCGTCGACCGGCTCGTCGGCCTCAAGGAGAACGTCATCATCGGCAAGCTCATCCCGGCGCGCTCCGAAATCGAAGTCCCGCGCCGCGAGCACATGGCCGAGCTCGACCTGCCCGAGTCCCTCCTCCTCGAAGAGGAAGAAGAGCTCGAGCGCATGCTTGCGGAAAAGGAAGCCGGCGGCTTCACCGGCGGCATCGCCCAGCGCCGCGTCATCGAACTCCTCGACGACGACGACGAACAGATCGGCGGCAACCTCGACGACGACGACATCATCATCGGCGGCGAAGAGGACGACGAGGACGAGTAGTCCTCACCCCCGCGCACACAGGACGGGCCACCCGCGAGGGTGGCCCGTTTCGTCTTTCCGTTCGATGCGAACCGGCGCGCTACTTCCCTCGCCGCTCCCGGAACTCCTTCACCGCCGCATCGAGCACCCCTTCCCGCAGGAACAGGTCCAGGCCCGTGAGCGCCATCCCCTTCGCCGCCCGGAGCGTGTTCTCGTGCGCCTCCGGCGTCGCCGCCGCCGCCGTGAAGCCCGGCGTGTGGTTCCCCGAAGGCGTGGGAATGCCGAAGTGCGGGTGGATGGCCGGCAGCGCGTAGCTCACGTTCCCCATGTCCGTGCTCCCCGCCGGGTACCGCATCCCCCGCTCCTTCGAAGGCGTCCGCACCCCGAGCGTCATCATGTGCTCCGCGTACGCCGCCGCCATCACGTCGTTGTTCAGCATGTCGCTCGTTGCCCGGGGCTCCCACGCCAGCGTGAGCGAACAGCCCGTCGCCATCGCCGCCCCCTCGAAGCAGCCCACCACGCGCTCCTTGAGCACCTCCAGCTCGGCCATGTTGCGCGCCCGCACGTAGAAATCCGCCGAAGTGAAGTCCGGGATGATGTTCGGCCGCAGCCCCCCGTGCGTGATCACGCCATGCACCTTGTCCGTCGGCTTGATCTGCTGGCGCAGCGCGTTCACCCCGTTGAACGCCATCACCACCGCATCCAGCGCGTTCACGCCCTCCCACGGCGCCGCCGCCGCGTGCGCGTTCCGCCCGCGGTACTCCAGCTTCACCTCATGGATGGCGACCACGTTCGCCCATGCGTTATCCCCCGGGCCGGGGTGCAGCATCATCGCCGCATCCACGCCCTCGAAGGCGCCGCGCTCCACCATATAGACCTTCCCGTGGCCGCCCTCCTCCGCCGGGCTGCCCAGCACCACCACCGTCCCCTCGCCCGGCTCAAGCACTGCGAGCATGCCCGCCGCCGCCGCCAGCCCCGAGATCGCGATCAGATTGTGCCCGCACGCATGCCCGATGCCCGGCAGCGCATCGTATTCGCACATCACCGCGATTACCGGGCCACCCTGGCCCGCCACCGCCCGGAACGCCGTCTCCATCCCGAACGCCCCTCGCTCGACATGGAATCCCTCCGCTTCGAGGTACCCCGTGAGCACCTTGTGCGCGTGGTGCTCCTGCCAGTTCGTCTCCGGGTTTTCGTGGATGCTCAGGCTCACCTGCCGCAGGTCGGCGCTTATCGCATCGATCCGCTCCTTCGCCTTCCGCCGCCGCGCGTCGATGTCGCTCACCCGGGCACCTCCTCGTTTCGCCGTACCGTACAGCCCCCGCCACCGGCACGGAAATCGCCGCTGGGCTACCCTTTCCCCATGCCCTACGCGCGCCCCGTGCTCGTCATGCTCCACGGCGGCACCGGTGATGGCCCGGCCGAGCGCATGCTCGCCGCCGCCCGCATCGCCGCCGCGCGCGATACTGCCGCCTCCGCCATCACCGCCGGCTTCGAAGCCGTCATCATCGCCACCGATTCCCCCCACGCCTTCGATCCTGTCCCCCACGGCGTCCTGATCGACCCAGATCCCCCCGGCGAGCCGTTCGCCTTCGGGCCCCGGCTGCGCGGCGTCATCGCCCGCTACGGCCTCACCAAGCCCGCGGTCATGGGCTCGGGCAGCGTCCCGCTCCTCGGCGTTTCCGAACTCGCCCTCGTGGTCGAACAGCTCGAATCCCGCGACGCCCGCTTCGTCACCAACAACTTCTACTCGGCCGATTTCACCGCCTTCACCCCCGGCGAAGCCATCGAACGCGCCGGCGACCTCCCCCGCGACAACTTCCTCCCCCGCCGCCTGCGCGACAACGCCGGCCTCGCCTCCGTCATCCTCCCTCGCACCACCGCCACCCAGTTCGACCTCGATACCCCCGCCGACCTCGCCGTCCTCGCCCTCGATGAGACCCTCTCCCCCGCCCTCGCCGCGGCTCTCCCGCGCGCCGAATTGCCGCTCACGCCCTACCGCGCCGTCATGCGCATCCTCTGCGACCGCGAGGCCGAGCTCGTCATCGCCGGCCGCGTCGGCGCCGTCACCTGGCAGCACCTCGAACGCGAATCCGCCTGCCGCAAGCGCATGCTCAGCGAAGAGCGCGGCCTCGCCACGGCGCCCCCCGGCTACCGCCCGCGTTCCGTCCTCGGCTTCCTGCTCGAAGAGGTCGGCGTGCGCCGCTTTGTCACCCGCCTCTGCGAACTCGGCGACGCCGTCGTGCTCGATACCCGCGTCCTCGAAGCCCACCTCGGCATCCAACCCTCCCGCGAAGACCGCTTCCGCAGCGACCTGATGCAGCCCGCCGGCATCCACGACGACTTCCTCCGCAAGCTCACCGAAGCCGTCCTCGATGCCCCCCGGCCCATCCTCCTCGGCGGCCACTCGCTCGTCTCCGGCGGCCTCATGCTCCTCAACGACATCGCCTGGCGCGAAAACGACCGCCGCCTCGGCATCGCATAGCCCCTCAACGCGCCACGCATCCCCTGTTATTCGTCCGCGTCCCCCTTCGCGCGACCCTGTGGGGCGAACCTGCCCGCGCGCACCCCGGAGGGATACCCGTGGCTACCATCGCCGACCTCGAACGCGCCATTACCGACACCGTGGGCGTCCCCGTCACCCTCGAACGCGACGGCCGCCGCCTCGTCGTCACCGCCCTCGTTTCGCACGAAGAAGAACGCGACGCCATCCTCGACCTCGCCCGCGATGCCGCCGGCACCCTCGATGTCGAGGACAACGTCGAGGTGAACGAAGTCCTCGCCGGCGAGATCGGCGGCCTCGTCATCAGCGACCAGGATCTCCAGGGCGGCCCCGGTGGCTCCCCCGGCTTCACCGAGGCCGCCCTCGAAGCCGGCGACTTCGCCAGCCAGGGCCGCGACACCAACCTCACCGACGGCTGGTCCGCCTCCGGCCCCACCTCCGCCATCGATGACGACCTCGTCTCCGAAGGCGATGCCGTCTTCGTCCCCCCGACCGACCCCGTGGGCACCTCGCGCGAAGTCATCGGCGGCCTCCAGCTCAGCTCCATGGATTCGATCGCGGTCGAACGCTCCGCCGATGGCTCCCTCGGCGACGAAGCGATCGCCGACGCCATCCGCCGCGAGCTCCGCGAAGATGCCGCCACCACCGCGCTCGCCATCGATGTCGCCGTCTACCGCGGCATCGCCCGCCTCCGCGGCAAGGTGCAGGACATCGCCGACGCCGAGAACGCCGAGGAAGTCGCCGCCCGTGTGCCCGGCGTCCTCGAAGTCCGCGAAGAGCTCGATGTCGCCGATATGGCCTGAGCCCGGCACTCACCCCCGCCTGGCGCCGTTCGCGCGCGTTTCCGCACTCGCGTAGCATTTCCGGCCTCAGGAGGACGCACCCGCGTGACCGCACCCGCCACCAACCGGCTCTCGCCTGCCGACGTCGAGGCCATTCGCGCCACCGCCGATCGCATGCAGGCGAACATCGAACGCGTCATCGTCGGCAAGAGCGAGATCGTCCGCCTTGCCCTCGTCGCCCTCCTCTGCGAAGGCCACATCCTCCTCGAGGACGTCCCCGGTACCGGCAAGACCACCCTCGCGCGCGCCATCGCCCGCTCCCTCGGCTGCAGCTTCCGCCGCATCCAGTTCACGCCCGACCTCATGCCCGCCGACATCACAGGCATCAATTTCTACAACCAGAAGCTCGGCGAATTCGCCTTCCGCGAAGGCCCCCTCGTCGCCCAGGTCGTCCTCGCCGACGAGATCAACCGCGCCACGCCGCGCACCCAGGCCGCCCTCCTCGAGGCCATGGAAGAACGCCAGCTCACCGTCGAAGGCGTCACCACGCGGCTCCCGCGCCCCTTCCTCGTGCTCGCGACCCAGAACCCCGTCGAGCTCGAAGGCACCTTCCCCCTCCCCGAGGCCCAGCTCGACCGCTTCCTCCTTCGCCTCGAGATCGGCTACCCCGGCGAGGACGACGAGGACGAGATCCTCGCCCGCTTCGAGACCGACAACCCCCTCGAGACCCTCTCCCCGGTGATCGATGGCGACGAGCTCGTCCGCCTCGCCGCCGCGCTGAGCCACCTTCACGTCGCCCCCGATGTGCGCCGCTACGCCGTTCAGCTCGTGCGCGCCACCCGCGAGGACCCGGCGTTCGAACTCGGCGCCAGCCCGCGCGCATCGCTCGCGCTTTTCCGCTCGGCGCGCGCCTATGCCGCCATCAACGGCCGCGACTACGTCCTCCCCGATGACGTCAAGGCGATGGCCCCGCACGTTCTCCCGCACCGGCTCATCCTCTCGAGCCAGTCCCGCCTGCGCGGCCGCGAAACGAAGGAGCTGCTCGCCGATATCCTTCGCCGCGTCCCCGTCCCCGTCGAGTCCTGACGTGCCCTTTCGCGACGCCTGGCTGCTCGTCGGCGCCCTCCTCGTGCTCGTGGGTTTCGGCGCCTCCGAGCCCGCCATCGCCGGCGTCGGCTTCGTCGTCATCATCATCGGAGGCGTCAGCCGCCTCTGGTCCCGCCATCTCTTCGACCGCGTGACCCTCACCCGCCGCCTGCGCGAACATCGCGCGTTCGCGGGCGAAGCCGTCGGCCTCGAAGTCGAGCTCGAAAACCGCAAGTTCCTGCCCCTGCCCTGGTACGAATGGCGCCTCGCCCTCGCCGACCCCATCACCGTCGAGGACGAAGTGCTCGCCTCCGCCACCGTTCCCGGGCTCAGCTGGCTCGTGAAGCGCGGCGCCATGGGCTGGTACGAGAAGCGCACCTGGCAGTACCAGGTCCACGCCTCCGACCGCGGCTACCACCAGGTCGGGCCCGCCTCCATCAAGTCCGCCGACCTCTTCGGCGTGTTCCCCCGCGCTACCGAAGACCGTACCTCCGACGCCCTCATCGTCTTCCCGCGTGTGGTCCCCCTCGCCGACCTCGGCCTCCCCGCCGACCGCCCCTTCGGTGAACGAAAAGGCGGCAACCGCGTGTTCGAAGACCCCCTCCGCATCGCCGGCCTCCGCGAATACCGCCCCGGCGACCCCCTCAAGCGCATCGATTGGAAGGCCACCGCCCGCCACGGCGACCTCACATCCCGCGTCTACGAACCCTCCGCCACGCAGCAGCTCTACGTCGTCCTCAACATCGATACCCTCGAACACGCCTGGGAGGGCTACCTCAAGGACGACCTCGAGTTCACCGTCTCCGCCGCCGCCTCCATCGCCGTCTGGGCCGCCGGCCAGCGCTACTCCGTCGGGCTCATGGCGAACGGCTCCTTCCCCAACGCCGACCGTCCCATCCGGCTCGCGCCCTCGCGCAGCCGCGATCAGCTCACCCGCGTGCTCGAAGCGCTCGCCGTCATCCAGCCCCTCACCCTCGGCGACCTCGCCGGCACCCTCCACCGCGAAGGCAACCGCATTCCCGCGGGCAGCACCATCGTCTGTGTCGCCGCCCTCGTCCCCGATTCGCTCGCCGGCGTCCTCCTGCGCCTCCAGGACGAAGGCCACCGCGTCTTCGTTGTCGCCACCACCGAACGCGTGACGCCCACGCTGCCGGCCGCCCTCCCCGTGACCGTCATCGCACCCCACCGGCGCCCGGCCGAGGCCACGCCGTGATCGCCTCCGCCGCCGTCGTCGCCGCCCTCATCGCCGAATCCCTCGCCTTCTACACGGCCGCCGAACTGCTCGCCGGCGCGGGCACCCACGAGACGCCCCACGCCATCGCCGGGTGGCTGTTCGCCCTCCTCGGGCTGCTCGCCTTCGGTCTCATGCGCGCCCGCGAGGAGCTCGAGCTGCCGCCTGCGGCCTCCACGGCCGTCGCCGGCGTCGTCGCCTACGTCGCCATCGTCGGCGCGCTTCGCATCAGCTTCGAAGGCGATTTCGCCATCTGGGACCTCGGCTGGATCCCCCACTTCATCGAAAGCGCCGGCGAAACCCTCCGCGGCCGCTTCCCCGTGCTCTTCAGCGCCGTCCTCGCCGTCGCCCTCTGGGCCCGCTCGTCGTCCCGCGCCGCCGAGGAGATCGAGCTCGAGCTCATGCCACGCGCCGTCGGCGTGCCCTTCCTCGTGGTCACCACCATGGTCGTCCTCGGCGCCGCCACCGACCGTTCGGGCGAAGTCGCCCGCGCCGGCGTGGCGTTCTACGCGTTCGCCGTCGTCGCCCTCGCCTGTTCGCAGCTCGCGATGAGCGGCGCCACCATCGGCGAAGTCCGTGCCGGCGGCATCACCGCCGCCCTCCTCGGCGCCACCGTCGGCGTCACCATCCTCTGCGTCATCGTCTTCGGCGTGCTCTTCGGCTGGGCCGGCCCCACCATCGGCGCCATCCTCGGCCGCATCGTCGAAGTCGTCCTCACGATCGTGCTCACGCCCTTCGCCTGGCTCATCGAAACGATCATGCGCCTCCTCTTCGGCGACCAGAACCCGTTCATGAACCTCGCCCAGGAGGCTCGCCAGCCGATTCGCCCCCAGAACGAGCCCGCAGCTTCCGATCCATCCAACTTCCGCAACTTCCTCAACATCGTCTTCCGTATGTTCGGGCTGGTCATCGTGCTCGCGCTCGTGGCCGGCGCCGCCGCCTGGTACATGCGCCTCCGCCGTCACGCCCGCCGCATCGCCGGCGAACTGGGCGACCGCGCCTCCGCCGGCAGCGCCACCGACGACCTCCGCGCGCTCTTCGGCAACCTCTTCCATCGCGGGCAGCGAACCCGTGTCCCCGGGTCGGCCTCCGCCGCCGAGCGCCTCTATCTCGAAGTCCTCGACCAGGCCCACCGTACCGGTCGCGACCGCGAACCCGGCGACACCCCCGAAGAGTTCGCGCCCGCCCTTCGCGACGCCCTCCAGGCACCCGTCACCGACGACATCACCGCCGCGTTCGAACAGTCCCGCTACGCTGGCCGCGAACCGGACCCGCGCATCCTCGCGGAACTCGAACGGGCCTGGCGCACCGCCCGGTAGTTCGCGCGCGCCCTACACCGCCTCGATACGCGCCCAGCCGTCCCCGCAGGCCACCACCATCGGCACCGCCGCCGAGGTATCGAGCCGCGCGCAGAACTCCACGTCGTGCCCCAGCCCGAGCGCGCGCACCACGTTCGCGTGCTCCGAAAGCCCGATGAGGTCCGCCAGGTCGGGCGTGTGGCACGCGAGCGCGGCCGCATCCCCAGCGCGGCCGCCGGCGCCGCATCCGAAAGCGCGCCCGCGATCATCCCCGCCGCCGCGAAGTCCTCCAGCGAAAATCGCGCCCCGGCCCCGTTGCCCGCGCACACCACCGTCGCGCTCGCGTAGCGCGCCGCCACGTATGCCGCCAGCGCCGTCGCGTTCGCCGCTGCCCCCGCGAACACGGCGCCCCTGCCCGCCAGCAGGCACAGCGCCGCCGTCCCGTTCGTCGTGAACAGCACCCCGCCGCGCCCCGCGACCGGCGCCGCCGCCGCCTCCACCGGTGAGTTTCCGAAGTCGAACCCCTCCGGCGGCAGCCCGTGAACCTCGCCCATCAGCAGTCGATGCTCGCTCGCCGCCAGCTCCCGTGCGAGTTCGATCCGCCCGGCCGCCACCAGCGACGTCATCCCCCGCGCAAACAGCGTCGCGATCGTCGTCGTCGCCCGCAGCACGTCCACCACGATGTACGCTTTGGTCGCGATCGCCGCCGCTTCCGCCGGCAGCAACGCCAGTTCGATCCGTTCCAGCATTGCGGTAGCATCGCCCACCACCGGCGCGCGTGCATCCGATGCTATGCTTACCCCCGATGGATCCCCGGCCTGTTGGGATGTTCGATTCCGGCGTTGGCGGCCTAAGCGTCCTCCGCGACTTCCAACGTCTCGCCCCCCATGAGCGCGTCATCTATTTCGCCGATACCGCCTTCTTCCCCTATGGACCACGCCCCGCCGCCGAGGTGCGCAAGCGCAGCTTCGCCATCGCCCACCGCCTCGTGAGCGCCGGCTGCAAGCTCATCGTCGTCGCCTGCAACACCGCCTCCGCCGCCGCCATCGCCGACCTCCGCGACGCCTTCCCGGTGCCCTTTGTCGGCATGGTGCCCGGCCTCAAGCCCGCCACCCAGCAGTCGCGCTCCGGCCGCGTCGCCATCCTCGCCACCCCCGGCACGCTCGATGGCGACCTCTACGCCCGCGTTGTCGACGAATTTGGCCGCGGCGTCAGTATCGAAAACGTCCCGGGGCACGGCCTCGCCGAGCTTGTCGAACGCGGCGAGTCCGGCAGCGAAGCCGCCCGCGCGAGCCTTCGCCGCACCCTCGGGCCCGCCATTGCCGCCGGTGCCGATACCGTCGTCCTCGGCTGCACCCACTACCACTTCCTCGCCGACGATGTGGCCGCCGAGTTCCCCGGCGTCGCCACCGTCGAGACCAGCGAAGCCGTCGCCCGCCGCGCCGTCACCGTCCTCGCCGAGCAGAGCCTCGAAGCGCCGTCCGGCCAGCCCGGCGGCCTCGACCTCATCGTCAGCGGCGACCGCGAAGCCTTCAAAGCCGTCATGACCCATCTCGGATTCGCCCCACACCCCGCGGAGGTCTCCCCCTGACCAGCTACGCCGAACGACTCGCCGCCCGCAGCCGCGAAGCCGGCACCCTCGTATGCGTCGGCCTCGACCCCGACTTCAAGAAGCACCGCATCGAGGACCTCGCCGCCTACAACCGCGCCATCATCGCCGCGACCGCGCCCTACGCCGCCGTCTACAAGCCCAACATCGCCTTCTACGAACAGCACGGCATCCCCGGGCTCCGCGCCCTCGAAGAGACGCTCGCCGCCATTCCCGCCGGCATCCCCGTCATCGGCGACATAAAGCGCGGCGACGTCGGCAACACCGCCGAAGCCTATGCCCGCGCCGCATTCGAAATCTGGAAGTTCGATGCCGTCACCCTGAACGGCTACCAGGGCCTCGATACCGTCGCCCCCTTCCTCGCCTACGAAGGCAAGGGCGTCTACGTCCTCTGCCGCACCTCGAACCCCAGCTCCCGCGAGTTCCAGGAGCAGCCCCTCGCCAACGGCGCCCTCCTCTTCGAACACGTCGCCGTCACCGCCGCGAACTGGTCCCCCGCCGTCGGCCTCGTCGTCGGCGCGACCGCCCCCGCCGAGCTTCGCCGCGTCCGCGAGCTGCTCCCCGCCGTCACCCTTCTCGTCCCCGGCGTGGGCGCCCAGGGTGGCCGCCCCGAGGACGTCGTCACCGCCGCCGGTGCCATCCCCGGGAGCATGGTCGTCAACGCCAGCCGTTCGATCATGTACGCCGCCAATGGCCCGAACTTCGCCGAGGCCGCCGGCGAGGCCGCCCGCCAACTCCGCGACGAGCTCAACGCCGCCGCCCTCGCCGCCCGCTAGCCGTGCCCATCCCCGAAATCCGCGAAGGCGAGGTCTATCGCATGCGCCGCCCGCATCCCTGCGGCGGCCTCGATTTCCGCGTCTTCCGCACCGGCGCCGATATCGGCATCGAATGCCTCACCTGCGGCCGCCGCGTCCTCGTCGAACGCCGCCGTTTCGAATCCCGTGCAAAGGCACTCGTCCCACACGCCGCCGAATGAAGGCGCGCCCCCCGGCCTCTGGCGAAGGCGCCAGTTCCGCATGCTCTGCTACACGCGCTTCTGGTCGCGCGTCGCCCACAACTGCCTGAACTTCGCCCTCGTCCTCCTCATCGTCCGCGAAACCGACCGCGCCTTCCTTTCCAGCCTCCTCGTGCTCGCCCTCGTCATCCCCAGCACCGTCGCCGGCATCGCCGCGGGCGCCGCCGCCGATGCCTTCCCGCGCCGTCCCATCATCTTCCTCGGCGACCTGGCCCGCGCCGCCATCTGCATCTGGTTCGTCCGCGGTTCCGGCGGCATCGAAACCTATTTCATCGTCGCCGTCGCCGTATCAACCCTCACCCAGTTCGCCGCCACCGCAGAGGGCACGCTCGTCCCCGCCATCGTGCCCCGTGCCGACCTCGCCCGCGCCAACGCGATCGGCCACGCCGTCGGCGGCGCCGCCCAGGTCCTCGGCCTCGGCATCCTCACCCCCCTCCTCCTTCGCGTCTTCGAAACCCCCGACATCCTCTTCGGCCTCTGCGCCGCGATGTTCGCCTTCGCCGCGTTCCAGGCGGTTCTCATCGGCCGCGTGCACCATCCCGAACGGCTCGAAGTCGGCGGCGAAGCACCAACCCCCGCTGGCGGCGCATGGTGGAAGGCCGGCTGGCGCGCCATGCACCGTGACCCCATGGTCCTGCACGCCGCCATCGAACTCACCGTCATGTCCGCCGCCATGATCGTGATCGCCGGGCTCATCCCCGGCTACCTCAGCCGCGTCCTCGGGCTCCCCGTCGATGCCGGCGCCGTCGTCCTCATGCCCGCCGTCTTCGGCATCGCCCTCGGGCTGCGCATCGCCGGCTTCCTCAGCCACCGCCTGCCCCACAGCGTGCTCTCCTCCGCCGGCTTCGCCCTCTTCGTTCCCCTGCTCGCGCTCATCACCTTCGTCAACCCCGAGGCCGAATTCCTCGCCGGCTACGGCATGTTCGCCTGGCTCGATTCCATCGATATCGGCGGCTTCGATGGCGGCGGCGTCCTCGCCGCCCTCATCACCTTCCCCCTCGGCTTCGCCTACGCCACCGTCTCCGTCGCCGCCCAGACCGTCATCAACGACCGCGTGCCCCTTCAGCTCCAGGGCCGCGTGAACTCCACCCAGGCGGCGCTCTCCGCGCTCGTTTCCGCCCTGCCCGTGCTCGCCGCCGGGGCCCTTTCCGACCACATCGGCGTCACCCCGGTGATGGCCCTCGTCTCGGCCGCCATCGCCATCGCCGCCATCCTCAACTTCCGGCCCGCCCGGCGGCCTGCCCCCCGCGCCGCAGGCGCCGTCCCCTGAACCACGTTCGAACCAACGTTCGAAGGTCCATTGACTCGCCGATCCGGCCGCTCCTACCATGGCTTCAAGAGCCGGTTCCGGCCGGCCTGTTGCGGCCCTACCTCGGCCGCGAGGCGGTGAACGTGAAAGAGCTGACGATCGAGAGCATCCGCCTCAGCATGATGAACTACCAGCGCGTCGTCATCCTTCGCGAAAAAGACGCCGACCGCTATCTCCCCATCTGGATCGGCGCCGCCGAGGCCGAAGCCATCGCCGTTCGCCTCCAGGATGTCACCGTTGCCCGCCCCCTCACCCACGACCTCATCCGCAACCTCATCGAGCAGCTCGGCGGCCGCGTCGTCTACATCCTCGTCAACGACATCTCCAACGACACCTTCTTCGCCCGCATCGTCCTCGATGTCCGCGGCGAGACCATGGAGATCGATTCCCGCCCCAGCGATGCCATCGCCCTCGCCGTCCGCGTCGAAGCCCCCATCTTCGCCGAAGAAACCGTCCTCGACCGCGCCGGCGTCGTGCTCGACGAAGAAGGCAAACCCCAGCCGTCGGTCAGCGTCGGCGAGTCCTCCCGCCCCGTCGATCCCGCCGAGCTCGAACGCCTGGGCGCCTTCAAGGACTTCATCGAAAGCCTGGACCTCGAGGACTTCGGCGACCCTCGCAAATAGGCGGAGAAAGCCGCGCAAGCTCGCTTGCGCATTGCTTCACAATCTGGCTATGATGCGCCGGGTCTGGAGACCGGGCGCCTGAGGAGGCGGCCGTGGGCAGCTGGATGGTGCCAACTGCCTACTTGCTCGGCATCGGGTGGTACTTCGCCACCTGTATCATCCTCGGCGTCGTGATTGGCCGTTGGGCCGACGCGAGAACCGGTCTCGAGCCCGTGTTGACACTCGCAGGGATCGTGCTCGGACTCGCTGTCGCGATGGTCGGCGGAATCCGCATGCTCCTGCCCTTCATGCGCCGGTTTGGGACCGGGCCAACGGAGTAACGCAGAGTTGAAGCTCGTCATCGGCCTTGCCGCCTTCGTCGGTGTCCTCGTCTGGCTCGGGATTGGCCTCTTCATTGCCCAGGGGCCCCAGCCCGAGATCATCGTCCCCGCTGAAGTCATCACCAAAGTCGGCCCGCTCAACCTCACCAATACCCTGATCACCTCTTGGGTGGTCATGGCCCTCATTATTCTCTTCTTCTGGACCGCCACCCGGTCCATGAAACTGCTCCCCTCCGGCGCCCAGAACTTCGCTGAAGCCGTCATCAGCTTCCTCGTCGGCCAGGTCGAAGAAATCGCTGGCGAAAAGAACGGCCGCAGGTTCTTCGCCGTCGTCGCCACCATCTTCATCTTCGTCATCTGCAACAACTGGTTCGGCCTGATGCCGTTCTTCAACGCCTTCGGCAAGCACGAAGACGTTCACCATCACGTCTTCCACGAACTCACCAGCGAGCATCCCAAGGACCTCACCCTCGGTGAAGACGGCCGCTACATCGAAGGCAACGGCTTCGGCGGCTGGATCATGGATGGCGATGGCGGCCTGATCATCGCCAAGCCCCGCACCAAGGCCATCGATTTCGAAGTCCACGAAGGCGAAACCCCCGGCGAAGCCGCCGACCGCTACATCGTCTTCGTCGCGAAGCACTTCGCCGGCTTCAAAGCCACCGACGAAGAGCTCGACCATCCCAGCGCCGAAATGGTCACCGCCGCCGCTGCCACCCTCGATGGCAAGGACGGCCACCCCCACCTTCTCGTGGGCGAAGCCCACGCCGCCGAAGACCACGGCGCCGCCGCCGCGCACGGCCTCGCCAGCCCCGCCCTGCACCAGACCATCACCGGCATCGATTTCGAAGGCGCGAAGAAGTTCGGCCTCGTCATCCCCCTCTTCCGCGGCGCCTTTAGCGACGTCAACAACACCCTCGCCCTGGGTATCGTCGCCTTCCTCTGCATCGAATTCTGGGGCTTCCAGGCCCTCGGCTTTGGCTACCTCAAGAAGTTCTTCAACCTGAACGGCGTCAACGCCTTCGTCGGCATCCTCGAACTTCTTTCCGAATTCATCCGCATCATCAGCTTCACCTTCCGCCTCTTCGGCAACATCTTCGCCGGCGAAGTGCTCATCCTGATGCTGACATTCCTGATGCCGTTCCTCTTCGTCGATATCATCTACGGCCTCGAGCTCTTCGTGGGCTTCATCCAGGCCGCCGTGTTCGCACTCCTCACCCTCGTGTTCGCCGTTGGCGCGGTGGAACACCACGGCGAAGACGAACACCACGAAGGGCACCACGGCGAAGACGCGGGCGCCGATGCCCACCACGCGCACGGAGCCGCCGCCGCGCACTGAACACACCCACACGGGCAGTCCAGGCCCCACGGCCTGTTCGCAAGTAAACCTGGAAACCCGCGCCATGGAGAGGGCGCAACGGAGGCAGAAGCACGCTCATGGACATCCTCAGCATTCTCCCGTTCATGGTCATCCTCGAAACCGACGCCGCCAAGGCGATCGGTGCCGCCATCGCCATGGCCGTCGGCGGTATTGGCCCGGCCATCGCCATCGGCATGCTCGTCGGCAAGGCCATGGAAGCCCTCGGCCGCAACCCCGAGGCCCGCGCCGCCATCCAGACGAACATGATTCTCGGCGTCGCCTTCGCCGAAGCCATCGGCATCTACGCGCTCCTCTCGGCGCTCATCATCGCGTTCGTCATCTAGTCTCCCGCGCCCCGGTGCGGATCAACGTAGAAAGGGACGGTGCGCCCGCATGGACAAGGCAGTTGAAGCCCTCGGCCTGAACCTGCCCCAGCTCATCGCGCAGGTGGCGAACTTCTTCCTGCTCCTCGTCATCCTCAGGCTCGTGGCCTACAAGCCCATCCTGAAGATGCTCGACGACCGCAAGCAGAAGATCGCCGAAGGCCTCAATGCCGCCGAGATCGCGCGCGCCGAGGCCGCCCAGGCCCAGGCGAACATCGCCTCGCAGCTCCAGGAAGGCCAGCGCCAGGCCCAGGAAGTCGTTGCCGGTGCTCAGCAGATCGCCGCGCGCATCCAGGCCGAAGCCCGCGAACAGGCCAACCGCGACCGCGAGGATTCGCTCGAACGCGCCCGCGCTGAAATCCAGCTCGAACGCGATCGCGCCGTCGCCGACCTCCGCCGCGAATTCGCCGATATCACCGTCTCCGCCGCCGAGAAGGTCATCGGTCAATCGCTCGACCGCACCGCCCACCAGCGCATCATCGATGAAGCGCTGGCCAACTCCAGCTTCAGCGGGAACTAAACCATGGCCGACCTCCAGGCAGCACGGCGTTATGCCCAGGCCGCGTTCGAACTCGCCCGCGAAAGCGGCGATCTCGACCGCTGGCGCGCCGACCTCGGCGATATCGCCGAGGTGCTTGCCGAATCCGGCGCCGCGTCCGTCCTCGCGGACGGACGCCTCCCGCTCGATTCACGCTATGCCATGGTCGACCGCGTCCTTGATATCCAGCCCCTCGCCATCAACCTGGCGAAGCTGCTCATAGCCAAGGGCCGAAGCTACGACGCCCGCGCCGTCAGCGATGCCTTCAACCGCCTCGCCGACCAGCACCAGGGCATCGAACACGCCGAAATCACCACCGCCGTCGAGCTCACGCCCGCACAGGTGGAAGCCATCGAGCAGCGCCTCTCCGGCCAGCTCGGCAAGCGGGTCTCCGCCACCGCCGTGGTCAACCCCGCACTCATCGGCGGCGCGGTCCTCCGCGTCGGCGACCGTATCGTCGATGGAAGCGTCCGGACGCGGCTTCGGCAGCTCCGGCGGCAGCTGGAAGGAGCCTTCTGAGCACACCCGCTCACGAGGCTTTGAGGAAGAAGGAAGAGGAGCGCCGCGATGGCTGTACGCGCTGAGGAGATTGCCTCCATCCTGAAGGAGCAGATCCAGGGCTTCGGCTCCGGCACGGTCACCACCGATGTCGGCACCGTGATCGAAGCCGGCGACGGCGTGGCCCGCGTTCATGGCCTCTCCGGCGCCATGTACTCCGAGCTGCTCGAATTCTCCAACGGGTCCATGGGCATCGCCATGAACCTCGAAGAAGAATCCGTCAGCGCCGTCGTCCTCGGCGACTACATCGACATCAAGGAAGGCGATGAAGTCCGCGGCACCGGGCGCATCATCGAGGTCCCCGTCGGCGAAGCCCTCATCGGCCGCGTCGTCGACCCCCTCGGCCGCCCCATCGATGGCAAGGGCCCCATCAACACCAGCCGCACCCGCCCCATCGAGCGCATCGCCCCCGGCGTCACCCTCCGCCAGAGCGTCAACCAGCCGGTCCAGACGGGCATCAAGTCCATCGACGCGATGTTCCCCATCGGCCGCGGCCAGCGCGAGCTCATCATCGGCGACCGCTCCACCGGCAAGACCGCCATCGCCCTCGATACCATCATCAATCAGAAGGGCGGCGACCTGATCTGCATCTACGTCGCCATCGGCCAGAAGGCGGGGAAGGTCGCCCAGGTCGTTGGTCTCCTCGAGGAGAACGGCGCGATGGACCACACCATCGTCGTCGCCGCCAACGCCTCCGATTCCGCCGCCCTCCAATACCTCGCCCCCTACGGCGGCTGCGCCATCGGCGAAGAGTTCATGGAGAACGGCAAGGACGCCCTCATCGTCTATGACGACCTGAGCAAGCACGCCTGGGCCTACCGCGAAATCTCCCTCCTCCTGCGCCGCCCGCCGGGCCGCGAAGCCTACCCCGGCGATGTCTTCTACCTGCATAGCCGCCTCCTCGAGCGCGCCGCGCGCCTCGAAGCCGGTGGCTCCCTCAGCGCCCTCCCCATCATCGAGACCCAGGCGAACGACGTGTCGGCCTACATCCCGACGAACGTCATCTCCATCACCGACGGCCAGATCTACCTGGAGTCCGACCTCTTCAACGCCGGCATCCGGCCCGCCATCAACACCGGCCTCTCCGTGAGCCGCGTGGGCTCGGCCGCCCAGACCAAGGCGATGAAGACGGTCTCCGGCGGCCTCAAGGGCGAAATGTCCCAGTTCCGCGAACTCCAGGCCTTCGCCCAGTTCGGCACCAGCGACCTCGATGCCGCCACCCGGCGCCAGCTCGAGCGCGGCCAGCGCGCCACCGAACTGCTCAAGCAGCCGCAGTTCACCCCGCTCTCCATGGCCGAAGAAGTCGGCGTCCTCTTCTCGCTCTCCAGCGGCCTCCTCGACGACGTGCCCGTCGCCAAGGTCCGGCCCTTCGAAGACGCCCTGCGCAAGTTCCTCGCCAGCAACAACCCCGAAGTGCTTCGCGAAATCGCCGCCAGCCCGGTGATGACGCCCGAGCTCACGGAGAAGCTGCGCGGCATCATCACCACCTTCAAGACCACGGTCCCCTTCTAGGGGCCGGCAACCCGCTGACGGCTGGGGGCGCTCACCCGCCCCCGCGCGCCGGGCGGCCCCGCCCGGCTCCACCACCCCCGGACGGGATAACGCCACATGCCGACGATCCGCCAGCTCAAACGACGCATCGGGAGCGTCAAGAACACCGCCAAGATCACGAACGCGTTGCAGCTCGTGGCCGCATCCAAGATGCGCCGCGCCCAGGACCGCGCCACCCAGGCGCAGCCCTACGCCGAGAAGCTCCGCATCGTGCTCGCCGGCCTCGCCAGCAAAGGCGGCGATGGCGAAGGCGCCGCGCATCCCCTGCTTGCCAACCGCCCCGTCAAGAACATCGCGATCCTCCACATCACCCCCGATCGCGGCCTCTGCGGCGGCCTCAATGCCAACCTCAATCGCTCCGCCGGCAGCTTCGTCGCCATGCAGCACGAACCGGTCTCCGTCGTCGCCGTCGGCAAGAAAGGCCGCGACTTCTTCGTCCGCGCCCACCAGCACCTCACCGCCGAATTCACCGAGCTCGGCGACTACCCCACCCAGTCCGATACCCTCGGCATCGCCCGCATCATCATCGATGACTACCTCAACGGCGTGGTGGACCGCGTCTACGTGAGCTTCCCGCTCTTCGTCTCCACCGCCGTCCAGCGCCCCGTCGTGCGGCAGCTGCTTCCCATCGAGCCCCCCGCGGCCGAAGAAGGCGCCACCGCCGCCAACCTCGCCGAGGAGTACATCTTCGAACCCTCCCCGGACGATGTCCTCGCCCGCATCCTTCCCCGTTACATCGAGATGCAGATCTACGAGGCCATCCTCCAGAACGCCGCGAGCTTCCAGTCCGCCCAGATGGTCGCCATGAAGAACGCGACCGACAACGCGAACGAGCTCACCCGCGAACTCACCCTCACCTACAACAAGGCGCGCCAGGAGCAGATCACCAAGGAACTGCTCGATATCGTCGGCGGCGTCGAGGCGCTCAAGGGGGCATAGGCTGGAACGGATCGCAGCGGTCATCTTCGATATGGACGGCGTCCTCGTGGACGGCGAGCCGCTGCATTTCGCCGCCGTCAACCAGCTCCTCGCCACCGAAGGCCGCGCCATCACCCTCGACGAGTACAAGCCCTACATGGGCACCAAAGCGGGCTGGACCGAAATGGTCCGCGACTTCGGCCTCGCCCGCACCCGCGATTACTACTCGCCCATCTACCACCAGCTCATCCTCGAACAGTACCGCGACCGCGCCGAGGCCCTCCCCGGCGCCACCTCCCTCGTGCTCGGCCTCCAGCGCCGCCGCGTCCCCATCGCCCTCGCATCCTCATCCGTGCGGCCCTGGGTCGATGCCTGCCTCGCTCGCATCGGCCTCGCGAACGTCTTCGATGAGCTCGTCACCGGCAGTGACGTCGCCAACGGCAAGCCCGACCCCGAGATCTACCTGCTCGCGGCGAAGCGCCTGAAGCTCCCCCCGTCGGCCTGCCTGGCCATCGAGGACGCCCCCGCCGGCATCGCCTCCGCGCGCGCCGCCGGCATGCGCTGCTGGGCCGTCCGCACCGAATACACCCGCGGCCTTGACCTGGGCGAACCCGATCGCGAGTTCGAATCGCTCAGCGACATCGCATTGGACGATATCCTTGAGGTGGCCGCGTGAGCGCCAACCTCCCATCCATCGGAACCAGCCCGGGGCAGGCCCCGGTTATGGCCGGCGTCAGCAATGCCGCCGGGGCACACCAGTAACAGGACTCCCTGGAGGTCGAATCCATGGTTATGGCAGCTCCATCCACCGAGGGCCGCGTCATCCAGATCATCGGTACGGTGATCGACGTCGAGTTCCCCCCCGAGCACCTTCCGGCCATCAACAACGCCGTGAACATCATCCGCGAGGATGGCTCCGTGCTCGTCACCGAGGTCCAGCAGCACCTGGGCAATAACTGGGTCCGCTGCCTCGCCATGGACTCCACCGATGGCCTTCGCCGCCAGGCTCGCGCCATCGATACCGGCGCCGCCATCGCCGTGCCCGTGGGCGAAAACTCCCTCGGCCGCATGTTCAACGTGCTCGGCGCCCCCATCGATAACCTGCCTGCCCCCGAAGGCGGCCCCCGCTGGGGCATCCATCGCACCCCGCCCCCCTTTGAGGACCAGGAGACCACCCCCTCCGTCCTTGAAACCGGCATCAAGGTCGTCGACCTCATCGCCCCCCTCGTCCGCGGCGGTAAGGTCGGCCTCTATGGTGGCGCCGGCGTCGGCAAGACCGTCGTCATCCAGGAGCTCATCTCCAACATCGCCCGCCAGCACGGTGGCTTCTCCGTGTTCGCCGGCGTGGGCGAACGCTCCCGCGAAGGCAACGACCTCTGGCACGAAATGAAAGAATCCGGCGTGCTCCCCAAGATGGCCATGGTTTTCGGCCAGATGAACGAGCCCCCCGGCGTCCGCCTCCGCGTCGCCCTCACCGGCCTCACCATGGCCGAATACTTCCGCGACGAAGAAGGCCGCGACGTCCTCTTCTTCGTCGACAACATCTATCGCTACACCCTCGCCGGTATGGAAGTGTCCGCCCTCCTCGGCCGCATGCCCTCCGCCGTGGGCTACCAGCCGACCCTCGCCACCGAAATGGGCGACCTCGAGGAGCGCATCACCTCCACCAAGAAGGGCTCGATCACGTCGTTCCAGGCCATCTATGTGCCCGCCGACGACTACACCGACCCCGGCGTGGCCACCACCTTCGGCCACCTCGACGCCGTCGTCGCCCTCGAGCGCTCCCTCGCCGAGCAGGCCCTCTTCCCCGCCATGGACCCGCTCTCCTCCTTCTCCCGCGCGCTCGAACCCCGCATCGTCGGCCAGGAACACTACGACATCGCCCGCGGCGTCCAGGGCGTGCTCCAGCGCTACAAGGACCTCCAGGACATCATCGCCATCCTCGGCATCGATGAACTGAGCGACGACGACAAGCTCACCGTCGCCCGCGCCCGCAAGATCCAGCGCTTCCTCACCCAGCCGATGTTCGTCGCCGAACAGTTCACCGGTACCCCCGGCCAGTACGTCCCCATCCGCGACACCATCCGCGGCTTCCAGGAGATCCTCGAAGGCAAGCACGACGGTCTGCCCGAGCAGGCCTTCTACATGGTCGGCAACATCGACACCGCCGTCGAAAAGGGCCGCACCCTGGCCGGAGGCTAACCACCATGCCGCTGACGGTCGAAATCGTCACCGCGGAACGCATCGTTCGCACCGAACGGGGCGTGGATGTGCTCGTCGCGCCCGGCAGCGAAGGCCAGCTGGCCATCCTGCCCAAGCACGCCGCGCTCATGACCACCCTCCAGCCGGGCGAGCTCCTCTTCCGCCGCGGCACCGAAGAAGAACCCTTCGCCGTGACCGGCGGCTTCATGGAGGTCCGCAACGACCGCGTGACCATCCTTGCCGATGCCGCCGAGCCCGCCGAGGAGATCGATATCGCCCGCGCCGAAGCCGCCCGCGCCCGCGCCGAGGAACGCCTTCGCCGCGGCCGCGAACAGGCCGTCCGGGACGTCGATATGGCCCGGGCCTCGGCGGCGCTGCAGCGTTCGCTGCTCCGCCTCCGCGTCGCCGACCGCCGTCGCCGCCGCACCGACGGCCGTCCCCGCATGTAGTTCGCGCCCACCGCGCACCATCACGAGCCCGCCCTCACCGGCGGGCTCGTTCTTTGTTCCAAACACCCCGGTGCCCATCCCGCCAGCCGAAAGCCCGGTATTGACGGAGGTTTCACGGTGGAACGCTCACCCCCCACCCCCTATCCTTGACGGAGCGCATGAATTCGACGCTTCACCGGGGCCCGCGGTACATCGTCCAGGGCGGTGCTGTCCTGCGCGGCGACGTGCCCATCTCCGGCGCCAAGAACCACGCCCTCGCCGCCATGTGCGCCTCCCTCCTCACCGAGGACGAGGTCATCCTTAACAACGTCCCCGAGATCAGCGACGCCCGCTCCCTCGCCCAGCTCCTGACGAACCTCGGCGCCGGCGTCGAATGGACCGCGCCGAACACCCTCCGCCTCGTCGGCGGCACCGTCGGCAAGGTCGAAACGCCCAGCGAGCTCATCACCGAAAACCGCGCGTCTTTCCAGGTCATGGGCCCCCTGCTCGCCCGCCTCGGCCGCGCTTCCTCCGTGCCCCCCGGCGGCGACGTCATCGGCCAGCGCCCGCTCGATGTCCACCTCGGCGGCTTCCATTACATGGGCGCCAGCATCCGCCGTGAAGGCGAACGCTACGTCGTCGAAGCCCCCGAGGGCGGCCTCCGCGGCGCCCGCCTCTTCATGGACTACCCGTCCGTCTCGGGCACCCAGAACGTCGTCATGGCCGCCGCCCTCGCCCGCGGGCACAGCACTATCGTCAACGCCGCCACCGAGCCCGAAGTCCAGCACCTCTGCCACATGCTCAATCAGATGGGCGGCCACATCGAAGGCATCGGCACCCAGATGCTCGAAGTCGATGGTGTCGAGCGCCTCCACGGCGCCACCATCGATATCATGCCCGACCGCATCGAAGCCGGGACCTTCGCCGTCGCCGCCGCCATGACCGCCGGCGAAGTTCGCCTCCACGGCGCCCCCGTCGAGGTCATGGACGCCCTCTGGGCCAAGCTCCGCGACGCCGGCGCCACCGTCACCATCGAAGGCCCCGCCTGCGCCCGCATCGCCAGCGATGGCCACCTGCGCGGCGTCAACTTCCAGGCCCTCCCCTATCCAGGCCTCGCCACGGACTTGCACGCTCCTCTCGCCGCCATGCTCACCCAGGCCCACGGTGTTTCCATCATCCACGAACGCGTCTTCGATAACCGCATGCTCTACGTCGGCGAACTCCGCAAGATGGGCGCCGAGATCGTCAGCACCGGCTCCTCCGCCATCGTCGTCGGCAAGGCCCAGCTCAATGGCGCCCACGTCCGCGCCCTCGATGTCCGCGCCGGCGCCGCTGTCCTCCTCGCCGCCCTCGTCGCCCACGGAGAAACCACCATCGACGACGTATCCCACCTCGACCGCGGCTACGAAAAGCTCGCGGACAAGCTGCGCGGCCTCGGCGTCGCGATCGAGCGCCAATAATGGCATTCGAATTCATGACCCCGAAAAAGGCGGGCATCGACCTCGGCACCGCCAACATCCTCGTCTACGTGAAGGGCCAGGGCATCGTCGTCAACGAGCCCTCCGTCGTCGCCCGCCACAACCGCGACAACGCCATCGTCGCCGTCGGGAACGAAGCCCGCGCGATGCAAGGCCGCACCCCCGGTTCCATCAGCGTCATCCGCCCCATGCGCGATGGCGTCATCGCCGACTACCTCACCACCGAGGCCATGCTCCGCTATTTCATCGGCCTCATCGCAGGGCGTTTCAACATCATCCGCCCCGAGGTCATGGTCACCGTCCCCGCCGGCGTCACCAGCGTCGAGCAGCGCGCCGTCCGCGATGCCTCCGAGCAGGCCGGCGCCCGCAAGCCCGCGCACCTCGTCCCCGAACCGCTCGCCGCCGCCATCGGCGCCCAGATCCCCATCGGCAGCGCCCGCGGCAACATGGTCGTCAACATCGGCGGCGGCCGCACCGAGGCCGCCGTCATCTCCCTCTACGGCATCGTCGTCAGCGAATCCGTGCGCATGGCCGGCGACCGCATCGATGAAGCCGTCATGGCCTACGTCCGCCGCCGCCACAATCTCGTCATCGGCGAAAAGACCGCCGAGGAGATCAAGATGGCCATCGGCAGCGCCCTCCCCATCGATGAGGGCCTCAGCACCCAGGTCCGCGGCCGCGACCAGCTCAGCGGCCTGCCCAAGACCATCACCCTCAATAGCGTCGAAGTCTCCCAGTCCATCCAGGATTGCCTCGGCACCATCGTCCAGACCGTCCGCGCCGTGCTCGAAAAGACCCCGCCCGAGCTCGCCGCCGACGTCATCGACCGCGGCATCATGCTCACCGGCGGCGGCGCCCTCCTCCGCCACATGGACGAGCTCCTCACCCAGGAAACCGGCGTCCCCTGCTACGTCGCCGATAACCCCCTCGAATGCGTCGCCATCGGCGCCGGCATCGCCCTCGACCACCTCGACGTCATCAAGCGCAGCCTCCCCACCGAAGAAGAGAACCTCATCGGCCTCTTCCCCACCCCCGAGCGCTAACCCTCCCGACGGCACCCGCCCTCACCCCTTGGGGAGGCCGCGCGCGATCGCGTACGCTCGAGCTATCTCTTTTCGCGGGAGTCCCCCATGAACCCCGAATCGACGGCCGAGCACCGCTGGCTCCAGCAGCTCCTTGGCGAATGGACCTTCGAAGGCGCGTTCCACATGCCCCCCGACGACAACAACGAAGCCCGCACCTCCGGCACCCAGTCGTTCCGGCCACTCGGCGTCTGGGTCATGGGTACGATGGCCGAACCCCCCGGAGGCGCCAACGACGAGAGCGTCATCTCCCTCGCCTTCGACTCGGAGAAGGGCCGCTTCGTGGGCACCTTCCTCTCATCCATGAGCACCCACATCTGGCTCTACGAAGGCGACCTCGATGCCGGCGCCAACTCCCTCGTGCTCAACGCCGATGGGCCCAGCATGGATGGCACCCCCGGCACCCAGCACTACCAGGACATCATCGACATCAGCGGCCCGGCCTCCTACGTCATGCGCTCCAGGGTCGAAACGCCGGACGGCTGGGTCGAATTCATGCGGCTGACGTTCACCCGCGCCGCGTAACCGGACCCTCGCCCGGCATGTCGGCAAATTCACACCGGACCGCTATGTCGCACGCCCGCTTCCGCTAGGATGCCCGCGTGCGAACGCTCGCCATCGCGGCCGCGACCCTGGTCCTCGCCTTCGCCGCTGCCTGTGGAGGCTCGAACCATGACGCCCCCACGGCAACGCCGCAATCGCCGGCCTCCGCCGCGACCGCCGAACCCGCGCTGAGCCCGGGCAGCGCCGCCACGACGGCGGCATCGACATCCCCCGGGCCGCTCGCGACCGCCGTCGTCCTCAAGCCAACCATCGAGGAAGCGCTCTCCTGCCGCGTCCCCCGCAGCGGCCCATCCGGCCAGGCCGGCCAGGCCACCCCCGCGCTCCAGCGCCACGACATCGATACGAAGCTCTTCCCCAACGCCGTCTGCAACGACGGCTCGCCCGCCGTCCTCTTCTTCCGGCCCTACGAAGGCGAAGCCAACCGCGACAAATGGGTCATCGGTCTCGCCGGCGGCGGAGGCTGCGCCAGCCCCCAGGAGTGCGCCGATCGCTGGTGCGGCGTCGACACCAACTTCAACTCCGACAACATGAGCACCGACTTCGCCGGCAACGCCGCCTCCGCCGATGGCATCTTCGCGCGCCGCGCCGAGAACCCCTTCGCGAACTGGAACCACGTCTTCGTGCGCTACTGCTCGAGCGACCTGTGGGCCGGGCGCGGCGCCTCGCTCAAGTTCAGCGCCACCGACCCCGCGACCGGCAAACCCGTCGAGTTCGCCATCGCCATGACCGGCTCCTACGTCCTCGATGCCGCCCTCGCGACCCTCAAGCAGGCTCCCGGCACGGCGGCCCTCACCTACGTCCGCACCCACACCACCATGCCCGACCTCGATAACGCGCGTGAGGTCGTGTTCGCCGGCGGCTCGGCCGGCGGCTTCGGCATCATCAACAACCTCGATCGCGTCGCCGCCGACCTGCGTGCGGGTCCGAATCACCCCGTCGTGCGCGGGCTCATCGATTCCGCCACCCCGCCCGACTACGCCCTCCTGGGCTGGGAGAAGACCCCGGGCTGCACCGGCAGCGGCGCCTGTTCCCGCGAAGCGTTCCTCAAGGCGGGCGCCGCGCGCGATGCCGCCGGCCTCAACCGCCTCCTCGACCAGAGCTGCGTCGAATGGCACGCACGCAACCGTCCCGGCACCGAGTGGGAGTGCATCGATGCGGACCACGTCCTCCAGCACCACCTCACCACGCCGTTCTTCGTGCGCATGGGCCTCACCGACAAGCTCATCTCCTCCGAGATGATCGACGCCGGCTTCACCTCCGGCGGGAAGCCGCTCACCCTCCAGGGCTTCGCCACCCTCGTCCACGACCTCCTGGCCGCCCTCCCCGCGACGGTCGCCGCCGGCGAGGAACGCGCCGCCATCACCGTCGCGCCCGGCGTTTTCGCCCCCTCCTGCCCGGACCACTACACGATCTACGCGAACGAAACCGCCTACAACATCGCCGTCGGCGTGAACGGCCAGCAGCTCACATTCCTCGACACCTGGAACAACTGGGTCGCCGGCAAAGGCCCCACCGTCGCCGTCAGCAGCGGCGTCCGCACCGACAAATGCCGCTGACGCGCGAGCCCGACGCGCACTACTTCGCGCCCGTGAGATCCTGCTTCTTGATGTAGAAGGTCATGCTCTGCATCGCCAGCACCGGGTCGATGTTCCGCACCGCCACGTCCAGCGGCACGTGCGGCATCATCGGCGCGTAATTCAGGATCGCCCGGATGCCCGCGTTCACCAGCCGGTCCACCACCTGCTGCGCCGCGTGCGCCGGCACCGCCACCACCCCGATATCGACCGGGTTCTGGCGCAGGAACGTGTCCAGCTCGTCCGAATCGCGCACCACCACCTCGTTCACCGTCGTGCCCACGGCCGCCGGGTCGCTATCGAACACCGCCACGATCTGGAAGCCCTGCGGCTCGAAACCCCCATACTCCGCGATCGCCTGCCCGAGCCGGCCGACGCCCACCAGCGCCACCCGCCACTTGCGGTCCAGCCCCAGGATTTCGCGCAGCTTGGCCAGCAGCCCGAGCACGTTGTACCCGCGCCCCTGCTTCCCGAACCGTCCGAAGTACGAAAGGTCCTTCCGGATCTGCGCCGGCGTCACGTCCAGCCGCTCCCCGAGCGTCTGCGAGCTCACCACCGTCTCCCCGTCCATCGCGAGCGCAGCCAGCGCCCGTGCATACACCGGCAACCGATTGATCACGACCTCTGGGATCTCGAGCGTCATCGTCACCCGCTACGGTTGTGAAATCCGTAACAACAGGGACTATAGATCCGCTGTTATGCGGCGGCAACGCTTCCGCGGGCTCGTTCGATACTCTTCATCTACACGTCTTGACCGGCGCCCTCGGGGCACGTTTTCGAATCTGACACGATTCATCAAATCCCCCGCGTCGCCATCGGCCATCCGTTCTGGTTGACCGGCTTATCGGCACGTTCGACCATGAACGGTACTCACTTCCCCCGGAGCCTCCCCTTGGTCAACCTGCGCATTCCCGGCCCCACGCCCTGCCCCGAAGATGTCCTGCAGGCGGGCGCCGCCCAGATGATGAACCACCGCGGCCCTGAGTTCGCTCAGATCATTCGTCGCGTCACCGATGGCCTGAACTGGGTCTTCGGCACCAGCACCGATGTCCTCTCCATCACCACTTCCGGCACCGGCGGGCTCGAAACCGCCATCGTCAACACCATGAGCCCCGGCGACAAAGTCCTCGCCTGCTCCATCGGCTCCTTCGGCGACCGCCTCCGCAGCATCGCGAAGACCTACGGCGCCGAGATCGAAAGCTACGCCGTCGAGTGGGGCGAAGCCCTCGACCCCGCCGAGATCGGCCGCCGCCTCGACGCCGACGCCACCATCAAGGCCGTCCTCGTCACCCACAACGAGACCTCGACCGGCGTCACCAACCCCCTCGAAGCCATCGCGAAGGAAGTCCGCGCGCGCGACCGACTGATCATCGTCGACGCTGTCAGCTCCATGAGCTCCGTGCCCTGCCCGGCCGAGCGCTGGGGCCTCGATGTCGTCGTCAGCGGCTCCCAGAAGGGCTGGATGGTGCCCCCGGGCCTCGCCTTCGTCTGGCTGAGCGAACGCGCCTGGGCTGCCAACGCCGAGGCGAAGATGCCCCGTTTCTACTTCGACGCCGCGAAGACCCGCGATTCCCTCGAAAAGCTCCAGAACCCCTGGACCCCGGCCATGTCCATTTATTACTCGATGGACAAGGCGTTCGAGCTGATGCGCGCCGAAGGCCTCGAAGGCATCTTCACCCGCCACGAAGCCGCCGGGAACTACACCCGCCAGCGCGTCAAGGCCATGGGCCTCAGCCTCGTCCCCGTGAACGAGCAGTGCGCCAGCAACACCGTCACCGCCGTCTGGTGGCCCGAAGGCGTCGATGGCAAGGCCATCAGCAAGAAGGCCCGCGAAGAGCACGGCATCGTCCTCGGCGGCGGACAGGGCAAGCTCGACGGCAAAATCTTCCGCGTCGGCCACCTCGGCTGGTTCCAGCAGTCCGACCTCGAAGAAGCCCTCGACGTCGTCGAAAAGCTCCTCGCCGCCGCCCGTTAACCACCCGGACGCAGGCTCCGCGGGCCACGATTTCTCGCCCACGGAGCCTGTTTTTTTCACCGCTGCACACCTATCGCAAACACCGCCGCTGGTCGCTTGACTGGCCATCGCGCTCCCACCTACTGTGACGTCGGGGGAGCGGAGGTTCAGTCGTGTACGAGCCATTGCAGGCTCTGGCAAGGCATCATCTACCTGCGCTTGATGCGGAGGAACGGGTAGTGATGCGGTTGCGTGTGGCCGGGTCCTCCGCAACCGAGATCGCGGCCCATCTCCACCTCTCAGAGGCCGCTGTGCGTCGCCGGCTTGAGAAGGTCCAGAACTCCATCTTCGTTCCGCTTTCGGTGCCACGTGACACGTGGGCCTCCGGCTTCTGGGCTGCCGCGCACCTGGCCTGTTGCCTCGCGGACTGAAATTCTTCCACGGTTTCTTGTCAAGAATGTCGCGCCTTTGAGCATGCGTGGGCCGGTACTCTCCGCCAACCGAATGAGAACCGGGAGGCTGAACGCGATGATTCGGCGGTTCAACAAGAAACTGGCGTTGGTTGCTCTCGTGGCAGTCATCGTGCCTGCAGCGTTCGGAGTGTTGACGGCATTCGCTTCTCAGGTCGAGGTGCGCGCCGTCTACTCCGGCTCAAACACGGGCAGTGCTGGTCCGTCCTCAAGCCAATGGTGCTATGGGCCGCTGCACACATACTCGTGGTGGCACGGAATTGCGTACAACGCGAATGTTAACACGGGCACAAGGTCGATGACCGTGAACTTCATCGATTTCTACGGTGGGGGCACAAGCCCAAATCCTGTCTACATGCCTAATCAAGTGTGGGGGCCAGATTCGTGGCTAGTCGGTAATAATTCAAACCAGTCATATAGATTCGGGCAACTCTTGTCTTGGAATCAGCATTCATTCTACTCGTATGACATCACGCTTTGGCTGTACAGGACTCTTACGTATGCGGCTGGAGGGAATGTCTACATTCAGGCGCAATTCGGTGCCAGCGATGGTTCCAGCGGAATGGATCAGCAGTGTTTTGGCTATTCGTTCCTCGTACTCGATCCACCAAACTGAAGAACGGAGACATAGTATGCGCAGCGCAACCACCAGAATGCCAGGCCGGTTGATCGCCGGGCTCATCGTCGGGCTCCTGCTCGTCGGGGTCGCCGGGAGCGCCGTCCTCGTGACTGCCAATGACGGTGGCGGTCCATCGGCCGTGACGCTTTTCGAGCAGCGGGGCGGCCAGCCGGTTGTCACGACCTACCCGTCTGCAGCTGAAGCCGCAGCGGCAGCCGCGAAGGTATCTGGGGCTGCCGTTCCCGTCGCCGGTGCGCCAGCCGGGTTCCGGCTCGTGTCATTCACCATCTATCCCATGCCTCCATTCCCCGCATCGGGGATGCCCACGCGCGTCGAGGCCAAATATGAGAAGGGCAGTACTTGGGTCAAGCTACTTTACGTCGGGTCTCGCTTCGGTTTTCCGGGCGATGAGGATGCCGCGAACCGCTTGCCGCCGCCGAAGGCCGGCCAGGACCTCTTCCGCATCACGACGAAGGACTTCATCGAGTACACCGTCCTCACCGCCGACCGCGGCTTCGTCGTCACCCTCCCCAACCCCTCCCCCCTCACCGAAGCCGAAGCCATCCGCGTCCTCACCTCCGTCGCCAACTGACGCTCCCTCCCCACCAGCATCCTCACGAGGGGTGGCCGTAAGGCCACCCCTTCCCGCGTCCCCCTGGGAACTTGGGAACCGGCAACTGGGAACCTGGCGCCGCAGCGCCATGCAATTTGCATGAGACCCGTCCTTCATGCATTCTGCATACATGGAAGCCAGCGACTTCGTCGCCGCACGCAACCGCCTCGGCCTCTCCCAGGCCGCCATCGCCGCCGCCCTCGGCGTCGACCAGGCCACCATCAGCCGCTGGGAGTCCGGCCGCACCCGCATCCCCGCCGCCGTCGATTTCGCCGTTGCCGCCCTCAAGGAGAACGCACCCATGCCCACGGAAGCACGCCCGCGCATCCTCATCGCCGATCCCGTCGCCCCCGAGGGCATCGAAATGCTCCGCGCCGTCGGCGACGTCGACGTCAAGACCGGCCAGCCCCAGGACACCCTCATCGACATCATCGGCAACTACGACGCCCTCGTCGTTCGGTCCGAAACGAAGGTCACAAGGGCCGTCATCGAAGCCGCCTCGAAGCTCACCGTCGTCGGCCGCGCCGGCGTCGGCGTCGATAACATCGACCTCCCCGCCGCCACCGAACGCGGCGTCATCGTCGTCAACGCCCCCCAGGGCAACACCGTGGCCGCCGCCGAACACACCATAACCCTCCTCATGGCCCTCGCCCGCCACGTCGCCCAGGCCGATGCCTCCATGCGCGCCGGTAAGTGGGCCCGCAAGGACTACATGGGCACCGAAGTGCGCGGCAAGACCCTCGGCATCGTCGGCCTCGGCAAGATCGGCTCCGAAGTCGCCCGCCGCGCCGTGGCCATGGAGATGCAGGTTCTCGCCTTCGACCCCTTCGTGCCCGCCGAGCGCGCGAAGGCTCTCGGGGTCGAATCCGTTGACTTCGAGCAACTCCTCATGCTCTCCGACTTCCTCACCGTCCATCCCCCGCTCACCGCCTCCACCAACGGCATGATTGGCGCCGAGCAGATTGCGAAGATGAAGGACGGCGCCCGCCTCATCAACGTCGCCCGCGGCGGCATCATCGATGAGGCCGCCCTCGCCGAGGCCGTGAAGTCCGGCAAGCTCGCCGGCGCCGCCATCGACGTCTTCACCGAAGAGCCCATCAACCGCGACAACCCCCTTCTCGGCGAACCGCGCATCATCCTCACTCCCCACCTCGGCGCCAGCACCGCCGAAGCGCAGGAACGCGTCGCCCTCGATGTCGCCGAGCAGATCGTCGAGATCCTCTCTGGCAAACCCGCCCGCTACGCCGTCAACGCCCCTATGCTCGCCCCCGAGACCCTCCAGGTCGTTCAGCCCTACATGACCGTCGCCGAATCCGTCGGCGCCATCGCCACGCAGCTCGTCACGGGCAAGCTCACCGGCATCGAAATCGACTACTACGGCGAAATCACCGAGCACGACGTCACGCCCCTGCGCGCCTCCATCATCCGCGGCCTCCTTCGCCCCATCAGCGAAGAGAATGTGAACATGGTCAACGCCAACCTCATCGCCCAGTCCCGCGGCTGGCAGCTCGATGAGCGCATGAAGCCCTCGCACGACGTCTTCCACAACCTCGTCCACGTCAAAGTCCAGACCACCGACGCCGAAGTCGCCGTCGCCGGCACCGTCCAGCACGGCCAGCCCCACATCGTCATCATCAACAGCCTCGATGTGGACCTCATCCCCGAACGCGGCACCTTCCTCCTCGCCTGCGATAACGAAGACCGCCCGGGCATGATCGGCCGCGTCGGCACCCTCCTCGGCAAGTTCGATATCAACATCCGTTCAATGCAGGTCGGCCGCCGCGGGCGCCGCGGCCGCGCCCTCATGCTCATCGCCGTCGACGAACGCCCCACCGAGGAACAGCTCGGCGAAATCGAAGCGATCGACGGCATCTACAACGTCCGCTTCGTCGCCTTCTAAGCACCCCAACCCGCTCACACGAAAAGGCCGCCCGCGAGGGCGGCCTTTTCCATACAGGGTGGCAGGGTCAGGCGCGGTGGCTCATCGCCATCGCGCAGTTGTTGCAGCAGTACTGCTTCCCGTCCCGCTCCACCATCGACGACCGGTCCTGGATCTCGACGTTGCAGTGCGCGCAGTGCGGTCCCCCGTGTGCCATGGGGCGCCTCCTTCGGTGTGTTCCCGCCATCGTCCGCCCGCGCTCATGCACGAAGCCTCGCGCCCGCGCGCGTCGGCTTCGCGAATCTATCGTGGCTGAGCTGTTAGCTACTGGCTGCTAGCTATTAGGACGCGAGACGGTGCGGGTTCCTGGTGCGGCTCCCAACCGCGCGAAAGGCTAGCGCCTCCCAGGCAGCGGCCGCCCGCGGGCCGCTACACTGCCCCGCATGGAACCGCCGCATCGCCTCCTGACGGCCGCGGAGTTCGCCGAGTTCGCGAATCATGTCGACGAACCGCTTGAGCTCGTTCGCGGGCGCGTGGTCCCGAAGCACGCCGACCGGCCGAACTATCCCGCCATTATTCGGATATCGGCAGCCCGCCGGCCTGTGCTTGCGAACCTCGTGGCCCGTCTTGAGGCGTTCGTGGAGGCCGCCCGCCTCGGCCCGGTCATCACGAACGCCCGCGCTTTCGATGACGGTGGCCCCGACGTCGCCTTCATCTCCTTCGCCCGCCTCGGCAGCGACACCTTCGGCGCCGACTTCGTGCCCATGGCTCCGGACCTCGCCGTCGAAGTCATCTCCCCTTCCGAAACCGCCGCCGACATGGAGAACAAGGTCGCCGAGTACTTCGCCGCCGGCGGTCGCCGCGTCTGGCTCGTGTGGCCCGAACGCCGCGAAATCACCGTTCGCCGCCCCGATGGCACCGCCACCACCCATGGAATTGCCGCCACCCTAACCAGCGATGACGCCGCCTTCGACGCCCCCGGCTTCTCCCTCCCCCTCGCCACCATTTTCGGGTAGCTGTTAGCTGCTGGCTGTTAGCCATTAGCACGCGAGGAGCCGCGCCTTACCGCCCGCCTCTCACCTCACGCGTGCCTGCCTGCTTGGAGCCGACAGCCGACGGCCGACAGCCGACGGCGTATAGTCCGGGCCCAGCACCCACCGCGAGGTTTCCCATGGCACGGCCTGTCCTTCGCACCCCCCTCTGCGACCTGCTGGGTATCGAATACCCGGTCATCTCCGCCGGCATGGGGCCCGTTGGCGGCGGCGCCCGCGCCGTGGCCCTCGCCGAACTCACCGCCGCCGTCTCCAACGCCGGCGGCCTTGGCGTCATCGGCGGCGCCGGCTTCAGCCCCGATCGCCTCCGCGAGGAGATCGCCAAAGTCCGTTCCATGACCGACCGCCCCTTCGGCGTCGACCTTCTCCTCCCCTCCAACTTCCTCGGCGGCGCCGCCAGCGGCGAAATCCCCCGCGACCCGCGCGACCTCATCCCCGATTCCAGCAAGGCCGGCATGCGCAAAATCGCCGGCGACCTCGGCATCGAATGGAAGCCCATCGAGCAGGTCTCGAACCCCATGGCCAACCGCCGCCAGGGCGGAGGCATGTCCGACGACCAGATGGAAGTCGTCATCGAAGAGCGCGTGCCCGTTTTCGCCGCCGGCCTCGGCACCCCCGCCCCCTGGCTCGACCGCCTGCACGCCAACGGCACGAAGGTCCTCTCGCTCGTCGGCAACACCAAGAACGCGAAGCGCGTCGCCGCCGCAGGGGTCGATGTCGTCGTCGCGCAGGGCACCGAAGCCGGCGGCCACACCGGCCGCGTCGCCACCATGGCCCTCATCCCCCAGGTCGTCGATGCCATCTCCCCGACGCCCGTCGTCGCCGCCGGCGGCATCGCCGATGGCCGCGGCCTCGCCGCCGCCCTCGCGCTCGGCGCCATCGGCGTCTGGTGCGGCACCGCCTTCCTCGTCGCCGACGAAGCGAACCAGCCCGATACCCAGAAGCAGCGCATCCTCGCCGCCACCGACGAAGACACGCGCATTACCAAGCTCTACAGCGGCAAGACCATGCGCAACATCACCAACCCGCTCATCGAAGCCTGGGAAGCCGCCAACATCCCCGCCATGCCCATGGGCCTCCAGGGCGCCCTCACCGGCGACCTCCTCAACTCCGTCCGCGCCGCCGGCCGCGACGACCTCATGATGAACGCCGCCGGCCAGATCTCCGGCCTCCTCACGAAGTCCCGTCCCGCCGCCGACATCCTCAACGACATGGTCGCCCAGGCCGCCGATATCCTCGCTCGCCGCCTCCCCGCCGTGGTCACCGCCATCCCCGGGTAGGCCGTTCGTCAGGCGCTCGCGAACCCCACGCGCTCCGCGAGCGCCACCAACACCCCGTCCACGACTGCGATCCGCTCGCCGGTGGTTTCCACCCGCATGCACCCCGCTTCCGTCCACGGCCGGGCGGCGGCCGCCTGCGCCGCATACACCTCCCAGCGGCCGTCCGACCACGGGTCGCTCGCCTCCGCGACGCGACGCTCGAGCCGCGCGCGCACGGCCCCGGGCGGCGCCTCACACTCCACCGCGAGGAACGCCGCCCCGCATTCGACCGCGACCTCAGCCGCGGCCGCGCGCTCCTCCGGCCGCCGGAAGGTGGCATCGAGCACGACGTTCCGGCCCTCGGCGAGCGCCACCCGCGCGCGTTCGCGCATCGCCGCATAGACCGCCGCGTTCATCTCCGCGCGATACAGCCCCTGGTCCGGGCCGGCGAAGACGTGCTCCCCCGGCGCGATCCCTGCCATCCGCTTGCGAACCTCGTCCGCGTTCACATACTCCGCCGCCAGCGCCTCCGACAGTGGCCGCGCCAGCCAGCTCTTCCCCGTGCCCGTGAGCCCTCCAACGATGACCATCGCCGGCCGCGCCACGCCCGTCGCGAAGCGCAACGCCGTCCACGCGTAGCGCCGTGCCTCGATGGCCGACGCCTCCCGCGCCGGGTCACCGTCCGCCAGCTCCCCCGCGCGCAGTGCCGCCACCTTCGCGCGAACCACTGCCCGGTACGCCCCATAAAACCTAAGCACGCCGTCGAGGCCGTCCCCCGACCGCGCGCGGTACTCCTCCGCGACAGCCTCCGCCGCGCGCGGCCGGCCCATCGCCGCCACATCCATCACCAGGAAGGCGATGTCCGCCGCGCTATCGATCTCCCGAAGCCGCCGGCTGAACTCGATGCAGTCGATGACCGCGACCCCGCCGCGCTCCAGGTACACGTGCTCCGCGCGCAGATCGCCGTGGCATTCGCGCACCACGCCATTCGCCGCGCGCGCCGCCAGCAGCGTTCGCTCACCCCGCAGGAACTGTCGCGCCCGGTGCTCCAGCAGTTCGAGCCACGGACCGGGCATCGCCACGCCCGGCATCGCCCGCAGCTGGCCGAAGTTCTCCATCACGTTCACGCGCACCGCCGGCGCCATGGCCCGCCGCGGCTCGCCCCGCTTCGCATCACGATGGAACGCCGCGACCACGCGTGCCACCGCGCGGCATTCGGCCTCGCCCGCGCGCCCGTCGCGCACCATCGCCGCGAGCGAGTCCCGGTCGTCGAGCCGCCGCATCACCACCAGGTGGTCGATCACCCGCCCGTGCCCGCCGATCGCGACGCCACCGCCCGGCCCTTCGCGCACCGCGATCACACCCTCATAGACGTTCGGCGCGAGCCGGCGATTCAGCGCCACCTCGCGTTCGCACATCAATCGCCGCCGCCGGGCCGTGCTGTAGTCCAGGAAGCCGAAGTTCACCGCCTTCTTCAGCTTGTATGCCCGCTCCCGCGTCATGAACACGACCGACGCGTGCGTCTCCCGCACCTCGATGCCGACGTCGCTCCCGGGCAACACGCCCGGCACGGCCAGCCCGCGGATCAGCTCGATCTGCTCCATGCACCCATCGTCCCCCTCGCGGCAAGGCCCCGCGAGGGCCGGCCGTGCCGCGAGCGAGGGTCAGGCGGCGCGCCGCAGACCTTCGTCCCCGGCCTGCCCGTTCAGCCGCGAAAGGTCCGGCAGCCCGAGCACCTCGAACAGCGCATCCACACAGTCCGCATCGAGGTGCGGCCCCGCGTCCTTCGCCATGATCGCCGCCGCGGCCTGCCAGGTCATCGCTTTGCGGTACGGCCGGTCGCACGTCAGCGCGTCCCAGACGTCGCTCACGGCCACGATGCGCGCCTCCAGCGGGATCTCGTCGCCCTTCAGCCCGTCGGGATACCCCCGGCCGTCCATCCGCTCATGGTGCGCCCGGATGATGGGCGCCACCGCCGCCAGCGCCTCCGAACGAACCGCCAGGTGCCATCCCCGCGTCGTGTGCCGCTTCACGATCTCGAACTCCTCCGCCGTCAGTGCCCCCGGCTTCCGCAGGATGCTGTTCGGCACGCCGAGCTTCCCGATATCGTGCAGCCGGCCCGCGAGCCGCAGCGCGTCCATGCGCTCCCGCCCGATGCCGATGCGCGTACCCACCATCACCGTGAGGTCGCCGACGCGTTCGATGTGCCCGGCCGTCTCCGTGTCCTTCGCCGCGATGGCCGCCCCCAGCGCGTGCATCGCCCGCGGGTCGCGCGCCCGGATCCCGGCCACCTGCCGCCGCAGGAACAGCCCTTCCACGATGGCGCCCAGGTCGCCGGTCACGCGGTACTGCCAGTAGAGCGAACCCGCCGCCATCGCGAATCCCGCAAGCATCGCGAAGTGGTAGAGCCACCACGAAACGTGCCACAGCTCCCCTTCGAGCATGAACACCTGCGCCTCGATGAGCAGCGCCATGCCCGCCGCCATCGCACCCTGCAACGGCAGATACGCCAGCCGGTGCGCCTGCAGGAATCGCTCGCCCGCGAAGAACAGCGCGCTCACCGCGAGGCCCCCCACGATCAGCCGCAGCGGGTTGCTCCCGATCGGCACCCGGCTCATCGTCGCCGGCCACCAGAGCGCGATCGCCATGTGCGCGGTCAATCCCACGCCCACCGCCGCCGCGATCGCCAGCCGCCACCGCACGACGAACCGGCTCACCCGCTCCGGGAGGTCCAGGGCCGCGAGCGCGAAGAACAGCGCGCTCACGAACAGGCTCAACTGCGCCGAATACCCGACGACCTTCAGCCGCGCGATCCGCGTCGCCAGCCCCGGCGGAGGGCCCGCCGGCTGCGCCACCGCGCTCGAGCCGTACTCGGCCGTGTGGTTCGAATGGCCCGCCGCGGTGTCATCGAAGAGCGGCGACGTGCCCAGCCCGTGCGCGAGAAAGATCGTCGCCATCGCCACGAAGCCGAGCGCGAGGAGCGTCGTGCGTCCATCCGGGATGTGCTGCGCGCCCGCCAGCACCGCCAGTGCGAGCCCCGCCGCGATCGCCGCGACCACGCTCACCACCACGAAGTGCGAATTCGCCGACCCGAAGGCGAAGTCCCATGCCGGGAACGCCTTCAGCACCAGGAACAGCGCCGGGAACGCCACGACCACCGCAATCGCGGCCACCGCATCGCGCCGGCGCGCCAAACCCGGGCCCGGCAACCGCGACCGTCGCCCCCGCGCGTGCGTCATCTCCATGCCCGTCCCGCCTCCGTGAACACGCGGAAAACGCGCACTCCGTCACGTTATCGGCGGAATCCCGCACGCCCTTGAGTCCGGCGAAGCAAACTCCAGCCTCTGGTAAACTCCCCCTGCCCGCACCGGGAGACGCCCCGGCGAGGCCCCACGGGAGAGCCCATGTACCGCAGGATCTTCACCGGCATCATCGACCAGGGAAAGACCCGCGGCTTCCTCGATGCCATGCGCGACGCCAGCACCCACCAGGAGCAGCGCGGCATCCGCGCCCGCACCATCATCTGGGGCTCCATGACCGGCCAGACCAATGGCGTCCTCATCGTCAGCGACTTCAACACGATGGAAGACCTCGAACGCTTCTCCGACCTCGCCGCCGAAGATGCCAGCTTCGCCGACGTCCGCCGCGGCGTCCGCACCAACATGCTCTTCGACCACAACGACGTCTCCATCCACCGCATGGCCTACCACTCTGAGGGCCTCTACTCCTCCGAGGAGGCGACCGCGCCGCGCCGCTACATGCGCGTCCTCGCCGGCGAAGTGAAGCCGGGCAAGCACCGCGAATTCGTCATGGCCATCTCGCTCGCGCTTGAGTACCAGAAGCAGCGCGGCATCGATGCCGTCACCAGCGTCTGGACCGCCGTCACCGGCCAGACCAGCGGCATCTCCGTCGTCGCCGAATTCGATACCCTCGCCGAGCTCGAAAAATTCGATGAGATGGCCCAGAAGGACGCCGACTTCGCCGAGCTTCGCAAAGCCACGCGCGAATGCATGGTCTTCCTCACCAGCCAGGTCTCGATCTACCGCAACCTGCTCTAATCCCCGGCGTCAGCCTCGCCGGGCCACCAGCGGTATCGCGCCAGGTCCGTGCGCCCGTTGGGGTCGAAGTGCACGCCCTCGTCTTCGAGCAGCTGGTGCTGTAGGTCCGCCTGCGCGCCTCGCCCCTTGAGGCTGATGCTTCCCGTGGCATTGATCACCCGCCACCACGGCACGTCGCTGCCCGCCGGCAGGTTGTGCAACGCATACCCCACGGCGCGCGAGGCCATCGGCGCCCCCAGTGCCACCGCCACATGCCCGTACGTGATGACACACCCCGCCGGGCAGCGCCGCACCAGCGTGTACACGCGGTCGTAGAACGTCTCCCGGTTTTCGCGTCCCGCCATGGACGCGTAGTATCGCCCCGCCATGCACGAACGCTCCACGCCCGCGGCCCTCGAAGGCATCCGAGTCATCACCACCGGCCAGATCCTGGCCGCGCCCTACTGCTCCGTCCTCCTCGGCGAATTCGGCGCCGAGGTCATCAAGGTCGAACAGCCCGGCGTCGGCGACCCGAACCGCGACAACCTCTCCTTCTCCCAGGACAACCGGGGCGTGAAGTCCGTCACCATCGATCTCCACGGCGCCGAGGGCCAGCACCTCTTCCGCCGCCTCTGCGATACCGCCGACATCCTCGTCGAGAACTTCCGCCCCGGCACCCTCGAAGGCTGGGGCATCGGCCCCGATTCCCTGCGCGAATCCAACCCCGGGCTCGTCTGCGTGCGCATCAGCGGCTACGGCCAGTCCGGCCCCTACCGCGACCGTGCCGGCTTCGACCGCGTCGCCCTCGCCTTCGCCGGCATCACCTACGTCACCGGCTACGCCGACCGCCAGCCCGTGCGCCCCGGCTACTTCGTCGCCGATTACGGCGCCGGCACCTTCGCCGCTTTCGGGGCCCTCGCCGCGCTCGAAGCCCGCCGCCACACCGGCCGCGGCCAGGATGTCGATGTCGCCCTCTACGAAGCCGTTTGGCGCATGAGCGGCATGCACGCCGGCGGCTACGGCAAGAGCGGCGCCAACCGCGAGCGCTCCGGCAACTACTTCCCCGGCGTCATCCCCGCCGAGCAGTTCGAAACCAGCGACGGCCACTACCTCGTCATCAACGCCACCACCCAGCGCGCCTTCGAGCGGCTCTGCGCCGCCATCGGCCGCCCCGAGCTCGTCCAGGACCCGCGCTTCACCCCGCGCGCCGCGCTCATGGCGAACCACGCCGATATCCACGCCATCATCGGCGCCTGGGTCGCGACGAAGACCCTCGACGAATGCCAGTCCACCTTCGATGCCGCCGGCGTGCCCGCCACAAAGGTCTACGCCACCAGCGACATCCTCGCCGACCCCCACTACCAGGCTCGCCAGCAGATCCTCACCGTCGAAAACCCCGAGTACGGGCCCGTGCTCCAGCCCGGCGTCGTTCCCTATCTCACCGACACCCCCGGCCGCGTCGCCCACGGCGCCCCCGCCCTCGGCGAACACACCAACGATGTGCTCGCCACGCTCCTCGGCCTCGACGCCGAAGCGATCGCCGGCCTCCGCAGCCGCAAGGTCATCTGATCGGGCAAACCAGCCCGTCCCGTCACGCCACGCCCACGAGGCCGGCGAACTGCGCGTTGTACAGGTTCGCGTACGCCCCCCCGCGCGCAAGCAGCTCCGCATGGTTGCCGCTCTCCACGATCTGCCCGCCATCCACCACGAGGATGATGTCCGCGTCCCGGATGGTCGAAAGCCGGTGCGCGATGACGAAGCTCGTGCGCTGCGAACGCAACGCCGCCATCGCGTGCTGAATCAGCACCTCCGTGCGTGTGTCCACCGAGCTCGTCGCCTCGTCCAGGATGAGGATCGGCCGGTCCGCGAGGAACGCCCGCGCGATCGTGATCAGCTGCCGCTCACCCGCGCTCACCGAGCTGCCGTCGTCGCTGATCAGCGTCTTGTACCCATCCGGCAGCGAGTGCACGAAGCGGTCGACGTAGGTCGCGCGCGCCGCCTCCACAATCTCCTGCTCGGTCGCGTCCGGCCGCCCATAGGCGATGTTCTCGCTGATCGTGCCATCGAACAGCCACGTATCCTGCAGCACCATCCCGATTTGCGAACGAAGCTCGTGCCGCGGCATCCGCGCGATGTCCCGCCCGTCGATCGTGATCGTGCCGCCGTCCAGCTCGTAGAAGCGCATGATCAGGTTCACCAGCGTCGTCTTCCCTGCGCCCGTCGGCCCGACGATCGCCACCGTCTGCCCCGGCTCCGCGACCAGCGAAAGGTCCGTGATGAGCGGCGTCTCCGGCCGGTACGAGAACGACACGTGCGAGAACTCCACCCGCCCGCGGGCCTCCGTCACCGCCGCCTCCGTCGCGATATCGGCCGATTGCTCCTCCGCATCCAGCAGCTCGAACACCCGCTCCAGCGAAGCGATCCCCGATTGGAACAGGTTCACCATCGACGCGATCATCGTCAGTGGCATCGAGAAGTTCCGCGAATACTGGATGAACGCCTGGATCGACCCGATCGTCATCCCCCCGTTCGCGACCCGCACGCCGCCCAGCACCGCGATCGCCACGAAGTTCAGGTTGCCGATGAACATCGTCGTCGGCTGGATGACCCCGGACACGAACTGCGCCCGGAAGCTGGCCTCGTAGAGCTGCTGGTTCGTCGCCCGGAACACCTCCTCGACCTCGCGCTGACGCCCGAACGCCTTCACGATCGCGTGCCCCGTGAACGTCTCCTCCACCTGCCCGTTCAGGCTGCCCGTGTACCTCCACTGCGCGATGAACCGCTTCCGCGACTTGCTCGCGATGAAGCGAATCATCAGCGTCGTCACCGGGATGCTCACGAGCGCCACCAGCGAAAGTTGCCACGAGATCCACAGCATCAGCAGCAGCGTCCCGATGAGCGTCAGCACCTGGTTCAGCATCTGCGCCAGCGTCTGCTGGAGCGTCTGCGCGATGTTGTCGATGTCGTTCGTCACCCGGCTCAGCAGGTCGCCCCGCTGCGCCCGGTCGACGTAGCTCAGCGGCAGCGTGTTCAGCTTGTCCTCGACATCCGCGCGCAGCCGGTAGGTCGTGCGCTGCACCACCCCTGCCAGCACGAACGAAGTCCCGTACTGGAACAGCCACGCCCCGGCGAGCAGCAGCGCCGCCAGCCCCAGGATACGCTCGAGCCGATCGAAATCGACCGCCGACCTGCTGAACACCGCGTCCACGATGACGTCCGTGGCGTTGCCCAGGATCTTGGGCAGCAGCACGCTCAGGCAGACCGAGATCACCGTCATCAGGATCGCCGCGCCCGCCGCCCACCGTTCGCGGCCCAGCCGCCGGAGTAGCCGTCGCGTCGTCCCGCCGAAGTCCTTCGCCTTCTCCATGGGCGTCCCGATGGGAGCCATCCGCATTCCCGGCGGCCCGCCCCCCGGCGGTGGCCCACCCGGCGGGAACCCCGGCGGCCGCCCACCCGGTGGGAATCCGCCCGGCGGTGGCCCGCCCATTGGCGGCCTGGACCCCGGAGGAGGTGTGGGAGGTCGCATGCTCATGCCGCCGCTCCTTCGCCAATCTGCGATTCCACGATCTCCGCGTACGTCGGGCAGCTCGCCAACAGCTCCTCGTGCCTGCCCAGGCCGACCACTTCACCGTCTTCCAGCACGAGGATCTGGTCCGCGTGCATGATCGTCGAGAACCGCTGCGCCACGATGAGCACCGTCGCGTCCTTCGCATACGTCGCGAGCGCCGCCCGCAACCGCGCGTCCGTCGCCAGGTCCAGCGCCGAAAACGAATCGTCGAAGAGGTAGATCTCCGGCTTTCGCACCAGCGCCCGTGCGATCGCCAGCCGTTGCCGCTGGCCGCCCGAGACATTCGCGCCACCCTGCACGATGGGCGCATCGAGCCCGCCCGGCATCTCCCGCACGAAATCCGCCGCCTGCGCCACCTCCAGCGCCTCCCAGAGTTCGCTCTCCGTCGCTCCCGGCTTCCCGTACCGCAGGTTGCTCGCCACCGTCCCGTTGAACAGGTACGACTTCTGTGGCACCAGCCCGATCCGCTGCCAGAGGATCTCCGGGTCCAATTCGCGCACATCCACGCCGTCGATGCGCACCGCGCCCGACGTGACATCGAACAGCCGCGCCACCACGTTGACCAGGCTCGTCTTCCCCGAACCCGTGCTCCCGATGATCGCCGTCGTCTGTCCCGGCAGCGACGCCAGGCTCACGCCCGCCAGCACCGCATGCTCCGCGCCCGGGTAGCGGAACCCGACATCCTCAAGCTCGAGCCGCCCGTGCACCGCCACATCCCGCACGGGAACGGCCGGCGGCAGCACCGAGCTCGCCGTCCCCAGGACCTCCAGGATCCGCTCCGATGAGACCGCCGCCCGGGGCGCCATCGTCGCCGTCATCGTCGCCATCATCACCGCCATCATGATCAGCGTCAGATACGTCAGGAACGCCACCAGCGATCCGATCGACATCGTCCCATCGTTGATGCGGTGCCCGCCGAACCAGATCACCGCGATGCTCGACGTGTTCACCACGAACGTCATCGTCGGGAACATCAGCGCCATCAGCCGCCCGGCCTTCAGCGACGTCTCCGTGAGGTCCCGGTTCACCCGGTGGAACCGTTCCCGCTCCACGCCCTCCCGCACGAACGCGCGTACCACGCGCATGCCCACGATCTGCCCGCGAAGCACATCGTTGATGCGGTCCAACCGCTCCTGCATGAGCCGGAACTGCGGCACCATCCGCGACACAATCGTCCCGAGCACAATCGAAAGCACCGGCAGGCTCACCGCCAGCAGCCACGACAGCCCGATGTCCTGCCGCATCGCCATGAACACCCCGAACACCACCGTGATCGGCGCCGCGATGACCATCGTGCACGTCATCACCACGAACATCTGCACCTGCTGCACGTCGTTCGTGATTCGCGTGATCAGCGAAGGCGCACCGAACACGTTCACTTCGCGCGCCGAAAACTCCGTGACCCGGTGGAAGAGCGCCGCCCGCACGTCCCGCCCGAAACCCATGCCCGCCCGCGCCGCGCAGAACACCGCCCCGATCGCGAACGTCGCCTGGATCGCCGTCACCCCCAGCATCACCAGCCCGAGCGACCAGATCTGGCCCGTGTCCCCCCGCATCACCCCCTTGTCGATGATGTCCGCGTTGAGCGACGGCAGGATGAGCGACGTCGTCGCCTGGACCGCCTGGAACAGCAGCAACACCGCCAGCCAGCGCCGGTAGGGGCCGAGGAATCGTCGAAGTATCTGGATCATGCGCCGTTGTCCCCCTCGTCTTCGCCGCCCTCCGGCGCCCGGATGCCATCGAGCACCAGCCGCACGATCTCCCGCGCCTCCATCGGCGGCTCGGCCTGCAGCATCGGATGGCTCACCGCGAGCGTCAGCGCCCGGAGGTAGCGCGCCGCCGTCACCGGGTCGGTGCGGAGCCGCCGCCGGCAGGCTTCGAAGATGCCCACGAGCTCCGTGAAGTCCGGTGGTGGTGCCGGCGGCGGACCCACCGGGCCCACGCCCGCCGCCAGCCGCCAGATGTCCGCGAATCGCCGCTGCAGGATGCCCACCGCTTCCGCCAGCTGTTCCTCCAACGCGAGCGTCCGATCGATCGCCGCCAGTGCCCGTTCCGTCGGCCCCGCGTCCAGCGCCGTCTCCACGGCCGCTCGCACGAGCGCCTCCTTGTCCGGGAACACCCCGAAGATCGTCCCCTCCGCGATGCCCGCCGCCTCCGCGATCTGGCGCGTGGTCACGTTCGCGCCACGCTCCAGCAAGAGCGGCAACGTCGCCGCGATGATTGCCGCGCGGCGTTCGTCCGGTGGGAGGGCGGGCGCACGCGTGCTCATCACGACCAGCCGACCGAGTGAGTACTCACTCGGTCACCCTACCCGCCTACCATCATTCGCGCCAGCGCCTGTCACCGGGCAACGAAAAAGCCGCCGGGCCCGTTGGTGGGGACCCGGCGGCCTGAAGAGCGTGGCGAGCGTCGAGGGAGAGGGCAGGACGCTCGCGAACGGGGAGATCGGCTAGGCAGCCATCCGGTGCTCTTCGTTGGTGATGAAGTCCATGTCCGAAAGCCAGTTCCGGAATTCCTTCGTCTGGCCGCAAATCTTGCAGACGCCCGCGCTCCTCGGGCCGTTCGGCTCCTCAATCCGCCAGCGGTGCAGATGGTCCGCCTGCGGAGCCTGGGCGACAGGGGTCTGGATCGTGGTCTCGGGCATCTTGGTTACTCCTTCCCTTGTTGACTCGCCCGAAGCGGGTCCGGTACGCTTCTGTGAGGGTAGCACTGAGGCTATCGTTTTCGTAGTGTCAGTCTACCATTCCCTACTATCAAGTCAATAGTCTCGGTGCTATCGAATGGGTAAAGCCTCGCCTGCGAGCGTTAAAGCTGCTTTCCAATCCAGCGGTCAGGGCCGGGACGCCGACTCCCGCAAGTCTTACAACCATCCCTGCACCATCGCCCGCGCGCTCGATATCCTCGGCGACCGCTGGACGCTCCTCATCCTTCGGGACCTCATGTCCGGCCTTCACCGCTACACGGAGATCCAGGAAAGCTGCCAGGGCATGTCCCCCAACGTGCTCTCCGACCGTCTCAAGCGGCTCCAGGAAGATGGCCTCATCGAACGCCATCACCGCAAAGGCCTCCCGCCTCAGGTCGAATACACCCTCACCGAAAAAGGCTGGGCCGTTCGCCCCGTCCTCCAGTCCCTCATCGACTGGGCGAAGCAGCACGTAGGCTCGCTCGACCCGGAGGACCGCGAAACGGGGGCATCCACCGATTTCGTTGTGCGTGTAATCCCTACATTTGCATTCCACGCCGCTAATGCCGCCGGCATCGCCGCCACCATGGTCGTCGAAATCGCCGAAGCCCCCGGCTGTACCGCCTGGACCTTCGAAATCCGTGATGGCCACCTCCTTCCCCGCCGCAACGCATCGCCGCTGGCCGATATCCGCCTCAGGACCACCACCAGCGGCTTTTTTGCGTTCGTTCGCGGCCAGGCCAACGCCGAGGATGTCGGCGAGCTCAACGGCGACCCCGATGTCGCCCGCGCCATCCAGGCCTGCTTCATCACCCACTGAGACGGCGTCCGCGCGGCTCTCGCCGCCGCGCACTACACTCCCAGCGTGATCATCCTCCTCTACGGCGCCGACCAGCTCGCCATCGACCGCCGCATGCGCCAGCTTCGCGATGAAGCCGACGGCGGCACCGGGATGCTCGCCACCAACCTCACCGTCTTCGATGGCCGCGATGCCAAACCCGCCGAGATCGCCGGCGCCGCCATGTCCCCGCCCTTCCTCTCGCCCCAACGCCTCGTCGTCGTCGAACACCTCTTCGCCCGCTACGAATCCAACCCCGGGGAGGGGCGCCGCGGCAGTCGCGGCCTCGATGCCCTCGCCCCCCTGCTCACTGCCATCGAACGCGGCCTCCCGCCGACCACCGTCCTCGTCTTCAAAGGCGCCCGCGTCGCGCCCGCGAACGCCCTCCTCGCCGCCCTCAAGAAGCTCCCCGGCGTCACCGTCGAAGAGCAGCCCGAGCTCAAGAACGAGGCCCTCACCCGCTACATTCGCGACGAAGTGAACCTCCGCGGCCTGCGTTTCCGCATCGGCCCCCCGCGCGCCAGCCACCCTTCGAGCCTGGAGTGGGACCGTGCCACCGCCCAGGACCCCGTCGCCCTCATCGGCGTCCTCACTGGCGGCGAAACCCTCGCCATCGCCAACGAGCTCGATAAGCTCGCCCTCTTCACTATGGGCCGCGACGCCACTATCGACGACGTCTACGAACTCTGCAGCGGCCAGCGCGAATTCACTGCCTTCGCCCTCACCGACGCCGTCATGGATGGCCGCCTGCTCGATGCTCTCTCCGTCCTCGAAGCCCTTCGCACCCAGGGCGAAAGCACCCAATCGCTCCTCGCCCTGCTCATGGCCGCCTACCGCCGCCTCGGTCCCGTCATCGACCTCCGCGAACAGGGCATGACCCCGGACGAGATCGGCAAGGCCACCGGCATGAAGTGGCCAAACCTGCGCGATGCCGCCATCCGGCGCGCCGACGCCCTCGGCCAGGCCGGCCTGACCGCTGCCTTCGCCGCCCTCGTCGAAGCCGACCGCCGCCAGAAGCTCGGCGAAATCGACGATGACCTCGCCCTCGAAGTCGCCATCGGCAAGCTCGCCACGGCGGCTGCGGCGGCCAAACGCCAGGCGCGCCCGCCGGCTACTCCCCGGCGCCAACCGGCACCCCCACGGCGCTAACCGATCCCGGCATCCGGCATCCCCTGGCCACGTCCCGCGAACAGCATCCATGGACCGAACGGCGCATTGGCTGCCTCCGGCGCACATCCTGCGGGCCCGATGGCCCCCGCCGCGTTACAGCGCCCGCCCCCCGCGTTTCGTCCCTCTCGCCACCGCGAACTGACATCGGCGCGTAATCCCATTCCCCGCGTGAACAACGCGCGAGCATGCGCCCCCGCGCCACCATGGAAAGGAACCAGCACACAGGGAGGTCCGGCACCATGAACGAAAAGCTGCGCAAGGTCGAGGATATGCTCGGCCGCGAAGAAGGCCACGCCTACGCCTACGGCGGCGGCAGCCTCCTCGCCATCGTCATCATCGTTCTGCTGCTCATCTGGCTGCTCTAACCGCCCGAAAAGCCCGCTCCCGCGCGTGCGATTTGCGCGCGCGGGGGTAGCACATACGCTTGAAGACGTCCGGAAATCCCCGCCCTATAGTGGCGGACGTGCCAGCCGTGCGTCTCGTCGCGAGCCTCTCCACCTCACTCGCTGTCGCCTGCCCCCGCTGCCCGGGAGCCGTCCGCGAATCTACTTGGGTGCACCCTCGCCGCGTCGAGGTCGACCGCATGGGGGATGTCGTCGAAGTCGCCCCCGATGGCGTCGGTTTCGCCACCCGCCCCGAATCCGAAAACGACCGCGTCGGCACCGTCATCCGCCTCGAATTCTGGTGCGAATCCGGTCACCAGTTCGCCTGGCAGGTCTCCTTCGAAGGCGCCGCCACCCTCTTCCGGCTCGATGCCGCCATGCCCGATTTCGATGTCACGGAATACATGGACGAGCTGCCGCGGCTGTAGCCTCGACCTCCAGCGGCGCCAGCGTGCCCGAGGCATCCAACCAGCCCACGCAGCTCGCGCACATCGTGAACGTCCCCACCGGTCCCAGCTCCTCCACCTCCGCCTTGCACCAGGAGCAGGTCAGCGCCGCCAGCACCCGCGGCACATTCGTCCTTCGTGAGCGAATCGTGAACAACGCCATCGCCTGCCTCCTTCAATGGTACTGATCGGCTCGTGTACCTGCGCCAATCCCGCGCAGCACCCGCCCGGTCCGCGATCAGCTTGCGAGCGTGCCCGGCGCCGTCTGCACCGTCGCCGCCACCGCGGGAGCCGCAGCAGCCGCCGGCGTGATGCTGACCGCGACCACCGGCACAGCCGCCGCCTGCCGCGCACGCCGCCGGTCCTTGAGGTGCACTGCCGTTTCGTTCGTGCCGGCCATGCAGAACGGGCACACCTGCCAGTTCTCGGCGAGCGGCTTGCTGCACGCCGCGCAGCTCCGCTTCAGCTGCATCAGGCACGCCGGGCACATCAGGTACTCCGCGCGCACCACCCGCTTACACGCCGGGCAGTGCTCTTCCTCCATCAGCAGCCGTTGTAGCGCCGTCTCCTGGAGCGAACGAAGGTACCGTTGGCGTTCCGTCGATCGCGGCCGCACCAGCAGGTACAGCGCCAGCCCCGGCACCGATCCCGCCGCCACGAGCAGGACCGCGAGCGCGCTGAACGCCCCGCTCCCGCTTCGCACGCGCGCATCGCGTCCCGCCCAGAACGTCACCGCGAGCCACAGCGCCGCCCAGTAGATGCCCACGCTGAGCGCCGCAAGACGCAGTGTTTCCTGCCACGAACCGCCGGGCCATTCCGCAAGGAAGGTCATCCCACGCACTCCTCCGCCCGGGCGCGTTGGGGGCTCGCCCGCCGGCTAAACCCATCGTGCAGCCCCGCCGAACGGGGTCGCGCTACAGCACCGGAGCGGAGAATTTCGCCTTCATGCCAACGGGCCGCCGCGCTTTCGGGCGGCCCGCAAACGCCTCGCCGTTAGCCGCGCGAGGGGAGTGCCACGGTGATATTCCCGCGCACGCTGGGCTGCCCGTCGGCGATCGTCACCACCTCGAGCTCGACCACGTTCTTGCCGCCTTCCTGGCGCTTGTCCACCACCCGGCCCATCAGCACCAGCGGCTTCCCCGCCACATCCGGCCGCCGGAACGCCACGCGAATGCTCCCGACCTCGGCGCCCGCGCCCGCCCAGTCGTTCACGTACTGCGTCATCCATGACATCTTCAGCACACCCGGCACGAGCGCCCCGCCGATGCCCATCCGCCGTCCCGCTTCGGCGTCCGCGAACGCCGGGTTGGTCGGGTTGTCCCGGCCGAAGAAGTCGATCGCGAGGTCCTCCGTCGGCAGCTTCTCCACCGGCTCCAGCTCGTCGTCGACGCGGACATCCTCGTAGTAGCGGCTCATTCGCTCCCTCCCCGTCCCGCGCGCGCCGGGTCGAACTGCGTGATCGTCAGCAGCGAAGCCGCCACATGCTGGCCGGCCGCGTCGTAGTAGTCCGTGCTCGTCGTCACCAGCACGCTGTGGCCATACCGGCCGCCCAGCCGTTCGCGAATATCGAACACCTGCCCGACCGCTTTCAGCTCCTCTCCAATCTTGAACGGCCGCGAGAACTTCCACTCCTGCTGCGTGAGGATCGCCCCCGGCAGCAGCTGCGGCGTGGCACGCCCGCCCCCGCCACGTCCGCCAAAGAACGCGATCACGTACGGCGGCGCCATGCCCGTCCCGTCCGCCCAGCGCGGGTCCGAATCCCCGAGTACGTCCCGCATCCGCTTCGCGTCCGCCTCGCGCACCACGACCGTCGAAGGCTCGCCCGGCACGCCGATGAGCGCGCGGTGTTCATCCGTAATCAGGCTCTGTTCTTCTTCTGCCACCAGTCGCCCTCCCTGAATGCCCGGGACTATAGCACGGGATCCCGCTGTCGGCCCGGCCCCGTTTCCTCGCTGGAATCGATCCCATCGCCCCTCGCGGCGCATTCGCCGGGGGCGCGAAAAAGGCGGGCCCGCATGCGAGCCCGCCTTCGCGATTCCACCTTCGCTCCCGCCTACTTCGGCGGCAGCGCCACCTCGATTTCGCCGTTCTCGATGCGCACCGGGTAGGTCTGCATCGTTTCCGCGTCCATCGAAGGCTTCAGGTACTTCGGCCCCGGCAGCGCCGAAAGGAGCTTGAAGAGCGGCGCCTGCATCCCGCCGAGCAGCGGGTGCGCGCTGTTCCAGCTGCTATCGAACGGCTTGCGCACCACCTTCCCCGAATCGGCCTCGAACATCGCGCCGTGGAAGGGGCAGGTCACGCAGCCATCGCGCAGCTCAATCGCCTTCACCGGCGAACCCGGCAACCCCGCCAGGGGCAGCCGCGCGTGCGAACAGAGCGCGCTCATCGCCGTCGCCGTATCGCCCGCCCGCGTGATGAGCACCCGCTTGCTGCGCAGGCGAACCTCTTTCGGCGTGCCGTCCGGGAAATCCCGCAGCAGGCCCGCACTCACCCAGCGCGTCAGCCGCGAAGCCGGGACATTCTTCTTGGCCGCCGTCGGCAGCGGCGGGTCCATCCCGAGGAGCGGCCCCAGCGTCACCTGCAGCATCGCGCCCATCGATCCCAGGCCCACGAGCAACATGACGAGCCCGCCGAGAACGTTATCGCCGTCCACCTGGGCGTCGCCGGGGAAGAACAGCATGATGATGCCCCCCGCAATGAGGGCAATCGAAGCAAGACCCCAGGTGCCGAGAATCGACACACCGAGGAAGGCAAGCGCAGGTGACACAGCCACAACCTCCGCTGGGGATACTAACCCCGGCATTCGCGCAGGCGCAAAACGCGCCCGCTCAAGCCCCCGAATGGCTCTCGCTCAGCCCTTCCAGCAGCACCCGCACCCGCTCCGGCGCGGCCAATAGCTGCCGAATTTGCGACTCCAGGTCCTTGCGCTCCTGCGACCCGTGCCATCGCCGCCAGTCCATCAACCCGAACCAGCTGCTGATCACGATGATGTTGTGCGCATCCTCGCTGTCCCGCAGCGTCTCCCCGCTGATGTATCCCGGCTCCTGCAGGCAGCGCGCCCGTAGCGTGCGCAGCAGCTCCAGCGCCCGCCGTTCCTGTCCCGGCAGCACCCGCCGTTCGATCAACACCTTCACGGCCATCGCGATTACTCCAACACGACCTGGCGGTACCCCCGCCGGAAATACACGAGCGGCTTCTTCTCGGCTTCGAAGGCCGCGCCCAGCACCCGCCCCACCGCGATCGTGTGGTCGCCACCCGGCAGCAGCTCATGCAGTTCGCAATCCAGGTGCGCGATCGCGCCATCGATGATCGGGCTCCCCGTGTGCCACTCGATCGTCCCGAATTCGCCCTCGAAGTTCAGCGCCGGCTCCCGGCCAGAGGTCGCGAAGTAGCGCGATACCTCCTCCTGGTCGTCCGCCAGCAGGCTGATCGCGAACCGCCCCGATTCCCGGATCATCCCCGGGATGCGGTTCGTGTTCGCCAGGCACACCAGCACCAGCAACGGCTCCACCGAAAGCGACGCGAAGCTCGAGACCGTGATCCCGTAGACGAGATCCTCGTGGCGCGTCGTCACCACCGCCACCCCCGCCGCCCACGATCCGAGCGCCCCCCTGAAGTCCTCCGGGCTCACATGCGCCATCGCTCAGGTTCCCTGCAGCGCCGGCGCCATGTCCCACAGCGGGTGCACCGTCGTCTCCACGAAGAAGCGCGACATCGGCAGCCCGGCCAACAGCTGGTCCATCTCCCGCGCATCGGCCGCGTCATAGATCGCCAGCACGCCCACGCCCGTCTCCCGGTAGATCGCCCGGATCTTCCCCTGGTCGTAGTGCCCCTTCACCGCGCGCAACTGGTCCGAAACGATGCCCTGCCACGTCTCGGCGGCCATATCCGCGGGCTGGCGCGAAACGAGACGAACGGAAAAGAGCACGGCGTACCCCCTGAGGCTTGGCAGTATACCGGCCCGCTCGTGTGGCGACGAACCGCGCGCGAGCAGCCTCAGGCGAACAGGCCGGCCAGCGCCAGCGAAAACCCCTCGACCGCGAAGCCGGCATCCGCGCTGCCGAGCACGTCGCCCTCGCCGTACGTGTGCGCGTCGCCGTTGGGGCGGTGCACCGTCACCGTCGCCGCCTCCGGGCGCACCACCCACACCAGCGGCGTCCCCGCGGCGAGGTACGCTCGCACCTTCGCGTTCACCGCGCGGTCCGTGTCGTCCGGGCTCACCACCTCCACCGCCAGGTCCGGCGGCCCCGGGCAGAACCCTCGCTCCGTCCAGCCCGACTCCGCAAGGCGCTTCGACCCGATGAAGTACACATCGGGGGCCACCAGGTAATCCGGGGCGCGGGCCAGGAGGAACCCCGCCTCGACTCCTGCCTCACCGAGCTGGTGCTGTGTCGCGAACGCGTCGAGGCGTCCCGCGATCCGCCCGGCGGTGCGTCCGTGTGCGCGCGAAACCGGCATAGCGATCACCACCTCGCCCTCGACAAGCTCCATCTTCCCGCCATGCGGCGGCCCCGGGAGCTTCCAAAACTCCTCCGCGGTGAGCGGCGGCACGAGTTGCGGCGCTGCCATATATCGCCCCCTACTTCCCGGCGCCCTTCGCCGCCACTTCCGCCATCGCCTCGCCCAGCCGGTGCATCCCCTCTTCGATGTCCTCCATCGCCACATAGCTGAATGCCAGCCGCAGGTGGTTCGTCGCCACCCCGTCCGCGAAGAACTGCGGCCCCTGCCCGATGATCACGTTCCGCGCGTTCGCCGCCATCTGCACATCACGCGAATTCATCCCCGGCCGCAGCATCAGCCAGAGGAAGAACCCCCCGTCCGGCCGCGTATAGGTGCAGTAGTCCGCGCAATACCGGCGGATGCCGTCCTCCACCCGTTCCAGCTTCCGCAGGTAGATGCGCCGAAGCTCGCGAATGTGGTCATCCAACTCGCCGCTGCGCATCGCCCGCGCCACCACCCGCCCGAGGAACGAGCTCGACCCCATGTCGTAGCGCAGCGCCGCCATCCGCGCCGTCAACGAGACCGGCCCCATCGTCCAGCCCAGCCGCAGGCCCGTCGCCAGGATCTTCGAAAAGCTCGAAATCTTCACCGCGTGGTCCCCGCCGCTCAGGGCGAACAGCGAAGGCGGCGGCGTCTTCTCGAACCAGAGTTCGCCGTACGCGTCGTCTTCCAGCACGAACGTGTTGTACTCCCGCGCCAGCTCGACGATGCGCTCGCGCCGGTCCATCGGCAGCGTGCAGCCCGCCGGGTTCTGGTGCGTCGGGATGCAGTAGAGGAACTTCGCCCGCTTGCCCTGGTCCGCGAGCTTCTTCATCTCCTCCTCCAGGAGGTACACTCGCATCCCCAGCTCGTCCATCGGCACCGGCACCTGCACCGCGCCGAAGCTCCGGATCGTGCGCATGCTCCCCGGGAAGTTCGGGCTTTCCACCAGCACCACGTCGCCCGGGTCCAGCAGCGTCTCGCACATCACGCCGATGCCGTGCGCCGAACCCGAGACCACCATCACCTGGTCCACCGAGACCGGGATCCCCTCGATCGCCGACGAGCGCTCCGCGATCGCCTCCCGCAAGGGCCGCGGCCCGAACGTGCCGTTGTACTCGAGCGCTTCCTTCTCGTCGTTCTCCACCACCCACTTCGTCGCCCGCACCAGCAGCTCGCCCGGCAGCGAAGGGATATCCGGCAGCCCGCCCGAGAACGAGATTACCGGCCCCCGGTCCGGCGCGGCCGCCGCCCAAACGGCGGGACCGAGGATGCGGGCCCGCGCGCTCACCACCTCTTCCAGGTGCTCGGGCGTCCAGTACGGCTCGGTCATCGATGGCCTCCAGCGGCGGGATACCGCCAAGTATAGGCCCGCATGCGCACCCTCGGCCCGCCGCCGGCGCCATGGTTTCTCGCGCCCCGGAGTTAACGCGCCCGAAACAATCAGGCCTCGACGGGCGAGTTGACGCCGCTGTTATACTGGGGGCTCACCAAGCCGCACCCCGTACTTTGGGAATTGTTTCACAATCGCGGAAACCGCCGCTCCCCCGGCACCGCATTCGCGCCGCGTATTCCCCGAGATTGGTACGGTTTGGGAGTCCCGGCTGGATTGAAGAACATGGTGCACCCCGGACAGCCCGGCCCGCAGGGCCTCTATGACCCTCGGCACGAGCACGATAGCTGCGGCGTCGGCTTCGTCGTCCACCTGAAGGGACAGCGCTCCCATCAGATCGTCAACGACGGCCTCACTGCCCTCGAGCACCTCGACCACCGCGGCGCCTGCGGCTGCGAAGTCAATACCGGCGACGGCGCCGGCATCCTTATCCAGGTTCCCCACGAGTTCTTCCGCCGCGAATGCGCCAGCCTCGGCATCCGCCTGCCCGAAGCCGGCCGCTACGGCGTCGGCCTCTTCTTCGCCGCCCGCGACCCGCGCGCCCGCCAGCAGGCCCAGGCCCTCCTCGCCGCCATCGTCGAGGAAGAGGGCCAGTACCTCCTCGGCTGGCGCGAAGTGCCCACCAACAACGCCGATGTCGGCGCCACCGCCGCCGCCGTCGAGCCCGCCATGTTCCACGTCTTCATCGGCCGCGATGACCGCCTCGCCGATGACGACGCCTTCGAACGCAAGCTCTACGTCATCCGCAAGCGCTTCGAAAAGGCCATCGCCCGCTACGGCATCGCCGACCACGAATACTTCTACTTCGCCAGCCTCAGCTGCCGCACGCTCGTCTACAAAGGCATGCTCACGGCCACCCAGCTGCGCGCGTATTTCCCGGACCTCTCCGACCCGCGCGTCATCAGCGCCCTCGCGATGTTCCATTCGCGCTTCAGCACCAACACCTTCCCCAGCTGGCGCCTCGCTCACCCCTACCGCTACATCTCGCACAACGGCGAAATCAACACCCTTCGCGGCAACATCAATTGGATGACCGCCCGCGAAGCCCTCATGGATTCGCCCCACTTCGACGACATCCACAAGATCCTCCCCATCATCGATGAGAAGGGCAGCGATACCGCCTGCCTCGATAACGCCGTCGAACTCCTCGTCCTCGCCGGCCGTCCCCTCCCCCACGCCATGATGATGCTCATCCCCGAGGCGTGGAGCGGCCACGAATCCATGAGCGCCGAGAAGAAAGCCTTCTACGAATACCACAGCTGCCTCATGGAGCCGTGGGATGGCCCCGCCTCCGTCGCCTTCACCGATGGCAAGAACATCGGCGCCGTCCTCGACCGCAACGGCCTCCGCCCCTCGCGCTACTACGTCACCAAGGACGACCTCGTCATCATGGCGTCCGAAGTCGGCGTCCTCCCCATCGAACCCGAGCGCGTCCTCCACAAGGGCCGCCTCCAGCCCGGCAAGATGTTCCTCGTCAGCCTCGAAGAAGGCCGCATCATCGATGACACCGAGCTGAAGAATAAGCTCGCCACCGAACGCCCCTACGCCGATTGGATGCGCAACAACCTCCTCCCCCTGGAGGCCGCACCCCCCGGCGAGCCCATCGCCGCGTTCGGCGGCAAGGCCCTCCTCGAGCAGCAGCTCGCCTTCGGCTACACCACTGAGGACCTCAAGTACATCCTCACGCCCATGGCCCGCAATTCCGAGGAAGCCCTCGGCTCCATGGGCACCGATACCCCCCTCGCCGTCCTCTCCGACCGGCCCCAGCCCCTCTACAACTATTTCAAGCAGCTCTTCGCCCAGGTCACGAACCCCCCGCTCGATGCCATCCGCGAGGAGCTCGTCACCTCCGTGAAGACGGTCATCGGCCCCGAAGGCAACCTCCTCGACCCGGAGCCCGAGAACTGCCACCTCGTCAGCCTCGATTCGCCCTTCATCGATAACGAGCAGCTGGCCCAGTTCAAGGCCCTGCGCGATTCCGCCCTGCGCGCCACCGTGCTTCCCATGCTCTTCCCCGCGAAGGCAGGCCCCGCCGGCCTCGCCCCCGCCATGGACGAGCTCTACGCCGAGGCCGACCGCGCCATCGCCAACGGAGCCAAGGTCCTCATCCTCAGCGACCGCGGCGTGGATGCCGAAAACGCCCCCATCCCCGCGCTGCTCGCCGTCGCCGGCCTGCACAACCACCTCGTGCGCGAAAAGAAGCGCACCCAGGTCGGCCTCATCGTCGAAACCGGCGAAGCGCGCGAAGTCCATCACTTCGCCCTGCTCATCGGCTACGGTGCCGGCGCCATCAACCCCTACCTCGCCATCGATACCATCCACGACCTCCTGGACGGCGGCTACCTCGAAGTCCAGATGACCCCCGAAGAGGCCACGAAGCACTACCTCAAGGCCATCAAGAAGGGCGTCGTCAAGGTCATGTCCAAGATGGGCATCTCCACCATCCAGAGCTATCGCGGCGCCCAGATCTTCGAGGCCATCGGCCTCAACGACGAGTTCATCGACCGCTACTTCACGAAGACCGTCTCCCGCATCGGCGGCATCGGTATCGATGAAGTCGCCGTCGAAGCCATGGCCCACCACGACCGCGCCTTCCCCGAACGCGACGGCGGCCTCGCCGAGCTCGATTGGGGCGGCCAGTACCAGTGGCGCAAGGACGGCGAATATCACCTCTTCAATCCCGAGACCGTCTTCCGCCTCCAGCACTCCACCCGCACCGGGCAGATGGACGTCTTCCGCGAATACACGCGCATGGTCAACGAGCAGAGCGAGCGCATGGCCACCCTCCGCGGCCTCTTCGAACTCAAGCCCGACCGCGAACCGATCCCGCTCGAGGAAGTCGAACCCGCCGAGAGCCTCTTCAAGCGCTTCGCCACCGGCGCCATGAGCTACGGCTCCATCTCCGCCGAAGCCCACGAGACGCTCGCTATCGCCATGAACCGCATCGGCGGCCGCAGCAACACCGGCGAAGGCGGCGAAGACCGCCGCCGCTTCGTGCCCGATGCCAACGGCGACCTTCGCCGCAGCAGCATCAAGCAGGTCGCCTCCGGCCGCTTCGGCGTCACCAGCGAATACCTCGTGAACGCCGACGAGCTCCAGATCAAGATGGCCCAGGGCGCCAAGCCCGGCGAAGGCGGCCAGCTCCCCGGCCACAAGGTCTACCCCTGGATCGCCGAGGTTCGCCACGCCACCCCCGGCGTCGGCCTCATCAGCCCGCCCCCCCACCACGACATCTACTCCATCGAAGACCTCGCCCAGCTCATTCACGACCTCAAGAACTCCAACCCGCGCGCCCGCATCAGCGTCAAGCTCGTGGCCGAGGTCGGCGTGGGCACCGTCGCCGCAGGCGTCGCCAAGGCCAAGTCCGATGTCGTCCTCATCTCCGGCTACGATGGCGGCACCGGCGCCAGCCCCCTCACCTCCATCAAGCACGCCGGCGCCCCCTGGGAGCTCGGGCTCGCCGAAACCCAGCAAACCCTCGTCCTCAATAAGCTGCGCGACCGCATCACCGTCCAGGTCGATGGCCAGATGAAGACGGGCCGCGACGTCGTCATCGGCGCCCTCCTCGGCGCCGAAGAGTTCGGCTTCGCCACCGCCCCCCTCGTCGTCATGGGCTGCGTCATGATGCGTGTCTGCCACCTCGATACGTGCCCCGTCGGCATCGCCACCCAGAATCCCACCCTGCGCGCGAAGTTCGCCGGCCGCGCCGAATACGTCGTCAACTTCTTCCGCTTCATCGCCGAGGAAGTGCGCGAATACATGGCGAAGCTCGGCTTCCGCACCTTCGAAGACCTCATCGGCCGCAGCGACCTCCTCGATATGCGCCGCGCCGTCGACCACTGGAAGGCCCAGGGGCTCGACCTCTCCGCCATCCTCTATCGCCCCGAAATTTCCGATGAAGTCGCCACCCGCTGCGTCATCGCCCAGGACCACGGCCTCGATAAGGCCCTCGACCAGGAGATCCTCAAGCTCGTCGCGCCCGCCCTCGAACGCGGCGAAAAGGTCGCCCTCGAGCTCCCCATCCGCAACGTGAATCGCACCGTCGGCACCATCACCGGCAGCGAACTCACCCGCCGCTACGGCAACAACGGCCTCCCCGACGACACCATCGATATCACGTTCAGCGGCTCCGCCGGCCAGAGCTTCGGCGCCTTCGTGCCCTCCGGCATGACCCTCCGCCTCATCGGCGATACCAACGACTACGTCGGCAAGGGCCTCTCCGGCGGCAAGATCATCGTCCGGCCGCCCGCCGAAGCCACCTTCGTGCCCGAGGCCAACATCCTCATCGGCAACGTCGCCCTCTATGGCGCCACCAGCGGCGCCGCCTTCTTCCGCGGCGTCGCCGGCGAACGCTTCGGCGTGCGCAATTCCGGCGCCGTCGCCGTCGTCGAAGGCACCGGCGACCACTGCTGCGAATACATGACCGGCGGCCGCGTCGTCGTCATCGGCCGCACCGGCCGCAATTTCGGCGCCGGCATGAGCGGCGGCGTCGCTTTCGTCTACGACGAAGACGGCACCTTCGCCAACCACTGCAACATGGAAATGGTCAGCCTCGAAAAGCTCGACGAGCACGAAGACCTCGAACTCGTCCACGGCCTCCTCGAACGCCACATCGAATACACCGGCAGCACCGTCGCGCACGACCTCCTGGCCGATTGGCCCGCATCCGCCGCGCGCTTCATCAAGGTTATGCCGAACGAATACCGGCGCGTCCTCAACGAACAGCGCAAAGCGCGTGAGAACGGCCAACAGGAGGGCCAGCCCGGCCCCGCGGTGGGAGCTGCCCGTGGCTAAGCCGACCGGTTTCATGGAGTTCACGCGCGAACTGCCCGCGCGCCGCCCCGCCGCCGACCGCGTCCACGACTGGCTCGAAGTCTACGAAGACTTCCCCCGCCAGCGCCTCCGCGACCAGGCCGCCCGCTGCATGGACTGCGGCATTCCCTTCTGCCACCAGGGCTGCCCCGTCGGCAACATCATCCCCGATTGGAACGACCTCACCTACCGCGACCGCTGGCAGGAAGCGATCGCCCGCCTCCACGCCACCAACAACTTCCCCGAGTTCACCGGCCGCCTCTGTCCCGCACCCTGCGAAAGCGCCTGCGTTCTCGGCATCAACAACGACCCGGTGACCATCAAGCAGATCGAGCTCACCATCGTCGAACGGGCCTGGAGCGAAGGCTGGATCAAGCCCCAGCCCGCTGCCTTCCGCACCGGCAAAACCGTCGCCGTCATCGGATCCGGGCCCGCCGGCCTCGCCTGCGCCCAGCAGCTCGCCCGCGCCGGCCACGACGTCACCGTCTTCGAACGCGATGACCGCATCGGCGGCCTTCTCCGCTACGGCATCCCCGACTTCAAGATGGAGAAGCAGTTCGTCGACCGCCGCCTCTCGCAGATGGCCGCCGAAGGCGTCACCTTCAAGACCGGCGTGCACATGGGCGTCGATATGGACGTCCGCGAGCTCCAGACCCAGTTCGATGCCCTCTGCCTCGCCGGCGGCGCCGCCCAGCCCCGCAACCTCCAGGTCGAAGGCCGCGAACTGGCCGGCGTCCACTTCGCCATGGAATACCTGCCCCAGCAGAACCGGCGCAACGCCGGCGACGAGATCCCCGAAGCCAGCGCCATCTCGGCGAAGGGCAAGCGCGTCATCATCCTCGGCGGCGGCGATACGGGCGCCGACTGCCTCGGCACCGCCCTCCGCCAGGGCGCCCGCGACGTCCTCCAGTTCGAGCTCCTGCCGAAGCCACCCGCCGCTCGCCCCGATTCGCAGCCCTGGCCGAGCTACCCCATGCTCTACCGCGTCACCAGTGCCCACGAAGAGGGCGGCACACGCGAATACAGCGTCTCCACCACCCGCCTGAGCGGCGAAAACGGCGTCCTCAAGAAGCTCCACGGCGTCCGCGTCGAGTTCGTCAACGACAACGGCCGCCAGGTCATGAAGGAAGTCCCCGGCAGCGAATTCGAGGAAGAGTGCGACCTCCTCCTCCTCGCCATGGGCTTCCTCGGCCCCGAAAAGCCCGGCATGATCGAACAGCTCGGCGTCGAACTCACCGAACGCGGCAACGTCCGCGCCGATGAGAACAAGATGACCTCCGTCGCAGGCGTCTTCACCGCCGGAGACATGACCCGCGGCCAGTCCCTCATCGTCTGGGCCATCGCCGAAGGCCGCCAGGCCGCCCGCGGCATCGATGCCTTTCTCATGGGCGAAACGACGCTGCCGGACACGTGCCCGGTGTAGCTGTTAGCTCTTAGCTTCTGGCTGTTAGCAGTGACCACACGCGTCCTATCCCCGGCCGCCTCGCGCCGGGGTTGCCCCGCTAACAGCTAACAGCTATTAGCTAATAGCTATCCTCCACGTGATAGTGATGCACGTGATGTTTGCCCCGGCGTGCCTGGAGCCAGCTCGCTGCGAGCCCGTGGTCCGGTGCTGCCACGAACGCCACCAGGAACACCGCCGTCGCGACCAGCACAATTGTCGCGCCCGCCGCCGTGTCCAGGTGGTACGAGACGTACAGGCCCGCGACCCCGCTCCCGATCGCGACGGCGACGCTGTACAGCATCATTCGCCCCAGCCGGTCCGTGAGCAGCCGCGCCGTCGCCGGTGGCGTCACCAGCAGCGCCAGGATGAGGATGTTCCCCACCGTCTGCAGGCTCGCCACAATCGTCGCCGCCACCAGCAGCAGCAACAGTAGGTCCAGCGCGAACACCGGGTAGCCCGCTGAACGCGCCATCGTCGCGTCGAACGCCACCAGCGTGAACTCCTTCAGGAACGCCAGCACGATCCCCGCCACCACCACCGCGATGATCCCCGTCCACAGCACATCATTCGCCGAAACGCCGAGCACGTTCCCGAAGAGCAGCGCCCCCAGGTCCTTGCGGAAGCCCGCTTCGCGACTGATGAGCACCACCCCCACCGCGAAAAACGCCGCGAAGATCACCCCGATCGCCGAGTCTTCGCTCACCCGCCGGCTGCGCGCCAGGATGCCCACGCCAAGCGCCGTGAACGCCCCGAACGCGAACGCGCCGATGAGGATGCTCTTCTCCGCCATGTACGAAAGCACCACCCCCGGGAATACCGCGTGCGCCAGCGCATCGCCGATGAACGCCAGCCCGCGCAGCACCACGAAGCACCCCACCAGCCCGCACAACGCCCCCACGAGAACGATCTCGGCCATCGCCCGCTGCATGAACGCGTACTCCAACGGCTCCGTCAGCGCACTCATGCGAACACCGCCACCTGGCCGCCGAACGTCGCCCGCAGCGTCTCCGGCGTGTACGTCGTCGCCGTCGGCCCGAATGCGATGAGCCGTCCCCGCAGGCAGCACACGTGCGAACAGGTCTGCGTCACCTCGTCGAGGTCGTGCGTCGCCATCAGCACCACCATCCCCGCGGCGGCGAAGTCCCGGATGGCCGCGTGCAGCACCTCCCGGTTCGCCGCATCGATGCCCGTGAACGGCTCGTCCAGCAGGATTACCGCCGGGTCCTGCACGATCGCCCGCGCGAGGAAGATGCGCTGCTGCTGCCCCCCGCTGAACTGGCTGATGTGCCGCCCCCCCATGCCGCCGAGGCCCATGCGCTCCAGCGCCACCTCGGCCCGCCGCACGTCCTCGCGCCCCGGCCGCCGCAACCAACCGGCCGCTCGATACCGCCCCATCAGCACCACATCGCGCGCCGTCACCGGGAAGTCCCAGTTCACGTCCTCGCGCTGGGGCACGAACGCCACTCCCGCGGCACGCTCGCGCAGCGGCGCGCCATCGAGCCGGATTGTCCCCGCGCGCACGGGCAGTACACCCGCGACCGCCTTCAGCAGCGTGCTCTTCCCGCTCCCGTTGGGGCCGATAAGCCCCACGACGTCGCCCCCTCGCACGGCTAACGTCACGTCACGCAGTTCGAAGCTGCCGCCATAGCCCGCCGCCACCCCCGCGACCTCGAGCGCGTGCCCCGTCATCGCAGCGCCTCCGCCATCTTCCGCGCGTTCCACAGCAGCATCCCGTCTACCGTCGCCGCCTCCGATCCGGCCGGCCCGAGCGAATCCCCGTAGATGTCGTCCACGATGCGCGCCCCCGTGTCCCGTGCGACCTGCCGCGCGATTTTGGGGTCCACCGAGCTATCCGCGAAGATCGCCTTCACCCCCTCGCGGCGGATCGTCTCCACCAGCGCCGCCACGTCCTTCGACGAAGGCTCCGCCTGCGACGAGGTCCCCGGGATCACCGCGCCCACGAACGTCAGCCCGTAGCGGTCCAGGAAGTAGCCGATGGCGTCGTGGTTCGTCACCACCTTCCGGTTCGCCTCCGGGATAGCGCCGATCAGCGCCCGGATCTCCGCATCGACCGCGACCAGCCGAGCGTCGTACGCCTCCGCCCGCGCCTGGTAGGCCGTGGCATGCGCCGGGTCGGCGGCGGCCAGCGCCCCCGCGATAGCGCGCACCATCGCCCGGTCGTTGTCGATGTCGTGCCAGGTGTGCGGGTCGTCCTCGCCCTCGTGCGAATGCGAACCGCGGGCCGCGTGCGCTTCCCCGTCGGGCGTCCGCAGCGAAAGCCCCTCGCTGAGCGTCACGATCGTGCCGTTGCTGTCCTTCAACGCCCGGTCGAGGAAGGCATCCAGCCCCAGCCCATTGCGAAAGATCACGTCCGCGCGCTCCACGGCCCGTCGGTCGGCGGCCTTGAGCTCGTAATCGTGCGGGTCGATCCCCGGGCCCACGAGCACGCGCACGTCCGCATCGTCCCCGGCCACCGCCGCCACCAGCGCTCCCACCGGCGCGACCGTCACCACCACTGTCAGTCGCCCATCGCCGGGCTCGTCCCCGGCCCCGCACGCCGCCACCAGCGCACCAAGCGCCAGCACGGCAGCGAAAAGCAGGGAGACCCTGGACGGCACGCGGCGCCACCTGAGATGAAGTATCGAAAGCGAATGATACTCAGTCTCAGTAAGCCTCGCAACCCCACGGCGCGGTGCGTGGGTCGGCGAAACCGGCGGCTACGCCATCCGGGTGGCCCGCAGCTGCCGCGCGGTGGTCAGGTCGAACGCCGTCTGGAGGTTCAGCCACGTCTGCGCGCTGACCCCGAACGCCGCCTCAAGGTCGAGCGCCGTGTCCGCCGTCACGGGCTTGTGACCCCGGATGATCTGGTTGAGCGACTGGTAGGGTCGGCCCATCTGGCGCGCCAGCTCCCGCTGCGAGAGTCCCCGCGCCTCCAGTTCGTCGGCGATGTACTCCCCGGGATGGACCGCAAGGTCGGAGACCTGGCTAATCGTCATAATGGTTCGAAACCCCCTCCATGCGGACGGCCTCTCCCGAGAACGAGATGATCGGCCGCCCTGTGAGCCAACCGCAAGCGCGCATCCGCTGCGGCTGCCGCGCATCACGCCCCACGCCCGCGACACTCAACCAATGACAAACACCAACCATCGCGCGCCCGCCTCGACAATCCCCCCGCGCGCCCCCGAGCCGCTCGACCCCACACCCTCGCCACCGCTCCCGCCCACGCCCGGCCAACCCCTCCCCCCGACGCAGACACCGCCAATCCCGCCCGTCACCCCGCCGCCGTTCCCACCCGTCGTCGACGTCCCGCCGCCACCCGGCACCCGCGTCGGCTGAAGTGCCCCGGCCGCGCTTTCATGGAACGCACCCTCTGCTACCATGAATCCTCAGGCGGCGGGCGTAGCGTAGTGGTTAACGCGTCTGGTTGTGGCCCAGAAGATCGAGGGTTCGAACCCCTCCGCTCGCCCCAATCCCCTCTTCTTCCCCTGCACACTCACTGACGCGCGACGGCGTGGCGCGCGTCTCCTCACAATGCGTCAGGCGGTAAGGCGAAGCGGGCCCGAAGCCGGCTCCGGGATCGCATCTCCGTGCACGAGCGCGGACTCCACCCAGGCGGCCATCGCCTCTTCCAGATTCCGGATGGCCTCAACCGGCGTTTCTCCGGCGGTCAGACACCCCGGCATTTCCACGACCTCCCCGAGGTACCCCTCGACCGGTTCGCCGGTCACGACGCGGTGATACGGGCGGCGAAGGATGGCCCGCACTTCGGCTTCCAGCTCTTCAGGTGTCATGTGTCCCCTCACGCGATCCGGCCGATCACCATCGTCGCCAACCCCAGGAAGAACACGAACCCCATCACATCCGTCACCGTCGTCACGAAGATGTTCGCCGCCAGCGCCGGGTCCACCTTCATCGACTTCAGCCCCAGCGGGATGAGCACGCCCCCCATCGTCGCCGCCACGATGTTCAGGAACAGCGCCGTCCCCAGCACCACCGAAAGCGTCTCGTTCTGCTTCCACAGGTAGGCCGCGAACCCCGCCACGCTCCCGATGGCCGCGCCGTTCGCTATCCCGACGAAGATCTCCTTGCGGCACGCCCGGAAGATGTCCCCCACGTCCAGGTCCCCCAGCGCGATGCTCCGCACGGCGATCGTCGCCGTCTGCGTTCCCGCGTTCCCGCCCTGGCCCGCGACCACCGGCATGAACGCTGCCAGCACCGTCGCCTTCCCCAGTGTCGTATCGAACAGCCCCACCACCGCCGAGGCGATGAACGCCGTGATCAGGTTCACCAGCATCCACGGCAGCCGCCGCTTCACCGAAAGCCGCACCGGGCTGAACACCCGCTCCTCGTCGCCGAGGCCGACCATGCGGTACATGTCCTCCGTCGCCTCCTCCTGGAGGACGTCGATGAGGTCGTCCGCCGTCATCACGCCTTCGAGGTGCCCTTCCGCATCCACCACCGGCACCGCCAGCAGGTTGTACCGCTGCAGCAGGCGCGCCGCCTCCTCCTGGTCCGTCTCAGTCGAAACCGCGTGCACGTCCCGGAGCGTGATCTCGCCCAGCCGCGTCGAAGGCTCCGAGACGATCAGGTCGCGAATCGAAACCGTCCCGATGAGCCGCCGCGCGCTATCGATGATGTAGAGGTAGTACGCACGGTCCGCCGCCGGCCGCAGCACCCGCAGGTACGAAAGCGCCTGGTTGACCGAGATCCCCTCGTTCAGCGCCACATAGCCGCGGCTCATGATGCCGCCCGCCGATTCGTCCCCGTAGCGCAGCAGCTCCGCCACTTCCTCGCCGCGGTCCAGCTGCGCCAGCGTCTCCGCCTGCTCCTCTGGCTCGAGCTGCTGGATGACGTCCGCCGCGACGTCGTCCTCGACCTCCTCCAGCACCGCCGGGAGGTCCTCGACCCCGACGCCCCGGATCAGCTCGCGAAGCTCATCGTCCTCGACTTCCTCGAACAGCTGCCCGACAAGATCCGTCGGCAGGCGGTCCAAGAACTCGCGACGGCCATCCTCCTCGAGCGAGAGCACGAGGTCCGCCAGGTCGGCCGGGTGGAGCGCGGAAACAAGGGCGACGGCCTTCTGCCACTCGCCCCCATCAATTAGAGAGCGGGCGTCATCCTGCAGGTCTCGAGTGACAACGTCCTCGGCCAACGACGACCCCTCGCACCGGCCCCCTTCGGAAGCCGGTCAAGAAACGGCAGCTGCGTACTGTGTACGTCCATCATGGTTACCGCAGGCCGCGGCGGGGCGCCTGCCCCCCGACCCTAACCCTCCCCCTGAAAACGGTCAATTCTGAGCATCTGTTCAATCCCATCAGCACATTTCCCGCGCTCCGCGTATACTCCCAACCGGAGTGCAACCCACATAACGGAGGCCCAAATGCAAATTCGCCGGCCAATCCTCCTCGCCGCCGCGGCCGCCGCCGTGCTCGTCACCGTCCCCGCCGCCGTCCTCGCCCGCGGCGCCGACCCCGGTCCCTCCGCGCCCGCCGTCGCACAGGCCGTGGCCATCGGCTCCGGCTTCACCTACCAGGGCCGCCTCACCGATGCCGGCGCCCCCGCCAACGGCGTCTACGACCTCCGCTTCGTCCTCTACGACGACGAAGTCGCCGGCGCGAGCGTCGGCACCGTCGTCGAAAAGGCCGACGTCCAGGTCACCAACGGCATCTTCGTCACGAACCTCGATTTCGGCGCCACCGCCTTCACCGGCGATGCCCGCTGGATGGAGATCGCCGTGCGGCCCGGCACTGCCACCGGCGCCTACACCGCGCTCTCCCCGCGCCAGGCCATCTCCTCCGCGCCCTACGCCCTGTATGCGAAAGCTGCCGGCTCCATCGCCTTCCCCGTCGCCGCCAGCGCCTCGCCCACCACCGCCGTCCTCGATCTCACGAACGCCGGCACCGGCGCCGCCGCGAAGTTTCGCGGTGTCCCCGTCGCCCTCGAACTCGATGGCGGCGTGCGCGTCTCCGGCCCCGCCGCCAACCGCCCCGCCTTCGTGCAGACCGTGAACACGGCCGTCACCGGCGGCAACACCTGCCTGACCGATAAGGCGACCGTCATCGATAGCGCCCTCGCCAACGGCGACCCCGCGGCCATCCTCACCGTCACCGGCGTCGGCGACGGCGTGACCGTGCCGCCCCAGGTCGGCGTCGCCTACAACGTCGCCGGCTGCACCGCCGGCCGCTGGATCATCTACGCCGGCGCCGCGCTCACGAACGGCACCCGTTTCAACGTCACCGTCGTGAAGGCGGCCGCGCCGTGATCGCCCATCGCCCGCTCCTCGTGGCTGCGGCCGGCACGGCGGCGCTCGCCGTCGCCGCCGCCGCGCTCGCCCAGTCCGCGAGCGGCTGGACCATCACCCAGTTCGCCTACGGTGGCGGTGGCACCAGCACCCAGTCGCCCTACACCGTGCAGGGCGTCATCGGCCAGCCCGTCGCCGGCAGCTCCACCGGCGGCACCTACACCATGCAGTCCGGCTTCTTCGCCGGCTTCCTCGAGAAGTTCAAGATCACGGCCGTCATGCTCGCGAAGGACGGCTCCTGACCCCACGCCCCCGCCCGCATTCGGCGCTCCTCGCCCCGGATGCGGGCGCCGCCGTTCGCATTTGCGGGTTCCGCCCGCCCGCCGGGGCTTGCGCGTGCAACGCCCCCTCGGCCAACCTCGAAGGGAGGCTCGCAGGAGGCCGCCGCTGATGCAGTTCGTCACCCTCGAACGCGCCGCCAACGAGGTCCGTTCCGGGCATCGCGTCTACATCCACGGCGGCGCCGCCACCCCCCACGCCCTCGTCGATGCCCTCATGCAGCGCAAGGACGACCTCGCCCGCGTCGAGCTGGTTCACATGCACACCGACGGCGACGCCCCCTACGTCGCCCCCGAGATGGCCGGCCACTTCCGCCACAACGCCCTCTTCATCGGCCCCAACGTCCGCGATGCCGTCTGCGATGGCCGCGCCGATTACACGCCCATCTTCCTGTCCGAAATCCCCGGCCTCTTCGCACCCGGCGGCGCACTCCCGCTCGATGTCGCCTTCGTCCACGTCACCCCGCCCGACCAGGATGGCAACTGCTCCCTCGGCGTCTCCGTCGATTGCGCCCTCGCCGCCGCGCGCCACGCGAAGGTCGTCATCGCCCAGGTCAACCCCCAGATGCCGCGCACCGGCGGCCACGTCCTGCCCGCTGCCTGGATCGATTTCGCCGTCGTGGTCGATGCGCCGCTCCCCACGCATCCCGTCGCCGCGCCCACGCCCGAGGCCGAGGCTATCGGTCACCACGTCGCCAAGCTCGTGCCTGATGGCGCCACCCTGCAGATGGGCATCGGCGCCATCCCCAACGCCATCCTCGCCTCCCTGCGCGGCCATCGCGACCTCGGCGTCCACACCGAGATGTTCACCGATGGCCTCCTCCCGCTCGTCAAGGCCGGCGTCATCAACGGCGCCCGCAAGAGCCTCCACCCCGGCGTCATCGTCAGCGCCTTCGCGATGGGCAGCCCCGACGTCTACCGCTTCCTCGACCGCAATCCCGCCGTCGAGCTGCGCCCCGTCGATTACACGAACCACGTCGCCGTCATCGCCCGCAACGACCGCATGTGCGCCATCAACGCCGCCCTCACGGTCGACCTCACCGGCCAGGTCGTCGCCGATTCCATCGGCCCCCGCTTCTACAGCGGCATCGGCGGCCAGGTCGATTTCATTCGCGGCGCCGCCCAGAGCGAAGGCGGCATCCCCGTCATCGCCCTCCCTTCGACCGCGAAGGGCGGCACCGTCAGCCGCATCGCACCCGAGCTTCCCACCGGCGGCGGCGTCGTCACCACCCGCGGCGATGTCCACTGGGTCGTGACCGAGTTCGGCGCCCGCAATCTGCACGGGCGCACCATCCGCGAACGCGCCCGCATGCTCATCGAAATCGCCCACCCGCGCTTCCAGGCCGAGCTCGAAGAGGCCGCCGACCAGCTCGGCTACCTCGGGCGCCGCTTCGTCAGCTGACCTTCAGCTCGATGATCGTGTTCATCCCGCCCGGCTGGTAGCACTTGATCTTGTAGGTCCCCGCCTCGCCCGGCGCCGTGTACTTCACGTTCCGCGTGCGCTTCTCGGGGATGATCGTCTCCTCCAGCTTGGTCCCGTCGATGCCCTCGACCTCCTTCGCCTTATCGGAGTCGTTCTTCACCTCGAAGGTGACCTTCTCCTTCAGCGCGAGGTCGATGGACGCCGGCGTGCACGCCTCGTCCGTCTGCGTGATGGCGATGACACGGCGTTCGCCGCCGTCATCCGAACCGCCGCAGGCGGCCAGCGTGAGCGAAGCGAGGGCGAGCGCACTCGCCAGGGCAATCAAACGAACCATGGCATCACTCTCCGAAAGGAATCCGCGTCAGTGCGCGTTCGTCGCCGAAGTGGCCGGCACCCGGCTGGCGGGCCGCCGCACCGGTAGCCAGAGGTAGGCCGCGCTCGCCGTCAGCAGGTAGCCCCAGTACAGGACGATTTGCAGCATCGCCGGCGCCGAGTCGTACCCCACGAGCGTGTTCAGGAACTTGCCGAAGTCCGAGGTCATCGATACCACGCCGTCCGTGTCCCACGGGCGCGTGCCCAGGTTGCTGATCAGCGCCGCCTCGTACAGCTTCGTCACCGAATTCGCCAGCAGCCCCGCCGCCAGCACGATCAGCACGATCGCCGAAACCTGGAAGAACGCCCGCATCGGGAACCAGCGCGAGCCCTGGTAGATCCCCACGCCCACCACCGCCGCGACCGCGAAGCCCAGCAACCCGCCGAGCACGTACTCCGTGCCACTCGCGCCCGTCGAACTCCCCGCGAACAGGAAGAGCGTCGTTTCCAGCCCCTCCCGCCCGACGGACGTCGCCGCCAGCAACACGAGCGCCGTCACCGAGCCGCCGCCGAGCGCGCTATCGATCCGTGCCCGCAGCTCCGCCGAGATGCCCGCCGCCTGGCGCTTCATCCAGAACGCCATGCCCGTCAGCACGATCACCGCGAAGATCATGGCGAAGCCTTCGAACCCCTCCACGATCCGCTTGTCCAGCTCCTTCGAAGCGACCTCGAGCCCGATGCCTATGGCCAGGCAGATCGCCGCCGCCACCCCCACGCCCGCCCAGATCGCCCGGAAGTGCTGCTTCTGCCCGATCGTCCGCAGATACCCCAGCAGGATCGCGATGACGAGGGCCATTTCGATGCCCTCGCGCAGTGTGACAAGGAAGGAAAACGCCATGCCGGGCCGCCTGGGAAGTGAGTCTCGGTGGAATTAGTCTCGCCTAACGTGAACCACCATGCAACATCAGAAAGAGAATTAGGCAAGACTACCGTACGAAGGTCGCTTCCACATTGCCCGCGCCTTTTCTTCCGCGAAACGGCCCTTCGGCCCGTCCCGCCCGGGACCTTCGCTCCCTCTCCGCGCTCCCGGCGGGAACCATCGGCACGGCTTGCAATACCGTATCGATGCCCCCCAGCGCCCCCTCCAGGCGACCGTCCGATGTCCAACTCCCGTACCATGCCCCCTACCGGTGCGCGCGAGCGTGCCGCCATGCACGAGGGGGCTCAGCCCTCCAGGAGGTCGTTTCTTTGAGCACGGAACCACTCGTTCTCGCCGTGGACGACGAAGCCGGCATCCTGCGCCTCATGAAGCTCGAGCTCACCGCCCAGGGCTTCCGCGTCATGACCGCTTCGAACGGCGAGGAGGGCCTCCGCATCGTCGAGGAGCGCCGCCCCGATGTCGTGCTGCTCGATGTCGTCATGCCCGAGATCACCGGCCTCGAAGTCATGCGCCGCATCCGCGAACGCACCAACACCCCCATCATCCTCGTCACCGCCAAGGACAAGGACGCCGACAAAGTCCGCGGCCTCGAGCTCGGCGCCGATGACTACATCGTGAAGCCCTTCAGCCTCGAAGAGCTCGGCGCCCGCATCCGCGCCGTCCTTCGCCGCACCAGCGGCCAGGATAGCGAACGCGTCGTCCGCGCCGGCGAAGTCGAAATCGACCTCACCCGCCGCCTCGTCAAGCGCAACGGCGAGCTCGTCTCCGTCACCCGCACCGAGTGGCTGCTGCTCCAGCACCTCGCCTCGAACGCCGGCAAGGTCATCCTCAACGCCGAGCTGCTGAGCAAGGTCTGGGGCCCCGAATACCGCGACGACCTGCAGTACCTGCGCGTGTGGGTCTCGCGCCTTCGCCACAAGCTCGAACCCGAGCCCGGCAACCCCCAGATCATCAAGACCCTGCAGGGCATCGGTTACATGTTCGATGCCGAGCCCGTCGCCCGGCAGGCCGCCTCCGCGGGTGCCGCCTCCGATTAGACGGCCATGGACGAGGGGCGGAAGATGAGCGCATGAACTCGCCCGTCACGCCCTACGTCCTCGCCGGGCGCATCCTCTCCATCATCGGCATGGGCTTCACCTCCGCCGCCGCGATCCTCCTCGCGATCATCCCCTCCTGGTGGGCGGCCGTCGCCGCCGGCGCCTTCGTGCCGTTCTTCCTGCTCATCGTCGTGGTCGAAAAATACTCCGCCCGTCACGGCCTCATCGGCCCCGAGCCGCCCCCCACCACCCTCGACCTCGAGTAGCCCGTGCGCCTCTGGTGACACAGGACGGCAACGCGATTCGCTCCCGGCCCTTTGGACCATCCGTGTGATTGCTGGGAAGGGCCGCGTCTAGCGGAAGTCCGCCGCCAGCGAGAGCACGTTGTTCACATAATCGTGCGTCTCGCCGAAGATCCCGAACCGCTCGATGCTGCCCCAGCCCTGGTAATACGCCGCCAGCGCCAGCCGCACATCACCGTCCGCGCTGTCCAGCAGGTCCCGGAACACCGCCGCGCCCACGCGCGCATTGTCCCGCGCGTTGTACTGCCACCCGTGCCCGCCATCGATGAGGAAGTCCACCGCCCACACCGCCGTCGAAGGCAGGAGTTGCATGATCCCGATGGCGCCCACGTCGCTCACCACGTGCTGCTGGAAGCCGCTCTCCTGCCACGCGATCGCGAGCAGCACCGCCGGCTCGATCCCGAACTCGTTCGCTGCCGCCACCACCGCCGCGCGCGCCTCCGCGTGGCTCACCACCGATGCCGATGGCCGCGTCGCCGCCGGGATGCTCAGCTCCTGCCCCACCTGGATGAGCGAAGGGTTCGTGATCCCGTTCACCGCCGCAATCGCTTCCGCCGTCGTCCCCAGCAGGTCCCCGATCCCCGAGAGGCTATCGCCCGGGCGCACCACGTAACGGCGCAGGCCCGCGCTGCTCGAAGAGGGCGCACTCGCGCCACCGCCACCACCGCCGGGAATCTGGAGGTCGATGCCCGCCACGATGTGGTCCGGGTCCTTCAGTCCGTTGAGCGCGACGATCGCCGCCGGGTCCACGCCGTAGTGGTCCGCGATCCCTGAAAGGCTCTCGCCCGGCTTCACCGTGTGCGAGCGGCCGCCCGCCGATGGCATGGATGCCGCCACCGCCACCGCGGGCACGCGCAGCACCATCCCGGCGAAGATGCGGTCCGGGTCCTTGATGTTGTTCGCCTGCGCGAGCGCTTCGGGCGTCACCCCGAGTTCGTCGGCGATCTGGCTGAGCGTCTCGCCCTTGCCCACGGTGTACGTGGTGGCCGCGCCATGCGCCGCCATCGGCCGCGCCAGCAGCGCGGCAAGCAACGATGCGCCAACGGCCAGCGCAAGCGCTGCCGCGTGACGCCGGGGGTTGGGTCGAGTGCGGGGGAGTACCACCGTCACCTCCGGCAAGTTAGCAAGACGAGAGCATTATGTGTGCTCTTCTCGTGTGATGAAACCTCAATCTCGGATTACCGGTGTAACCGCACCGCAAAATCCGGGTAAGAACTGACAGGATTGCGCTAATTTTGCAATCCTCTTACACCTTTTGGGCTGTGGTTTGACATCCACCGGGTCGAATGGAACAGCGGGCGGCGGACAAGCACAGCCGCCCACCAAAGGTTCCCGTTCATGACCTTCCGGCTTCGGCCCATGGGCTTCATCACTGGCTCACTGCTCGGCCTCGTCGCGCTCGCCGCGGCTTTCTTCACCGGCGCCACCAACCACGCCAGCGCCCTCACCAATTGCACCGGCGGCAACATGGCCCTCGATGGCGAAGAAACCGCCTTCCTCGGCCTCATCAACGATTACCGCGCCCAGAACGGCCTCGCGCCGCTCACCATCTCCACCAACCTCAATCGCGCCTCCGCCTGGCTCAGCCAGGACATGGGCGCGAAGTCCTACTTCGCCCACACCGACTCCCTCGGCCGTTCGCCCTCGCAGCGCGCCACCGATTGCGGCTACCCGGGCGGCGCAGGCGAGAACATCGCCGCCGGCACGAACTGGGACAGCGCCGCCGAAGCCTTTGACGCCTGGCGGAACAGCGCCGGCCACAACGCCAACATGCTCAACGCCAGCTACAAAGTCATCGGCATCGCCCACGAGCAGGTCGCCGGCTCCCAGTACAACTGGTACTGGACCACCGACTTCGGCCTCGTGAACGATGGCACCGGCGGTGGCGGTGGCGGCACCAACCCCACCGCGACCCCCACCCGCACCGCGACCCAGCCCCCCGCGACGGCCACCCCCGTGCAGACCGCGAAGGCGGCCATCACCTCGCCCGCCAACGGCTCCACGCTCCCCGGCGCTTCGACCGGCTTTAGCTGGACCGCCGGCACCGGCGCCCAGGAGTACTTCCTCTACGCCGGCACGACCCAGGGCTCGAACAATCTCTACGGCTCGAGCACCGGCACCAACCGCTCGGCGACCATCTCCAACCTGCCCACGAACGGCTCCACCGTGTGGGTCCGCCTCTGGACGCGCTTCGCCAACGGCTGGCAGTACAGCGACTACCAGTACACCGCCGCCAACCTGGGCAGCGCCTCCGTGAAGGCCTCGATGACGCTCCCGCCCTACGCCAGCACCATCTATGGCAGCTCGGCTACCTTCGCCTGGACGACCCCGGCCGGTGCCCAGGAGTACTTCCTCTACGTCGGCACCAGCCCCGGTGCGAATAACCTCTACGGGCGCTCGCAGGGCCTCAACACCGCCGTCACCGTCTCCGTGCCCACCCACGGCCCCATCTACGTCCGCCTCTGGACGCGCAGCGCCGCGGGCTGGCAGTACAACGACTACCAGTACACGGTCGCCTAATCGGCCTCCTCGGGTACGAAACGAAAGCGGCGGTGGGTCATCCCTCCGCCGTTTTCGTTGTCCCGCCGGACCCCTTCTCCGCGTGCGCCACGACCGCGAACAGCGGATCGCTTCGCCCCGGGTTGGGGCTGAGGTCGTACGCGCGCACCTGCCCGAACGCCCCCGAAAGCGCGAAGTACATCCCGATGAGGTCCGCGTGTCCGCGGTCGTCCAGCATCTGCCAGGCCGCCACCGCCTTCGTCGGGAAGCAGCGGTTCGAATACGTCACCACGAACGGCGCACCCGGCTGCAACACGCGCCCCACCTCCGCGAACACCTCCGCCGGCCGCGTGAGGTACTGCACCGAGACGGTCACGATCGCCGCCGCGAACGCGTCGTCCGGCCACGGCAGGATGGGGTTCGCGTTCAGGTCGTGCACCACCCACTCGTCCAGCTGCGGGTTGGCGGCGAGCTCCTCGGCGTTCATCCCGAGACCCGTCACGCCCGCGTACACGGAGGCATCGGGCAGGTGCGAAACCCAGCTCGTCATCAGGTCGAGGATGCGCCCGCCCGCCGGCAGCACGCGCCCATAGAACGAGCCCGCCGCCGCGATCGCCGCATCGTCGATGTGCGTGACGAGCCGCGGCTCCACGTAGAACTCCGCGTCCGGGGCGTTGTCGTATCGCCAGAAGTGCTCCGGGCGCAGCGGGCTCTCTCCCTGCTCCGCTCCGCCGGTCATGCCCCGGCGGCCGTACCCGCCCGCTCCTCGACCACGGCTTCGTAGAACCGCGCCCGGGGGTGGCCCATGAGCACGCCCTCGGCCATGCGCCCCGCGTGCGCCTGCTTGAACGCCTCGCCCTTCGTCCATTCGATGAAGTGCTCGCGCGATGCCCACGTCGTGTGCGAAACGTAATCCCCCGCCTCGTCACCCTTCAGCAGCGCGAACGCGCGGAACCCCGGGACTTGCTGCAGCCGGCTCTCCCGCGTCCGCCAGACCTCCTCGAACTCCGCGCCCCGCTCCGGGTTCACCTGGAACTGATTCATGGCAATGAACATGGCTACCTCCCTGCGACTGCCGGGAGCATACAGGAATTTGGACGCCTATCCGTCGTGGCCGGTATCCGCCGGGATGCGCACCGTGAACGTCGTGCCCGCGCCCGGCGCCGTCTCCACCTCGATCGTCCCGCCGTGCGCTTCGACGATGCGCCACACGATCGCGGCGCCCAGCCCGGTGCCGCTGCCCGCGGGCTTCGTCGTGAAGAACGGCTCGAAGACGCGCGCCGCCGTCGCCTGGTCCATCCCCGTACCCGTGTCCGTCACCCGCAGCACCGCCATCCCCCGCTCGGCCCGCGCCGAAAGCGTCACGTTGCCGCCCGAGGGCATCGCGTCCCGCGCGTTCAGCACCAGGTTCAACACCGCCTGCGAAAGCTGGCCCGCATCGCCGCGCACGACGATCGCCTCCGGCCCATCCTCCAGCCGCACGGTCACGCCTTCGCCCATCGAAGGGCTCGCCAGTGCCCTCACCTCGCGCAGCACCGCGCGCAGGTCCACCGGCCCGAACGGCCGATCGCCGCCGCGCGCGAAGGCCAGCAGCCGTCCGCTGATCTCCGCCCCCCGTTGCGCCGCCGTCTCGATGATTTCGAGGCTCTCGCGGTCCGCCTCGGGCATCCCCGGCGAACGCCGCAGCATCGAAGCCACCCCCAGCACGCTCGCGAGGACATTGTTGAAGTCGTGTGCGATCCCTCCCGCGAGCTGCCCCAGCGATTCCAGCTTCTGCGATTGCCGCAGTTCCGCCTCCGCCCGCACGAGCTCCGATACATCCACCGCCACGCCGACGACCCCTTCGCCCGGGCCCACCGGCTCCGCCCGCACGTCCAACACCACGCCCCCACCGACCGCGAACCGCGCCGCGACCGCCGTCCCGGCCGACACCGCCCGCAGGAGCTCGGCCCAGCCCGGGTAGCTCGCGATGAGATCCGAGACGTGCCGCCCGATGCCGTCGAAGCGCGGCCCCAGCTCCCACCAATCGCCCCCGCGCCCGATGCATTCCGTCAGGCGGCCATTGCCATCGAAGGCGAACAGGATCACCGGCGCATGCCCGGCGAGGAACACGAGCTTCTCGCTCGCCGCCCGCAGCTCCGCGATCGACCGGTGCCGCTCGGAGACATCGCGGATGTTGAACCGCACGCGGCGCGGCAGCCCCTCGGCATCCAGCACGAACGAACCCTGCACCTCCGCCGGGAACGTCGAACCGTCCTTGCGCACCATCGTCACTTCCACCAGGTCCTGCGTGCCCGTGCGCTGGTACGGCTTCCCCGTGGCCAGCGATTCCCACGTCAGCCGCGCGACTTCGCTCAGCACCATCGCCGCGCCATCCGGCGTGAGCAGATCCGTGCCATTCATGCCCGCCGCCACGTCCGCCCGCGTGTACCCGAAGATCGCCGTCGCCATCCGGTTCAGGTAGGTCAGCCGCGACGTCGCGATGTCCGCCTCGACGAGCGCGTCCGGCAGGTGATCCCGGAACTGGTCGAATTCCGCGCGGAGGCTCGCCAGCTCCGCGCGCAGCGAAGCAGCGTCACTTTCCTCCGTCGCTCCAGCGGTAATCACGGGGTGAGCATCGGCACGGCGCGCGCCCTCAACAACGGATTGCCTATTTTCAACGGAGAATTCGTTGCGTAAAGCGCCCGCCCGCGTTCTACCCCCGGCCCTGCCTCCGCAGCCAGTCGTCGATCAGCCACCGCGAGATCGAAATCCGCCCCGGGATGTTGGGCAGGTCATCGGCGTGGAACCATTTCGCGTCCGAGATCTCGTTCTCATCGATCGCGATCTCCCCTGCCGCCCAGTCCGCGTGGAAGCCGATCATGAGCGAATGCGGGAACGGCCACGGCTGGCTGCCGAAGTAGCGCAGGTTCGTCACCTCCACCCCCACTTCCTCCCGCACCTCCCGGTGGACCGCCTCCTCGATGCTCTCGCCCGGTTCCACGAAGCCCGCCAGCGTGCTGTACATCGGGTTCCCGAAGTTCCGGCCCCGCGCCAGCAGCGCCTCCTCCCCTCGTTCGATGAGCGTGATGATCGCCGGCGCCAGCCGCGGGAAGTTCAAGAGCCCGCACGAAGGGCACTTCCGCGCCCGTTCGCCCTGCGCCAGCTCCGTCCGTTCGCCGCAGCGCCCGCAGAACTGGTGCGTCCGGTGCCACTCCACGATTTGCACCGCCCGCCCCGCCAGCGCCCACGTGCCCGTGTCCAGCTGCGCCGAAAGCGAAAACAGGTTCTGCGCCTGGAAGTCATCCGATCGCACCGGCTGGTCGAAACCCGCCGCCCACACCGGCACCCCATCGAGCAGGCCGAGGAAGTGCTCATGGTCCGAAGAGAGCCCGAAGTCTCGCGGGTGGCCCCCCTCCGGCAGCTTCGGCCGCCCCTCCGAGACCTGCATCAGCACCATGTTCCGCTCCACGCAGAGCCAGATCCCCTGCACCCCCGAAAGCTCGTCCGGCAGCGAAACCATCGCCTGGAAATTGAACGACTCCGCCATGCCACCCTCCTTCGCCCGCGAGCACAACCCTCCCCGCGCGCCGCGCGAGTGTGTCCCCGCGCACTCGATCGTGCAACCACTTCCCTCGCCGCGCGCTGCCCCGCCGGTGTACAACTGAGCGGCCCCAAATCAGTCCCCAGGGAGTCCCCATGAAGTACAACATCATCGCCATATCCAGGACGCTCGGCGCCGGCGGAGAAGATCTCGGCCACGCCCTCGCGACCGACCTCGGCTTCCGCTACGTCGACGCCGAGATCATCCAGAAAGCCTCCGAGGCCGCCGGCGTCTCCACCGAGACCCTCGGCAAGGTCGAAGCGCGCAAGGGCCTCATCAGCCGCATCCTCGAAAACCTCGGCCGCGCCAACACCGGCGGCCTCTATGGCGCCGCCGAAATCCCCACCATCGTCCCCTCCGAAGAGCCCCACTGGGAGCAGCTCATCGTCGACGTCATCAAGGAGACCGCCGCCGCCGGCGACGTCGTCATCGTCGCTCACGGCGCCAGCATCCCCCTCGCCGGCCACGCCGGCCTCCTCCGCGTCATGGTCACCGCCCCCGAAGAGACCCGCGTCGCCCGCATCGCCAAGAACGAAAGCGTCACCGGCGCCGAAGCCGCCCGCAGCGTCACCGAATCCGACCGCGCCCGCGCCGACTACTTCCGCCGCTTCTACAAGCTCGACCACGAAACCCCCGAGAACTACGACCTCACCATCAACACCGAAGTCGTGGGCATCCCCCAGGCCCGCGCCGCCATTCTCGCCATCTGCCGCGACTGAGCTTGCCGCGCGCCGTCCACCTGCCTATCATCCGGCCCACGAACGGCCGGGCTGCATAGTTGAAACTGAAACAACCCGAAAGGAAATCACCGCCATGACCGCCACCATGGACGCGCTCGCCGCGGTCCCGATGTTCCGCGATCTCCCCAAGAAGTCCCTCGAACGCATCGAAAAGTTCGCCCGCCACCGCAACTTCCAGGCCGGCGACACCATCTTCAAGGAAGGCGAAGAGGGAGTCGGCTTCTTCCTCGTCACCAACGGCACCGTCTCCGTCACCCGCGGCGGCACCGAAATCGCCAAGGTCCGCGATGGCGGCTTCTTCGGCGAAATGGCCCTCCTCGATAACCACCGCCGCAGCGCCACCGTGAAGGCCGATAGCAACGTCGAGTGCATCGCCCTCATGCGCTCCGACTTCCTCGCCGAGCTCCGCAACAACCCCGACCTCGCCGTCGAGATGCTCTCCGTGCTCAGCGCCCGCGTGCGCGAACTCGACGAGAAGCTCTCGCACAGCTAGTCCCAATCGCGCACATACGCCGCGCCCCGGGCTCACCCCCGGGGCGCCGCCGTGTCCCGGCCGGCCGCTGACGGATCCGTAAGGCCGTTTACACCGATCCTTCCCTTCCTTCTTCCCCCTGCCCCCGTATCCTCTTGTTCGAAGGGCCGTTCGAAAGGGGTACTCGATGCGCATCCTCGTTACCGGCGGAGCCGGCTTCATTGGCTCCCACGTCGTCGAGGCCTACCTGGCCGAAGGCCACGAAGTCCACGTCATCGATAACCTCGCCACCGGCCGCCGCGCCAACGTCCCTGAAGGCGCCGTCCTCCACGAAGCCGATATCCACTCCGCGCAGACCGAGCGCCTCTTCGCCAGCTTCCAGCCCGAAGTCGTCAACCATCACGCCGCCCAGGCCAGCGTCAAGCTCAGCAGCGGCGATATCGTCCACGACCTCGAAGTCAACGGCGGCGGCACCGCCCGCATCGCCGACCTCTGCGTGCGCCACGGCGTCCGCAAGCTCATCTACTCGGCCTCCGGCGGCACCGTCTACGGCAACCCCGACGCCCTCCCCATCCCCGAGAGCCATCCCCTGCGGCCCGTCTCCAACTACGGCATGTCCAAGCTCGTCGGCGAGCTCTACATCGCCCTCAAGGGCCGCACCGAAGGCCTCAAATTCACCATCCTTCGCTACTCCAACGCCTTTGGCCCCCGCCAGGACCCCCACGGCGAGGCCGGCGTCGTCGCCATCTTCACCGGCCGGCTCCTCGCCGGCGAACCCTGCACCATCGATGGCGACGGCGAACAGCTCAAGGACTACATCTACGTGGGCGATATCGCTCGCGCCAATGTCCTTGCGCTCACCCGCGGCGCCGGCGAAACCCTCAACATCGGCGTCGGCGAAGGCACTTCCGTGAACACCATCTATGCCGCGCTCACGGCCGCCGCCGGCATCAGCGCCGAGCCCCGCTTCGGCCCGCCGCGCGTGGGCGATGTGCGCGCCTTCTGGCTCGATACCACCCGCGCCCGCGAAGTGCTCGGCTGGCAGCCCGAAGTCACCTTCGACGACGGCATCCGCCGCACCCTCGAAAGCTTTCGCCGCTAAATCCCGCCCCCGCACCGGCGCCGCGACAGCCGGTGGCGCGGCACTGGCCGACACTGCTCCCCGGCCACCTCCGCCCACGATCACGCGCGGGGGTGGACCGCAACCCGGCTTCGCACGAATGTTCGTACCGTGACTCGCACCTTCGTCTCCCTCGACCTCGAGACCACCGGCCTCGCCGAGGACGACCGCGTCACCGAGATCGGCGCCGTCCGCTTCGATGAGTCCGGCGCCGTGCTCGCCACCTACGAGCGGCTCGTGAACCCCGGGCGGGCCATCCCGCCCTTCGTCGCCCACCTCACCGGCATCACCGACGACGACGTCGCCCTCGCCCCCCGCATCGAAGAGCTCGTCGGCGAGCTGCGGGGCTTCATCGGCGAGGGCCCCATCGTCGGCCAGAACATCCGCTTCGACCTCGGCCACCTCCGCCGCGAGGGCATCACCCTCGACGGCGTTCCCCAGGTCGATACCGTCGTCCTCTCCCGGCACCTCATTCCCGAACGCCAGCCACGCAACCTCGAAGAGCTCGCCGCGCACCTCGGCGTCGAAGCCGGCACCTACCATCGCGCCCTCCCCGATGCGCGCACCGCCGCCGCCGTGTTCGCCGCGCTCCTCGCCCGCGCCGCCGCCATCCCCGAGGACACCCGCCTGCAGATGGCGCGCCTCATCTCCATGCACGACCCCGTCGTCGCCGAGCTCATCGCCGGGCGCTCCTGGGAAGGCATCCCCCAGGGCGAACGCAGCCTCCCGAGCGTTCGTCCCGCCCCCGCGCTCGAACCGCTGCAGAAGCGCGAACCCCGCCAGTTCGTCATTCGTGGCGAACTCGACCGCGCGCTTGCCGCCGCGCCGCGCGCCTTCGATGGCTTCGAAGCCCGCGCCGAGCAGGAGCGCATGGCCGAGGCCGTTCGCCGTGCCATGGCCGAAGGCGGTCACTGGCTCATCGAAGCCGGCACTGGCGTCGGCAAGTCCCTCGCCTACCTCCTCCCCGCCGCCATGCACGCCCTCCGCAACGGCGAACGCGTCGTCATCTCCACGAACACCATCGCTCTCCAGGAACAGCTCATCCGCAAGGACATTCCCGCCCTTCGGCGCATCCTCGTCGCCGCCGGCGAAATCGCCGAGGAGTCAGACCTTCGCGCCTCCCTCCTCAAGGGCCGCCAGAACTACCTCTGCGTCCGCCGCTGGATGTCGAGCTACATGGCGAACCTCGGCGATCCCGACTTCGCCCAGCTCGCCACCCGCATGCTTCTCTGGCTCCCCGAAACCGAGACCGGCGACCGCAGCGAACTCAGCCTCGACCGCAACGACTTCATCACCTGGCAGCGATTCAGCGCCCAGGACACCGATTGCCTCGCGAAGCAGCCCGTGTGGGTGCGCGAAGGCAAGTGCTTCCTCCAGCGCGCCCGCAAAGCCGGTGAGGCTGCCCACCTCATCGTCGTCAATCACGCCCTGTTGCTCGCCGATGTCGCCGCCGGGGGCTCCGTCCTCCCTGCCTTCGACCACCTCATCATCGATGAAGCCCACAACCTCGAGGACCAGGCCACCCGCCAGTTCGGCGGCAGCGCCAGCCGCCGCCTGCTCGCCGAAGCGCTCGAGGGCCTCCATCGCCCGCGACAGCGCGACCAGCGCGAGGGCGGCGTCGTCACCCTCCTGAAGCAGTTCCCCGAAGGCGGCGTCACCATGGCCGCGGCCGCGCTTGAGACCGCCGTCGCCACCGCCGCGAAGCTCGTGCCCGCCACCTTCGAAGCCTTCGCGGCCTTCGTCCCCCGCGGCACCGACGACGACCGCATCGTCCTCGATGCCGCCCTTCGCGCCCGGCCCGGCTGGTCCACCGCCGCCACCGCCTGGGCCGCCCTCGACCGTGCCCTCGCCGAGGTAAACGCCCGCGCCGAGGCCGCGTCCCAGCTCGTCGCCACCGGCGCCACCACCGAGGAGCCCGACGCCATCGCCGGCGAGGTCGATACCGCCCGCCGCAAAGTGGAGGACCTCCGTTCGCTCCTCCACATCCTCCTCCAGGGCGATGGCGACGGCGGCTCCGTCACCTGGCTCGCCCGCGAACGCGATGGTTCCGCCTCCGTGAACACCGCCCCCCTCGATGTCGGCCCCCGGCTCTGGGCCGAGCTCTTCGAAAAGCGCCGCACCGTCGTCGCCACGAGCGCCACCCTCGCCGCCAACGGCAGCATGGAATACGCCGCGAAGCGCATCGGCCTCGAAACGCCGCGCACCCTGCAGCTCGGCTCCCCCTTCGACTACGAAGCCTCGACCCTGCTCGCCGCCATCACCGATGTCCCCGAACCCTCCGACCGCGCCTTCAACGAGGCCGTCGCGCCCGTCATCACCCGCCTCGTCACCGCCGCCGAGGGCCGCACGCTCGCGCTGTTCACCTCGCACGCTGCCCTGCAGGCCGTCGCCGCGCTCATTCGCCCCGAACTCGAAGCCGCCGGCATCAACGTCTTCGCCCAGGGCATCGATGGCGACCCCCGCCACCTCACCGACAACCTCCGCGCGAACCCGCGCAGCGTCGTCCTCGGCGCCCAGAGCTTCTGGGAAGGCGTCGACATCCGCGGCGATGCCCTCTCCCAGCTCATCATCGTCCGGCTGCCCTTCGCCGTACCCACCGACCCGGTCCAGCGCGCCCGCGGCGAACAGTACGCCAACCCCTTCGAGGAGTTCTCGCTCCCCTCCGCCATCCTGCGCTTCCGCCAGGGCTTCGGCCGCCTCATTCGCGACCGCCAGGACCGCGGCGTCGTCGCCGTCCTCGATCGCCGGCTCACCGAAAAGCGCTACGGCCGCGCCTTCGTCGATGCCCTGCCCGGGTGCACGCGAATCCGCGCCGCCTCGCCCGTCGTCGCCGAACGCGTCCGCGAATGGCTCGAATGAACGTCCCGTTGCCGCTCGCCGGTGCCCGGGCGCGCATCGAGGACGCCGGCGACGGCACGCTGCGTATCGTCCGCCTCGCCGATGGCACGCCCGCCGGCCAGGTCCGCCTCGAATCCAACGGTCGCGAGCTGCACGTCGCGGCCCTCTGCATCGATGAGCCCGCGCGCGGCTACGGCCTTGGTTCCGAAGCCGCCCGCCTCGTTCGCGAAGCCGCCGAAGCCGGGCCCTGGGACGCGCTGACCGCCTGGGCGCCGCCCAATCTCGGGCTGGCCGTCTACTTCTGGTGCCGCATGGGCCTCCGGCCGCTTCATGGCGAAGGGCCCGGCGGCGGCATCGCCTTCCGCCGCGAGCTGCGCCGCCCTACTCGACCTTTAGCCCCTTGATCCCCGCCTCCGCCGGCGGATAGCGAAGGTCCAGCGCCTCCAGCCGTTCGATTAGCGCCTGCGCGATCACCACATCCCGGTACGACTTATGGTCCGCCGGGACCACGTGCCACGGCGCCGCCTCCGTGTTGCACTTCGCGACCATATCCTCGAACGCGTCCTGGTAGTCGCCCCAGAACTTGCGCTCATCCAGGTCCCCCATCCGGAACTTCCAGTTCTTCTTGGGGTTGTCGATGCGCTCCTGCAGCCGCTCCCGCTGCTCATCCTTCGAGATGTGCAGGAAGAACTTCATGATCACCGTGCCCGATCGGGCAAGCAGCTCCTCGAACTGGTTGATCTGGTCGTAGCGCCCCTGCCACGTCTCTTTCGGCACCAGGTTCTTCACCCGCTCCACCAACACCGCCTCGTAGTGCGAACGGTTGAAAATCACCACCGAACCCTTCTTCGGTGTGCGCTGGTGGTACCGCCAGAGGAAATCGTGCCCCAGTTCCTCATCCGTCGGCACGCCGAAGTTCGAGACCGAACACCCCAGCGGCCCGACCTGCTGGAACACGCTCTTGATCGTCCCATCCTTGCCGGCCGTGTCGATGCCCTGCAGCACGATGAGCAGGCTGAAGCGCCGGTCCGCGTACAACACGTCCTGCAGGTCGTTCAGCCGCGTGCGAAGGGCCACGATCTCGGTCTCGGCCCGCGCCCGGTCGTATCCGCCGCTGTGCCCCGGCGCGTAGTCATCGAGGTCGAACTTCTTCCCACGCGGTGGAACGAGCGGTTGCGAGTGATTGTTCGGCATCAGCCTTCCCCGGCGTACTTCCGCCGTTGAGCCTCCGGCAGCACCTCCGCGAAGTGCGCCTTCCATCCCGGCTCCGGCGTTTCGCAGTCAGCCTGCGGCACGAACGCCGATCGTTCAACGAGCTCCATCTTGTGGATATACCGCCCGCAGTTCGGGAAGATCTGCCCCGCCGTCACCCGCACGATCGCCGAAGCCCCCGGGTACTCCGCCAGCAAGGGGTCCTCGAACGCGACCGACGCCGTCCCGTTCACCCGCATCCGCCACTGGCTCACGAAGTCGATGAACAGCATCCCCACCTTCGCGTGCTCCGTGATGTTCCCCAGGCTCATGAACATCCCGTTCCCGTCGTAGTTCGGGAACGCCAGCGTCCGCGCATCCACCACCCGCACGAAGCCCGGGTCGCCGCCCTTGTACGAACAATCCAGGTTCCCGTCCGCGTCGCCCGTCGCCAGGAAGAACATGTCCATCCGCTCGATGAACGCCCGGTCGTTCGCCGTGAACTCACCGTGGAACGTCGCCCGCTGGACGGCGTCCGCGAGCCTCCGCGAGTCATGCTGGTCCTGCATGAAACGTTCCCCCGGATGGAAAGTATCGTCACTCATGCGGCACTCCGGGCTCCTCGGGGTATGCCAAACCCCGCACGGCCTGTAGATTTGGCCGCATCTTACACGCCGCGAGGCCCGCACCCATGCCCAGCCGCCGCAACCAGATCGCCCTCACCGATGACGAGCAGAAAGCCATCATGGACGAAGGATGGACCCTCCAGGTCGCCTCCATCGGCCCGAAGGGTTACCCGCACCTCGTGGCCATGTGGTACGTCGTCGTCGATGGCAAGCTCCACTTCACCACCTTCGGCAAGAGCCAGAAGATCCTCAACCTCCAGCGCAACCCCAAGATCACCTGCATGCTCGAAACCGGCACCGCCTACAACCAGCTCAAGGGCGTTGTCATCGAAGGCGACGCCGAGATCATCACCGACAATCTCGAGACGGCGAAGATCATGGCCCTCGTCGGCCAGAAGTACAGCGGCGCACCGCGCAGCGACGCTCCCCCCTCGGAGGCCCAGATGAAGACCGCCTCCAAGCGCGTCATCGTCAAAGTGAACCCCGTCGATATCTACTCCTGGGACCACACCAAGCTCGGCGGCCGCTACTAAATCCTCGGGCATGGCCGCGCGGCCTCGCTGTCCCCTCGCGCCCCCGGACTGTAGTCTGGAGCGCATGCGGAGCACGGAGGCCATGCGGTGACCGAACAGAAAGCGTACGCCGCCGCCGGCGTCGATATCGCCGCGCGCAGCCGGTTCGCCGCCGGCCTGCCCGGCATCCTCGCCCAGGCCCGCCGCCCCGAAGTCCTCAGCGATGCCGGACCGTTTAGCGGCCTCTTCCGCCTCGGCGAGGGCTATCGCGACCCCGTCCTCGCCGCGAGCGCCGATGGCATCGGCACGAAGGTGAAAGTCCAGCTCGCCGCCGGCCGCCTCGACCTCTGCGGCGCCGATATCCTCGGCCACAGCGTCAACGACATCCTCGCCTGCGGTGCCACACCCCTCTTCTTCCTCGATTACATCGCCGGCAACGGCCTCACCAACGACCAGAAGACCACCCTCGTTGAAGGCGTCGCCCGCGCCTGCGCCGATGCCGGCTGCGCCCTCCTCGGCGGCGAAACCGCCGACATGCCCGATGTCTACGCCCCCGGCGACTTCGACCTCGCCGGTTTCATCGTCGGCGTCGTCGAACGCGACCAGATCATCGATGGCTCGAAGGTACGCGCCGGCGACGCGCTCATCGGCATCCCGAGCTCCGGCCTGCACACCAACGGCTTCTCCCTCGCCCGCAAGGCCCTGCACATCGCCGATGGCGAACCCCCCGAAGCCACCCGCCGCCTGCTCGCCGAGACGCCCGCCCTGCTCGGCGGCGCCACCGTCGGCGATGCCCTGCTCGCCACCCATCTCCCCTACGCCACGGTCGTCGCACCCGTGCTCGATCGCGTCCACGGCATCGCCCACATCACCGGCGGCGGCTACACCGAGAACGTCCCGCGCATCCTCCCTCGCGACCTCACCGCCGTCTTCGATACGAAGGCCTGGCCCGTGCTCCCCATCTTCCGCCTCATCGAGCAGCGCGGCGAAATCGCCGCCGAGGAGATGTACGAAGTCTTCAACATGGGCATCGGCCTCGTCCTCATGGTCGATCCCGGCGATGCCGCCGGCGTGATCGATGCCATCCCCGGCGCGCTCCCCATCGGCCAGGTCGTCCCCGATACCGGGCGCCGCGTCGAACTCAAGAACCTGTGAACCTCGCGGACCTCGACCTCGCGCCCGGCTACCGGCGCTTCTGGTGGGTCCTTCCCCCCGCCGGCATGGCCGTCGTGCTCTTCACCATCCTCCGCTTCTTCGTCCCCGGCGATGACGCCGCCGTCATCGTCACCGAGCGCCTCGAACAGGTCTTCTCCACGCGGGGCACCCCCACCGTCCGCGTCGAAAACATGGAAGGCAGCATCCTCGTGATGGGCCAGCGCGATTCCACCGTGCTCGCCACCGTCGTCCGCGAAGGCCGCGGCGATTCCCGCGACGAAGCCTACGACGACCTCGCCCGGCTCGAATCCCGCATCGAACGCGACGGCGAAGTCGTCAGCATCCGCACCTGGCGCGAGCCCGGGCCCGCCGGCCTCGGCCGCCCGACCGTGCAGCTCACCGTCCCCTTCGGCACCCGCCTCGAACTCATCACGAACAAGGGCGATATCGTCGTCAACTGGGCCCGCGGCACCATCATTGCCACCACCGGCAATGGCGATATCACCGTCACCCTCCTCCAGACCCAGCAGTTCACGCTCGATGGCAGCGGCAAGCTCCAGAGCGAATTCACCATCGAAAACGGCGCCACCGCCGGCGCCACCGCCGACTCCCCCCGCCTCCTGCTCGAAGCCCCCCGCGGCACCGTCCGCATCCAACGTCGCGCCCCTTAACCACAAAATCTCGCACGCACGCCAGACCCGCCTTGAGCCTCGAACCTCGAACCTCGAGCCTCGAACCTCGAGCCTCGTCACGCTGTCCGCGAAAGCGCCGCCCGCTGCCCGACGAACCGCCGCGGCAGCCGCACCGTGAAGATGGCGCCCATGCCCGGAGGGCTCGAAGCCGTCGCCGTGCCGCCGTGCGCGCGCACCAGGTGCTTCACAATCGCGAGCCCCAGCCCCACGCCCGAACCCGCCCGCGACGCGTCACCCTTGTAGAACCGCTCGAACACCCGCGGCAGGTCGCTCTCGGCGATGCCCGGCCCTTCGTCCCGCACCTCGAACGCCACGAGGTCGCCTTCATCCCGCGCGCTCGCGTGGATCGTGCTCCCCCGGGGGCTGAACTTGATCGCGTTATCCACCAGGTTCGAGACCACCCGCAGCAGCGCCGCACGGTCGCCCTCCACGGCCATGGGCCCGCCTTCGAACACCGCCGTCACGCCCTCCGCATCCAGCCGGTGGCGCATCAGCGACACCGCCTCCGCGAACAGCTGCTCCAGCTCCACCGGCTCCGGCGTCAGCTCCAGTGCCCCCGACTCGATCCGCGAAAGGTCCAGCAGCTCGTTCACCAGCAGCGTCAGCCGGTCGACCTGCTGCCGGATTCGCGCAAGGAACGCGTCCGTCTCCTCGCCCGGCGCCGTCGCCCCACTTTCGATCGTCTCCACCAGCGCCCGGATCGCCGCGAGCGGCGTGCGCAGCTCGTGCGACACATTGCTGAGGAAGTCCCGCCGCACCTGGTCCGCGCGCTGTACCTCCGTCAGGTCCGTCAGCGTGAGCAGCACCGACCACGCGCCCCCATCGTGGATGGGCAACGCCGCTGCCCGCAGCGGCATCCGTTTCGCCCCGAAGGTGATGACGGACGTCACCCCCTCCTGCCCGTCCGCGATCGCCCGCCGCAGCAGCCCATCGAGCTCGAAATCCCGAGCGATTTCGATGAACGGCCGGTTCAGCCCGCTACCCGGCGCGAGCCCGAACATCCGCTCCGCCGCCGCGTTCATGAAGCACACCGTCGTGTCCGCCGTCGTCGCGAACATCGGGTCGGCCGAGGCATCGAAGACCGCCCGCAACCGCGCTTCCTCCGCCGCCACCGTCGCCAACAGCGTCTGCAGCTGCCGCGCCATCGCATTGAAGCTCTGCGTCAGGCCCGCCGCCGGCCCGAGCGAAATCGCCACCCGCTCGCCCATGTCCCCGCTCGCCAGCCGCCTCGCCGCCAGCGAGACATCCTCCACCGCGCGCGACGATTCGCGCAGGCCGAAATAGCCACCCAGCGTCGCCAGCGCGATCGCCCCCAGCGCCAGCGCCACCTCGAGCCACGTCCGGCCCGTGGGGATTGCCAGGGCCCCCGCGATGAGCCCCGCGATCCCGCCGGCCGCGCCCACCCCGGCCCCTCGCAGCGCCAGCCGCCCGGTCACGGCCCGTCAGCCTTCGAAGAGGTAACCGCTGCCGCGCACCGTGCGAATGCGAACGGGCTCCGCCGGGTCGTCCTCGACCTTCTGGCGCAGCCAGCGCACATGCACATCGACCGTCCGGGGACCACCGTAGAAGTCGTAGCCCCACACCTCATCCAGGATCTGCTCCCGGGAAATTACCCGCCCGGGATGACGGACGAAGAATAGCAGAAGCTCGAACTCCTTCGGCTTCATCTTCAGCGCCATCCCACCGCGGCGAACCTCCCGCCGCACCCCGTCGACCTCGATGTCGCCCGCGCGTACCACCGCCGGTCCCGACTCCGCTTCCTCCCGGGGCGCCGTTCGCCGCAGCAGCGCGCGCACCCGGGCCAGCAGCTCGCGCATCCCGAACGGCTTCGGCACATAGTCGTCCGCGCCCGTATCGAGCCCCGCCACGCGGTCCCCTTCGCCCCCCAGCGCCGTGAGCATGATGATCGGGATCGCCGTGTCCCGCCGCAGCAGCCGGCACACCTGCATCCCATCGAGGCCCGGCAGCATCACATCCAGCACCACCAGGTCCGGCTTCGCCTCCCGCGCCAGCTTCAACGCGTCATCTCCGCGCGAAGCCGTGATCACCGTGTACCCCTCGCGCCGCAGGTTGTGCGCGAGCGTGAACAGCAGCGTCTCCTCATCCTCGACCACGAGGACCTTCGCCGCGCCCGCCACACTCCGAACCATCGCATCCGATGGTTGCCCTTCGTCATTAACAGGCAATGAACGGTGCTCCTGCTACCATCTTGGGGGTGCGCATGCGCCGCCGCTACCGTGCGGCCCGCACCATACGCGGGGATTCGAATGACCAACGCAGCTTCGCGCGGCCGCTCATGGGCCGGGCCACTCATGCTCGGGTTCGCCGTCGCCGTCGCGATCGTTGCCGGCGCCTACACTTTCCTTTCCGGCGGCGATGACGGCCCGTCCCCCGTCGAGACGGTCGAATCCCTCTACGCCGCCATCGCCAGCAAGGACACCGCCGCCTACGACGCCCTCCTCGACCCCGCGATCGCCGACCTCGACTACGCGCCCGCCCCGTGGGATTCGAAGGATGCCGCCTTCGCCGCCAACGCCACCGCCGTCCAGTCCCTCACCGTGAAGGTCCTTGTCGAAGAAGGCGACTGGGTTGGCGCGAAGGTCACCGGCAAAGTCGCCGGCACCGACCTCAACGAAGCCGTCTACCTCCACCGCATCGGCGGCCACTGGAAGGTGAGCACCCCCCAGGAGTTCTCCCTCGCCGGTAAGACCCCTTCCGCGAACAACGCGAAGGGCCTTGGCCCGCTCGACCCCCAGCGCCCGAAAGAGGGCCAGCCCGCCCCCGATTTCGCCCTCCTCGACGCCCGCGATGGCACCACCGTCCGCAAGCTCTCCGACTACCGCGGCAAGGCCGTCATCGTGAACTGGTTCGCCAGCTGGTGTGACCCCTGCAAGGAAGAGATCCCCGATTTCCAGCACGCCGTGGATGCCTCGAACGGCCAGCTCGTCGTCCTCGGCGTCAACTTCCTCGAATCGCAGGACAAGGCCACCGGCATCCTGAACTCCCTCAAAGCCACCTACCCCGCCGTCCTCGATAGCGACGGCGACGTCGCCGACCACTACCGCGTCGGCGGCGGCCTCCCCGTCACCTTCTTCGTCGATAAGGATGGCGTCCTCCGCGGCATGCAGTCCGGGCGCGTGAAGAAAGCCGATCTCGAAGCCCAGCTCGAGAAGCTTGGCATCACCTACAAGGCCGAATAGCCCGCCGCTCGCTCCCTTTACGTTGCGCCGGGTAGTGCTGAGAATCCGCGCGTGCACACGCATCGCGCCGCCTTCATCGCCTCCCTTCTCGGCCTCGCCCTTGCCGCCCCCGCCTGCATCACGCTTGGTTCGTCCTCGTACTCCGGCCACGGCATGAAATTCGACTACCCCGACGGCACCAGCGAATACAAGCTCAAGGAACGAGTCGCGAACGAAGACCGCGCGTGGTCCGTCGCCATCAGCGGCTCCTGGGGCGGCGACAGCCTTATCGTCATCGAAGGCTTCGAACAGGACCGCGGCGGCGCCACCTCCCTCACCGAGGCCCAGTACCAGGATCTGGTCAACCAGATCCGCAAGAACGCACGCGATAGCGGCGGCGATCCCAACGCCGTTTCCCCAAGGCAGGTCGATGGGCGCCAGGGTGTCGTCTTCGAAGCCTCCGCGAAGTCCTACAGCGGCGCCGACACGAAGCAGCACGTCGCCTTCGTCGTCGACATGGCCGCGAACCGCAACCTGCGCATCACCTGCCAGTACACCGAGGAGAAGCGCGACGACGTCCTCAAGGCCTGCGAGTCACTCCTCGCCGCTATCGACCTGGACGCCAAATAGGGATTCTGCGGGAACGCGCTAGAAGGGCAGGTAGTCCGCCGGGTTCACGTACGCGCCCTGGTACCGGATCTCGAAGTGCAGATGCTCACCCGTCGTGAAGCCCGTCAGGCCCGACACCCCCAGCAGCGTCCCCTGCCCCACCTTCTGCCCCGGCGACACATTGATCTGGTCCATGTGCGCGTAGAGCGTCGTCCAGCCCTCGCCGCAATCCACGATCACGTGGTACCCGTACGAATACGTCAGGTACTCGACCTTCGAGACCGTGCCGGCGCAGCTCGCGAAGATGTTCGAGTGGTGCAGCCCGTACAGGTCCAGGTCGATGCCCGTGTGGTACGTGCCTCCACCGCGCGGGACCCCGAACTGGTCGCTGATGCCGTGCCAGCGCGCCAGCGGGAACACGAACTTGCCGCTCCCGCCCGCCCGCGGCCCGCTTCCCCCGCCCGTGATCGAGCCGGAGGGCGCCGTGTTCTTCGGTGGTGGCGGAGGCGGTGGAGGCGGCTTCACCGTCGCGCCCGGCAGCAGCAAGTATTCGCCCTGCGGCAGCGCCTTCGGGTCCCGAATCGCGTTCGGCCGGAACTCCAGCACCGCCCCCGAAGTCACGTTGTCGTACTGCGCCACGATCGAATCCACCGTGTCGCCGTGCCCAACCTTGTAGAGAATCCCGTCCTTGCGCGGCACGATGAACTGCTGCCCGACCTGGATGTTGTAGTTCTCCGGCACCGTCGGGTTGTTCTCAAGGAACGTCCGCACCGAGATCCCGAACTGCGTCGCGATCGCACCAACCGTGTCGCCCTTGCGCGCTTCGTACACCGCGTACGGCTTCTGCGGGTCCACGATGTCCGCCAGCGGCTTGATCCCCGCGCCCGCCTCGCCCGAGGCCGCCGTCGCGATCGAAACACCCGAGGAGAAGCTCGAGACCGGCGAAATTGCACCCGCCGAACGCACACTCGCGACATCCGCCCGCGCCACCAAGGCCGTGATCGATTCGCGCGTCTGCAGGCTCGGGCCGGGCCGGAAATACGTATCCACGCGCGCCTGCGATGAGCCCGCGACACCAGAAAAAACGAATGAAGGAGTGGTCGCTGCCGTCGCCTCCGTGGGTGACGGGAACCTCGCCGCGAACGTGACAGCCAGCACGGCCAGCGTCACCACGACGAGGTGGACGGTCATCCGTCCGTGGCGTTTGCCGTGCGCGTGTGACCGCGCACGCGTTCCTTCGTTACCCATGGCCGGATTCGGGTCAGCCTGGAGCGGGAGCGGTTCAGCCGCCGCCGGCGAGTCCCAGCCTGACTGTGCTCCGGGACCTCCTTGCAGGCTATGCGGCAATCCCTGATTACCGCCGGGTTCCCCCCTTGTCGCGCTCGCGCGCTACAGGTCCGTTTTCAGGCTCGCGAGGAACTCCTCGTTCGAACTCGTCCGCGTCAGCCGGTCCAGCAACCGCTCCGTCGCTTCCAGCTGATTCGGCGAGTTCTGCGAGATCATAGCCGTCATCCGGCGCACAAGGTAGACACCTTTGAGAGTCTTTTCGTCCAACAGCAGCTCTTCGCGCCGCGTCGAGCTCGCCTGGATGTCCAAAGCCGGGTAATACCGCCGCTCCGCGAGCCGCCGGTCCAGCCGCAGCTCGAGGTTACCCGTGCCCTTGAACTCCTCGAACACCACCTCGTCCATGCGCGAACCCGTGTCCACCAGGCACGTCGCGAGGATCGTCAGCGAACCGCCCTCCTCGCACTTGCGCGCCGCCCCGAAGAGCCGCTTCGGCGGATACAGCGCGATCGGGTCCACGCCGCCCGAGAGCGTCCGCCCGCTCGGCGGCAGCGCCAGGTTGTACGCCCGCGTCAGCCGCGTGATCGAGTCCATCAGGATGACCACGTCCTGGCCGCCTTCCACGAGCCGCTTCGCCCGCTCCAGCGCCATCTCCGCCACCCGCGTGTGGTCCTCCACCGGTTCATCGAACGTGCTCGAAACCACCTCGCCCCGCACCGACCGCTGCATGTCCGTCACTTCCTCCGGCCGCTCGCCGATGAGGAGCACGATCAGGTGCACATCCGGGTGGTTCGCCACGATGCCGTTCGCGATGTTCTTCAGCAGCATCGTCTTCCCCGCCTTCGGGGGCGAAACGATCAGCCCGCGCGAACCCTTCCCCACCGGCGCGATCAGGTCGATGATCCGGTGCGTCAGGTTGTCCGGCGTCGTCTCCAGCTTCAGCTGCTGGTTCGGGAAGATCGCCGTCAGGTTCTCGAAATACGGCCGCCGCTTCGCCGTCTCCGGGTCCATCCCGTTCACGGCCTCGACCTTCAGCAGCCCGTAGTACTTCTCGTTGTCCTTCGGGTGCCGCACCTGGCCCGTGACATAATCGCCCGGGCGCAGTGCGAACCGCCGCAGCTGCGATTGCGACACATAGATATCGTGCGGCCCCGGCAGCATCGATTCGCCGCGCAGGAAGCCATAGTTCCCATCGTCCGAGACTTCCAGGAAGCCGCCCGAGAAGATGTTCCCGCGCGATTCCGCCTGCTGCTGCAGCAACCGGAAGATCAGGTCCTGCTTCCGCAGCGTCACCGCGTCTTCCAGCCCCAGCGCATGCGCCGTCTCGATGAGCTGCTCGCGAGGCATCGCCTCGAGCGCCGCGATATTCAATGGAGCCATCACACCGTTCTGCCCCGGCTCGGGCTCCGGCATTTCGATGTCCATCATCTGGGGAGGGGGCGGGGGGGCCTGCCTCCGGCGGGGCCGACGCGATGCGGCGCGGGGTGCGGGTGTAGCGTGCTCTTCTGCCAATGCCATTCTTATCGGGGAAAATGGGTTGCGGGGAATCGTCAGGGGAAAACGAAAAAGGGCGGTTCGCCGCGGGGAGGCTGCATCTCACACTCACTGCAGCCTTCGTTAAGGATACGCCCCGCCTCGCAACCCGCGCAAGCGCGCTACCATCTTCACCGTACTCCCCCAACGGAGGCCCGGCCGTGCACATCGAACAGCGCCTCACCGAACTCGGTCTCGAACTCCCCGCCCCCTGGGATATCCCCTCCGATTTCCGCTTCGTCCGCGCCGTCACCGCCGGCAGCCTCGTCTTCATCTCCGGCCATGGCCCCCGCCGTGCCGATGGCTCCCACGTCACCGGCCGCCTCGGCGAAGACCTCGATATCCCCGCCGGCTACGAAGCCGCCCGCCTCACCGTCCTCCAGTGCCTCTCCTCCCTCAAAGCCGAGATCGGCGACCTGGACCGCGTCACCCGCATCGTCAAGCTCCTCGGCTTCGTCGCCTGCACCCCCAAGTTCGCCGACCAGCCCCGCGTCATGAACGGCGCCTCCGACCTGCTCATCGAGCTCTTCGGCGAACGCGGCCGCCACGCCCGCTCCGCCGTCGGCATGCAGGCCCTCCCCAACGGCATCGCCGTCGAAATCGAAATGGTCGTCGAAGTCGCCCCCGCAAGTTGAACGCGCCCCGGCGCCGCCGCATACTGAGGGTCCCTCGGGGGCGGTTAGCTCAGATGGTTAGAGCGCGTCGTTCACACCGACGAGGTCACTGGTTCGAGTCCAGTACCGCCCACCAGCCCACCCCGCACCCACCACGAAGCCCGCGCCTCTTCGGCGCGGGCTTCGTCTTGCGGAGTTCCCAGTTCCAAGTTCCCGGTAGCCAGTGGGCTACCCCACACCGCATAGCACCCCCCTCCGGGGAGCACTCCACCCCCGGGGTACCCCCTGGGAACTGGGAACCGGGAACTGGGAACTTATCGCCCCGCGAACCTTGGCTCCCGGCGCTCCGCGCTCGCCCGGATGCCCTCGCGAAAATCCTCCGTCGCGCGCAGCCAGGCCTGTTCTTTGCCCTCGTGCGTCGTCGCCGCGCGGTACCGCTCGCCGATGTTCCCGCGCATCGTCGCCCGGATGCTGCGCACCGCCAGCGGCGCCGACGACGCGATTTCGCCCGCGAACCGGATCGCCTCCGCGCGCACTTCCTCCGGCGCCACCAGCCGGTCCAGCAGCCCGATCCGGTACGACTCCTCGCCATCGAGCCGCCGCCCCGTGAACAGCATCTCGAGTGCCTTCTGCTGCCCCACGATGGGCGGCAGCGTGATCGTCAGCCCGAAGCCGTGGTGGAAGCCCAGCTGCGCGAAGTTCGACGCCATCCGCGTTTCGCCGCAGCCCACCCGGAAGTCCGCCGAGCACGCCAGCCCGAGCCCGCCGCCGATGGCCGCGCCGTGCACCGCTGCCACCACCGGCGTCTTCGCCTCCAGCAGCCGCGCCGCCTGCATATAGAGGTCGTTGCTCGTGTCCCGTGCCGTGGGCTGCGTGCCCGCGGCCTGCGCCGAGAAGTTCGCCCCCGCGCAGAAGTGCTTCCCGGCCGCCGCCAGCACGATCGCCCGGCAACCCGGCTCCGCGTCGATCGCCTCGTACACATCCGAAAGCGCCCCGATGAGCGCCGCATCGAAGAAGTTGTTCGGCGCCCGCTGGATCTCCAGCACCACCACGCCGTCCGCCCGCACCTCCACCGCCACGTCGCCGTATCGCGCTTCGAGAGCCATGTCCGTCCTCCGCCGGCCAGCCGCCGGCGCGCGCAGTCTACCGGACCCGGAGCGCGCCGCCAGCCGCTATGCTGAATCCCCACCACGCGGAGGAACGTCCCCAATGTTCGAACTCACCATGAACCGCCTCGATGGCCGGCCCGAGCCCCTTTCGAAGTACCAGGGCCAGATCATCATGCTCGTCAACGTCGCCAGCAAGTGCGGCCTTACCCCGCAGTACACGGGCCTCCAGGCCATGTACGAACGCTACCGCGACCGCGGCTTCACCATCCTCGGCTTCCCCGCCAATGACTTCCGCGAACAGGAACCCGGCACCGACGCCGAGATCGCCGACTTCTGCCAGCGAAACTACGGCGTCACCTTCCCCGTGTTCTCGAAAATCGTCGTCACCGGCGACGAGATGCACCCCCTCTATCGCGAACTCACCAGCCAGCCCGAACCCGTCGGCGGCGACGTTCGCTGGAACTTCCAGAAGTACCTGGTCGCGCGCGATGGCACCATCGCCGCCTGCTTCAGCCCGCGCACCGAGCCCGACGCCCCCGAGGTGATCGAAGTGCTCGAATCCCTGCTCGCCACCGAAGCGTCCTAGCCTGGCCCGGCCCGGCGCCATCGCCAACCACGCCCCGAGCGGGCAAACTTGCGCAGTGCGATCGCGCCTCCGCCGGCCCGCGCACGAATCCCAAAGGAGCTCCCCACATGTCCCTCCGCCTCGGCGACACCGCGCCCGACTTCACCCAAGAATCGACCGAAGGGCCCATCCATTTCAACGATTGGAAGGGTGATAGCTGGGCCATCCTCTTCTCCCATCCCGCCGACTTCACCCCCGTCTGCACCACCGAGCTCGGCATGGTCGCGAAGCTCAAGCCCGAATTCGATCGCCGCAACGTCAAGCCCATCGGCCTCTCCGTCGACCCCCTCGAATCGCACGTGAAGTGGGTCGGCGATATCGCCGAGACCCAGGGCACCGCGCTCAACTACCCCCTCCTCGCCGACGCCGACCGCAAGGTCGCGACCCTCTACGACATGCTCCAGGGCGGCGAAGGCGCCACCGGCACCGTCCGCTCCGTCTTCGTCATCGACCCGGCCGGCAAGCTGCGCCTCACCCTCACCTATCCCGCCTCCACCGGCCGCAACTTCGACGAGATCTTGCGCGTCATCGATTCCCTCCAGCTCACCGATAAGTACAAGGTCGCGACCCCGGTGAACTGGCAGGCCGGCAACGATTGCGTCGTCCTCCCCGCCATCAAGAACGAAGAGGCCGACACCCTCTTCCCCAAGGGCTACACCGAGGTCAAGCCCTACCTTCGCATGACCCCGGACCCCAGCAAGTAACGAACGCGAACGCCGGGGGCGGCACATGCTGCCCCCGGCTCGTGGTCGGACCTCCCCGGGCGAACGGAACGAAAGCGTAACGCGCCCACGCTCGACCCCCGCGAAGCGATGCGCCAACCTGTGATGGCATGAGGCGCTCCCGTGTCTGACCATCCCGAACGGCGCAAAGCCGGCGTGCTGCTCCATCCCACGTCCCTGCCCGGGCCCTTCGGTATCGGCGACCTCGGTCCCGCCGCTTACCACTTCGTCGATTTCCTCGCCTCCGCCGGCCAGCGCCTCTGGCAGGTGTTGCCGCTCACCCCCCCGGGCGCCGGCCATTCACCCTACGCCGCCCGCTCGACCTTCGCCGGCAACCCGCTGCTCGTTTCGCCCGAACTCCTCCGCGACAACGGCCTCCTCCATGACGCCGACCTCGCTGCCGCGATGCTCCCCGAGGAGAGCCGCGTGCCGTGGACCGACGTCGCCGAACGCCGCGAAACCCTCCTCCGCACCGCCTGCGCCCGCTGGCACGAACAGGGCCGCGCCCACGAGGCCGATGCCTTCCGCGCCCGCGCCCACTGGCTCGGCGATTACGCGCTCTTCACCGCCCTTCGCCGCAAGCATCGCGATGTCAGCTGGCTCGAATGGCCCGCCGCCCTCCGCCACCGCGAACCCGCGGCCCTCGCCGCTGCCCGCGAAGAGCTCGCCGCCGATGTCGCCCTCGAGGAGTTCACCCAGTGGTGCTTCGACCGCCAGTGGGCCGCCCTCCGCCACTACGCCCACGAACACGGCGTCGAACTCATGGGCGACATGCCCATCTTCGTCGACCACGACAGCGCCGATACCTGGGCCCACCAGCGCATCTTCAAGCTCGATAGCGAAGGCCGCCCCCTCATGGTCGCCGGCGTCCCCCCGGACGCCTTCTCCGCCACCGGCCAGCGCTGGGGCAACCCCCTCTACGACTGGGATGCCCTCGCCCGCGATGGTTACGGCTGGTGGCGCGACCGCCTCGCCTGGGCCCTCGCCCAGGTCGATATCCTCCGCCTCGACCACTTTCGCGGCTTCGAAGCCGCCTGGGAGATCCCGGCCGATGAGCCCACCGCCGTCCATGGGCACTGGGTTCCGGGCCCCGGCCGCGCCCTTTTCGATGCCCTCACCGCCGCGCTCGGCCCCCTGCCCGTCGTCGCCGAAGACCTCGGCGTCATCACCGCCGCCGTCCGCGCCCTCTGCGACGGCCTCGCCTACCCGGGCATGAAGGTCCTCCAGTTCGCCTTCGGCGACGATGCCGCGAACCCGTACCTCCCGCACAACCTCGACCCGCGCTCTGTCATCTACACCGGCACGCACGACAACGACACCACCGCCGGCTGGTTCGCGAGCGCCGGCGAGGTCGAACTCGCGAACCTCCGCCGCTACCTCGCGTGCGAACACCCCTGCCCCGACGACCTCGCGCGCATGGCCTACCGCGCCGTCTCGGACCTCGCCATCCTCCCGATGCAGGACGTCCTCGGGCTCGGCCGCGAAGCGCGCATGAACGTCCCCGGCGAGCCCGATGGCAACTGGGGCTGGCGCTTCCGTTGGGACGAGCTGCCGCCCGGGCGCCACGACTGGCTGCGCGAACTCGCCCACACCTATGGCCGCTGGGGCATCCCGAACAAACACACGGCCTGACGTTCACACGCGTGGCATCGCAGCCGACGGGCGAACGGGCGTGAATCCGCTGGTGTCTTGAGCTTCAGGGTCCGGGTATCGCCGGGGGCTGCTACGCCGCGCGCTCTTCCGCCGCCGGCTCCTTCGCCGCTTCCTCGGGCTCTTCCTCGGCGTCGTCGCTCTTCTTGCGCGAAGGGGCCGCCACTTCCGCCGCGGCGGGCTCGATGACCGGCTCGGGCGTGGGCTCCGGCTCCGGCGCGATCTCCTCTGCCACCACCGGCTCCATCTCCAGCGGCGGGAGTTCCTCATCCATCGCCAGGACCGTGCGCGTGATCAGGTTCGAAGGCTCGACCCACCCCTCGTCGCTCGAGGAGCCTCGCGAAAACAGCGCGCCAAGCCAATTGATCAGGCCGCGGAGCCAGTCCATGAGGACTAGACCATAAACCGCCCCTACGGGTGCGAGCAACCCGATGTCCACCGTTTCCCGTAGGGCCCACCGTCGCGACGACCCCCGGGCGCGGTCGCCCGCCCGCCCGCGTGCCGTCCATCCGTCCGCGCCCGGACGGATCGTTGGGCGGTTGCGCCCTGCCCCCGGCTCGATACGCTGCCCGCACTTCGCCCGCCTCGCGCCGGCCGCAGGACGCACCCCATGGACCGCTGGAAGTTCTTCGATATCACCCATCGCGATCACGTCGTCTGCAATCCCCTCAGCGTCGCGAAGGTCGATGAGCTCGTGCTCCTGCTGGACCTGCCCGCCGGCGCCCGCGTCCTCGATATCGCCTGCGGCAAGGCCGAGATCCTCGTCCGCGTCGCCGAGCAGTACGCCTGCACCGGCATCGGCGTCGATATCTCGCCCTTCGTCGCGAACGACGCCCGCGCCCGGGCCGAGCTGCGCGCACCCGGCAAGCTCGAAATCATCGAGCAGGACGGTGCCGAGTTCACCGCCGAGCCCGAGAGCTTCGACCTCGCGATGTGTGTCGGCGCGAGCTGGACCTTCGGCGGCCACGCCGCCACCCTCGCCGCGCTCGCCCGCTGGGTCCGCCCGGGCGGCCTCGTCATGGCCGGCGAACCCTTCTGGAAGAACGAACCCTCCCCCGCGTACCTCGAAGCCTCCGGCATGGACCGCAACCTCTTTCGCGACCACCACGGGAACATCTCGGCCGGCCTCGAACAGGGGCTCACCCCCCTCTACGCCGTCGTCAGCAGCGAGGACGACTGGGACCGCTACCACGGCCTCACCTGGAATGCCGGCGAACGCTGGGCCGCCGCCGAACCCGGCGATCCCGACCGCGAGGCCGTGCTCGCCCGCCTCCGCACCGCGCGCGACCACTACCTCCGCTGGGAGCGAGACCTCTTCGGCTGGGCCGTCTACCTCTTCCGCAAGTGACGCGCCGTTAGTCGAGCGGGACCCCGGCCAGGAACTCACCGAGCACCGCGTTGAACTCGTCCGCCTTCTCGAAGTAGGCCGAATGCCCCGCGCCCTTGATCTCGTGCATCCCCGAACCCGGGATCAGCCCGTGCGCCTCCCGGATCATCTCCGGCGACGTGATCAGGTCGTACTCCCCGACGATGAAGTAGATCGGCACGCCCAGTGCGTCCAGCGCTCCATGCATCGAACCGCGGTAGGTCGCCGGCGGCCTCCCCAGGAAGCCACGCGGCCGCTTCGGGTTGAGCGCGTTGATCTGCCGGTAGAGATGCGCCAGCGCCGGGTTCGCCTGCTCGAACGGCTTCGCCAGCGCGTGTTCCCGCAGCCCCCCGTCGCCGCGCTCGTCCTTCAGCTCATCCTGCAGTTCGCGCACCCGGTCATTCGTCGCGCCCGCCGTCGTGCCGCACAGCACCAGCGAACGGATCCGCGCCGGCGCCAGCCGCGCCAGCCCCGCCACCGCACGCCCCCCCATCGATTGCGCCACCACGTGCGCCCGCTCGATGTGGAGGTGGTCCATCAGCGCCACCGTGTCCGTCCCCAGCACGAAGCGGCCGACCGCCATATCCCCGCGCGAAACGCCCCATCCCCGCGCATCGAACACCGTCACCCGGTAGCGGTCCGCGAACGCCGGCACCTGCTGCCACCACGAAAAATGGTTGCCGCCGGCCCCGTGGTGGAACACCAGGTCGGGTCCCGTTCCGTGCTGCTCGTAGTACAGGTTCGCGCCGTTGACGTGTGCGTAGGGCATGGCGCGAAGCGTAACGCCGTCGCGCCCCGGCGTCGTGTCCCGCCCTCAGACCTCGAAGCTCAACCCCTCGCACCCCGGCACCACCGTGAACGGCAGCTCCGCGCGGCAGGCCTCCGCGTGCATCGCGTCGAGCGCATCGTCCCCGTGCGAAGGGTCGTGGTGGAAGGTCACCAGCCGCCCCACGCCGCAGAGGCCCGCCATCGCCAGCGTGTGCGACGTCGCGCTGTGCCCCCAGCCCTCGTGCTCCGGGTACTCCGCGTCCGTGTACTGCGCATCGTGGATGAGCACGTCCGCCCCGCGCGCCAGGTCGTACCCCGAGGTCCATTCCGGCTCCCGCGGGAACGCCTTCACCCCCAGCGCCGGCTCGTGGTCCGGCAGGTACGCCAGCACCCGGCCCCCCTCCTCGATCCGGTACCCGAGCGTCCCCCCCGGGTGGCAGATCAGCCCCGCCGTCACCCGGAACGGCCCCAGGTCGAACGGCTCCTCCGTCAGCCCGTGGATGCTCAGCGCGCACGGCAGGTCGCGAATCCGCACCGGGAACAGCGGCGGCGAAAGGTACCGCGTCAGCCGCTCGCGCATCCGCTGGTCCGTCGATGATGGCCCCCACAGGTGCACCTCCGCCCCCGGTTCGAAGAACGGCGCGAAGAATCCCAGCCCCTGCACATGGTCCATATGGAGATGACTGAGCAGCAGGTCGATGCGCCCCCCATGCCCGCTCAGCGTCGTCCCCAGCCGCCGGATGCCCGATCCCGCGTCCAGCACCAGCAGCGAACCATCACCCGCGCGCACTTCCACGCACGCCGTGTTGCCGCCATATCGCACCGTCTCCGGGCCCGCGCTCGGGATCGAACCCCGCGTCCCCCAGAGCGTCACCCTCACGGCCCGGGCACCTCCCAGAACATCGCGAACGCCCCCAGGTGCCGCGTCCCCTGCGCTTCCACGGGCATCGCCGTCGATTCGATCAGCCGCCACGACCCGTCGAGCGCGCGCAACCGCATGCGCAGGTGCGAAGGCCGCCGTTCGTGCAGCGCCACCCCCAGCGGGTGCTCCTCCGCCGTCAGCTTGCGGCCGTCCTCGTGCCGCAGCTGGAACAGCTCCGTCAGCGACTCCGCCCGCAGGTCGTCCACATCCTCGAACCGCTGCCCGAGCACCTGCTCCGCCGCCTCGTTGTAAAACAGCAGCAGCCCCTCCCGGTCCACGAGCATCACCGGGATCGTGAGGTAGCTGGCCCACTGCCGCAGAAGAATCAGCTCGATCGCCTGCTGTGCCATCGCGCGGGCATTGTGGCGCGCACCGCACCCGCCGCGAAAGGCCTGCACGGCCCCCTCTGCGTGCGACCTTTCACAGTTCTCGCGCCCGCTCCATCGCCCGCACCGGCGTAGGCTGCACCCCACACCCTCAAGGAACGGGACCATGCACGACGACATTTTCATGGAGAACCTGCTCGGCCGCGTCCGCGCCATGAACATCCTCTGGCAGCGCGCCGTCAGCGACATGAGCCTCGCCCAGGTCAATCACTTCGAGCGCGATGGCGTCCTCCCCATCGCCTTCAGCCTCAGCCACTACATGCGCGGCCAGGACCAGTCCATCAGCCGCATCTTCCTCGGTGGCGAAACCCTCTGGGACACGGGTGGCTGGGCCAAGCGCATCGGCGTCAACGTCGACGAGCTCGGGCGCGAACAGACCGTCGCCGAGATGCAGAACCTCCGCTTCGCCGATTTCGATGCCTGGCGCGCCTACCAGTCCGCCGTCATCGAACAGACCGAGGGCGTGCTCCAATCGCTCACCCCCGAACGCCTTGCCGAGGTCATCTTCCCCGTCATGCCGCCGCCGCTCGCGCAGACCTTCTGCGCCATCGTCGTCGGCCCCGGCGCGTTCCGCCGCCTGCACGCCCTCGAGTGCTTCGTCTTCCAGCACGGCATCCGCCACCTGGGCGAGCTCGAACACGCGCGCGCCCTCGTCGGCCTCGGCGGCATGACCAGCTAACGCCCCCGCGTCCTATGCCTGGTCCCGCGCGAACGCCACCACGCTGCCGTCCGCGCCCTCCGCCTTCTGCTGCTGCGGGTGCGAGACGTTGTGCTCGCGAATCGCCTTCAGGATCGCCTGCCCCGCGCCCTGCATCAGTTCGCCCTTCGCCTCGCCCACCCAGCGCGCGCTCTCGTCGACGCTGTCCGTCAGCCCCTGCAGCCGCGGGATGACGTAGCGCGCGAAGAGGTCGTAGCTGCGGAACATCGCCTCGCCGCGGCCGGCCCAGTCGTGCGCGAAGCCAATCACCGTCCCGAACCCCCCGCTCACCTCCTGCAGCTTCCGGATCTGCGCGACCGCGTCCTCCGGCGGCCCGAAGATCGCCGACCCGTTCGCCATCATCGCCCGCGCCATCGCCGCGCCGTCCTCCACGTGGTTCGCGTTCGGCCGCCCGAGCACGTCCACGTTGTAGCCGTTGTGCCACTGCTTCACGCCCTCGGCCACCTCCGCGATCGCCTGCTCCCGCGTCGGCGCGATGTGCCACTGCGTCATCACCCGCCACTTCGCCCGGTCGATGACCTGGCCGTTCTCGCTCGCGTAGGTTTCGCCGAAGCCCCACTGCGTCGGCAGCGCCGCCAGCCCCTCGACGCTGTTCGAAGCCACCGAAATCACGCCGATGCCGTACTTCCCGGCCACCTTCATCCCCGCCGGGCTCACGCTCGAAGCCGAGACCATCGGCAGCTCGTCCTGCAGCGGCAGGATCTGCAGCCGCGCCTGGTTGAGCTCGAACCAGTCGCTCTTGTGCGTCACCGTCTCGCCGCGCAGCAGCCGCTGGATGACGCCCGTGGCTTCGTCCATCCGGTCCCGCTGCGTCGCGGGGTCGATCCCCAGCATCATCGCGTCCGAAGGCAGCGCCCCGGGCCCCACGCCCAGCATCGCCCGCCCCCGCGTCAGGTGGTCCAGCTGCACGATGCGCGCCGCCACCGTGAACGGGTGGTGGTACGGCAGCGAAACTACGCCCGTCCCCAGGCGGATGCGCTGCGTCCGTTCGCCCGCCGCCGCCAGGAACAGCTCCGGCGACCCGATCGTCTCCCAGCCCCCCGAATGGTGCTCACCGACCCAGAATTCGTCGTATCCCAGCCGGTCCAGGTGCGCCGCGAGCTCGAGGTCCCGCTGCAGCTGCAGCGTCGGGTGCTCCCCGAGCGGGTGATGAGGTGCGAGGAACACGCCGAATCGCATGCGCGCCATGCCGGCCCTCCCGAAGTGGTCCGCCTGTTATACCAGCCATCGAAGGCGCCCGTCCGGCCACCGGCGCCGCCCGGGGGTTGGCATCCCCGCCCTTCGCACGGCACCATGCGCTGGCCACGGCGCGCGCCACGACGGCGCCCGGCACATAGGGGGCACTGGTGGACGACTTCCTCGAACTCGCGACGCGCGACACCCTGCGCATCGGCCTCATCTCCGATACCCACATCCCCGAGGCGCGCCCCGAGCTCTGGCCCCAGGTCTTCGATGCCTTCGCCGGCGTCGATGCCATCCTCCACGCCGGCGATATCCACGAGCTCTTCATCCTCGACCAGCTGCACGATATCGCCCCGCTCTGGGCCGCCCGCGGCAACGGCGAGGATGGCTCCGGCGGCCGCCCCGTCCAGCCCGACCACTGGCGCATGCGCGAATCCTGGGTGCTCACCCTCGGCGGCCTCAAGGTCGGCATGACCCACGACGTCCCGATCCCCGAGTACCCGCCGCACGTCACCCTCGAACGCGCCATGAAGCGCTACTTCGGCGATGAGCAGCTCGACGTCCTCATCTACGGTGACACCCACGTCGAGGCGATCGACACCGTCAACGGCATCCTCTGCGTCAACCCCGGCTCGCCCACCTACCCGCACAACCTCAACACGCAGCTCGGCACCATCGGCTTCCTCGAAATCAGCGGCGGCCAGGCCGACGCCACCATCTGGCAGCTCACCGAGGCTGGCATCGAACCGTTCGACTGGAGCCGCTGGCGGAAAAAGCGCTGAGTCAGGCCTTCCGCACGCGGTAGACGCACACGTTCGCGCCGTCGAGCCGCCACGCCGCGCGCGCCACGTCCCCATCCGGGATCTGCTCGCGGATGAACGCCCACTCGCCGTCGCAAATCGCGGGCGCGATGCGCGCCGCCGCCAGCACCGGGCAGTGCTGCATCTGGATGTCCATGCCGTCCGTGCCCTCCATCCCGTCCACTTCCGGCAGGAACGAATCCCGCGCGTACCACTGCACGACACTTTCGACCTGCGCCAGGTACCCCGGTGGCGGGCCGCCCCGGCGCGCACGCTCCGACCGCCAGCGGCTCTCCGCCGCCACGAACTTGTCCATCAGGTCCGGGTCTTCGTGCTGCACGAACGTCATCAGCCGCGTGAGCAGCTCCTCGTAGCCGTTCGGGAAGAGCGATTCCGCCGCCGGAGTCAGGTAGTACAGCCGCCGCCGCCGCCCGGGCCCCTGCCCCACCTCACGGTACGCGATGAGCCCCTCGCCCGTCAGCCGCCCCAGGTGCTGCCGGATCGCGCTCACCGTCACATACAGCGCCTCCGCGAGTTCGACCGCGTTCGCTTCCCCGCGCTGCTTGAGCGTGAGGACGATTTTTCGTCGTGTGTTGGTAAGTTGCTCGCGAGTGGAGGGGCTTGTAGTCATGCTTTTGTCGAAGCCGAACATACCCCGAATGGCATTCGGGAAAAGGTCAGCCTGACCGTTGTGAACGATTCCGTAGAAAGAACAGGCGCACCTACCCTTGCGCGCGCAACGATTTCGCCCGCCTCATCGCCCCCCGTGGCGCCGCGCCGCACGCTCCATCGCGACTCCGAACGCCCGCGCGTGCGCTTCCGCCGATTGCCTCGCCGAGAATGCCCCCAGCGCGCGCGCGCGCCCGGCCGCGGCCATCGATTCGCGACGTCCCGTGTCGCGAGCGAGCGCGCCAATCGCCGTCGCGATCGCGTCCGGCCGCAACGCCGGCACGACGATGCCCGTCTCCGGCGTCATCGCCTCCCGCACCGCGCCCACATCCGTCGATACCACCGCGAGGCCCGCGGCCATCGCCTCCAGCACCACCGTCGGGATCCCCTCGCTCCGCGGCACCGAGGTCAGCGCGAAGAGGTCGAAGGCGGGCAGCAGTGCCGGCACCCGGTTCCCCGGCTCGACGAACACCACCCCGGGGTCGAACCCCAGCAGGCGCGCCTCCCGCCGCAGCCGCGCCTCGTAGCGCGCCTGCGTCGGCGTGCGCGCCCCGAGGAAGCGCAGCACCAGGTTCGGCACATGCTCCCGCGCGCGTGCCGCCGCCCGCAACAGGTACTCGTGCCCCTTCTGCGCGTTGATGTTCCCCACGGTCCCCACGACGAACGCGTCCGGCGGGATGCCCAGCTCCGCGCGCGCCGCCTCGCGCTTCGCCGCCGAATCCGCGAACGCCTCCAGGTCTACCGGCGGGAAGAACGGCACCAGCCGCCGCCCGAACCCGAGCGCGCCGGGATGCACGCGCGCCACCTCGCGCCCCGTCGTCATCAGCGAATCCGCCAGCCGCGTCACCACCGGCATCAGCGCCCGGCGCATCGCCATCGGCGGCCGCGTGTCCACGAGCTGCCAGGTCACGGCCTTCCCCTCGCGGCGCGCGGCGAAGCCCGCGTGCGGGTTCGTCAGCCCCGTCACCAGCACGAGGTCGATCCCGCGCTCCCGGATGAGCCCCCGGATAGCCCGCACTTCGCCGGCGAAGCCGCCCATGAAGCGTGCCTGCACACGCGGGTCCGGCGTCGCTCGCAGCCGGTGCAGCGGCAGTGTCACCGTCTCCACGCCTCCCGCTCGCAGCCGCTCGACCGAGTTGCCCGGCTCGTCCGGCAGGAGCACGAGCGTCTCCCACCCCAACTCCCGCAACGGCGCCGCCAGCCGCAACGCCTGGTTCGTCGGCCCGCCGAAGACCGGGTAGTGGATCACATGGAGGAAGCGCTTCATCGCCGGCGCGGTCACCGTCGCCACGGTTCCACGGGCACCGAAACCGCGCGCCGCCGGTCCGTCGCGAGCCAGCACACCGTCATCAACGGCACCACCGAGAACGCCAGCTTCACCACCGTGTCCGTCGGGCTATCGCGCAGCAGGATCGGCACGAACGGCAACAGCGCCGCGAACGCCAGCTGCATCACCTGGCTCTCCTGGTGCGCCAGGAATGCCACGTACAGCCAGCGCAAAAGAATCCCCACAACAAGCATCCCCAACACGACACCGAAGAACGACGCATCCAGGTAGAAGTAGAGCAGGATGGAAAACTCCGGGTTTGCATAGCCGCCCTTGTACTCGATCGGCCACGTCTCCTGGATGACCTGGTGGCGCACCGGCAGCGGCTTATCGCGCCAGAGAAGCCTTGGCAGCGGCCGCACAAATGTGTCCCCAATGGTCGCGAACCCGTGCGTACTCGCCGGCTTCACCGAACCCACCGCGATCACCGCCGCCAGTGCCGGCGCCATCTCCGCGTCCGCCTGCGTCGTGATCGGCTGCAACGAATCGAGCGGGTGGCTCATCGTCGTCACCGCCGAGGCCGCGAGTCCCTCCCCCCGTGCCTCGCGCGCCAGCAGCAGCGCGTGCGATGCCAGCAGCGCCGCGATCCCCACGAGCACCACCGCCCACACCGCCGGCCGCTTCCCTCGCGTTACGTAGAAATATGTCGCCAGCGACCCCGCCAGCGGGAGGATGAAGATCCGGTTGCCCGTCGGCACCGCAATCACCAGCAGCATCCCCGCGATCAGCGCCGCCACCACCAGGATCCCGAGGTCCCGCCGTGCCCGCGAAGCAGCCGCCGCCAGCAGCGCCGCCGGGATCAGCAGGAACGGCCCGTAGTACAGGTATCCCGTCGACTGCCGGTACAACCCCACCTGCGAGATATCCCGCCCCGCGAGAAACGACCGCACCGCCGCAGTCCCACCCGAGGTCATCAGGAACAGGCTGAAGAGCACCATGCCTGCCAGCGCCGTCAGCAGTGCCCCCGCGAGGATCGAATCGGCATGCGGCGCCGCCGCCGGTGGCCGTACCCGTCGCGCCAGCCGCGGCCCAACCGGCAGGTAATACCCCACAACCAGCGCTACCGAGGCCGCCAGCCCGAGCCCGATCACCGTGTCCATCGTCCCCGACGTGTCGATCACCCGCGTCGGCCGCCAGTACACCAGGTCGCCGCGCGCCAGCTCCGCCGCCGGCCGCACGACGAACATCGTCCCGTGCGCCACCACCGCCACGAAAATCGGCTCGAAGGGGTCGAACCGCCGCAGATGCACCGCCCGCGCGAACGGCGTCAGCAGCGCGGCGCCCGAGGCCACGAGCATGGCCACCCCCGGCGAGACCCCCAGCGCGGCCGCGGTCGCCCCTGCCGCCGCGGCGGCCACCAGCGCCGCCAGCGCCAGGGTCACCCGCGCCGGGACACGCGCCGTCGCCGCCGGGAAGGTTCGTACTGCCATTCCTGCCATGTTATCGGCCGTCCGAGGTCCGCAGTGCACGTTCCGGGGCCGAAGCCGCCGCCGCCGCGCCCACGCCGCTTCGCAACCACAGCACCGTCAGCAGCCCCAGGCTGACCGCGCCGGCCACGCCCAGGGCCGCTGCCACGCCGTTTGTATCGAACAGCGGCACGAGCACCGCCGCCGCCGCCAGCAGCGAGACCCACGACGCCACCTCCGCGACGGTGTCGATCGCGCCGAGCCCCGCGCCCCGCGCGCAATCGCCCAGCACCCGGTCGACCGCGAACAGCACCGACCCCGCGAGCAGGATCCGCGCCGTCGTGCCCGCGCTCGCGAACTCCTCCCCGAAGAACACGCGAATCACCCACGGCACGAACGCCATCGCCAGCGCCACCGCCGGGGTTACCACGAGCAACGTCAGCAGCACATGGTGCCGCGCGATGCCGCCCACGAGCGTCCGTTCGCGGGCCACCGCCGCCGCCACCCGCGGATACGCCACCGCCCCGATGCTCGCCGAGATGAAGCGCGGCAGGTTCACGAACGCCAGCGCCACGACATAGATCCCCAGCTGTGCCGGCGAAAGCAGCACACCCACCAGCAACTGGTCGATCCGGAAGGTCTCGATCGGCGAAATCGCACCGACCATCGAACGCAGCCCGAACCGTCGCAACCCCGCGCCAGAAGGCGCTCCCGCTACTTCGCCGGGCAGCCCCCGCAGTCCCGCCCACAGGCTCAAGGCCGCGCCGACGACGTGCATCCCCACCCACGCCCCCATCACCTCGGGCAGCCGCTGCCCATCCGCGAGGAACAGGGGCACCAGCGCCGCGCAATACAGGGGCGAAGGCAGCACCCGCAACGTCTGAAACCACCCCCGCCGCCCGAGGCCCTGCAGCAACGCCAGCCCGTACTGGTGTGCCACCCACGCCGGTACGAACGCCGCCGCAATCAGCCCCGTCGCGAGCAGATACCGTTCGCCGCCTTCGTACACCACGGCCACGAACGCCGCGTTCGCCGCCCCCAGTGCGATGGCCGGCACGACCGTCAGCCACCCCAGCGACCGCAACACCGGGCGCGCATGCCCCGGCTCCGCCGCGATGTGGAACGTGATCGCCAGCGGCAGCCCGAGCGTCGCCAGGTGCGCCAGGATCGCCGGCATGATCAGCAGCAGTGCAAGGTGGCCGCGGTCCTCCGGCCCCAGGATGCGCGCCCCCAGCGGCCCGCTCACCACCAGCGACCCCTGGATCACCAGCCCGGCCGTGATGGAGGACGCGACCTCGGCATGGCGCCGTGCGAGCGGAATCGCCCGGCGCGCCACCGGGGTTACGCGCTCACCGGCGTGTCCGCGCGGGCGCCCTCGTACCACGCCACCGTTCGCCGCAGCCCTTCCTCGAACGGGATCGAGGCCGTGAACCCGAACCGATCGCGGGCACGCCTCGTGTCCAGTGCCCGTCTTGGCTGGCCGTCAGGCTTCGATGGGTCCCAGCGGAAAGCGCCCTCGTACCCGGTCGCCGCGGCGATCGCACCGCTCAGCTCCCGGATGCTCATCTCGTGCCCCACCCCGAGGTTCACCGGCTCCTCGCCGTCGTACGCTTCGGCCGCCATCACGATGCCTCGCGCGGCATCCTCCACGTAGAGAAACTCCCGCGACGCCGAACCCGTCCCCCACAGCTCAACGTCGCTCGCACCCGCGTCGCGCGCTTCGAGGCACTTGCGAATGAGCGCGGGGATGACGTGAGAACTCGCCGGGTCGAAGTTGTCGTGTGGCCCGAACAGGTTCACCGGCACCAGGTGGATGACGTTGAACCCGTACTGCTGACGGTAAGCCTGTCCCTGCACCAGCAGCATTTTTTTCGCCAGCCCATACGGCGCGTTCGTCTCCTCCGGGTACCCCTCCCAGAGGTCCTCTTCCCGGAACGGCACCGGCGCGAACTTCGGGTACGAACACACCGTCCCCACCGTCACGAACTTCGCGACCCCGGCGAGGCGCGCCTGCTCGATCAGCTCGATCCCCATGATCGCGTTGTCGTAGAAGAACCGTCCCGGGTTCTCGCGGTTGGCGCCGATCCCCCCGACCACCGCCGCCAGGTGGATCACCACCTCCGGGCGCGCGTCGGCCAGCATGCGCCGGATCGCCTCCCGGTCGCGCAGGTCGTACTCCCGCGAACGCGGCACAAAGACGTTCGTCGCCCCCCGGGCCGCCAGTTCCGCCACCACGAACCGCCCGAGGAAGCCCGAGCCACCCGTGACCACGACGCGCCGCCGGGGCCAGTGCTCAGCCATTCGCCATCACCCCGTCGGGATTCAGGCCCTCCGCCCTCAGGTCCGCCGCCACGAGGATGCGCACCAGCTCCTCGAAGCGAACCTTCGCCTCCCACCCGAGCACGTCCCGCGCCTTCGAGGCATCACCCAGTAGCAGGTCCACCTCCGCCGGCCGGTCGTACCGCGGGTCATGTTCGACGAATTCGCGCCACTCCGCTCCCACCGCCCGGAACGCTGCTTCCACCCACTCCGCCACCGAGTGCGTCTCCCCCGTCGCAATCACGAAGTCGTCCGGTTGCGAATGTTGCAGGATGCGCCACATCGCTTCCACATACTCCGGCGCGTATCCCCAGTCGCGCTGCGCGTGCATCGCGCCGAGGTACAGCTTCTCCTGCTTGCCTGCCACGATGCGCGCCACCGCCCGCGTCACTTTTCGCGTCACGAAGGTTTCGCCCCGTCGCGGCGATTCGTGGTTGAACAGGATGCCGTTCGAACAGAACATCCCGTACGCCTCGCGGTAGTGCACCGTCATGTGATGCGCGAACACCTTCGCCACCGCGTACGGGCTGCGCGGGTGAAACGGCGTCTCCTCCCGCTGCGGCGTCTCCGCCACCTTCCCGAACATCTCCGAGCTGCCCGCCTGGTAGAAGCGGCACTGGATCCCGGCTTCGCGAATCGCCTCCAGCAGCCGCAGGTTCCCGATCGCCACCGCATCCGTCGTGAACTCCGGCATTTCGAAGCTCACCGCCACGTGGCTCTGCGCCGCCAGGTTATACACCTCGTCCGGCCGCACCCGCGAAAGCACCCGTACCAGCGAGCTCGTATCGAGGATGTCGCCGTGATGCAGCGTCAGGTGCACCCCGCCCTCGTGCGGGTCGTGGTACAGGTGTTCGATGCGGTCCGTCGAGAACGTGCTCGAACGCCGCAGCAGCCCGTGAACCTCGTACCCCTTCGCAAGCAGCAGCTCGGCCAGGTACGAACCATCCTGACCCGTGATACCCGTCACGAGCGCGCGCCGCGGCCCGTCGCTCATGGTGTGCGGTCGATCGCCGATCGGATCATCGCTTCGTACTCCGCGAGGGCAGCGTCCCGGGACAGCGCGCGCGTCGCGTACGCTCGCCCGGCCTCTCCAAAAGTGTCGGCCTTCCCGGGCTCACGGTGTAGCGACAGCAGCACGTCCGCCAGCTGTCCCGGCTCTCCCGCGGGCACAACGATACCCGCCCCCGCAAGTGTCACCTCGTGCGCCGCCTCGCTCTCCGCCGCCACCGCCGCCACCACCGGCCTCCCCGCCGCGAAGTACGACGTCAGCTTGCTCGGCAGCGCCATGTCCGAAACCGCCGGCAGCTGGTTCACAAGGAGCACATCCGCCGCCGCCAGCATCGCTTCGTAGGCCCCCGGCGCCTGCGGCCCAAGGAAGGTGATCCGCTCGCCGGGCACGTCCGAGGCCTCGCGCTCCAGCCGTTCGCGTTCGTTGCCATCGCCCGCGAGCACGATGCGCACCGCACCCCCGGGAAGCAGCCGCGCCGCCTCGACCAGGTTCGAAAGCCCCTGCTTGTGCCCCATGTTCCCCGCATGGAGGCAGATGTACGCGTCCTCGGGCCATCCCAGCGCGCGCCGCGTCTCCGCCCGCTCCTGCTTCGGAGGTTCCCCGAGGTGCCAGTTCCGTACCCGGTGGATTCGTTCCGCCGAGACTCCGCCCGCCTCCAGGTACTGCCGGAACCCCGGCGTGATGATCCCGACCGCGTCCGCCCGCCGCGCCAGCGCCAGCTCAAAGCGGCTCAGCGTGCGCGCGACCCGCGACCCGCCCGCGTATCCCGATTGCTCCGCCGCGCGCCCCATCAGGTCCTGGAAGACCAGCACCAGAGGTCTGCGGTACACCTTCGCCGCGATTGCCGCGAGCAGCGCCCCCGAAAGGCTCGGTACCACGCCAACCACCGCGTCCGGCCGCCGCCTGGCGCCGATCGCCGTCAGCCCTCCCGCGGTCAGCGTCGCCTCGTACAGCAGCCGGTGAAGCGCGGAATGCGCGCCCGGCACGTAATGCCACCGCCGCCGCACCGTCACACCGTTTCGCTTCTCGTGCGAAAAGAGCCGAAGCGGGCCCTGCCTCCGCCATTGCGGGTAGTGCGGGTAACCCGTCACCGCCGTCACCCGGTGGCCAGCCACTGCCAGCCCCTCGGCCAGCCCCGTGACGTACGGCGCGTTCCCGGCGATTTCCGGCCAGTACTGTGAGGTCGCGATGAGGACGCGGATGCGCGTCACCCTCTGCCGGAGCCCGGCCGCACGGCAGTCCCTCGCCCGTGCCCTGTTCCCGGCATCAGCAGGATCCGTCGCCCCGCAAGACGGTCGGGAGCGTTTTCAGCAGGATGCGAAGGTCCGTCCACGGGCTCAGCGTCGCCGCGTACTCGGCATCGAGCACCACCATGTCGGCGAAATCGTGCCGCTTGCGCGCCGTCACCTGCCACAGCCCGGTCATTCCCGGGACCACCATCAGCCGCGCGAAATGGTGCGGTTCGTACAGCGCCACTTCCGCGGGCAACGGCGGCCGTGGCCCCACAAGGCTCATCTCGCCTCGGACCACGTTCCACAGCTGCGGCAGCTCGTCCAGGCTCGTCTTGCGCAGCACCGCCCCGATCGCCGTGCAGCGCGGGTCCGCCCGCATCTTGAACAGCGGCCCGCGCGCGATGTTGCCGTCCTCCAGCGCCGGCTTCATCCGTTCGGCGCCGCGTACCATCGTCCGGAACTTGAAGCAGGTGAATGCGCGGCCCCCGTGGCCGATGCGCGTCTGTGCGTAGATCGCCCCGCCACGCGAGGTCAGCGCCACCACCGCCGCTATCATCGCCATCAGCGGGAATGCCGCGACGAGCAGCCCCAGCGCCGCCATCACATCGAACGCACGCTTCCAGCCCGGCATCCCTAGCGGCGGGAACTCCAGCGGCGCCGGCGCATCCAGCACCCCGCGAACGTTCGCCACCGGCCCCGGCACCGCCCAATCGGGCTCCGCGGAAGCGCCCCGAGGGCGCATCGGCGCGATTTGTTCCCGGGTTGCCACCATGCGCACACCATGTCGTCAGAACGAAGATTGGTCAAGAGAAACCATTCACATTGTTACCTCTCAGCAAAGTCCGCGCATAGAACCTTCGATTGCACGGGCTTTCTCGCCACGGGTCACCCCAATCCGGCTCATCCCGCTACCCGGCGCCGTCCTTCACGCCGATACCTCTCCAGTACGGCTCCGGCGCGTCCCGCCCCTCGCACCACCGCTCACGAGGGGTGCTAGCATTGCTGCCGTGACGAGAGGTAACCGATGACGCTTCGCGACTACCTGAAGATCGCCCGGCGGTGGGCGCTCATCGTGGTGCTCGGATGCGTCCTCTCCGGTGGAGCGGCATACCTCCTTACGTCCCGCATGGACCGCGTCTACCAGGCTCGCGCCGTCATCCTCGTCAACCAGCGCGAAAACCAGGCTGCCCCCTCCCTCCAGGACATCCAGGGCAGCCAGTCCCTCACCCGCACCTACGCCGAACTCGTTACCACCTCGAACAACCTCGAACGCGCCGCCGGCATCCTCGGCAACACCAGCCTCAAGACCCTCCAGAAGAAGGTCTCCGCCGGCGCCATCCCCGAGACCCAGCTCATCGAAGTCCTCGCCGAGGATCGGAACGCCGATCGCGCCGCCCTCATCGCCAACACCGTCGCCGGCCTCTTCCCCGGATACGTCGAAGAAGCCCAGCTCGCCGGCTCCGAGGCGCGTACCACGCTGAACACCGTCTTCGTCGCCGAAAACGCCCTCCCCCCGGAGGACCCCATCCGGCCGAACGTCAAGGTCAACGTCATCCTCGGCCTCATCCTCGGCCTCATGGTCATGGTCGCCGCCGTCGCCCTCATCGAATACTTCGACGACGGCGTCAAAGAGCGCGAAGACATCGAGCGCATGGCCGTGCCCTACCTGGGGAGCGTCCTCCTCGCCGATGTCCCCAAGGGCGCCGACAAGCGCGAGTGGGTGCCCAGCATCCTCGCCGCCGAACCCGGCGACGACCTCATCGAGAGCTACCGGCAGGTCCAGGCGAGCCTCGCCTTCGGCCTCATGGCCAGCGACGTCCGCGTCCTGCTGGTCACCAGCCCCGGCCAGGGCGAAGGCAAGAGCACGACCGCCGCGAACCTCGCCGAAGCCCTCGCCGAGTCTTCCCGCCGCGTCCTCCTCATCGACGGCGACCTCCGCAAGCCCGACGCCCACCGCTACTTCTCGCTGCCGAACAGCTCCGGCCTCACCTCGACCTTCCTCGTCGACCCGCAGGCCCTCCCCGCCTTCGTGAACCACGTCGGCGAATCCCTCGCCGTGCTCACCGGCGGTCCCGTCGCCCCCAACCCGACCGAGCTCCTCAGCTCGCGCAAAATGAAGGCGACCATCGACGCCCTCGCCGAGCTCTACGACATCATCGTCATCGACTGCCCGCCCATGCTGGGCCTCGCCGATGCGTCGCTCTGGATGCCCCTCGTCGATGGTGTGCTCCTCGTCGCCCGCCAGGGCAAGACGCGCCGCAGCGCCCTCGAAGACACCATCGCCGCCGTGCGCGCCGGCCGGAAGCCCTTGCTCGGCGTCGTCCTCAACGGCTCCGACCGCAAGCGGCACTTCCGCTACGGCTACGGCTATGCCTACGGCTACACCCGCCGTTCCCCCCAGTAACCGGCGTCATGAAACGTCGCCACCGGGGTTGAGCGCACGTGGCCCGGCCACGGCCGAACGTCCCCGGAATGTGCGTTGCCTCTCAGTGACAGTGTGGTAACGCTTGAATAATCCTCCGAATTAGGACTAGCATGGCCGGACCTACTCCATTGGAGTCCAACGATGCGGCTTAGAGTTATGGCTGGTGCCGGGTTTGCCCTGGCAACCGTGGCCGGGATGGGGCTCAGCACCGTCTCTGCCCAGTACCCCGCGCCGCTCGGCGTGTGCACCGTCGCCCCTTCCGCGACCAGCGTGCAGACCAATAGCACCGCGACCCTCACCGTCACGACCATCCTCGCCGATGGCAAGCCCGCGCCGGCGGTCCCCGTCAGCGTGGCAGGTGGCTCTTCCGGCGTCACCGGCGCCGACGGCAAGGCGACCCTCTCCGTTCCCGCTGGAACGAATCCCGGTAACCTCGTCGTCAATGTCACCGCCGGTGTGCTCCAGTGCGCCGCCACCCTCTCCGTCGTGGCCCCGCGCGTGAACCCCGACGTCATCAAGCCCCCCGATACCGGCACGGGCGCCCTCGCCGCCAGCGATGACTCCGGTGTCCCCGCTGAGTTGCTCCTCGGCGCCGCCATCGCCGCCGTGGCCGCTGCCGGCGCCACCACCTACGCGGTCGCTCGCCGCCGCGGCTGACTCCTCCCGCATCGATCGAAACGAGGCCCGCGACATTCGCGGGCCTCGTCGTGTCTCCGGCCACAGCCGTCCTGGTGCTACAGCTTCAGCCCGAGCAGCTCCCGGCTCACCCCCGCATCCGTCACCGTCACATGCACCCACGTGATACGCAGCTTCACCCGCCGCCCCTTCGCCTCGATCCACACCTCGTCGCCCTTCTCCCAGCGGTAGTCCGACTCGATCGTCGCGAAGTGCTCGCCCTTGCTCCCGCTGAACGGGTCCGCCTCATAGAACGCCGTTTGCACGCTGTCTCTCCCTCGAAGGTTGCCGTGGAGCGAGTGTAGGACCGGCTCCGCGCACGCGCGCAACCCCCGCGATCGCGCTCTCCGGGGCGCCATCCGGAAGCTCCGGGCCGAATTGCCGATCTCGCGACATTACCTGTCGCCCTGGAACATCCTCGGCCCGGGCATCAGCCGATGAGCGACTCCCACGCCACCGTCATCGCGCTCACCGTCGTGTCCACCGGCCCGAACGTGAAGCCATCGCCCGCGACCGTGCGCCCGAGCCGCGCCGCCGGCACGCCATACTCCCGCGCGAGGTCCGCCACGCGCGCCTCGCCGCCGCCGATACTCACGACGATGCGCCCCTGGCCTTCGCCGAAGAGCGCCGCATCCAGCCGGCCCGGCACATCCGCTTCGCCGGCGAAGCCCATCCCGCCGATCATGCAGCTCTCGGCGATGGTCACGACCAGGCCGCCGTCCGCGCAGTCGTGCGCGCTCTTCAGCAGCCCCTCGGCCGCGAGCCGCAGCACCAGCCGTTGCAGCCGTCCCTCGGCCTCGAGGTCGACGCGCGGCAGCCCCGCCACGCGCCCGTGCTCCGCCTCCAGGAACTCCGACCCCGAAAGCGACACCGCCGCCTGCTCGACCCCCGCCCCCAGCAGGTACACCGCCGCCTCCGCATCCCGGAAGCCGGACTGCAGATGCTTCGAGACATCGTCCAGCAGGCCGAGCATGCCGATGACCGGCGTCGGGTATACCGGCCGCCCGGCGGTTTCGTTGTACAGGCTGACGTTGCCGCTCACGACCGGCGTGTCGAACGTCGCGCACGCCTCCGAAATCCCGCGCACTGCCTGCGAGAGCTGGTAATACACGTCCAGCTTCTCCGGGTTTCCGAAGTTCAGGCAGTCCGTGATCGCCACCGGCGAAGCCCCCGTGCAGACGATGTTGCGCGCCGCCTCGGCCACCGCGATGGCGCCGCCGATGTACGGGTCCAGGTAGCAGTAGCGCGGGTTGCAGTCCGTCGTCAGCGCGATGCCCCGGTTCGTCCCCGCCACCCGCAGGACGGCCGCGTCGCCGCCCGGCTGCACCGCCGTGTTGTTCAGCACCTGCTGGTCGTACTGGCGGTAGACGCCCCGCTTGCTCGCGATATTCGGGCGCCCCAGGAGCCGCAGCAGCACCTCCGTCGCGTGCCCCGCCTCGATATCGGGCAGGCTCCCGGGGTCGAACGTGTTCAGCTCCGCCAGCTCCTCCGGCGGCACGCCCTGCCGGCGGTACAGCGGCGGGTCCGTCGCGATCTCCACCGGCACCCGCGCCACCTCGACCCCGTTGTCGATGATCACCACGTCCTGCCCGTCGGTGACCTGCCCGATCTCCTCGCAGTGCAGCTCCCAGTGCTGGAAGAGCGCCGTCACGTCGTCCACATGCTCGCGCTTCGCGATCACCAGCATCCGCTCCTGGCTTTCGCTGAGCATGATCTCGTACGCCGTCATCCCCTGCTCGCGACGCGGCACCCGCGAAAGGTCCAGCCGCGCGCCCGAGTTCCCCTTCGCGCAGCACTCCACCACCGAACTCGTCAGGCCCGCCGCGCCGAGGTCCTGCAGCCCCACAATCCAGTCGCCGTGCTGCGAAGCGAGTTCGTAGCACGCCTCCATGAGCAGCTTCTCCATGAACGGGTTGCCCACTTGCACCGCCGGGCGCATCTCCTCGAAGCGCGCCTCCGGGTCCGTGCGGCTCGCGAGCCCGCTCGCGCCGTGGATGCCGTCCCGGCCCGTGTCTGAACCGACCAGCAGCAGCGCGTTGCCCGCCCCCCGCGCCCGCGCGCTCAGCAGCTTCGCCGTTTCCGCCACGCCCACGCACATCGCGTTCACCAGCGGGTTCCCGTTGTACGCCGCCGCGAAGAACACCTCGCCGCCCACATTCGGAATGCCCAGGCAGTTGCCGTACCCGCCGATACCCGCGACCACACCATCGAACAGGAACCGGTTCTGCGCGTCCCAGACCGGCCCGAAGCGCAGCGAGTCCAGGATCGCCACCGGGTAAGCCCCCATCGCGAAGATGTCCCGCACGATGCCGCCCACGCCCGTCGCCGCCCCCTGGTACGGCTCGATGGCCGAGGGGTGGTTGTGCGATTCCACCTTCATCACCACGCACAGCCCATCGCCGATGTCGATCGCGCCCGCGTTCTCCGCGCCCACCTTCGTCAGGATGCGGTCGCCGCCCGTCGGGAAGAGCGAAAGCAGCGGCTTGCTGTTCTTGTAGCCGCAATGCTCGCTCCAGAGCGAACCGAACATGCCCAGCTCCACCGCGTTCGGCTCGCGCCCCAAGCGCTCCACGAGGAGGTCGTATTCCGCACGGCTGAGGGCGACGGCGTCGAGGGCTTCCTGGGTCACTGACATGCCTCAAGCGTATCCGCGCGCAAGGCTACGCGGGAGCACGCGGCAGAGCCCTCATCCTTCGTTCGAATCTCCCTGCTCTCGCCCCACCGCGGCTGACAGCACGTCCGCCGCCTGTCATACTGAAGCTCTCATGCAGCAGGCGCCCGCCCTCGAAATGGCAGAATTGGAAGCTTCTCGCCCGGACCGCCACCGGCTCGTGCGCTGGGCCTTCTTCAGCCTCGGCGCCCTCCTCGTCGGCATCGGCGTCGCCGGCATCTTCCTCCCCCTGCTGCCGACCACCGTGTTCTTCCTCGGCGCCGCCGCCTGCTTCGGCAAGAGCTCCCCCGGCGCCTACCGCTGGCTCACCACCAACCGCCTCTTCGGCCGCTACCTGCGCGAATATAAGGAAGAGCGCGGCGCCACCTTCGGCACGAAGATGTGGTCCATCGGCTCCCTCTGGCTCGGCCTCGGCGTCACCGGCTGGTTCTTCCAGGAAACCTGGTGGGTCGAAGGCATCCTCGCCGCCGTCGGCATCGGCGTCACCTGGCACCTCGTCGCCCTCCGCACCATCCGCCGCTAACGCCCCAAAGCCGTGATGGACCTGCCTCGTTGAGCCGCGAAGGCACGACAAACGCGCCCTGCTCCGCCAACGTAGGAGCGGGGAAGGAAACCGAGGGCGGTCGGAGAGACCGATGAACCGAAATCAGCATCCGAGGCGGCTCCTGTCGCGCCCGCGACATGGCGCGATGGTGCTGGCCGGGGCGCTCGCCGGGCTTGCCGTCGTGGCGTTCCTGTTCGGCCGGCACGAGGGTGGGCGGGAGGACGCCCTTGCCCGTGCCGGCCGCGACCCGGTCGTGTCGCCCGTCGCGTCCACGCAGCCGGCGACGCCGATCCCCGGGGCCAGGCCGGACACATCCTTCCCCCTCTGGGGTGTCGCCTTCCTGGAAGCCGATCGCGCCCGTCCGCGCTTCGATCAGGTCATCAACGGCATCGCGGTCGGCCCAACGGTCAGCGTCGCGAGTAGCGGGCGCTGCACGAATCAGACGGCTCGGTCGGTTCCCCTGGCGGGGCTCGATGCCGGCCCGCTCACCCTCGGTACGCTGCCGGTGCCGGCTTCCGCGGTCATCGACTCGGAGTCGGCCATCGCATGTGATGGCCAGGTCGTCCTGGTGGAGCGGTCCTACGCACTGCGGCCCGCGCCGGATGCCGAGCGCAAGATCCGGACCGGCGAGGCGTCGTGGTTCGATATCGATCACGGGGGCGCGGTCGGTATCTACCGCGGTTTCAAACAGTTCCCCGCCCAGGACTCGGACATCGCGGCCGGACGGTGGTCGGCCACCACGATCGCCGGCCTCCCGGCCGCCGTGGGGAAACCGATCCTCGATGAGGGGTTCGGCCCCGCCATCGTCGTCGTCTGGGACTCCGCGCGCGGGATTCAAACCGTGGTCACCGGCCTCGACGTGCCCCTCTCGGCGCTCATCACCGTCGCAGAAGCGGCCGTCCGATGAGCAACAGAAAGGGCCCGCGAAGCGGGCCCTCCCTAATCCTGGGAACTGACAACCGGGAACTGGGAACTAATCTTCCTTCTCGTAGTCCTCGTAGTACTCGATCCCCAGGTGCGTGATCTGCTCTTCGCCCATTAGCCAGCGCAGCGTGTTCTTCAGCTTCGTCTGCTGGATGAACAGGTCGTGCTCCGGGTACAGCTCCGGCGCGTGCTGCGGGCTCTTGAAGTAGAACGAAAGCCACTCCTGGATGCCCTTCATCCCCGATCGCTGCGCAAGGTCGAAGAAGAGCGCCAGGTCCAGCACGATCGGCGCCGCCAGGATCGAATCCCGGCAGAGGAAGTCGATCTTCAGCTGCATCGGGTACCCCATCCAGCCGAAGATATCGATGTTGTCCCAGCCCTCCTTGTTGTCACCACGCGGCGGGTAGTAGTTGATCCGCACCTTGTGGTAGACATCCCCGTAGAGTTCCGGGTACACATCCGGCTGCAGGATGTACTCCAACACCCCGAGCTTCGACTCTTCCTTCGTCTTGAAGCTCTCCGGGTCGTCCAGCACCTCGCCGTCCCGGTTGCCGAGGATGTTCGTCGAATACCAGCCCGCCAGGCCCAGCATGCGCGCCTTCAGCATCGGCGCGATGACCGTCTTCAGCAGCGTCTGCCCCGTCTTGAAGTCCTTCCCCCCGATCGGCACCCCCCGGTCGTTCGCCAGCTTCACCAGCGCCGGGATGTCCGCCGTCAGGTTCGGTGCGCCGTTCGCGAACGGCACCCCCTCGAGCAGCGCCGCGTAGGCGTACAGCATCGAAGGCGCGATCGCCTGGTGGTTCACCTCCAGCGCCGCCTCGAAGTCCTCCAGGTTGCGGTGGCAGTCCGCCTCCTCCATGAAGATCTCCGTCGAAGCCGCCCACACCATCACCAGCCGGTCACACCCGTTCTCCGCCTTGAAGCGCCGGATGTCCTCCCGGATCTGGTTCATCAGGTCCATCTTCGTCGCGCCCGACTTCACGTTCGTCCCGTGCAGGCGCTTGACGTAATACTGGTCGAACACCGCCGGCATCGGCTTGATCGTCTTCAGGAACTCCGCGATCGGGTCCAGGTGCTGGTGCCGGTCGAGCACCCCCGCGTTCAGCGCCGAAGCGTAGGCATCGTCCGGGATCGGGTCCCACGCCCCGAAGACCAGCTGGTCCAGGCTCGCCAGCGGCACGAAGTCGCGAATCAGCGGCGAACGCCCTTCCGTGCGCTTGCCCAGGCGGATCGTGCCCATCTGCGTGAGCGAGCCAATCGCCGCCCCGTGGCCCCGGCGAGCGTTCTCCACACCCGCGATGAACGTCGTGGCCACGGCCCCAAGGCCCACCACGAGGACGCCGAGCTTGCCCTCGGCCGGCGCGACAGTCTGTGCCTGCATGCTGACGAAATCCTTTGGTTCGAGAATGACGTGACGTTGGCGGGCGAGCGACATCAGCGGCCGGTGCCACTGCGCCGGGATGCGCCCGGTTTTCGCCCAGTGTTGGATGGTGCTTTGCCGCTTGCCGAGCAGTTCGGCGAGCGCGGATTGGCCGCCAAACCGCGCGATGATGCGCTGCGCGGGGTTGGCGGCTTCACTCACCCGCGCATCCTAACGAAATTTTCGTTTCCGCGCACCCGCCCCACGATGAAGGATTCGCCACACAGAGACGCCCGGCTGCCCGGCCACCGTCCTTATTTCACGGAAGGGCCCATTCGTGAAATAACGGGCTGCGTCTTGTCGGCTTATGTGCCGGCGGGGCAATAAGGGATCGCGCCCGGCGCACCAACCCTATCTCCAGCCGCTAGATGTGTCGTCCACCCCCACACACAAAGACGCCCGGCCAACCCGGCCGGGCGTCTCGCATTCGTTCCCTGCGTGCCGCTACAGCTTTTCGACTTCCAGGAAGTCCAGCGTCACCGGCGTCTCCCGCCCGAACATGTTCACCAGCACCTTCACCTTCCCCTTCTCCGTATCGATCTCGTCGACCGTCCCGACGAAATCCTCGAAGGGGCCCGTGATGATGCGCACGTTCTGGCCCGGGATGAAGCCCACCCGCACCCGCGGCTGCTCCATCCGCATCGCCCGCAGGATGTGGCTCACTTCCTCCGGCGAAAGCGGCACCGGCCGCGTCCCCGAGCTCACGAACCCCGTCACACCCGTCGTGTTCCGGATCATGTGCCAGGCCTCGTCCGAATCCGGGTCGCCTTCCTTGAGCGTGATCGTCTGCACGAGCACGTACCCCGGGTAGAGCTTCCGCTTCACCGTCCGGCGCTGCCCCTCGCGGATCTCGATCTCGTCCTCCGTGGGGACGACCACGTGGAAGATCTTGTCCCGCGCGTCGGCCTGCTCGACCGTGCTCTTGATCGCGTGGCGCACCTTGTTTTCGTGCCCGCTATAGGTGTGCAGGAAATACCAGTTCCGCCCTCCGGCGGTGATCTCCTCGTCGGTCAGTTGTTCCTGCTCGGCGATGTCGTCGTCCTTGCGGCGGCGCACCGGTGCTTTCCGCTTGGGCGCGGCCGGTTCATCCGAAAGGGCCTGGGATCGCGGTTCATTGCTCATAGGCTTAGAAGAACAGCTTCTCGATCGCCCACCCGAAGGCGAGGTCGAGCCCGCCAAGGAACAGCCCCATGACGCCGGCCACAATCGCGACCACCGTCGTCAGGTAACGCGTCTCCGAAAACGTCGGCCACGTCACCTTGCGCAATTCCGAGACGATATCGGCGATGAACGAAGGCTGGAGCTTCGAAATCGAAGCCAGCGGGCTGCGGCGGCGGGCGGGAGCAGCCTGCATCCCGCCCGTCGTCGCCCGCGATGCAATCGGGGCGGCGGCCGGCCGGGGCAGGTTCTCGCGAACGCGCCGCGGAGCAGGCTCGCCCGAAGGCGTGCCCGCACCAGGAGTGGCTTCCACGCGGCGTCGCGGTGTGCGTGCCATCGAAGTTACCGGGTCTCCCGGAACACCACGTGCCGGCGAAGGCCCGGGTGATACTTCTTCAGCTCGATGCGCGCCGAATCGTTCCGGCGGTTCTTCTGCGTCGTGTACCGGAACACCGGCCCTTCCGTGCTCTGCAGATGAACGATGATGCGATCGCCCTTGGCCTTGGCCATGGCTCTACCCTCCCCGCCCTTCGGCGGCCTACTCGCTGACCTTGGTGACGACGCCGGCGCCGACGGTGCGGCCGCCTTCGCGAATGGCGAAGCGCAGCCCTTCCTCGATCGCGACCGGCTGGATGAGCTCCACCGCCATCACCACGTTGTCCCCGGGCATCACCATCTCCACCCCTTCCGGAAGCTTGATGGCGCCCGTCACATCTGTCGTCCGCAGGTAGAACTGCGGCCGGTACCCGTTGAAGAACGGCGTGTGCCGCCCGCCCTCTTCCTTCGAGAGCACGTACACCTGCGCATCGAACTTCGTGTGCGGCTTGATCGACCCCGGCTTCGCGAGCACCTGCCCGCGCTGCACGTCGTCCCGCTCAACGCCGCGCAGCAGGCAGCCGACGTTATCGCCCGCCTGGCCTTCGTCGAGCAGCTTCTTGAACATCTCCACGCCCGTGACCGTCGTCTTGCGCGTGGCGGTGATGCCGATGATCTCGATTTCTTCGCCCGTCTTCACGACGCCGCGCTCGATCCGGCCCGTCACCACCGTGCCGCGGCCCTTGATCCCGAAGACGTCTTCCACCGGCATCAGGAACGGCTTGTCCAGCGGCCGCTCGGGCGTCGGGATGTAGCTGTCCACGGCGTCCATCAGCTCGGTGATGCACTTGTACTCGGGCGCGTTCGGGTCCGTCGACGCCGATTCCAGCGCCTTCAACCCGGACCCGCGGATGATCGGGATGTCGTCCCCGGGGAACTCGTAGCTCGTCAGCAGTTCGCGCAGCTCCAGCTCCACGAGCTCCAGCAGCTCCTCGTCCTCCATCATGTCGACCTTGTTCAGGAACACCACCAGCGCCGGCACTTCCACCTGGCGCGCCAGCAGGATGTGCTCGCGCGTCTGCGGCATCGGCCCTTCGGGGGCAGCCACCACCAGGATCGCGCCGTCCATCTGGGCCGCACCGGTGATCATGTTCTTGATGTAGTCCGCGTGGCCCGGGCAGTCGACGTGCGCGTAGTGGCGCGCTTCCGTCTCGTACTCCACGTGCGCAATCGCGATCGTGATGCCGCGCGCGCGCTCTTCCGGCGCATTGTCGATGGAATCGAACGCCCGGAACTGGGCATCGCCCTTGAGCGCCAGCACCTTCGTGATCGCCGCCGTCAGCGTCGTCTTGCCGTGGTCCACGTGGCCGATCGTCCCCACGTTCACATGCGGCTTCGTTCGCTCGAATTTCGCCTTCGCCATCGCTGTTCTGCCTCCGGGCTTTCTGGTGGGCGGGGGCCGGCGGCGCCATCGCCGCCGGGTTCGTTGCTTCTGGAGCCCTCATCCAGATTCGAACTGGAGACCTCGTTCTTACCAAGAACGCGCTCTGCCGACTGAGCTATGAGGGCGCTGGCTGCTAGCTGTGAGCTCCTGGCTCGGTGACGGTCGCACCGGCATCCGGTGCGCGTGGAACGGGCTGACGGCTAGCAGGCCGGTAGCCGGATGGTGGTGGAGAGAGCAGGATTCGAACCTACGAAGCGCGTCGCGCGGCAGATTTACAGTCTGCTGCCATTAACCACTCGGCCATCTCTCCACGATGGCGGCTCCGCCGAAGCGAAGCCCTGCGCTGGAGCCCGAGAGGGGACTCGAACCCCTAACCGGCCGATTACAAATCGGCTGCGCTGCCATTTGCGCCACCCGGGCCCGGGTCCTCTCGTAGGCCAACACAAAAACGATCCGCCGGAGCGGATCAAGAGCTAAGTATGGAACCGCTTCCCCGCAATGGCAAGGCGACAGAACCCCGCCCCTTCCGTTCAGGTTCCCACCCGCGGCCGCCGCCGCAGCCACTTCTGCAGCGCGTCCGCGCCGAGCACCGCCGGCGCCCCCAGTGCCGCCATCGCCAGCCCCGGGAGCGTCGGCGGCGCATGCCCCAGCAGCTCCGCCAGCGGCCCCACGAACAGGAATACCACCAGCAGCATCGCCTCGATCGCCACCGCCGCCAACAGCCCCCGGTTCGTCCCCCAGCCCAAAGCCCCCGGCCACACGGTCGTGCTCCGGCATGCGAACGCGTTCGCCAGCTGCCCCAGCACCACCGCCGTGAACGCCGCGCCGCTCGCCTGGAGCAGCACGTGGCCACCCGGGAAGCCCTCGCCCGGGCGCCAGCCCGCCGCCAGCATCACCGCCACGAACGCGGCCATCTCCATCACCGCCTCCACCGGCCCCAGCACCCCGAACACCCGCGTCAGCACCTTCCGGTCGATGAGGTGGCGCCCCGCCAGCGGACGCCGCACGGAGCGCTCCGTCGGCCGTTCCGCCCCCAGCGCCAGCGCCGGCGTCAGGTCCGTCCCGATATCGAGGCAAAGCACCTGCAGCACGCCGATGGCCAGCGGGAAGCGCCCGCCCGAGAGCGCCCAGACCACGAACGGCGTCAGCTCGGCCACATTGTCGGTCAGGTGGTACGTCAGGAAGCGGCGGATGTTCGCGAACGTCGCCCGCCCTTCCTCAATCGCCGCCACGATCGTCGCGAAGTTGTCGTCCAGCAGCACCAGGTCCGCCGCCTCGCGCGCCACATCCGTCCCCGACCGTCCCATCGCCACGCCGATGTCCGCTTCGTGCAGCGCCGGGCCGTCGTTCACCCCGTCGCCCGTCATCGCCACCACGTGCCCGCGCCCGCGCAGCGCCCGCGCGATGCGCAGCTTGTCCTCGGGCGAAACGCGCGTGACCACCAGCCCGTCGCGGTCCACCAGCGCCCCAAGCAGCTGTCCGTCCGCCGGCAGGTCCGCCCCCTCGACCACCATCGAACCTTCCACCGCGAGACCGACCTCCCGCGCGATCGCCAGCGCCGTCGCCGCGTGGTCGCCCGTCACCATCGCCACCTTCACGCCCGCTGCCCGGCACGCCGCGATCGCCGCCTTCGCCTCCGGCCGGGGCGGGTCCTCGAACGCCGCCAGCCCGAGCAGCTCGAGCCCGCGTTCCGCCTCCTCGGCGGTCCCGGGCCGTTCGCGCGAAGTCCGCGAAGCCACCGCCAGGACCCGGAGTCCGCGCTCCGCCAGCCGTGCCACTGCCTCCGTTGCACCCTCCACGGCGGTGCAGAGCGGCAGCACCCGCTCCGGCGCGCCCTTCACGTAGACGGCGGCCCCGGTCGCGACCGCCATCCGTTTGCGTTCGGCATCGAAGGGGAAGCGCGCCACCGCCGGTTCGGCCGCCTCCAGCGCATCGATATCGACCCCAATTCGCAGCCCGAGCACGTGCAGCGCCGCCTCCATCGGGTCTCCCCGCGGCTCCCATCGCCCGTTCACCTCCACCGCCCGCCCGGTCGATGCCCGGCACGCCGCCGTCGCGAGCCGCTCCAGCGCTGCCCGCGTGGCGCCCTCCGCCTCGATGCCGCCCGCCGGGTCGTAGCCGCGCGCCGCGATGCTCACCTCGCCGGCCGGCGTCCACACCGCGACCACCGACACCTGGTTCATGGTCAGCGTCCCCGTCTTGTCCGTGCACACGAACGTCGCCGAACCGAGCGTCTCAACCGCTTCGAGCCTTCGCACCAGCGCGTTCCGCCGCGCCATGCGCTGCGCCCCGATCGCCAGCGAAAGCGTCACCGTCGGCAGCAGCCCCTCCGGCACCAGCGCCACCGTCACCCCGATCGCGAACAGGAACCCATCGCGCTCCGATGTCCCCACCAGCAGCGCGATCACGAAGAAGAACAGCCCGACCCCCAGCGAGACGCCCGCGACGATGCGCACCACCCGGTTCAGTTCGCGCGCCAGCGGCGTCGGCTGCCTTCGCGTCCCCGTCGTGAGCTGCGCGATCCCCGCGATGCGCGTGCGCGAACCCGTCGCCGTCACCACGCCCGCCCCCTCCCCCGAGGTGACGAACGTGCCCGCGAACGCGTCCTCCCCCGCGGCCGGCGTTACCGGCACGCTTTCGCCCGTCATCGCCGAGGTATCGACCGCCAGCGCGTGCGCCTCCACGACGCGCAGATCCGCCGAGATCCGGTCGCCCGCCGCCAGCTGCACGAGGTCTCCGAGCACCAGCTCCGCCGCGTCGCATTCGAACGTGCGGCCGTCGCGCACCACCGTCACCCGCCGCGGCAGCAGCGTCCGCAGCTCGTGCGCCGCGCGCTCCGCCCGGTGCTCCTGCGCGAAGGCGAACACCCCGTTGATCACCACCACCGCGAAGATCGCGATCCCCAGCTGCGGCATCCTCGCCACGATTGCCAGCGCGCCCGCCGCCCACAGGAACGCGGCGAAGAAGTGCGTCATCTGCGCGAACAGGTGCCGCCACGCCGCGACCGTCGCCGGCGGCGGCAGCTCGTTCGGCCCATCCGCCGCCAAGCGCACTCGCGCTTCCTCCGCCGTCAGTCCGCGTGCCGCTTCCGGGCTCATCGAATTCACCGTACTCGCCCATTTTGCCCCCGTTCAGTCCGCCCGGGGCCCTCGCTCGTGTCCGTGCGGCCCTGCGGACCGTCAGGTCTGGCCGTTCGGCGGTGCAATTGACGCGGGTCGGAGACTGACCATGGAGCCTCAACAGGAAGAGTTCTCTGAGGAGTAGCCATGGACAGGAAGGTCGGAGTCGTTACCGGGGCCGGCGGTGATATCGGCATCGCCGTTTGCCAGGAGCTCGCCCGCCGCGGCGTCGGCGTGCTCTGCGTCGATCGCACCGAGGACTATGCGGACCGCGCCGCCAACGCCATTCGCGCCCTCGGCGGCATCGCCGAAACCGCCATCGCCGATGTCTCCATCGAAGGCGACGTCGCCGGCTATGCCAGCCGCTGCCGCGATATCTGGGGCGAAGCCAACTTCTTCCTCAACCTCGCCGGCATCGAAGGCGCCCAGGCCCCCCTCATGAGCTATCCCACCGATATGTGGGACCGCGTGATGAACGTCAACCTCCGCAGTATGTTCCTCGGCCTCAAGGCGATGTTCCCCCTGCTGCACCACGCCGACACCCCCCGCATCGTGAACATGGCGTCCACCGGCGGCCTCACCGCCACCCCCATGCTCGCCGCCTACGGCGCCAGCAAGCACGCCGTCATCGGCCTCACGAAGACCGCCGCCATCGAGTTCGCCCGCTACGGCATCGCCGTCAACGCCCTCTGCCCCGGCCCCGTCGAAGGCACCATGATGGGCCGCATCCAGGAAGGCGAAGGCGGCAAAGCCTACGAACGCTACGAGACCACGACGCCCCAGTGGCGCTACGGCAAGCCGCTCGAAGTGGCCCAGCTCGCCGCCTTCCTCCTGCTCGATTGCCCCATGTACATGACCGGCCAGGCCATCGGCATCGATGGCGGCCTGACCGCCGCCTGAGTCCCAATCCGCCGAAGGGGGTGTCACCATGAGCCTCGCGCGTCCCGTTCGCGTCGGTTCCTACGACCTGCTGCAGGACTTCGAGAACACGAAGGCCAGCGTCCGCGTCTTCCGCATCCGCGCCGAAGAGCACGCCGTCAACCGCCACGTGCACGCGAAGTCCAACCAGATCTACATCTGCCTCCATGGCCGCGCCCTCATCGAGATCGACGGCGTCTTCACCCCGCTCGAGCCCTACGGCTGCATCTCCGTCCCGGTGGGCGCCTACCACAGCGCCCAACCCGCCGGCGATGAAGAGGTGGTGCTCATGAACATCTCCACCCCACCCCTCGGGCCCGACGACCAGGCACCCGCCGGTCCCGCGCCCTCCCGCAACGACTTCACCCTACCCAGCGACGGCGGCGACATCGACGACTGACCCGGCGCGAACAGCAAAGGGGCGGCCACGCCGGCCGCCCTTTCGCACGCCCCAACGCAATCGCGCATCGGATTCTGGCCACCCCCTACGGCGCCGTCGCCTCCGCGCGCTCCACCCGCGCGTACTTCTTCACCGGCGTGAGCACGATCGGCTCCATCTCCGGCGCATCGTACGAACGCCGCACCTGCGCCGCCGGCGGCTCGCCATAAGGGGTCGAACGCTGTTTCGGCGTCCGCCCGATGCCGCGGATGATCTCGTCCATCCGCTCCGGCGGCAGTTCCTGCCCGTGCTGCGTCCCCGCCGCCCGGGTGATGCTTTCGTTCATCAGCGTCCCGCCGAGGTCGTTGCAGCCCGCCTGCAGGCACGCCTTCACCCCCTCGACGCCCATCTTCACCCACGAAACCTGGATGTTCGGGATGTGCGGGTGCAGCACCAGCCGCGCGACCGCGTGCATTAGCACCGCCTCCCGGAACGTCGGACCCTTGCGCGCCCGCCCCTTGAGGTAGATCGGCGCCTCCATGTGCACGAACGGCAACGGCACGAACTCCGTGATGCCCCCCGTGCGCTGCTGCAGCTCCCGCAGCGTGATCATGTGCCGTGCCCAGCTCTCCGGCCCGTCGATGTGGCCGTACATGATGGTCGAGGTCGTCTTGAAGCCCACCCGGTGCGCTTCCTCGATCACTTGCACCCACTGGCTCGCCGTGATCTTGTCCGGGCACAGGACCGCACGGACGCCGTCGTCCAGCACTTCGGCCGCCGTCCCCGGGAGCGTGCCCAGGCCCGCCGCCTTCAGCTGCACCAGGAACTCCCGCAGGCTCACGCCCAGCGTCTCGGCCCCCTGCCAGACCTCGAGCGGCGAGAACGCGTGCACGTGCATGTCCGGCAGCGCCTCCTTCACCGCGTTCGCGATCGCCAGGTACGTCTCGCCCGTGTACTCGGGGTGGATGCCGCCCTGCATGCACACCTCCGTCGCGCCGCGTGCCCACGCCTCGCGCGCCCGCCGCACGATCTCCTCCGTCCCCAGGTCGTACGGCTGCCCGCGCAGGTTCTCGCTGAGCTTCCCCTTCGAAAACGCGCAGAACTGGCACTTGAAGTAGCAGATGTTCGTGTAGTTGATGTTCCGGTTCACGACGTACGTCACCGTCTCGCCGTTCACCCGCTGGCGCAGCCGGTCCGCCGCCTCGCAGACCGCGAAGAAGTCCTCGCCACGCGCCCGGAAGAGCCGCGCGACCTCGCCCTCGCGCAGGTCCTCGCCCGCCTCCGCCCGCGCGATGAACTCCCGCACGTCCGCCGAGACATGCTCCCGCGCCCGCGGCTCGTGCGGCGTCAGCACGTCCTCGTACCCCGCCGGGATCGCCGTCAGCTCGCCCGGCGACCACTCCTCCGTGCGTGCGAATCCCTCGCCGTCGATCGCCCGGATCACCGGCGTCCGCAGCGCCGCGTCGAGCCAGCGGTCGCCGTCACGCGCGTACGCCGGGTAGATCGCGAGCCGCTCCGTGAGCACCTTGCCGCACGCCGCCGTGTTCTGGCGAAGCTCCTCCAGGTGCGGCCAGGGCGCCTCCGGGTTCACGTGGTCCGGCGTCACCGGCGAAACCCCACCCCAGTCGTTCAACCCCGCCGCGACCAGCCGCGGATAGAGGTCGTAGCTCAGGTTCGGCGGCGCCTGGATGTTCATCTCCGCGCCGAAAATCACCCGCGCCAGCGCGATCGTCCACAGCAGGTCGTCCAGGTCCGGCTCCGGCGCGTTCGCCATCTTCGTGTCCGGCTTCGCCCGGAAGTTCTGGACGATGATCTCCTGGATGTGCCCGAACTCCAGGTGCAGCGCCCGCAGCGCCAGGAACGCCTCCACCCGCTCCGCGCGCGTCTCCCCGATGCCGATGAGCACGCCCGACGTGAACGGCACCCCCAGCTCGCCCGCGTGCCGCATCGTCTCCAGCCGTACCTTCGGCCGCTTGTCCGGCGACCCGTGATGGACCTGCCCCTTCTGGTGCAGCCGGTCGCTCGCGCTCTCCAGCATGATCCCCTGCGATACCGTCACCCGGCGCAGCGCCGCGATCTCCTCGCGCGTCATCACCCCCGGGTTCGCGTGCGGCAGCAGCCCGGTCTCCTTCAGCACCAGTTCCGCCATCGCCGTCAGGTACGAAATCGTCGTCTCGTGGCCCAGCTCGGCGAGTTCCTGCTTCGCCACCTTGTAGCGAAGCTCCGGCTTGTCGCCGAGCGTGAACAGCGCCTCCTGGCACCCCGCCGCCGCCCCCGCCCGCGCGATCGCCAGCACCTCGTCCGGCGTCAGGTAGGCGCGCTGGCCCGGCCGCGGCGGCTTGGCGAACGTGCAGTAGTGGCACACATCCCGGCAGAGCTGCGTCAGCGGGATGAACACCTTCCGCGAATACGAGATCACGTTCGCGTGCGCTTCATCGCGCATCGCCGAGGCCGTCTCCAGCAGCGCCTCCAGCCCCGCGTGCGCCGCGAGATGGTATGCATCCTCGGCCGTCGGCAGCCGCCCTTCGCGGGCCGCCGAAAGAATCCCCCGGGTGCGGAAGTCCATCGCTTACCTCCGCGCGCCCGTCATCCGGGAAAGGGTAAGTTCAGTTCTTGTATCTACCCCGTCGCGTTCGTATCATATCGCAACTGACCCCGAGGGGAACCCATGCCGCGCAAACTTCGATGCCCCATTGCCGCCACCCTCGATGTCGTTGGCGATCGTTGGACACTCCTCATCATCCGCGACGTCCTTCGCGGCCACACCCGCTTCTCCGACCTCCGCGAGACCGTCGAGGGCATCCCCCCCGCCATCCTCTCGGACCGCCTCAAGCTCCTTGAACGCGAACGCATCATTCAGCGCCGCCAGTACACCGACCGCCCGCCGCGCTTCGAATATCACCTCACCGGCAAGGGGCATGAGCTCGGCGTCGTCGTCGGCGCCCTCGCCGCCTGGGGCGAAAAGCACACCGAGCACGACCTCCAGCTCGTCGATAACGAATGTGGCCATGGCGTCTCGCTCGTCTACCACTGCCCGACCTGCGCGCGACCCGCGCCGCGCAGCCGCGTCCGCTTCGTCAGCGCCTGATTAGCCCTTCAGCCGCGCGAGCCCCCACCCGAGCAGCGCGCACGCGCCACCGGCCACCAGCCCACCGACCAGCACCGGCGCCACGAACTCGCTCATCGCCGCCCCGGATGCCATCTGCGCGTACTTCACCAGCGCCACGTTCCCCGCGAATCCGATGGCGAATCCCCACATCGCCCATTGCGCGTCCCGTGGCGATTGCCCCACGCCCAGCTCTTCGAGCACGCCCTGGAGCGGCCCCTTCGGCTCCTCCGCCGTCGCCCGCCGGCTGGCCTCTTCCTCCAGCGCCGCGATCAGCTCATCGACCAGCTCTTCGGGGATGTCGTCGAGCAGCTGCTCGTAGCGCGCCGCCTCGTCGTCGTCGAGTTCGAACCCGCCCGGGACGGCCACCGGCGCCCGCGCCGGAGCGCTTGCCGCTCGCGGTCCCGGCACATAGGCAGCGGCCGGCGATACCCCATGTGGCGCGCACTGCTGGCAGCGGTCCATCCCCCGTGACCATTCATCGAACGCGAGCCCGCGCCCGCAGCGTCCGCACCGTGCCCGCACAAGGGCGTCTTCCACGTCAGTGCTCCGTCGGCGGCGTGCCCTCGGTCGGGGGCGTCGGCTGCGGCGTCGGTGTCGAAGTCGGTGTGGGCGTCGCCGTCGCGGTCGAAGTGGCCGTCGCGGTCGCCGTTGCGGTGGTGGTCGGCGTGCTCGTGGCCGATGCCGTCGCGGTCGCGCTCGGTGCCGGCGTCGGCGTCGAAGCCGGTGTCGTCGGCGTGCGCGTCGGCGTTCCCGGTCGCGGCGTGTTCGTCGGATTCGTCTGCGCGACCGAGGTCGGGGTCACCGTCCGTGTCCCCGTGACCGTCGCCGTCACCGTCGGCGTCGTCTCATCGGCGAACTTGCCCTGCTGGTCCTGCGCGGCGAGCACCTGGTTCGAAGGCGAATCCAGCAGCTCCAGCCCCGCGCCCGCGCCTTGCAGCTGCGAAAGCAGTTCCGGCAGCCGTGAGGCCGCGTTCTGCCCCGGCGCCGCTGGCGTCGCCACCGACCCCTCCGGCGCATAGCCAAGGCACGCGCTCCCCGCGATCGCGATCGTCGCGATCGCCGGCAGAGCCAACAGGCGGCGTGCGTTCTTCATGTCCCCGAGGGTAGGCGCGCCGTCCCCGCCGGCACATCGGGAGCCCGCCCATAGGGGACGGGGTGAAGCGCGTAAGGGACCCCGGAGACACCCCACTACGCCTCGTCTCCGCCTCGAACCTCGAGCCTCGAGCCTCGAGCCTCTAACCGCCCGGGATAGCTCACCCCGAGACCCGCCCGCGCGTCCGACTGGATGCCGTACTGCGGGATCGGATAGCGCAGGCCGTTCCCCGCGAGCCGCTCCATGCCCGCGATCGCCCGCGGCAGGTACTTCGGCGGCATCGCCATCAGCAGCTCATCGTCGAGCACGCCCCCGTACCGCCGTTCCGCGAAACACGGGATCGCGAGGCTGGGCTCGCCCGTGGTCAGCGCCCGCCCCCACGAATCCGCGCACGCCGATTCCCCCACGACGCTCCATTCGAACTTCTTGTACCCGGACCACTGCAGCCCGTTGATGAGGATGATCATCTGCCCCGGCGTCGCGTAGACCAGGCACACATCCGGCGGGTCCAGCCTCCCCGAGGTCAGCGGCGAAACCACCATCGCCTCGTACTGGCCGAACGGCACCACGTCCATCGCCGCCTGGTGCGCCGCCGAATCCTCCAGCGTCTCGAACCACACGCCCTTCATCGATTGCCCGGAGAGCCACTGCTCGTCCTGCGGCCGCAGCCCGATGACGGCGCCGCACTGGGGCCCCGCGAGGTCTTCGTTCGTGATGCCCACCGTCCACCCCAGGCGCGCGGCCTGCGCCACCACCTGGTCCGTCGTGTGCTTTGCCGAGGGCCGCCGGATCTTCAGGATCGCCTCCATCTCCGCCTTCGTGCGAAGGAGCTTCATCCCGATGGGCGTCGTCTTCAGCCGCAACAGGCGGTTCAGCCCGCCCACCAGCGCCTCCCAGTCGTATCGCTCCGGCTCCTCGCTGATTACCTCATCGAGCCCGATCGTCGTCATCGCCTTCCTCCCCGTGCGTTGCCGCAGACGATACGCCGAATCCGCGCGCCCCGGTGTCACGCGCGCCAACGGCTGTCGCGCGAATCCGGCATCATCACCCGTAATGAATCCTCGCGTGCTGTTCGCCGCCGCCGTGCTGCTCACCGGCTGTGCCACCGCGACACCCGTCGCGGAGCCCACTTCTGTTTCCGGCGAAACCGCGACCCGGCCCGCCGGCGCGACGGCCACCGTCCCCCCGCGCACCTCCACTCCCCCGGCGCCCACCGCCACCACCCGTCCCGGCGCCCCCACGCCATCGCCGGCGCCGCCCTCGGCGAACCTCCCGGCCTGCCAGTGGGTCACCGTCACCCGCGTCGTCGATGGCGACACCATCGTCGTCAACATCAACGGAACCGAGGACCGCGTCCGCTACATCGGCGTCGACACCCCCGAAACCGTCGACCCGGGGCAGCCCGTCCAACCGTTCGGCCCCGAGGCCAGCGCCCTCAACCGCTCGCTCGTCGAAGGCAAGCGGGTCTGCCTCGAAAAGGACCTCACGAACCGCGACCGCTACGGCCGCCTCCTCCGCTACGCCTGGCTCGCCGACGGCACGATGGTGAACGAAGCGCTGCTGCTCGCCGGCCTGGCCACCGTCGTCACCTACCCCCCGGACGTGAAGTACGTCGAATCGCGCTACCTGCCCGCCCAGCGCGCCGCCCGCGAGGCCGGTCGCGGCATCTGGGCCGGCAGCGCCTTCGCGCCCGCTGGCACTGCCATCAACGGCCTCTTCGCAACACCGGCCCCGGCTGCCGCGGCTCCCGCCTGCTATCGTCCCGGCGCCAACGGCTGCGACTGCCGCCACTTCGCCACGCACGCCGCCGCCCAGGCCTTCCACGACACCTTCGACCCCAAAGACGACAACCGCCTCGACTCCGACCACGACGGCCTCGTCTGCGAAACGCTCCCCTGAAAGAGGAAAGGGGCCCCCTCGGGAGCCCCTTCGCGACATCCCGCCGGCGGACCCGGCCTAGGTCCCTTCCTGCCACGAAGTGAGGTAGCGCTCCTGCTCCTCCGTCAGGTAGTCGATGCGCACGTTCATCGCGTGCAGCTTCAGCCGCGCGATCTCCTTGTCGACTTCGTCCGGCAGCTCGTAGACCGTGTTCCCGAGCTTACCGTGCTGCGTCGCGATCCATTCCGCGCCGAGTGCCTGGTTCGCGAACGACATGTCCATGACGGCCGCCGGGTGGCCTTCCGCCGCCGCCAGGTTCACCAGCCGCCCCTCGCCCAGCAGGAACAGCTTGCGACCGTCGCCGAGGCGGAACTCCTCGACGTTGTTGCGAATCCGGCGCCGCCCCTCGCTCAGTGCCGTCAGTGCCTTCAGGTTGATCTCCGCGTCGAAGTGGCCGCTGTTGGCCATCATCGCGCCGTCCTTCATTCCCTCGATGTGCGCCCGGTCGATGACGTTCACGTCGCCCGTGAGCGTAATGAAGAGGTCGCCCTCGGCGGCGGCGTCGGCCATCGGCATCACCCGGAAGCCATCCATCACGGCCTCCAGCGCCTTCACCGGGTCCACCTCCGTGACCACGACCTGAGCCCCGAGCCCGCGCGCCCGGCTCGCCACGCCACGACCGCACCAGCCGTATCCGGCCACGACCACCGTCTTCCCCGCGATGAGCACGTTCGTCGCCCGGATGATGCCGTCCATCGTCGATTGGCCCGTGCCGTAGCGGTTGTCGAACAGGTGCTTCGTGTCTGATTCGTTGATCGCCACGATCGGGTACGCGAGCGCGCCATCGGCCGCCATCGCCCGCAGGCGGATGACACCCGTCGTCGTCTCCTCCGTGCCGCCGTGGACGCCCGGCAGCAGGTCGCGCCGGTCCTTGTGCAGCACCGCCACCACGTCCGCGCCGTCGTCCATGGTCAGCTGCGGCCCGTGCTCGAGCGCCTGGTGGATGTGCCGGTAGTAGGTCTCGTTGTCCTCGCCGTGGATGGCGAACACCGGGATGCCGTATTCGTGCACGAGCGCAGCCGCCACGTCGTCCTGCGTCGAAAGCGGGTTGCTCGCGCACACGCGCAGGTCCGCGCCCGCGTCCCGCAGCGTGATCGCGAGGTTCGCCGTCTCCGTCGTCACGTGCAGGCACGACGTCATGCGGATGCCCTTCAGCGGCTTCTCCCGCCCGAACCGCTCGCGGATCAGCCGCAGCACCGGCATCTCCCGCTCCGCCCATTCGATGCGCCGGATCCCTTCGTTCGCGAGCGACGGGTTGGCGATGTCCGATGGCACAGTCATGAGGTTCCCTTTCCCGCGGCGCCCTTCGCCGCGCACCCGAACCCAAAGCCCGGTGATGATTGAGCGGCCCGCGCCCCGGCGGCACCGTCAGTGTGAGAGCGTTACGAAGGCTCCATCGTACTTGCGCCCGCGGATAGCCGCCCGCGCGCGCCGCATCATGCTTCCCAGCCCCGAGGGATCGCGCCGCTGCGCGCTCGCCTCCACCAGCTGGCACACCTCGCGGTAGCCCAGCCGCTCATACGCCGAAACCGCCGGCAGGTTCTTCGGGTCCACCGTCAGCACCACGTATTCGCAGAACTCCAGCAGCGCCGCCGTCACCGCGCTCGTCGCGGCCGTCGCGAACCCCCGCCCCCGGTACGACGGGTGCGTGAACACGTTCCCAACGACGGCGACGCCCTCGAGCCGCGAGACCACGTGCGTCCCCGCCACCGCCACCAGCCGCCCGTCCGTCACCACACCGCGGTACATCCCCGCGTCGATGTGCTCCGGCACGTAATAGCTCGGCCCACCCTCGGAGCCGTACAGCGCGTTCACCCGCCGAATGTCCACGCCCCCGAGCGCGACCACGTGCGGCCCCGTCATCACCCGGAATTCGTCCTTCGTTACCGCCATGCGAATCATCGGCTGCTGGCTCGCGAGCCGGTACACGTTCTGGAGCGCGTCCAGGTGCTGCGGCTGGCACGTCGCGTACGTGTGCGCCGGCCCGGGGTGAATCGTCAGCACCGCCGCGATCGCGTCCGCGTCGCCCATCACGAACGTCGCTTCGCCGAGCCCGCCGCGGCTGTGCAGCACCAGCCCCGAACCCGTGTCACCCCGCGACCAGTACCAGCTCGTCCGCTCGAACAACCCCGGCTCCAGCTGCCCGAGCGCGTAGGCGCTGTATTCGATGCGCGGCCGCAGCAGGGCGCGGATCTGATCACGGTCGGAGATGCGCCGCACCACGTAGTCGAAGTGCGTTCGCGCCCCCCCGTGCCACCGCGCCTCGCGTTCGGCCATCCCTACTCCCCGGCCTCGAAGTGCGTCAGCCGCCGGAATTCACCGTAGCGCGCGTCCACTTCCGCCCGCGTGAGCGTCAGCAGCCGCGATGGGCCGAATCCCTCGACATCGAACGAAGCCACCGTCGACCCATAAATGATCGCCTTGCGAATCTCCGCCGGCGTGATCGCGGGCACGCTGTCCAGGTACCCCAGGAAGCCGCCCGCGAAGGCATCGCCCGCGCCCGTCGGGTCCACCACCTCCTCCAGCGGGTACCCCGGCGCCACGAAGTAGTCGCTTTCGCTCACGAACGCCGCGCCGTATTCGCCCAGCTTCACGATCACGCCCTTCGGACCCCCCGCGAGCAGCGCCCGCGCCGCCTTCGCGATGCTGGGCGTCCCCGCGATTTCGCGCGCCTCGCTCTCATTCACGGTTACGAAGTCGGCTACCCCCATGGTTTCGCGTAGCTCGCCGGGCATGCCGTCGATGTAGAACTTGATCGTGTCCACCATCGTCGCCTTCGCGCCCGGCAGCGCCCCCATCAGCACCCGCTGCATGAGCGGGTCGCCCGCCGCGAGGAACGCCGTCGTCGAATCCTCCCAGCCGGCGGGCAGTTCGGGACGCCAGGCCGCGTTTACCCCCAGCTCCGTGTAGAGCGTGTCACGCGTGTTCAGGTCGTAGTGATACCGCCCGCCCCAGCGGCTCGTCCGAGGCCCTTCGACCGTGAGCCCGCCAAGGTCCAGCCGCGCCACCGATTCCAGCGTGCGCCGGTGATGCGCCGGGAAGTCCTCACCCACGGCCGCCAGCAGCCGCACATCCGTGAACAGCGCCGCCGCCATCGCCGCGCACGTGGCCGAACCCCCGAGCGAGTCCTCCACCTTCGCGAACGGCGTCTCGATCTCGTCGATCGCGACCCACCCCGCCACCAGTAGCGTCATTCCTCTCCTCCCAGCCGCCGCCGCAGAATGGGCGCCAGTCGCGCCCGCGGGTCGGCCTCGATTGCCCCGGGTTCCGTCACCAGCGCCGCATCCAGCGCCGTCGTCGAAGGGCACGCGCTCACATCCGGCAGCGCCCCCGCCAGGTGGCGAACGGCCTCCCGGCTCGTCTCCACGTTCTTGCGCAGCACCGCGAACACCGTTGCCGCATCGACCGCGTCGTGCCCGGCATGCCATGCGTCGTAGTCCGTCACCGCCGCGAGCACCGCGTAGGGAAGCTCCGCCTCGCGCGCCAGCTTCGCCTCGGGCAGTGCCGTCATCCCCACGATGCTCGCACCCCACTGCCGGTACAGCTCGCTCTCTGCGCGCGTCCCGAAGGCCGGGCCCTCCATCACGATGTACGTCCCGCCGTCGCGCACGGTCGCTCCCGCGGCCCGCGCCGCGGCGATGGCGCCCTGCCGCATCGGCTCCGAAAACGGCTCCGCCAGGCCCACGTGCGCCACCACGCCATCGCCGAAGAATGTCGATGGCCGGTTCGCGCGCGTGCGATCGATGAGCTGGTCCGGCACCACCATGTCGCCCGGCCGGAAGTCCTCGCGCAGGCTCCCCACGGCCGAGATCGCCAGCACCCGCCGCACCCCCAGCCACTTCAGCGCCCAGAAGTTCGCCCGCTGCGGCAGTTCCGACGGCAGGAGCGTGTGCCCCCGGCCGTGCCGCGCCAGGAATGCCACCCGCGCACCCTCCAGCGTGCCAATCCGCACGTGGTCCGAAGGGCTCCCGAACGGCGTCTCCACTGCCACTTCCTCAACGTCCGAAAGCCCGGGCATCTCGTAGAAGCCCGAGCCGCCCATCACGGCAAGGTCGATCGGACGGGTCACGCGCGCGTTCCGGCGGAGGGTATGCCGCAGTCTATCGTTTCCGCGCCGTTATCGCTGCGCCAACGCCTTTGCTATCGATGCCGCGAACGGCGGCCGCAGCACCCCCCGCTCCGTCACGAACGCCGCGATCAGCTCCGCCGGGGTCACATCGAACGCCGGGTTGTACGCGGCGCCCCCGGGCGGAGCCCAACGCGCGTCGCCGAAGCCGCCCACCTCCTCCGCCGCGCGGAACTCGATGGGGATGCCACTTCCGTCCGCGCACGCCGCGTCGAAGGTCGTCAGCGGCGCCGCGATCACGAACGGCACGCCGTGCCGCGCGGCCACCGCCGCCAGCCCGTACGTGCCCACCTTGTTCGCCGCATCCCCGTTCGCTGCGATCCGGTCCGCGCCCGTGACCACGTACTGCACCCGCCCGGACGCGATCAGCGAAGCCGCCGCCGTATCGGGCAGCAGCGTCGCGGGGATGCCAGCCCGCGTGAGCTCCCACATCGTCAGCCGCGCGCCCTGCAGCAGCGGCCGCGTCTCCGTCGCGTAGCAGCGCACCAACCGTCCCTGTTCGAAGGCGACCCGCACCACGCCCAATGCCGTGCCGATGCCCGCCGTCGCGAGCCCGCCCGCGTTGCAGTGTGTCAGCACCGCGCTCCCCGGCGCGATGAGCGCCGCGCCGTGCTCGCCGATGGCACGGTCCTCGGCCGCCCGCTGCGCCGCGAACGCCCCCGCGAACGACCAGAGCACGTCCACACGCGCCGATTCACCCTCGGCCAGCGCCGCCGCGAGCGCCTTCCGCGTCACCGTCGCGAGGTCCACCGCCGTCGGCCGCGTCTCGATGATCTCGTCCGCGGCAGCCTCAAGCTCCGCGTTCGAAGCCCCGCGCGTGCTCGCCGCGATCGCCAGCGCCGCCGCTCCCGCGAGCCCGAGCAGCGGCGCCCCGCGCACACGCAGCATGCGGATCGCCTCGCACATCCCCGCGATATCGCGCAGCTCGAGCCATCGTTCTTCGTGCGGCAGCACCGTCTGGTCGAGCAGGATCACGCCCCGCCCGGGCTCCAGTCGCAATGGCAACAGGTCGTCCACCCGCCCAGTCTAGCCGCCCGCGCGCCGCGCACACGAAGAGGGGGCGCGCCGGCGCCCCCTCTTCGCTGGACGGCGTTGCGAGGTCACCGCCCCGAGGCCGACCGCACGGAACGTTCCAGCGCCTCAAGGTCATCGCCGAGGCGGTTGCGTGTCTCCACCTGGAGCGTGCCGATCACGTCCGTGACGTGCTGCTGGAGCGTCGTCTTGATGCCCCGCACCAGCTCCTGGCCCGACCGCGTCAGCTCCAATCGCACGGCCCTCCGGTCATCCAGGTCGCGCCTCCGCGTGATGTGCCCCGCCCGCTCCAGCCGGTCCAGTACACCGGTCACGGTCTGCGATTGCTGCGAAAGGTAGTCGGCCACCAGGTGCGGTTGGGGACGGTCGAACGAATCGACCGCGAGCAACGTCACCGCCTGGATAAACGTGACGTTGTGATCGCGGCCGAGTCGCTGGTCGAGTTCGCGGACGATCGCATTCGTCGTCCGGTAAAGCCCGGTGACGAGGGCGAGTTCCGGTTTGGTGACAGCGTTCATTATCAACCGATCGTAGCACTCACCCTTCTGGGAGGGCGTCAAGACGTTCATTCGTATACGGAAATGAAAGCGGATGACGAGCGGGTTCCAACGTTCACTGCACCACGGCAATCACGAATTCACGCACACCCATTCCGCGCCTTGCACAGCCGTCTCCGCGAGTGTGCATGCCGTTGCATCCCGAATGAATCCTCCGGTCCGGACCGATTTTTTCGCCGAATTAGCGCCGCGCTCTCTTACGAATACTGGAGCACGCTGTATACCGCGTACTCGCTCAGCTTCCCGCGGCCACCCAGCCCCGAGAGCTCGATCGCGAACCCCAGGCCCGCGACCGTGCCGCCCACCAGCTCCACGAGCTTCGCCGCTGCGCGCGCCGTCCCGCCCGTCGCCAGCAGGTCATCGACGATGTAGGCCCGCTGCCCCGGCCGCAGCGCATCGGCGTGGATATCGAGCTGGCTCTCGCCGTACTCCAGCGCGTACTCCAGCGACATCCGCGCCGCGGGCAGCTTCCCCGGTTTGCGCACCGGCACGAAGGGCAGCCCCAGTCCCACCGCCAGCGGCGCCCCGAAGATGAACCCCCGCGATTCGATCCCGACGATCGCCTCCGCCCCCCGCGCCCGCGCGTCGCGCTCCAGCTCCGCGAGCACGGCCGCGAACGCCGCGCCATCGCCCAGCAACGGCGTGATATCCCGGAACAGGATCCCCGGCACCGGGAAATCCGCAATCTCACGAACAAACCGCTTCAAGTCCATCGCCCGCATTCTACCCGTCGAATACTGCCGGCCATCGCCCGCCAACTTTTCCACTCCCCCCGCCGCCGGCTTTCCTCTTTCCTCTTTTCTCATTTCTCTTCACACTTGCCCCACCTTCGCCGGCCGCGCCGGCGCCCGGGAGTCATCCATATGCCACTGGTCATCGGCCTCACCGGCTCCATCGCCGCCGGCAAGTCCACCGTCGCGCAGATCCTCGTCGAGAACGGCGCCGTCCACTGCGACGCCGACAAGCTCGTGCACCGCCTCTACGACCCCGGCACCCCCGGCTTCGATAAGGTCGTCGCTCACTTCGGCGACGAAGTCGTCGGCCCCGACGGCTACATCGACCGCAAGATCCTCGGCGCGAAAGTCTTCGGCAAGCCCGACCAGATGGCCGCCCTCACCCGCGCCATGGGCAATATCAACGACGCCATCAAGAAGGAGATCGACGGCTGGCGCGAAACCCTCGGCGCCAACGACCTCGCCGTCATGGAAGCCGTCAACCTGCTCGAACCCGGCTACTGCATGTGGTGCGACCAGGTCTGGCTCATCGGCGTCGATGACGAGAT
>JAXLWZ010000029.1:0-12447 GCA_046328225.1 Dehalococcoidia bacterium | reverse complement strand
CTGTCCGTCAAATCGGGGCAAGCCCAGGGCATGCCCTTATCTCCTTCCTCTTTTCTCTCATCTCTCCCCAGGTGGTATCGTGCGGGTCCGGGCTGCGGGTTCCGGCCGGGGCCCCGGGCACGCCATCGCAGGAGCCCTCGCCGCGTTGTATACCGACCTTGCCGTCTTCTCTGGTCGAGCCCACCCGGATTTCGCACGGGACATCTGTACGCGCATCGGGCGTCCGCTTGGCAAGGTGGATGTGTTCGAGTTCGCGAACGAGAACATCTTCGTGCAGTACCAGGAGAACATCCGCATGCGCGATGTCTACCTGGTGCAGCCGTTCAGCAGCCCCGTGAACCGCTCGATCCTCGAACTGCTCATCATGATCGACGCGGCGAAGCGGGCCTCGGCGGGCCGCATCACGGCCGTCATCCCGTTCTATGCCTATGGCCGCAGCGATAAGAAGGACCAGCCGCGTGTGCCCATCACGGCGCGCCTGCTCGCCAACCTCCTCGAGACCGCCGGCGCCGATCGCATCCTCACCATGAACCTGCACGTCGGCCAGATCCAGGGGTTCTTCAACGTCCCCGTCGATGAGCTGAACGCGATTTACCCCGTCTCCGCGCACTTCCGCGCCGAGCGGCTGGAGAACTACACCGTGGTCGCGACGGATGTCGGCGGCGAGAAGCGCGCGCGCGACATGGCCGTCCGCCTCGATATGCCGCTCGCGATCATCGAAAAGCGCCGCATGGGCAACAGCGACCGCACCGAGGCGATGAACGTCATCGGCGAGGTCGAGGGCCGCAGCGTCCTCCTCGTGGACGACGAAATCGACACCGCCGGCACGATGACGGAGGCGGTGCGCGTGCTGCGCGCGAACGGCTGCAAGGATGTGAAGCTCGCGGGCTACCACGGCATCCTCAGCGGCCCCGCCCTCGACCGCCTGCGCGCCGCCGATGCGAACGAGATCGTGGTCACCGACTCCGTGCCGATCCCGGACCACAAGCGGCTCCCGAACATGACCATCATCCCCGTCGCCTCCCAGTTCGGCGACGCCATCGCCCGCATCCACTCGGGCCACTCGGTCGGGGCGCTGTTCCAGTAATCGAGTTCCCAGTTCCCAGGGCCCAGGTCCCAGGGGATCGGCCCCGGCGGGGCGAAGGCCGCACCCCGGGGTTGCCGCCTGGGAACCTGAAACCGGGAGCTGGGAACTCGAAACCGATAGCCAGCGGGCCAGCAGCCGCGGTATCGTGCGCGCGGCACGGCCGATAGCCGATAGCCGAAAGCCGACAGCCAATGGACATTCGTGACACAGCAGCCGTCGTACGGGCGGGGATCGGGGATCGGGCGGGCGATGGCCGAGAGCTGGACGCGCGCGGCGGTTGCGTCGTCGTCGCCGATATGGATGCCGCGGGCGGCCGTGCCGTCGCCGATGCCATCCTCGCGAGCGGCGGGCGGGCCGTCTTCCACCGCTGCGATGTGCGCCACACCGAGGATGTCGCGAACGCCGTCGCCGCCGCCGTCGAGCACTACGGGCGGCTCGACATCGTCTGCAACAACGCCGGCGTCGGTGGCGAGGACCTCTTCGGCGACGACGACCTGGGCTGGAAGCGCACGGTCGATATCAACTTCACGGCGATGATCGAGGGCACGCGCATCGCCGTTCGCGAAATGCGCCGCCGCGGCACGCCCGGGGTGGTCGTGAACACGGCGAGCATGGGCGGGCTCGTGCCGATGCCGGGATCGCCCGTCTACGCGGCGACGAAGGCGGGCATCATCCACTTCACGCGGTCGCTGGCGGGATTGGCCGAGGAGTGCGGCGTGCGCGTGAACGCCATCTGCCCCACGTACACGGACACGCCGCTGGTGCGCGACGTCGAAGGCGACCGCATCGAGGAGCTGAAGGCGCAGGTCGGCGGCATCCTCGCGCCGGAGGACGTCGCCGCCGGGCTCATCGAGCTCATCGAGGACGACACGCGGGCGGGCGCGATCATGCGCGTGACCGTGCGCGGCGGGCGCGACTTCGCGCGGTAGGCGGCCCCACCCGGCCGCGGACACGCGACCTCCCGTTCACGAATCGCCCTTGCCTTATGCATAGTTGAGCCGTTTGCCAGACTGGAACGACCGAGCGCGCGCCGGGAGGTCTGGCTGGTGGTGGTCCTGGTCCGGTTCGGGCAGCTCTTGCCGCGCCCGTCTCTCCCTTCCCTGGCCGAATGGCGGCGAAACGCGATCGCGTGGCCCGTGGTCTGGTCATCGCGTCCCCCGGCGATCGCGCTCGCCGTGGCGGTGGGCGTGCCGCCGATCGCGGGGCTGTACACGGCGGCGTTCGCGGGCGGGCTGGCCTCGCTCTGCGGCGGTTCGCGCTTCAACATCACGGACCGACGGCGGCGCTCGTGCCGGTGCTCTCGGGGGCGGTGCTGCAGCACGGGCCGGGTGCGCTGCCGATGGTGGGGCTGCTCGCGGGGCGTGCTCCTGCTGGTGATGAGCTCGCTCGGCGCCGGGCGGCTCGTGCGCTTCATCCCCCACCCCGTGATCATCGGGTTCACGGCCGGCATCGCGCTCAGCATCGCCTTCGGCCAGCTCAACACCTTCCTCGCGGTCACGGGCACGGACCCGCACCGCGAGCACTTCCACGAGAAGCTCTGGGACACGCTCGCGCACCTCGAGACGGTCGGGGCGGTGACGCCGCTGATGGGCGTTGCCGCGCTCGTGCTGCTGTTCGCCTGGCAGCGATTCGTGCCGCGGCGCGCCCGGCCGCTGGTGGCGGTCACGGGCTTCACCGCGCTCACGTGGTGGCTGGGGCTCGATACGCCCACCCTCGGCAGCCGCTATGGCGAACTCCCGCGCGACTTCCCCATGCCCACGTTCGCCCTGTTCGATGCTGGCTCGCCTTCGACCTCACCCTCGTCGCCGTAGCGGTGGCAGTGCTGGGGGCGGTCGAATCGCTGCTCGCGGCCGTGGTGGGCGATGGAATGGCCGCCGCCAGCGAACGCACCGAACCCGACCGCGAGCTCTTCGGGCAGGCGGTGGCGAACGTGATCTCGCCGATCATGGGAGGCATCCCCGCGACCGCGGCCATCGCGCGGACGGCGGCGGGCATCCGCAACGGCGCGAGCTCGCGGCTCACGGGGTTCTTCCACGCGCTGACCGTGCTGCTGGCCACGCTCGCCTTCGGGGGGCTGGCCGGGCACATCCCGCTCACGGTTCTGGCCGCGGTGCTGATCGTGGTCGCGTGGAATATCGCCGAGGCGGACGTGCTCGCGGCGCTGGTGCGGCGCGCCCCCCGCGAGGACCTCATCGTGCTCATCTCCACGATCGCCATCACGCTCTTCTTTGACCTCACCTACGCGATCGGGTTCGGGGTCGTGGTCTCGATGGTGCTGCTCATCCGGCGGCTGGGGAGCGACCCGGCGGCGGCGGCCATGCTCGCGGACGACAGCGGCGCGGTCGCGGGCGTTTCGCCCGAGCTGGGCGCGCTCATCCACGCGCGCCCGGATATCGCCTTCTACAACGCGCGCGGGTTTCTTTCGTTCCACAGCGCGGCCCAGTTCGAGCACGAGCTGCAGGCTTCCGGACACCACCGGCCGCTCATCCTGCGGACGAAGGATGTGCGCCACATCGACACGAGCGGGCTCCTGGCGCTGCGCGAGGTCATTCGCCACCACCGGCGGCACGGCGGGCGCGTCATCCTCACCGCCATCCAGCCCGAGGTACGCGAGGTGCTCGAGCGCTTCGGCATCCTCGCCGAGATCGGCCCCGCGAACGTCTTCGAACACACCAAGGACGCCATCGAATCCATTCCCGTGCCGGCCCGTGGCGGGAACGAGCACGGGGGCATCGCCCGGCACGCCGCGGCCGACGCGGCCGGCTGAGCAACTGCCGGTGGCCATGGCGCGAACGGGATGCCTGGCCCGCGTTCGTCCCGATAATCCGAAATGGGAATCTGAAACGCCGCCGCCGTTCTTTCCGCGGAAGCGTGGGTAGCGCTGGTGCATGGGCGGTATCGGCCCTCTGGTATTGCGATCCCGTGTAGGACTGGTCCCCACACATAAGCGGGCGGTATCGATGAAGAACCGGAGGGAGCCTGCGAACCTTTCACATAAACGCGTTGATGCCCCGCCCGGGCGGGACTAAGGTACGCGTCAGCCACCCGGACGGCGGGTCCAACGTCCCGCCCGGTACCAACCGCCGGGTGTCCCCCAGCCACTCAGAGTTCGCCATTCGTGCCACTTCACCGTGGGAGAAGGAGGTTTGCCTGCGCATGCTCAGCGATTGCATGGCCCCGTCACGCGACCTCACGGACACCTGGCGAACGGTCCTCGGGCGGCTCGAAATCGAGCTGCTCGAAGCGAACTACGACACCTGGCTGCGCGGCACCACGCCGCTCCGCCTGGAGGCCGGGACGCTCATCGTCGAGGCGCGCCGCTCCATCGGCCTTGAGTGGCTGAACGAGCGGCTCAGCATCGTCGTGCGGCGCGCCCTCCACGCCGTCACCGGGCAAAACCTCGATGTGTACTTCGTGCCCCCGGGCGAACGGCAACCCGGCCTCGATGCCCACCTCCCGCCGGAACCGGAAGCGCCGCGCCGGGGCCACGTCATCGGCTCCATCAACGGGACGCAGACGTTCGAACGGTACATCGAGGCCGCGGGGAACCGCGTCGCCCACCGGAGCGCGCTCGCGCTCGCCGAGGGGAGCGACGAGGCGTCCAACCCGCTCTATATCCACGGCGCGCCGGGCATGGGCAAGAGCCATCTCCTCCACGCGCTCGCCGGGCGGGCAGCGGCCAGCGGCCGCTCCGTCGCCTGCTTTTCCGCCGAGGCGTTCACGACGCGCTACCTGACGGCGATGCGCGCGAACAGCCTCGATCTCTTCCAGGATTCGGTGCGCGGCGTGAGCCTCTTCATCATCGACGACGTGCAGTACCTGGCCGGGAAGAAGGGCACGCTGGAGGAGCTGCGCTACACCGTGGACGCCGTCATCAACGCGGGCAGGGCTGGCCATCGGCAGCGAAACCGTCCCCGCCGAGCTCGGCTTCCCGGAGCCGCTGGCCTCGCGCCTGGCGCAGGGGCTGGTGGTGCGCGTCGCGCCCTTCAAGCGCGATGAGCGCCGCCGCTTCGTCGAATGGCTCTGCCAGGACCGGCGCGCGGCCTTCCCCGGGTGGGCGGTCGAGCGCATCGCGGCGCTGGAGCTTTCGAGTGTGCGGCTGCTGCAGGGAGCGGTGAACGCGGCCATCGCGCAGGCCCGCCACGGCCAGCTCGAGCCCGCCGACCTCGATGGCGCGCTCGGCCACCTCGCCATCGGCGATGCCGCCCCGCGCTGCAGCGCCGGCGAGCTGCTCGACGCCGTCGCCCGCCACTTCCACCTCACGGGGAAGGACCTCGCGGGGCGCAAGCGCACGGGGCCGCTCACCGAAGCGCGCAGCGCCGCCGCTGCGCTCCTGCACCACCACGGCCTCAGCTACGCCGACATCGCGACGATGCTCGGCGGGCGCGACCGCAGCACAGTGCGCGAGCTCGCCGTCCGCGGCGAGGCCATCGTCACCGCGGAGCCGGCGCTGCGGACGCTCTCGGCCTGAGGGGTGCAGGGGAACCGGTGCCGGTGCGCCCGCAGGCCACCCTCCCGTACGATGATCGCGTGAGAGCGCACCCGCCCCGGGCCGTCTTCTTCGATATGGACGACACCCTGCTCGACACCTCGGGCGGGATGGACGAGGCGTGGGATATCACGCTGACGGCGTTCGCGCCCGCGCTCGGCTTCGATGCCGCCGCCATGCGCGACGCCATCCGCCGCGAGGCCACCGAATTCTGGCGCAACGAAGCGGAGATGACGGCCTGGCGCACCCGCCTCGCCGATGCCCGCCGGCACGTCATCGAACTCGCGCTCGTCTCCCTCGGCCACAACCCGCGCGGCGCCCACGATGTCAGCGAGCGGTATGGCCACGAGGTGTTCGAACGGCTGCGGCTGTTCGATGACGCCATCCCTACGCTCGAAGGGCTGCGCGCCGAGGGCTTCCGCCTCGCCATCCTCACCAACGGCCCGGCCGACATGCAGCGCGCGAAGGTCGAGCGCTTCGGCCTTGAGCGGTACGTCGATGCGCTCGTGATCGAAGGCGTCTTCGGGCGCGGCAAGCCCGACCGCGAGGTCTTCGAGCACGCCATGGGCGCGACCGGCGTGAGCCCGCACGAGGCCTGGCACGTGGGCGACAACCTCTACGCCGATGTCGGCGGCGCGCGGAACGCCGGCATCCACGCCGTCTGGATTCACCGCGACCGGCTGGAATCGCCCGATGGGTTCGTGGCCGTGCCCGACCTCGTGGTCGCGCACCTCACGGACCTCGTGGACGCGCTCGCGCCGGAGGCCCCGGGGCCGTAAGGGATCAGTCCGCGAGCCAGCGCAACCAGCGGCCGTGTGGGCCGGTGACCGCGAGGAACTCGTCGCGGCGGGTGCCGCTCGTCCAGGTCGTGAGCGTCAGCGGTAGCGAGGGCGAGGGGAATTCGGTGCCTTCGAAGCTGCCGGCGAACCCGGCTTCCTGCACGAACGGAGGCCATTCGACCGCGATCCAGCAAAGGTCGCGCGTGCGGGCGATGTCCGCGAGCACTTCGGAATAACGCGCGCGCTCTTCGGGGCTGAGGTAGGGCAGGACGTTCGTGCTCGTGACGGCGATGGCGGCGCCGGGGGGCGCTTCCGCGGCCAGCACGGGCAGCATCTCGATGATGTTCCCGGCAACGATGCGCGGCGGCGCCTCGCGGGCGACGGCGAGCGCGGCCTGCAGGTTCTCGCGGCGCTCGGCGTGCTCGGGCCACACGCAGGCGCGGAGCCAGGTGGTGGCGTCGTCGTCGTTCACGTCGATGGGCTGGAGGTCGATGCCGGCGCGGCTGACGATTGCGGGCATGGGCGCGATGGGCGGCATCGCGCCGCGGACCTCGGTGCGGAGGCGCACGGGCGAATTTGCCGCGCCGCCGATGCGGCCTTCGCCGTAATCGCAGGCATAGCGGTCGAGGAAGAGCGTGAGCCCGGCCGCGGTACCGGCATCGATGACCGCGAACGGCGCCCGCACGCGCTGCCCGGCGCGGACGAACGCGGGGAGGAGGTAGCAGCAGCGCCCGACCTCGTTCGTCTGCGTGGTGCGCGTGGCGAGGATGGCGGCGAGGGCGTCGCGGTCGCGTTCCCAGGTGGCGCGGAAGGCGGGATAGACGCCGTTCGCGGGCAAGGGCTCGGACGTGAGCGACCCGAAGTAGGCCGCGAGCCCGGTCGCGGGGGCGCCCTCCGCGGCGGCGCGCAGGAGCAGGTAATGGACGGCGGCGAAGGGCAGGTTCGGATTGGCGCGCGGCCCGGCGCTGGCGGCGAGCCACTCCATGACGGCGTCGTCCTCGATCGTGCCGAGGGCGATGGCCTCGTAGACATCGGAGAGGCCGTGGAGTTCGGTCTCGGCGTAGCGGCGCATGCGCGCGCGCCACTCATCGGCGCTGATGGCCATGGCAGCCTCCCCGGCGGCGAGTATACGCGGAGCGCGCGGGCGGCCCGGCCGGTTGGCTGGAAGGCGGAGGGCGTCGTATGCTGGGGCTCCCCCACGTGGGCGGTTAGCTCAGATGGTTAGAGCGCTGCGTTGACATCGCAGAGGTCACTGGTTCGAATCCAGTATCGCCCACCAGCTCCCTTTTTCCCCTGGTTCTCTGGACCAAACACAGCAATCGGACCTGTGCTTGCGGTGCGCGCCCGTGGCAGACTCCGCGGCGTGGACCGACGGGCTGCGCGTCGAGGAGGTCACGAATCACTATGGCGACGAAGCTCGCGGCTGATACGGCCTTCCATCCCGGCGAATACCTCCAGGAAGAGAACACCGAGCGGGGCATGAGCCAGCGGGAGCTCGCGCGCCAGCTCGGCCGCCCGTACCAGTCGGTCAACGGGATCGTGAAGGGGCGCAAGGCGATCACCGCCGAAACCGCCCTCGACCTGGAGCGTGTCCTCGGCGGCGATGCCGAGACCTGGCTCAACCTCCAGATGATGTACGACCTGACGACGGCCCGGCAGCGGCGCGCCGCGAGCTAAGCGCCCATCCCCGGCGGCTCGTTTTGCGCCGTCTAGGTCATGGGTACCGTTCGAGGACCGCACTGAGCACGGCCCTGTCCTCCAGGTCGATGAGCGCGTGCATCGGTTGGGAGTGCCACCTGAGGGCCGGCCGGGACGGGCTCGCGCGCTGCTCCAGGGCGACGGCCACCAGCTCCGAGATGAGCCTGCCGAGCGACTTCCGCTCCAGCCGGGACAGTCGCTTCAGTTCGTCCAAAACGGAATCGTCGAGATCGACGGTGGTGCGGGTCATGACACGAGATTGATCGCGCCGCCGGCATCAGATGTCAACGGACGCCCGGGCACGCGGCGTGCCACCCACGGCGATCATCCGGCGCGTAGACTGCGGCGCAGTACGCCCGGAGTTCGCCCCATGCCCGATCCCGCCGCACCCGAGGGCCTTCGCCCGCTCGCCCAGCCCGATGCCCGTTTCCCCGTGTTCCAGGCGTCCATCGCCCCGGCGCTGCGCGTGATGGCGGAGTTCTTCGCCGCCCTCGCCGCGCGCGACCTGGAGGCGATCGCGGGCCTCATGCACTACCCCTTCGCCACCTTCGAGGGCACGGAGCCGGTGGTCATCGAGAGCCGCGAAGCGCTGCTGGCGAACCCACCGAAGTCGCTGAACGTCACCGGGCGGGGCGAAAGCCACATCCAGCCCGGCGCCTACGACCTCCTCGACGGCATCGATATCCACGTCTACAACCCGGTCGGCGCGGGGCTTTCGATGACGTACAGCCGGCATGGCGCGGGCGGCCGGCGCATCCTCCAGTGCCAGGGCATTTACGCCGTCACGAACAACGACGGGCGCTGGGGCATCGAGCTGATGTCGACCATCTTCACGCCGGCGGCCGCCATTGGCCTTTCGTACAACGACGCCAACGAGGCGGCGCTGCGCCGGGGCCGCGATTGGATGCTCGGCTACACCCTTCGCGACCAGTCGGTGCTGAATAGCACGCACCAGCTGGGCAAGCGCGCGAACGTCTCGCTCGGCGACCCGCGCGTGAACGCGGGCAGCGCGCGCGGCGGCGACCCGATGGCCGGCTACAAGGTCGATGGCGTGAAGAGCCGCCTGCGCGTTTCGGAGACGACGCCGGAGAGCATCGCGAAGATGGATGCGAACTTCCCGCAGTTCGCGGAATGGGCCGGGGGCGGCGTGGGCCAGTGGGACTACACCATCAACCTGCCGGCGGCGCGCACCCTGCACGCGACGGTGGACAAGGTGCACAGCTTCACGGGCTACATCCGCTACACCGCGGACAGCCGGCCGACATCGGAGACGCACGCGCTCAGCATCTCGTCGTACCGGAACGGGCGCTGGGGCAGCTGCGGGAGCATCGGCGTGATGATGTATCACGACTACACGAACGACCTCTGACGGCGCCCGAACCTAGGCGGCGATGCTGCCGAACTGCACGGTCTGCTTGCGGCGCAGCGGTTGCGATTGCTCCGCCTCGTTGAGCACGTCCGTCGCGTAGAGCGCCTCGAGGTCGTACTGGTGCACGCGCGCGGCGACGGGGACTTCGTACATCGATCGGCCGTCGCTCACGGCGATGGAGCCGGGCACGCGCTTGAGATAGATGAACGAGGCCTCGTAGCGGCATTCGTTGAGGAGGACGGCGAAGCGCGCGCCGCCGAGGTGGGCGATGAAGTCGCTCGTGCGGGTGAAGCGCTTGAGGACGTCGGCCATGCCGCGAATGGCGCGATCGGCGAACTCCTCGCCACGGCGCGCGCGCACCTCGTCGATCGTATCGAGCGAGAGCACGACGACCACGAAGGGGATCTCGATGCCGCGCGCGCGGGGCATTTCGCGGCGGATTTCAGAGAGCAGGTAGTTGCGGTTCGGCAGCCCTTCCAGGTCCGAGATGTAGGCCGAACCGTGCAGGCGGCTCATCGCGCGGCGCACGCGGCGGTTCCCCATCGAACGCAACAGCACGATCTGGAGGGCGATGGCGGCGGCGAGGAGGATGAACACGGCGGCGACGAGGAGGTTCGCGATCGAGGGGTCCCGCGCGACCTGCACGGCCTGCATCAGCAGCACGACGCCGGCGAGGCCCACGGTCGCGTAGCGCATGGCGGGGCGCTTCCAGCCTCGCTTCACGGGTTCGGGCGCTGCGTTCTCGATCTGCTCTTCCATCGTCGTCCTCGTGGTGCGGCGTCAGGCGATCTGCCGCGTGGTCATGGGTTCGTCCTCGCCCTCGGCGCGGCCGCTTTCGTACCAGCGGGGCGCGCGGTCGGTGACGTGCAGGAGGAAGGCGCGGGCGCGGCCTTCGATGGTGCGCAGGCCGCCGACGCGTTCCATGGTCTCGGCGATGGCGCCGGGGAGTTCGGGCGTTTCGCGGGGGACGCCGCCGGTGCGGTCATAGCCGCAGGCGAGGCCGGCCGCATCGCAGGCGAAGTTGGCGATGGCGACGATTTCGCCCGCCGTATTGGGGCGTGCCGGGAGCACGTCCGGGTGGTGCGCGCCGATGGCATCGACGAGCAACGTGGGGAACTTCCAGCGCTCGGCCAGGCTCGCGCCCACCTGTTCGTGGGGCACGCCGAACACCAGGATCTCGGCATCGCGGAAGCTCTTGCCTTCGTGTTCGACCATGTGCAGCACTTCGGCGAAGGAGCCCGGCTCGACGAGCATCATCGCCAGGCGGCCGACATCGTGGAGGACGCCCGCGGTGAAGGCGTCGTCCGGGCGAACGGTGCGGAATTCGCGCGCGAGCGCCTCGGAGGCGAGCCCGACGCAGACGCTGTGCGCCCAGAAGAGGTCCTGGTTGAAGGCGCCGACGGCGGGCGGCTTGAGCGCTTCGATGATGCCGCTCGTGATCGCGACGGAGCGCACGGTGCGCATGCCCAGGAGCACGACGGCTTCGCGCACGTTGCTGATGCGGCGGGCGTAGCCGTAATAGGCGGAGTTGGAGAGCCGCAGCAGCCGCGCCGTGAGCGCCTGGTCGGAGCTGAGCACGGTGGCGAGGTCCATGGCGGCCGAGCGCTCGTCCTCGGCCATCTGGATTGCCTTGGAGGCGACGGCGCGCAGAGGCGTGAGCTCCTGCGTGCGATTGACGATGGAGCGAAGGCGGTTGCGCGCTTCGAAGGTGGCGGGCAGGTCGTCGCTCATGCGGCGGTCCTCTCATCGAACAGGCTACCGGTGGAGACCACGCGGTTCCGCCCCGCGCGCTTGGCTTCGAGCAGGCGGTCGTCCGCGACGCGGATGGCATCCTGCAGGGTCTCGGCGCAGGCCGGCATGGAGGCCACGCCCGCGGAGATGGTCACGGCGATGCCGGTCTCCGCCTCGCCATCGACATGGACGCGGGCCTGGCCGATGGCCTGGCGCACCCGTTCGGCGAACCCGGTCACCTTCGCGAGGTCGGCCCCCGGGAGGAAGGCGATGAATTCCTCGCCGCCGAAGCGCCCGATGATGTCGTCCTGGCGCGCCGTCTGCTTGAGCACGCCGGCGAGCGACGCCAGCACTTCGTCGCCGACGAGGTGGCCGTAGGTGTCGTTGATGCCCTTGAAGTGGTCGAGGTCGAAGAGCGCGACGCCGAAGCTCTCCGGCGCGTTCCGGCCGAAGAGGCTGGCCTCGGCGGTTTCGATCGCGCTGCCGCGGTGGAGCATGCCCGTCAGCTGGTCGTGCTGGGCGACGTGGTTCAGCGTGCGCACGAGCTCGTTCAGGCGATGGTTGTTATCGCGCAGCGCCTCCTCGATAGAGCGCATCTTGGAGTGGTCGCGCACATAGAGGATGGTGCCCATCTCCTCGCCGAAGCGGTCGTGCAGCAGCGCCGCCGAGAACGCGCCGACGAAATGGGGGTGGTCCTTGCGGACGGCCGGCACTTCGAGATTGACGATGTGCTGTTCGGCGACGAGCTGGCGGCGGAAGTGCTCATAGCCTTCGGCCGTGGCGAAGAGCCGCCGCACGGGCTGATGCAGCACCTCGATCGGCGCGAATCCGAACATGGACTCGCTCGCGCCGGTGTACAGCACCACGCGGTCGTCGCGGTCGGTGGCGACGACGGCATCGGGACACGCGAACAGCATGAGCTGCAGCGAATCCGCGTCGGAAAGCAGGCCAATGAAGTCATGCGAACCGGGCAAGCGCGCGTCCTCTCCTGTCGCTACGGTAGGTATCGGCCCCCGGTGACCTCGGGAAGAGGGCGGACGGAGCGCCGTCGGCCGGAATTCGGTGCAGGGCTCAAGACTCCAGGTTCGGGGTGCGAGCCGCCCATCGCGACCGGCCCGGGGAGCGTGCCCTCAAGGGGAAACCCGCGACGTTCCGCTGGCGGCCCGATAGTCCCTACGGGGAGCATCGCCTGCCGCCGATCTGATGACTGTGAGGATTGCGCGCGGCCGGTGGTCCGGGGTGGTTGCGGCGGCGGCGGTGCTGGCCGGTCTCCTGGCCGCGCTTCCTCTTTTCG
>JAXLWZ010000028.1:0-13177 GCA_046328225.1 Dehalococcoidia bacterium | reverse complement strand
CCCTCCCGCAGCTCGTCCACATCCGAGACCAGCGCCACATCCTGGAGGAACACCGCGAGGTCACGGTCCTCGCCGCCCACGTCCTCGTACTCGCCGATGACGCGCCGCAGCTCCTCCACGTTCGCGATCCGGTCGTCGGCGTCGTCGCCGTCGCGCAGGTACTTCAGGTAGTCCGTGTGCCCGAGCACGGCGTCGAAAAGGTCCGTCAGCGGCGCCCCGCTCGCGGCCAGCGCCCGCATCCGTTCAATGGCATGCACGAATCCCCACACCGCCGACGCCGACCGGCCCGTCACGCCCTCGACCCCGTTCCCGCGCGCGAGCGCCTCGGCCACCGACCAGATCGTGGTCCCCGTGCGCGCTGCCTGGTCGCGCAGCCGGTCGACCGTGCGCGTCCCGATCCCGCGCTGCGGGACATTGATGACGCGCAGCAGGCTCGCCTCGTCGAGCGGGTTCTGGACGAGCCGGAGGTAGGCGACCAGGTCCTTCACCTCGCGCCGCTGGTAGAACCGCGTGCCGCCGATGAGCCGGTAGGGCACGCGATGCCGCACCAGCGCCTCTTCCGCCGCGCGTGAAAGCGCGTTCGTCCGGTACATCACCGCGAAGTCCGAAAAGCTCCGGCCCGTCGCCGCCAGCCGCCGGATCTCCGAGGCCACGAATTCGCCCTCTTCCTCGTCGCTGTACGCCTCGTGCGTCACGATCAGGTCGCCGCCGGGGCGCTCCGTCCACAGCGTGCGCGGCTTCCGTCCCGGGTTCTTGCCGATGACCGCGTCCGCCGCCTCGAGGATCGGCCGCGTCGACCGGTAATTCTGCTCCAACAGGTAGACCGTGCAGTCGGGGTAGTCCCGTTCGAAGTACTGCACGTTACGCACATCCGCGGCGCGCCACGAATAGATCCCCTGGTCCGGGTCGCCAACCACCGTGACGTTCCGGTGCTTCGAAGCGAGCAGCTTCGCCAGCTGATACTGCGCCGGGTTCGTGTCCTGGAATTCGTCCACCAGCACGTGAAGGAAGCGTCCCGAATACTTCTCCCGCGCCTCCGGAATGTCGCGCAAGAGGTGCACCGTCTCGTTCAGCAGGTCATCGAAATCGAGCGCCGAAGCCGCCCGCAACGCCGCCGCGTACTTCGCGAACGCCCGCGCCACGACCTCCTGGAAGTAGTCGTTCACCCGCCCGGCGACATCGTCCGGGCCCAGCAGTTCGCTCTTCGCCGCCGAGATCGCGCTCAACACCGACCGCGGGTTGAAGCGCCGCACATCGACGTTCAGGTCCTCGAGCACCCGCTTCATCAGCTTGACCTGGTCGTCGTCGTCGTAAATCACGAAGTCGCGGTCGAGACCGATGAGGCCGCCATCGGCGCGCAGCCATCGCGCGCACATCGAATGGAACGTCCCCAGCGAGACGCTGCCCGCATCGTCCCCGAGGAGCCGCCGGGAGCGTTCGCGCATCTCCTTCGCCGCCTTGTTCGTGAACGTCACCGCGACGATGCGCCACGGCGCCACGCGTTGCTCCCGGACCAGGTAGGCGATGCGATGCGTGATCACCCGCGTCTTGCCGCTGCCCGGCCCCGCGAGGATGAGCACCGGCCCTTCGCCATGCGTGACCGCCGCGGCCTGCGGCGGGTTCAGCCCTTCGAGGATTGCCGGCAACATCGCGGGATCGGCGGGTTCACCCTCGTTTCCACGATCGGTGGAACCGCCGGCGGCTTCGCTGCGTTCGGAGAAGAGAGGGCGCTGCAAGCGGGCGTCGGCCGTCCGCGAATTCCGTGGCACGGCCGGTATTCTACCATTGGATCGAACAAATGAGCGATTCTTTCCTGCCCCTCGTTCGGCCGAACTGCCGCCAACGACCCCGATGCTATACTCGGCTGGCGGGATAGGAGTGAGCGTCTGATGCAACTGGTGTCGTGGCCCGGTGGGTCGTGGGAAGCCACCGTGAAATACACGGTCGCCGTCCTCGCCATCTACCTCGCGGCGATCTGGCTCACCCTCGTGTTCTGGACCTACCGCGACATCCGCCAGCGCAGCCGCGACCCCATCGTCCAGATGGTCGCCGTCCTCCTCGTTCTCGTGTTCTTCCTCCCCGGGCACTGGATCTACCTCATCCTCCGCCCGCGCTACACCCTCACCGAGCTCTACGAACGCTCCCTCGAGGAAGAGGCACTGCTCCAGGAGCTTGAGGACCAGAAGGCGTGCCCCACCTGCAAGCGCCGCGTCCACGATGAGTTCCTCATCTGCCCCTCGTGCCGCACGCAGCTCAAGGAGCCCTGCCGTTCGTGCAGCAAGCCGCTGAGCTATGCCTGGCTCGCCTGCCCGTTCTGCGGCCTCGAAAAGCCCGCGCGCGAAGGGATGCCCCGTCCCGCGCGCCCCGGCGGCCGGCCCGCGCCCCGTCCGTCGCCGTCGCCCACCGTGAGCCGGAGCACGGCACGCCCGGCGCCCTCGCAGCCGGCGCCAACCCGTCCCGCCGCGCGCGACCCTTTCGGCACGTCCCAGTCGCGCCCCGCACCCCGCATGATCGGCGGCGAAGAAGGCGTCATCGACGCCACCGCGGAGTAGACGTCAGACCCTCGTTCGAGTGCGTGCGAGCGGTCCGCCGCCCGTGTCGAGTCGCCCTCAGCGCGTCGTCGCCTCCGCCAGCTGCCGCGTGAGTTCCGCCTGGCCGGCGTGCTCGGCAGCATGCCTCGCCACCACGAGCAGGATCTCCCGCACCGTGATGGCCCCGCGCCGGGGGTGCGCTCGCGTCTCGTCGAGTACGCTCCCGGGCATCGCTTCGAACGTCGCCAGCACCTGCGCCCAGAGCGTCACCCACTCTGCCGCCAGCACCGCCGGGTCGCGGTCTCCTGGTTCGAACTCGGCGTCGCGATCACGCGTCACGGCCTCGCCCGCCACGGTCCCGAGCAGCACCTCGCGGATGTTGCCGGGCATGTGGCTCGCCAGCGTAGCGATGCTGTTCGCCCCCTCGACCGGCCGCCAGTTCGCCTGCTCCCGCGTGAGCCCGTCCAGCGCCGCGAGGATCCGGTCGCACTCCCGCACCGTCCGCGTCACGAAGAGCTCCACCTCGGTCGATGCGAAGCTCACCGCGGCCGCCGCGGACCCGGTCCCGGCCGTCCCGCGGCCATGCGCCCCAGCCGGTAGTGCGGGGCCTCGATATAGATGATGCTCCCGTGCCCGGGGTCCGCGATGCGCGCCACGATGCGCGCGTTCGTCTCCGCCAGCTCCGAGGTCGACCGGTCCGTCGTGATCACCCCGGGGAGGCCCGCCACCGTCCGGTAGTTCACGATCTGGTACAGCTTCTCCTGCGCCCACGGCGACGATGCCTGTGCCCCGAAGTCATCGAGGATAAGCAACCCGGCCGTCCGGATGCGTTCGAACAGCTCGTCGTACCCGGTGTCCTTGCCCGGCGCGAACGACGCCCGCAGGTAATCCAACAGGTCCGGGACGACCGCGAAGAACACCGAGAGCCCGCTCCCGAGCACCTTGTTCGCGATCGCCGCCGCGAGGTGGGTCTTCCCGCAGCCGTTCACTCCCTGCAGCGTGAACCAGCCGTGCGGGCGCTCCGCGAACGCCATCGCCGCACGGTAGGCACCCTGCAGCGATTCCCGTTCCTCCGGCCGCAGGCTCGCCGCCGAGAGGTCAAAGTCGCGAAACTGCATCTCTGCCAGCCGCTCGCGCGCCATCCCCCCGACCTGGTCGTACGCCCCGCGCGCGGGCCCATCGAGCGAATACACCGCCGCCAGCCGCTCCTCGGTCAGCCGCGTCGCGAGCCGGTCATCCAGCTGCCGCGGCCGCGTCGAGCAGGTGAACACCGTCGGCAGCTCCGCGTTGTAGCGATGGTTCACGACCTGGTACAGCTTCTCCCGCGCCCACGGCGTCCCGCTCGCCGCGTCGATATCGTCCAACAGCAGAAGCGGCGCATTCCGCACCTGGTCGAACAGCGCCTCATACCCCAGCTCGTCCTCGCCGGCGTCGTAGCTCGCGCGCAGGTGGTCCAGCAGGTCCGGCACGACCATGAACAAGGCCGGGCAACCCTCGGCGATGCGCGCGTTTGCGATGGCCGCCGCGAGGTGTGTCTTGCCGCTCCCGCTTGGCCCGGTGAGCACCAGCCAGCCCTGTGGGTCCGCCGCATAGGCCAGCGCCGCGTCGTACGCCCGCCGGAACCAGTCGCTTTCACCCCCGCGGCCCCCCGGCACGAGCGTGTCGAAGGTGAATCGCGTCAGCGCACCCAGGTTGCTCAGCCGCTCCAGCCGCGATTGCCGTACCTCGGCGCGTTCGTTCAGCACGCACTCGCACGGCTCGGCCTTGCCAAAGCGCGGGTGGTCCACCGGCCGGGGGATGCGCACGAAACCGGCGCCACCGCAGCGCGGGCAGACGCCGCCGGGCGCCTCGGCCTCAGCGGTTCCGGACGACGTGTCCGAGAGGTCCGCCGAGGAAGCGCTGCTTCTGCTCTTCGAAAGAATCTCGTCCAGCCGTTTCATTCGCGCGGCCCTCCTGGGCCCAGTTCTGCAGGATACGCTCCACGTACCGCCAGTTGCGCCGGTTCAGCTCCGCCGCCTCCCGGAAGGCATCCTCGATCCACTCCGCCGGGTACGTGTCCACCGCCTCCAGCAGCCGCTCGCCCACCATCGGCGTGATCGTCCCGATGTTCTCCTCGTACAGCCGGAAGATGCCCGGCCGCGCCGTCGGCGGCAACGCCCGGACGACCGTTTCCGGCCGCAATTGCAGCTCCCCGCTCCGCGCCCGCGCGACCGCCCGCCGCGATCCCGGGTTGTTCACGAAAAGCGCCGTCTCCTCGCCGTCCTTGCTGCTCAATTCGAGCGCGATGGCCGCACCCGCTTCGATGCACGTCGCGATGCCGCGGTCGAAACCCGCGCGTCCGCCGCCGATCGCCTCGAAGCTCGCGGCTGTGCCTTCGAACCGCCAGAGCTGCGCCGTTGTCACGAAGCGCACCTCGCCGCGCTGCTCCTGCACGGCGCGCGAAAGCCACAGGAACGCCAGCAGGTCGCCCGGCGCCGTGAACCGAGGCAGCACCGCCGTGAAGAAGACATTCGGGATGACCGTGCCGCGCGCGATGCCCGGGAAGCCCCCGAACGCGTCCTCGCTCACAGCATCTCCTCGGTCCGCAACACCCAGTCCTCGAACTTCGCCAGCCGGTCGCGGAAGCGCAGCTCCACCATCCCCGTCGGGCCGTTGCGATGCTTCGCCACATGCACCTGCGCGACGCCCTTCGGGTACGCGCTCTCAGGGAGGTCCGGGTGCTGCTCGGCCCACTGCTCGGGCGTCACGTACATGTCCTCGCGGCTCAGGAACATCACCACGTCCGCGTCCTGCTCGATCGAACCCGAATCCCGCAGGTCCGAAAGCATCGGCGTGCGCGGGTGCCGGTTCTCAATCGCGCGCGAAAGCTGCGCCAGCGCCACGATCGGCACGTCCAGCTCGCGCGCCAGCCCCTTCAGCGTCCGTGAGATGTAGCTGATCTCCTGCACGCGGTTCTCGCGGCTCCCACCCCCGGATTCGCCCTGCATCAGCTGGAGGTAGTCGATGACGATGAGATCGAGCCCCTTCTCGCCCGCCAGCCGTCGCGATTTCGCGCGCAGCTCGGCCGCCGTCAGCACCGGTGTATCGTCGAACCAGATATCCGCCTCCGAAAGCACGCCCGAGGCCCGGATGATGCGCCGCTCCTCCAGCTCCGTCTGCTGCCCCAGGCGCAGGCGCGAACCATCGACTCCCGATTCCGCCGACAACAGCCGGATGGCCAGCTGCTCCGACGACATCTCCAGCGAGTAGAACACCACTTTCGCGCCCTGCGTCACCGCCGCGTTCCGGGCGATGCCCAGCGCGAAGCTCGACTTTCCGACCGAAGGCCGCGCGCCAACGATGACCAGGTCCGATCGCTTGAGCCCGCCGAGGAGCGTGTCGAGGTCGCTGTACCCCGTATGGATCGACGCCAGTTCGCGCCGCTCCATCGCCTCGATGTCCTCGTCGAGGTAGTGCTGGAGCAACTCCCGGATGTGGACGAAGTCGCGAAAGCTCTCGCCGCCCCGGAGCCGGTGCAACAGCTCCTCGGCGCGGGCGAACACCGCCTCCTGCTCCGCGGGTGCTTCGTACGCCATTTGCATAATGCCCGTCGCTGCGTGAATGAGTCCGCGGTATATGCTGTCGCGCTTCACGATGCGCGCATAGAACTCCGCGCCCATCGAGGTTGGCAGCCGCCGGATGATGTCTGCAAGGTAGGTTTGTCCCCCCGCCTCCTCCAGCCGTTCGCGGCGCGCGAGCTCGTGCGCGACCGTGATCTGGTTGATCGCTTCGTCGCGATCCGCCAGCGCGAGGCACGCGTCATAAATCCAGCCGTGCTTCTCGCGAAAGAAGTCGGCCGAGTTCACGATCGGCGAGATGCGGTAGACGGCTTCGGCATCGACGAGGAGGGCGGCGATCACCGCCTCCTCGGCTTCAATATCGTGCGGGGGGAGTTTCTCGAACGGTGCGAGCGTCATCGGGAGGGAGGCCGTGCCCCGGCGGGTGCGTGCGCCTCGTGGCGCGAACGGCCTCGTTCACCTCCCTTCGCGGTTACTCGGAGTCGGTTTCCGCTTCGGCGGCCTCGGCGGCAGCCTTCGCCGCGGCCGCGGCGCGCGCCTCGGCGGCCTTCGCTTCCGCAGCCTTCAGCGCTTCCTGTTCGGCCAGGAACTTCGCCACCACCGGCTTCGACGCCTCGTCCGGCACGACATCGACATTGATATCGACCGACACGTTGCGCGTGAAGCGGATCGTCACCGGCCGCGCGCCAAGCTCGCGAATCGGCTCCGGCAGCAGCACGATGTGCGGGTCCACGCTCGTCCCCGCCGACGCGTTCAGCTTCTCCGCCACGTCGCGGTTCGTGACCGAGCCGAAGAGCCGGCCCGTCTCGCCCACACGCGCCTCGATGGTGATCGTGTGGCCCTCGAGCTTCGAAGTTACCGTCCGCGCTTCCGCGTCCAGCTTCTCCTGGCGGCGCGCTTCCTTCTGCGCCAGCGAATTGGCCCGCTGAAGGTTGTCCTTCGTGCAGGGCCCGGCGATGCTTCGCGGCAGCAGGAAGTTGCGCGCAAAGCCGTTCTTGACTTCCTTCACGTCGCCGACGTGCGCCGTGCCTTCAACGTCTTCGAAAAAGACGACCTTCATCTGGGACCTCAACCGTGTTAGGGGATGCTGCCCGCACGACCCATCCGGGGATGCGTCGGGGGACGGGCACGATGCCCTGCCGGACCCGGGGGCACCGTAGTCCACCCATCGTACGGGCTCAACGCGTTATCGTCGCGCGCCCCTCTCTCTGAACCGGATTCTCACGCTCGCCCCCGCTTATGACGCCGGATACGAGTCAGCCTAGAACGCACGTTCGCATTCGTCAATCGCTCCGCGAGGCCGCGAACCGCTCCTGCCGGAGTGCCACAAGCACCAGCAGGAGCACCGGCGTGAGCGCCACCGCCGCCGTCCCGATGCCCGCCCGGATCGAAATCGCCGATGCCACCAGCCCGATCACCGGGCCTCCCAGCAGCTGCCCCAGCGAGTCCATCTGGCTGCGCATCGAGAGCACCGTCGCCCGCACCGACGAATCTATCCCCCGGTTCACCCACGACAGCGACAACGGCCCGTTGATCGACCGGAACAGCCGCAGCGTTAGCACTGCCCCCACCGCCACCGCGAACGACCCCGCAGCCGCCAGCACCACCAGCGATAGCAGCAGCCCCACGTCGCTCAGGAAGAGCAGCCTGATCGTCTTCGGGATGTTCGCTTTGTCCTTCCGCCGCGAAAGCAGCGACAGCACCGCCACCGACAGCACCATCCCCGCCACGGAGAGGATCCCAAACCACGTCACACGATCAGCCCCGAACGGCCGCGGCAGGTCGAAGTTGCGGATCAGATGGACCTCCCAGAGGCGGTCGAACCCTTCGCTCCACAGGCCGTAGACCAGCCCGATCGCCATCAGCGTGATGAGCGCCGGCCGCGCCCGGATCGCGCGCGTGCCCTCCATGAACGTGTGCCCCATGTGACCGAACGTCGTGCGATCCTCGCGCGGGGTGGGCCGGAAACCCGTCTCCGGCATCGTCACCGCGAGCACCACGCCCAGGGCCATCATGCCGATGCCCCCCGCGACCAGCGGCCACGCCAGGGACTGCGTCGCGAGCGCCACCCCGCCGGCCACGCCCACCAGCGTCCCCAGTTGCGCGGCGCGCGCCGCCTTCAGGTACACCGGAGCCGCCTCCGCCTCGCCGACCTCGTCCGCGAGCCACGCATCCTGTGCCCCGCTCGTGAACGTGTACCCCACGCCCCACACCACCTGCGCGATGAGGATCGTCTCCACCCGCGCGATGGCCCCTTCGAGCACGAACCCCGCGCCCAGCATCACGTACCCGATGACGACGCTCAGCCGCCGCGAGTACACATCCGCCACCACACCCGTCGGCACCTCCGCGAGGAACACCGATGTCTCGAGAATGGTCCCCACCAGCACCAGCTGGAACGGCGTGAGCCCACCCTCCACCGCGCGGTAGAGCGAGCTCACGATAGAGAAGGCAGCGAACGACGCCCCGAACCAGAGATAGATGAACACGTACACAGCCGGCGCCGAACGCCGCCGCGAGTAGCTACGCATGAATCCAGCCTTCAAAAGCCCCCGCCTGCGCGGCCGGGACGAACGGCTCACTCAGCGGGACCGCCGCCGCCGGTTCAGGCGGCCGACCGCGCCAGGAGCGACGCAAGGGCCAGTTCTGCCTTCACCGCGTGCCTCCTTGCGAATCGCGCCGACGCTACCGGAAGCCCGCGAACGCGGTCAAGCACCGCCCCCGCTCCCCGGCGAACCGGCCGGCGCCGCGAGGGCCGAAACCGCCGCGGTCCGCGCCTTCTCTGGCCGCGCGAAGAGGATCACAAGTGCCGCCGAGTACGTGATCGCCGCGGTCACCGTGAACGGCAGCCCGTATCCATTGCTCTGGTCGTGCAGGAACCCGACCCCGATCGGACCGAGTGCTGACCCCAGCTGACCGGCGAAGCTGATCAGCCCGAACACCGAACCGAACGACACCATCCCGAACAGCTCCCCGACGAGCAGCGACTGCATCATGTAGATGTTGCCGATCGTGAAGCCGAAGATCAGCGTCAGCACCCAGGTCGCCGCCACGTTGTCGATGCTGACGATGAGCAGCGTGCACGTCGCCTGCACCACGAACAGCAACACCGTTAACAGCCGCTTGTCCACGCCATCGGCGAAGATGCCCACGACCAGCCGCGCGACGATGCTCCCGAACGCGGTGACACTGAGCGTGAACGCCGCCTCGCTCCGCGACCCGAGCCGCTCCTCGAGAAACGAAACCTGGTGGATGATGTAGCCCGTCTGCGCGATCAGCACCATCAGGAACGCCAGGAACACCGCCCAGAACCCGAGCGTTCCCATCGCCTCGACCCGCGACCAGCGGCGCATCTGGGCCGCCTGCGCGCTTCCCGCCGCGGGCCGGGCGGCTTCTCGCGTGTCCCCATCCGGGAACAGGCCCATCTGGCGCGGCTCCCATGCGATCACCAGCAGCACCACGGGCAGCCCGACGAGCACCACGATCGCCCCGAGGATCGGCGTCGCGAGTTCCAGCCCCCCGGCGTCGATCAGGCGGCTCGCCACCGGCGCCAGCACCACACCCCCGAGCGATACCCCGGTCGACGAGATGCTCATCGCCAGCGCCCTCCGCCGGATGAACCAACGCGTCATAATTGCGTTCACCGCCACCCCTGCGCTCATCCCATATGCCACGGCGAACACGAAGTACACCGCGTACAGCTGCCACAACTGGTCCACAAGCCCGATGAAGGCCGCGCTCACCCCGTTCACCACCAGCCCGACGGTCATGAAGAGCATCGGCCCCCGCCGGTCGATGATTGGCCCGATGACCGCCGACGTGAGCCCCGAGAGGAAGAAGTAGATCGTCGGCGCCCAGCTGACCTGCGTCGTGCTCCAGCCGTGCTCTTCCTTCAGGGGCTTGATGAAAATGGGCAGCCCGTAATACCCCACACCCACGCCCACGAACATCAGCAGCGCGCACGCCACCGCCACATACCAGCCGTAGTACACCCGCCCCGGCAGGATGCGGGCGGCAAAAGGGATCCGGACCATGCTCTGGGCTGCCATCGCCGGCAGTCTACGCGCTCATTCGCCCCCATGCCCGCCGCTATACTCGTCCCGTAAGGAGGCAGACGCCGTGTCCGATCCCGGTCCCGCGAAGGCCGATGTCCTGGCCGCCGCTCGTGCCCAGTGGGCTATCACGGAGGCCGCGCCAGCCCGCCTGGCACCGCATTTCGCCCGCCCCACCGAACTCGACTGGAACGTCGGCGATGTCCTCCGCCACGTCGCGATGGGTGTTGCGAACGCGCCCTCCATGGTCGCGGCCGTCGTCGAGCTGGGCCGCCTGCGCGAGGACCCCACGGCCCACAACGACGAAGGGGTCGCCGCCCGCGCGGATTGGACGCCCGAGCAGATTCACAACGCCCTCCGCACGGGCCACGAAGCACTCCTCCGCGTCGTTGAACAGCTCCCCGACGACCTGTTCGACCGCCGTATCGGGGCCTTCGGCAACGCCTGGTTCGGCGACCTCCTCATCGGCCTGACCGCCGGCCACGAACGCAACCACGTCGCCCAGGCGTTGCGCGGAGCGGGCCTCGAACCCTGATCAAGCCCGGCCGTGGTCCCGAATGGACGCCGTTCCCGGTACCAACGTCCCCGGCCCGGCCATCCGGGTTGGCGCACACTAAGTCCCACAGGGCGGGTCCCCGGTTCATTCGGGCCCGCCCCGGGGGATGGCATGACGCAACCAGAACGGCCGCGATTCGATGAACAGCCTCCGCTGACGCCCATGCAGTTCCGCATTCTTCAGCTCCTGAAGTGCGGCGAAGCGCGCGATGCGCTCTCCCTCGCCGATGTCCTCCTCGTCGGCGAGACGGCGGTGCGCCAGCATCTTGCCGTCCTCGAATCCGCCGGCCTCGTCACCGTCGTCCAGGACCGCGGCGCCCACCGCGGGCGGCCCCGCAACATCTACGTCACCACGCCCCTTGCCGCGCGCTACGTCCCCGACGCCTCCTTCGGGGTGGTCACCGAGTTCCTTCGCCACGAAGCCGCCACCGAGCCCGAGGCCCTGCGCGCGTGGTTCCGCGAAGCCATCGCAGCGCGCGCCCGTGCCCTCGCTGGCGACACCACCGTCGATGCCGACGCGCGAATGCGGCACTGCGCCGAGGCCGGTCTCAAGTCCGGGCTGGTGCTGGTTCGCGAAAGCGCCCCCGGCCGCGACGCCGCCGTGCGCGTCTACGAATGCCCCATCGCCGGGCTCGCCCGTGCTCTTCCCATGGTCTGCGACATCGAGTTCGAAGTCTTGCGCGAGCTCTGGCCCGAATTCACCGGCATCCGCCGTGACCGCTGGAAGCTCGCCGGCGACGCCTACTGCCAGTACTCCGGGATGCGCCGCGACGCGCCTTGCGCGGCGAACGGGACGCCTGAGGACGCGTTCGAACCAGCCGAAATCGCGCGATAGACTGGCCCGTACCTGTCACCCCGGAGTTGATCCATGGCGTTCGATATCCGCGCGCACAGCGGTCCGGCCCTCGATGGCCCCGACCGCGCCGCCGCCCGCTCCTACTACAAGTCCGTCGGCTTCACCAGCGACGACCTCCGCAAGCCACTCGTCATGGTCGCCCACGAATGGATCGGCACCATGCCGTGCAACTTCAACAATCGCGACCTCGCCCAGCGCGTGATGGCGGGCGTGCGTGCCGCCGGCGGCACCCCCATGGAAGTCAACACCATCGCCATCAGCGATGGCATCTCCATGGGCACCGAAGGCATGAAAGCCTCCCTCATCAGCCGCGAAGTCATCGCCGACTCCATCGAGCTCTGCGCCGTCGGCTACTCCTTCGATGCCATGGTCATCATCGTCGGCTGCGACAAGACCATCCCCGCCGGCGCCATGGTCGCCGCGCGCCTCAACATTCCCACCCTCGTCCTCTATAGCGGCTCCATCGCCGCCGGCGACTACCGCGGCAAGGACGTCACCATCCAGGACGTGTTCGAGGGCGTCGGCGCGCACGCCGCCGGCCGCATCACGGATGCGGACCTCGAGGAGCTTGAGAACGTCGCCTGCCCCGGCGCCGGAGCCTGCGGCGCCCAGTACACCGCGAACACCATGGCCACCGTCCTCGAATTCCTCGGCCTCTCCCCCATGTCGACGGCAACGGTGGGCGCGACCGACCCCCGCAAGGGCGATGTCGCCTTCCAGGCCGGCGAACTCATCATGGATGTCCTCAAGCGCGGCATGCGCCCGCGCGACATCCTCACCCGCGCCTCCTTCGAAAACGGCATCGCCTGCGCCGCCGCCACCGGCGGGTCCACGAACGTCGTCCTCCACCTCCTTGCCATCGCCCGCGAGGCCGGCATCGAGCTCGATATCGACGACTTCGACCGCGTCAGCACCGCGACGCCGCTCATCGGCGACCTCCGCCCTGGCGGCCAGTACGTCGCCCTCGATTGGGATGCCGCCGGCGGGACCCCAATCCTCGCGAAGCGCCTCATCGACGCCGGCAAGGTCGATGGCAGCCAGATGACCGTGACCGGCCGCACCCTTGCCGAGGAAGCCGCCTCCGCCCGCGAAACCCCCGGCCAGAAGGTCATTCTCCCCGTCGAAGAGGCGCTCAAGCCCACCGGCGGGCTGGTCATCCTCAAGGGCAACCTCGCCCCCAACGGCTGCGTCATCAAGGTCGCCGGGCACGAGCGGCTCTTCCATCGCGGCCCCGCTCGCGTCTTCGAATCCGAACCCGAGGCATGGGATGCCGTCCGCGCCCGCCGCATTCACGACGGCGATGTCGTCGTCATCCGCAACGAAGGGCCGAAGGGCGGCCCCGGCATGCGCGAGATGCTCCAGATTACCGCCGCACTGGTTGGCGAGGGCCTCGGCGAGACCGTCGCCCTCATCACCGATGGCCGTTTCAGCGGCGCCACCCGGGGCCTCATGGCCGGCCACGTCGCCCCGGAAGCGGCCGTCGGCGGTCCCATCGGCCTCCTCCAGGAGGGCGACACTGTCGTCATCGACATCGAGAAGCGCGAACTCAACGTCGAAGTCGATGCCGCCCAACTCGCTCGCCGCCGCGCGGCCTGGTCGCCCCGGCCCGCGAACTACGAGCGCGGC
>JAXLWZ010000027.1:0-13301 GCA_046328225.1 Dehalococcoidia bacterium | reverse complement strand
CGATGCCATCATCGAGGGACTTCGCGGGCTCGCACTGACTGAAGGAGCGCCCTCGGCGGCCTTGGAGCCTGCGGCCTCGTCCGCCACCGGCGCCGGCTCCTCGCGCGTGTCCGTCCGCGTAGGCGGCAACGATATGGGTGCCCTGCTCGACTTCCAGGAGCGGCTTTCGGGCCTCCCGGGCGTGGCGCGCGTGTCCATCGAGACCGCCGGCTCCGGGGCATCGAGCCTGATGGTAGAGCTTTCCTGACCCTCCGTTTCCCCCCGCCGAACCAGTCTTCTCCGTTCACGAGGCCGTCGACCGGCTCGCCGATGAGGCCACGAAGGCGCCGGTCGACCACGTCTACAACCGGTAGGCCCTACCGGAGCGTGCGGAAGAACGCGCGTACGTCCTCGAGCAGGGCCGCGGGCTGCTCCATCGCCGCGAAGTGTCCGCCGCGTTCGAATTCCGTCCAGCGCTGGACGTTGAATCGCCCTTCAACCCAGCTCGGGCGGGCGCGATAGATCTCCTTCGGGAACATCGCGATGCCGACGGGCACCTCGACCTTCGCCATCATCGCCGCCGGGTCGCGGCGCGCCTCGAAGTACATGCGGGAGGCCCCGGCGGACGAGTTCGGCGCCCAATAGAACATAATGTTCGTGAGCAACTGGTCCTTCGTGTACACGGACTCGATATCGCCGTCGCAGTCGCTCCAGGAGCGGAACTTCTCGACGATCCAGGCCGCCATCCCCGCCGGCGAATCGGCCTGCGCGATCGCGAGCGACATCGGCTTGGTCCCGTGGAGCTGGCTGTACGCCGTCTCTTCGGCCTGGAACTTCGCGCGCGCCTCGGCGACCGGCTGGTCATCCGGCGTGGGGTTGGCCGGCGGGAAGGCGATCACGAAATTCAGGTGGCAGCCCATGATATTCGCCGCGTGGGCGCCGCCCATGCGCGCCGTGATGATGCCCCCCCAGTCTCCGCCCTGGGTGGCGTACCGCGCATAGCCGAGCTCCTTCGTCATCAGCTGGTCGAAGGCGGCGGCGGTGCGCGTGGGGCCCCAGCCGCGCTCCTTCGTCTGCCCCCCGAAGCCGTACCCGGGGAGCCCCGGGATCACGACATCGAAGCTATCCGCCGGGTCGCCACCATGTGAGGCCGGGTCCGTGAGGGCGCCGATCAGGTGATGAAACTCGAAGATGCTGCCCGGCCAGCCATGCACCAGCAGCAGCGGCATCGGGTTCGGACCTTTGCCGCGAACGTGCCAGAAGTGGACGTCCACGCCGTCGATTTCGCAGAGAAAGCCCGGGTACCGATTCAGCTCGGCCTCGCGAGCGCGCCAGTCGTAGCCGGCCCGCCAGTACTCGCAGAGTTCGCGGATGTAGTCGACATCGGCGCCGTACTCCCAGCCCGTGCCGGGGATGGCATCGGGCCAGCGCGTGCGCGCGAGACGCTCGCGGAGGTCATCGAGAACGGCGTCGGGGACGTGGATCGCGTACGGGCGAGGAGGCATGCGCGGCACTATACGCGCCGCCCCCGCGGTTGACCCGTTCCCCGCCCGGGGTACGATAGGACGCGGTCGCCGAGGTAGCTCAGTTGGTAGAGCACCGCACTGAAAATGCGGGTGTCCCCAGTTCAAGTCTGGGCTTCGGCACCACCTTGAGAACATGATGAAAGGCGACGGATCACCGTCGCCTTTCGTGTCTTTCGGAGCGAGGGTGACCGTGACGGGCGGCCCGGACCGAGCGCGGCGGCGCTACTGGCAGCTCCACAGCGTGTAGAAATGGAACCCGAAACGCTGATTCGCAGCCCCGATGAAATACGCGCCCGGGCAGAGGTTCGGTGACGTGAACGAGGCCGTCGTCCCGCGATAAAGATTCTGCCCGCCGAAGGCGTTGACCTCGTAATACAACGAACAGCCGCTCCCTCCGGGGTCGGACACCTGCCAGCTGATGCTGTTTCCGCTGCGCTGCACATTCGTGGGCTGCGAGGGCTCGCGGTCGCACGTGCCCTGGGACGGGCGCGTGGGCGTGGGCGTGGGCGCCGCATTCGAGCTCACGCTCGCGCTCACGATCCGCGTCCCGACCAGCTCGCCGTTCACATATGCCCGGCCTCGATACTGCCGGGCGCCGGTCTCGTCACCGACGGTGAACTGGAGGCAGTCCCCTGTTCCGGTGTCGCCTTCGTTCCAGATGAGGGTAAACGGGCCCCCGTTGTTCGATTTCTCCAGCGTGAACCGGAACGGCACCTGCGGATTCAGCGAATAGCAGAAGGTTTGCCTGTCGCCGGGATGGAAGTTCGTCCCGTTGAGCGTGAGCGCGAAGGTCCACGACACGGGGCAACCGTCGTTGCTCGCCAGCCCCGCCTGGTACGGACACTCGTCGTAGTTGTCGGGGACGCCGTCGTGGTCGCCGTCCGGGTCCGGCGGGCGTGGCGTGGCCGTGGGCGCCGGCGTCGGTGTGGGCATCGCCAACGGTGGCGGCGTGGGTGTTGACGTGGCGATTGGCGGCGCCGTCGGCGTGCGCGTCGCGGTCGCCGTTGGCGTGTCGGGCCTCGGAGATGCGATCGGCGAAAATTGTACCGGCGGTATGGTCGGCACCGACGGGAGCGTCGGCACGTACGGGATGTTGGGGTTCGCGACGCTACAGTTCGGGCAATCCACCGTGAACTCCCGAACACCACCCGGCGCCTTTGTCACCCGCCCATCGGCCTCGTGGACATCGAACGATACCTTGATGCTTTTGCCGCGAGCGCCGGCGAGGTCCAGCTGGCAGTTGCCCGTCACGCGGCCGGAGTTCACGGCATCGATGCGCCCGCAGATCGCCCACGGGCCGTTTTCCACCAGCTCGGTGGTTCCCACTTTCGCCCCTGGGTACCAGTACGTGATCAGGATGTAGCGAATGGCGGCGGACGGCGTTTTGGCCATGGGCTCGGCCCAGACGGCGAGCGTGGCGGCGTTCGCGGTGACGCGCTCGCCATTGCCCGGCGTCGGTGCGTCCCACCCACCCGCGGAACGCACGTAGCTGGCCTGCTCGCAGGGCCCCTCCAGCGTCCTCGCACAGTTCGAGCTGTCCAACTGCATGCCCGCCGTGTCCGCGAACCGCGTGCACTGGGTCTCTGGGCATTCGTCGTTCTTCTCGAAGGCGTCCTCGCCGTGACGATCGAGCCAATCGCTGTCGACCGTGCCAGTCGCCTTCAGCGCGCCCCCGGTGCCGCAGTGCTTCTTCACCGATTGGACTTTCAGGGTCGTCGATTCGGCGCGGCCTCGGGTGGCGCTGCCCTGGTAGTTCATCGCTTGCCCAGCCGATCCGCCTTCGGCCCAGCGGTGGGTGTGAATGGTCCAGCCATCGATCGTGCGGCCGTCCCAGCTCACCGGCGTTCCGCCATACGGGCTTCCAAATGCCACGGCGCCCTGGCGCAGCTCGACGTGGAGGTGCACGTCCCAGCCGCCACTCCCTCCCGCGGTCCCGAGGGGGAAACCCTCCGGGACGAAGTCGCCTTTCTTGAGCTTTTTGAGTGCGTCTGACGCGCTCGCCATGTGCCAGTAGAGCGAGTAGAGGCCGCCGTCATGTTGGATGGTGACCCAGTACCCCGCGCCACCCTTGAACTCAGCACCCTTGCCCCCGGCCAAATCATCGTCCGGGAAGTGCCGCTCGAACAGCCGCCCGGGCGCCACCGAGAGCACCGTGAAGCCCGAATTGTTCATGTTGAAGTCGATCCCGCTCTGGTTCCCCACGGGCTTCGCGCAGAACAAGTCGCCCGCTCCGGAATGCGGCCCGCTGACGAACTTGATTTCCTTCTCGGTGCTCGCGTACGGGAGTTTCAGAAGCGGCCAGGCCTTCTCCGCACCACCGCCCACTCGGAGAGGTGGCGGGTCTGCACCGCCGCAAGCGCCCATTCGATGCTGCGGCATCGACACGCTGCCAGAAGGCGTTGTCCGTGTCGTAGTACGCCACGTAGATTTCGCCGTCGGAGGCAACGCCCGCGGGGAGGTCCACGGTGTCGCTGGTAACGGGGCTTCCCCTGCCTCGAGCCGATAGACGGGACCCGTGGACCCGCCCGGGAGCGGCGCGGGCGGCTCGACCTGTTCGATCGTCGCGACGACATCCGACTGCAGGGAGCCCGGCGGGAACACGACCCGCGGGCCGCCATTCGGCGCCTCCACGACGCCACCGTCGCCCGCCGTGATGCGATTCGAAGCCAACGCCGCCATGCCATGCTCGCGGTTGAAGAGGACAGCGCCCACCAGGATCGCCACGACGAGCATCCCGGCCGCGGCGCCGATGCCTCCAAGCAGAAGTGCCGGCGCCGGCACTCGCCGGGGCCGGTCCCGGCGGGGGCCGCCGCGACGCGGAACTCGGTGCCTCCCACGGTGAACGCTTCCTACGCGATCGTCGCTTCCGGCTGCGTGCCGCCCATCGACCGTGATGCCGTTCGACGACGCGCGAGCATCGACGCGAAGACCGTTCGGTGCGAGCGAGAGCGTGCAGGGGTGGGACACGCGCGGGTCTTCGAGGACGATGTCGTTCGTCGCCGCGCGGCTCACCCGCAAAGAGCCTCGGACGATCGTCGAGCAGGGCCGCCGCCGGCACTCCAGTGCACCGCGAGCCCACGCCCTCCGGCCGTTCGCGAGTGTCCCGCCTGGCCCGGCTCCGCGGCCGAGACCCGGAAGGTGGTTTCGCCGACCAGGAAGAGCGCGCCCTCGGCAAGGGCGGCTCGCTGCACGCGTTGACCTTCGATGAGCACCGGATTGTGCGGGGCCTCCACCGACACGCCCGTGGCCGTCGGCGCCACCACGCAGTGCTGCCGGGACACGCTCGGCGCGTCGAGGATGATGTCGTCTGTCGTGGCGCGGCCGATGGCGAGGGCTCGGTCGAGCGCGCGCGATTGCAGCTGGCCGTTCGCAAGCCACTCGAGGCGCCATGCCGCGCGCTTCGCTCATGGGAGCCGAGGATAGGGGGACTTGCGCTTCAGGAGGCGGACGGCTCACGGACAGTTGGTGGACAACCCGTCCCGCCCTCCAGGCGCCGGTGGAGAGCCTGTCATGGTCGCCGCACCGCTGGTGGCGGCCGGCGCTCCCCGCCTTAGGGGGATGGGGTGGGGTCGCGGCGGAGGAGGGCGCGGAGGGCGTGGCGCTTCCAGCGAGCGCGCCCGCGGCGGCGGCCGTGACCGCGATGGCGACGGCGGCTCCGCTCGCCATCACCGCTCGCGGGTTCGATGGTGACCTCGCTGCCCGCGACGGCCGCGCGTTCCTGCGCCGCCACCGGTGTCGCGCCCTTGCTGGCCGGCGAGGGCGGGAAACAGGTTCGGCGCGCCAGGCTGTCGGCCGGAGGGTGATGGCCCAGCCCTCGGGTCCGCGCTCGGAGGCGCGCGCGTCGCGCAGCCCGAGCGTCTCCTTCACCTTCTGCCGGGAGCGGGCGGCGGCGGCGAGAACTCCTCGCCGTTGTCGCCGAAGGAGATCGCGTCCACTTCGCGGCCATCGGGGGCCGCCAGCCGGAGGACGTCGCCGCCGTTGTTGATGCCGCGGCCGATGGCGCCATCGGGCACGCGCACCACCAGCACGCCGGCAGGCAGCCGCCGCCTTCGCCGCCACCACGGCGTAGCCGCCCGCGGGGACTACCGCCGCCGGGAGCATGTCCGCCTGGGCCCCGTCGCCCAACCGCCAGCCCGCGAGGTCGATGGGCTCGGTCCCGGTGTTCAGCAGCTCAACCCACTCGAAATCGACGTCTCGCCCTTCGCCGCCGGGATGGACGAGCACCGGAAAGCCGCAGCGTGGTCGCGCAGCCGACGGCCGGCACGGCCGCGGGCACGGTGGTGGGCGGCGCTGGTGGCGATGTGGAGGCCGCCCGCGTTGGCGTCGCCGCGAGGGCCGCCGCACCGCGCGTCGCGGAGGGAGGACCGCCGCAGTCACGGGCGCTGGTTGCGCCTCGCGGGCGCCACGGGCTCCTCGACGGCATCGAAGTGGGCATCGTCGAAGGCGGCACGCGCCTCCCCCGCGAGCGGCCGCAGCATCAGCCGGAAGCGCACCGTCCGCGCCCGGCGGGCGCCTGCACCGGCCCTGTATCGAGTAGCTCCCATTCGGCCCCGGCCCGCGCTCGCTCTCGGACTGCGCGAGCGCGACGCCGCTGCCGTCGGTGCTGCTGTACCAGCTCAGCCGGAGAAGCACCGGCGTCGCCATCGGCGACCCGCGCGAACGCCGTCCCCCGGTACCAGCCGCCATCCACCGCCACGACCTGAACCCAGCGGGTCGTGGCCGTGCTCGACGAAAGCCCCGCGGCCCCGTGTCCCGAGCGCGCGCCGCCGTCGAAGAAGAAGTCGCCGCCAACCTTCTGCCAGCCGGCGGGCCGGCCATCGCCGTCCGCAACTTCGAACCCGCCGTTGCCCAGCAGCCCGCCCGAGCCGTCGTCCGGCAGCGGCGCCGCGGGCGTGGGCGCCCCGGCCGCGGGCGTCCGCGTTGCCGCGCGCGCCGGGGCCGGGGTCCGCGTAGGGGTGCGGGTGGCCGTGGGGGTGCGCGTCGGTGTAACCGTGCGGGTCGCGGTGGCCACGGCAACCGTGGGTGAGCCTTCGATTGCGGTCGTGGGTGTCGGTGTCGCCGTCACGGGGGAAGCCGGTGTCGGGGTACTGGCCGGTGTCGGTGTGAGCTGCGGCGTTTGCGCGGCGAGCGTGGCGTTGTCCAGCGTGATCGCGCCACCCGCGGCGGACACCAGCTCCACGGCGAAGGTCACGTACGCCGTGTTCGCGGGCGCGGTCGCCGTGAGCTCCGCATGCGACCAGCCCTGGCCCTGCGCGACCGCGACCTGCGCCACCTCCACCGCCGCAAGCCCGCCATCCAGGAAGGTCAGCCGCAGCGTCACGCTGCTCGCGGGGTCGCTGTCGCGGCGTACGTCGATGCTCGCGCGATAGGCTGCGAACGGCGCCGCCGCGACGCTCTGCACGAGGCGGCCGGACGTGGTCGAAAGCCGCGCGCCGGGTCCGTTCGCGCCATCCTCCGCGCGCGCGACGGTCGAGCCCGCGGACACGCTCCATCCATCCGGGGTGTGCCCGGACCACGATTCGAAGCCGCCGTTCTGGAGCAGCTCGCTCCCCGCCGCCCCGGGCACGCTCGCGAGCACGGCGAGCAGGCCGAGCGCGCCCGCCGCCAGGAACGTCCGCCCGAACATCGGGGCATCCTAGCAGCCCGCCCGCACCCAGACGCAGACAGCTCGTCCGAACCTTCACACAACGAGCCGAAACAGCGGGCGCCGTACTGCCAGGTCCCGGATCCGGCTCCCCTCGGACCCCTACTCCAGTACGCCCTCCGCAACGAGCGTGGCCAGCTCTTCGTCGTCGCAGCCCATGACGGTGCGGTACACGTAGTCGTTGTCGGCGCCGAGCAGCGGGGCGGCGGTGCGATGGCGGAGGGGGAGGTTGGAGAGCCGGTACGCGGGCGAATCGAACGAAACCGTGCCCAGTTCGGCGTGCGTGATGGGCCAGAAGTGCTCCCGGTGTGCCAGCTGCGGATCGACCTGCACGTCGTCCATCGCGCTGACTGCGTAAGCGGGGATGCCGGCGGTCTGCAGCGCCTCCGCGCAGTCGTGCTTGTCACGCGCGGAGGTCCATGCCCCGACGGCTGCCTCGATGGCGTCCTGCCGGGCCCGGCGCGATTCGACCCCGGCGAGGGAGGCGTCGTTCGCCCACGGCACACCGAGGAGTGCCGCCAGCTTCGCCCAATCGTCGCCGTCGCGGACGGCGATGGCGACCCACTGGTCGAGGCCCGCCGCCGGGAAGACCCCATGTGGCGACATCGCTTCATGCCGGTTGCCAAGCGGCGGGCGCTGTTCGCCCGTGGCGGTGTAGCGCAGTAGCTCCGCGTCGAGCCCCCAGGCGCACGCCTCCAGCTGCGAGAGGTCGATGCTCGCTCCCTCGCCCGTGCGGTCGCGGTGCTCCAGCGCCGCCATCAGCGCGAAGGATGCGAGGTGGGTGGCGAACCAGTCGGTGTAGGCCACGCCCGTGCCCACCGGCGCTCGTCCCGGCCACGCCGTGAAATGCGTGAAACCCACCGTCGATTGGAGCACGAGTCCGAAGCCCCGGAAGCGTGCGTGTGGCCCCGTCGAACCCTCCATCGAGGCCGACATCGTGATGATGTTGGGATTCGTGGCGCGAATGTCCTTCAGCGAAAGGCCAACGGAGTCCATGAACCCAGGTGTGAAGCTATCGACGACGACATCCGACCGCGCGATGAGCCGCAGCGCGAGATCGCGGGCCCGCGGGTGTTTGAGGTCGAGCGTGGCGCCGCGCTTGTCGCGGTTGTAGTTCGCCCAGTAGGCGCTGGCATTGGGGTCAGCGCCGCGCTTTGGGCCGCTCCCGCGAAAGGTGTCGAGCTTCCGCGCGGACTCGATGCGAATGACCTCGGCCCCGAAGAGCGCCAGCTGCTGGGTGGCGGCCGGGGCCACGCCCACCCAGGAGAAGTCGGCCACGCGCACACCCTCGAATGGGAGGCCATTCTCCGGCGTGGGCGGCCGGTCCGGGGTCGCGACCGGCTGATGCGCGACCGTGTGCAGCTTCACCGGCGGCCCCGGCATGGTCACCGTTCGCCCCAGTTCGGGAACGTGCTCGTCGCGCCAGTAGTCCCGGAACGCAAGTTGCGAGTTCGCCAACAGGTCCGCCGGACTGGAGACGGGGCAGGTCATGAGCCCCCGCCGTTGCCCATCCTCATAAATGGTGGCTTTCGTCAGTTTCGCGAACAGCTTCTCGACCGCGGCGTCGAACGCGTTCGTGAGCTCGGCCGGGGCCATGTGGCGGCCGGCCTGGGGCAGAGCCGCCAGCCGTTCGGCGTCGAAACCGGGCTCGATGCCTCCCTCGCGCATCCACTCCGTGAGCGCGTGCATTGAATCGGGCATCCGGGCGAACGAGATGAAGCCGTCGGCGCACGGATACACCAGCCGTGACCCCTGCGTGCCGGTGGCCCTTCCACCGCCGGCGCGGAGCGTGGGAACGCCATCGACCTCATGAAAGAGCCGCGCGTTCCCCAGGCAGTTCGCCACTGCTGCCTGCATGGAGACATCGATGCGCTGGCCGGGGTGCCCCTGCCGTACCTGGCGAAGGGCCACGACCAGCCCCGCGAGCGCCTGCAGCCCCGCCTGCGCATACGCCTGTTCCACCGAGACCCGAAGGGGCGGGAGGTCGCGGTCGCCGCATAGGCTGAGGAGGCCGCCGGCCGCCATGCCGATGAGATCTGTGGCCTGCCACTCCGCTCGCGGTCCGGAGCTCCCGAACGGCGTCACCGATACCCACACGAGGCGGGGATTCGCGGCGAGCACGGCATCGACATCGATCCCGTGCGCCGCGAACCAGCCCACGGGACGCGATTCGAACACAACGTCGGAGGGCGCGGCGAGCGCGTGGAAGGTGTCACGCCCGGACGTGGTGCCGAGGTCGAGGGTGGCACACTCGCGCCCTCGCATCATGTGCAGCCAGTAGAGGCTGTGTCGCACGCCCGCATCCGGGACCGCGAACGGTGGCTGCAGCCGCAGCGGGTCGCCACCGGGCGGTTCGATGCGGGTGACCCGGGCGCCGTACTCGGAGAGCACTCGCACCCCGAGCGCCCCCAACTCCGTGGTCAGGTCGAGCACCCGGAGGTTCGCCAGCCAATCGAATCCGGGCATGCGGGCCTCCGGCGGTGGTGGTCGCGAGTGTGGGCGGTACGGGGCCCGCGTGCCCCGGCCTGATTCAGTTCACGCGGCGGGTGGCGCCCTGCCAGTACTGGTCGCGGATTACGAACTTCTGGAGTTTGCCTGTCGCCGTGCGCGGGAGCGATGGCACGAAGTCGATCGAGGTCGGGCACTTGAAGTGCGCCAGGTGCTGCCGGCTGAAGGCGATGATTTCCTCCTCCGTCGCGCTGGCACCTTCGCGCAGGACGACGAGCGCCTTCGGCGTCTCGCCCCACTTCTCGCTGGGCACGCCAATCACGGCGCACTCCAGCACCGCCGGGTGCTTGTAGAGCGCGTCCTCGATCTCGGGCGACGAGATGTTTTCGCCGCCGGAGATGATGACGTCCTTCTTGCGGTCGACGATGTGAATGCTGCCGAACTCGTCCCAGACGGCGAGGTCGCCGCTGTGGAAGTAGCCGTCGAAGATGGCCCGGGCCGTCTCCTCCGGCTGTTCCCAATACCCCTTCAGGACCATGTTCCCGCGGGCGCAGACTTCGCCGATGGAGACGCCATCCTTCGGCACCGGGTTGCCGTTCTCATCGAGGACCTGGATATCACAGCCGATGGCCTCGACCCCGGCGCGCGCGCGGCGGGCGTAGTCCGTGCCGTCAGGGTTCTGGTAGTCGGCCGTTGAGACCGTGATGATCGGCGCTGTCTCGGTGAGCCCGTAGATCTGCATGAACTCCCAGCCCATCTCCTTCTCGAGACGCTCGATGAAGGCGGCGGGCGGCGGCGCCCCGGCGACCACGAAGCGCGGCTTCGTCTTGATCGTGTGCTTCGCTTTGTCCGGGTAGTTGAGGATCGTCGAAAGCACGGCCGGCGCCATGCAGCCGAAGGTCACGCCGTGCTGCTCGATGAGCGAGTAGATGTCGGCGCCCACTACCGCGCGCAGGACGACGTGCGTCGCGCCCATGGCAGTGATCGCGAAAGGCCCGCCCCAGCCGTTCGCGTGGAACATCGGAAGCGTCCAGAGCTCCACATCCTCATGCCGGATGCGGAGGTGGGCGATGAAGTTGTAGGCGTTGATGTAAACGTTGCGGTGCGTCAGCATCACGCCCTTCGGACGCGCCGTCGTCCCCGACGTGTAGTTGATGGACGTGGTGTCGTTTTCGCCCTGTTCGATCGCCGGGGTGGCCGAAGTCGGCATCGTGCCAACGAGCGTGTCCCAGTCGGTCCAGCCGGCCTGCGGCTGCCGGTCCGCGCGCGGGTCCGCGACGATGAAGTGCGCCACGTTCGGCAGGTTTTCGCGGATGGTATCGACGACGTTCGTGTACTCGTAGTCCACGAGCACCGCCTTCACCCCGGCGTGATTGATGATGTACTCGTGGTCGGCGGCGACGAGGCGGTAGTTGAGCGGGACCAGAATGGCGCCGATTTGCGTGACGCCGTAGTAGCTCTCGAGGAAGTAGTGCGAGTTCGGGCTCAGGATGCAGACTCGGTCTCCCTGCTGGATGCCGAGGCTGAGCAGGGCGTGCCCGAGCTGGTTGCAGCGCTGCTGGTACTCCGCGTAGGTGTAGCGCGCGTCGCCATCGACGATGGCGGTCTTGTTCGGGTACAGCTTCGCCGCGCGGCGAAGGAAATCGTTGAGCAGCAGCGGAACTTCCATGGGGCTCTCCCGGTGGTGGCGTGCCGGCGATTCTAGCGCCTGAGCGCGGCGTGGCGAACCGAGCCCGCGCCGATCGGCCGGGCCTACCGCCCGGTAGGCTATACTTGCCCCGGCGCCTTGCGCGCCGCCAGGGGGGATTCCGCATGCAAGTCCGGGTGAATGAAGACATGTGCGAAGGGCACGGGAAGTGCCAGGCCGCCGCGCCCGAGGTCTTCCGTCTGCGCGAAGACGATGTCAGCCAGGTGATCGTGGACGACGTGCCGGCTGCCGCCGTGGAGAAGGTCGAACGGGCCATTCGCCTGTGCCCTCGCCAGGCGATTGCATGGGTTAAGCCCTCGTAGCAGGATCACCTATCCCTGCGATAGACTATCGACCGAGCGGTAAGTTCACTGGCTGACATGGAGGACACGACGTGCCCGGCGCCCTGCCGCTTACCCTCGATCAGATCGACCTCTTCGACCCCACGCCGTTCGAAATGGGCGAAGCGCACGCGCTCTTCACCTACCTACGCAACAACAAGCCCGTCTTCTGGAACGAAGGCCCGGACAACCTCGTCGGGACCTGGAATCTCACGAAATTCGAAGACGTGGTCTCCGTGTCGCGGCAGCCCGAAACGTTCATTTCGAGCACTGGAATCACCCAGATGAAGCTTCGCGTGCCGGAGCCCGAGGGTCTCTTCGGCGACACCTCCGGCAACGGCAAGATGCTCATCACGATGGACCCGCCGCGCCACGTGCGCCTGCGCCGGCTCGTGAACAAGGGATTCACCCCGCGCGCGGTCGCGGCGATGGAGGCCCACATTCGCGAGATCACCACCGAGATCCTCGATGGCATCGCCGATCGCCGAAGCTGCGACTTCGTCCTCGAAGTCTCGTCGCAGCTCCCGCTCGCGGTCATCTGCGGCATGATGGGGCTCGAAAAGAAGGACTGGCCGCTCATGTTCCAGCTCACCAACAAGGTGCTGGGCGCGGGCGACCCCGAATACCAGACCGACGTCCCGGAAGAGCAGCGCGGCAGCCGCGAAGCCGCCAATATGACCGGTGCCATGGGCTTCATGCAGATGTTCGCCTTCTTTGGCCAGCAGCTCCAGAAGCGCCGCGTCGACCCGGAGAACGACCTCATCTCGCTGCTCTGCGGGTCCGAGGTCGATGGCGAGGCGCTCACCGACGAGGAGATCCTCTGGTTCTGCTTCCTCCTCATCCTCGCGGGGAACGAAACCACCCGGAACGGCATCTCCGCCGGGCTCATCACGCTCTGCCAGCACCCGGCCGAGCGCGAACGGCTGCAGAAGGACCTCTCGCTCATGCCCTCGGCCGTCGAGGAGATCCTTCGCTTCACGTCGCCGGTCACCCACATGGCCCGCGAAGCCACGCGCGACGTGGAGATTCGCGGCCAGCTCATCCGCGCCGGTGAGCGCGTGACCATGTGGTATCCCTCGGTGAACCGCGACGAGGACGTCTTCCCGGATTCGCAGCGCTTCGATATCACCCGGACCCCGAACGACCACCTCGCATTTGGCATCGGCGAGCATTTCTGCCTGGGTGCGGGCTTCGCCCGCCTGGAGCTGCGCGTGATGTTCGAAGAGCTCTTCCGACGCTTCCCCGACATCGAGATGGATGGGCCCGCCGAGCGCCTGCGCTCGACCTTCATCGGCGGGATCAAGCACCTGCCCGTTCGTTACACTCCGAAGGGCTGACTCGCCCGCTGCTCGTCTACCCACGATGGCCCCTCCACGGAGGGGCCGTCGCGTCTTATCCGCCCTGTGGCGAGGTCGCCAGCGGCGGGAGTTGCTCCTCGAAATCGCGCGCCATAGCGTCGAGGTCGTCGTCGTCACACCGCTCCTGGGCGAGGGCGAAGAGCGTGTCCTCTTCCCAGCGGACGTGCACCCGCAGGGTCTCGCCGAAGCGGCGAAGCGCCTCGCGACGGGTGTCGGAATCAGGCGAATCGCGCAGCGTCGCAACGAGCGCCTCAAGATAGAGGTGGTCGCCGTGGGCGCGCGTCACCGCCGGGTCTTCGGGCGCGACGTGACGGATGA
>JAXLWZ010000026.1:0-22310 GCA_046328225.1 Dehalococcoidia bacterium | reverse complement strand
TTCCGCTGCGGCCTGTTGGTCCCTACGGGGAGCATCGCCCGGCACCGATCTCATGGCTGTGAGGATTGCGCGCGGCCGGTGGTCCGGGGTGGTGGCGGCGGCGGCGGTGCTGGCCGGTCTCCTGGCCGCGCTTCCTCTTTTCGCACCCGGCATGGCCACGGATGCGCATGCGGATGGCCCCACGCTCGGGCCCGCGCCAAAGACGCCCGAACCGGGGCGCACGCCGCGCATCACGCCCACGCCGCGCGCGACCGGCACGACCGGGGCCGGGCGCCGCCTCGTCGTGCCCGGGGTCGCTTCGGCCGATGTCACGGCGACGCCCACCGCGCCGGACAGCCGGCCCCTGGCGCCCGCCGCGAGCCTCGAATCGCTGCGCGCGCGCATGCGCCAGGCTATCGACCACTACGCCGTGGGCGGGACCTACGCCGTCGCCGTCACCGACCTGCAGACGGGCGAGACCGTGAGCGTGAACGGCGCGCAGCCCCAGATCAGCGGCTGCGTGATGAACATCTTCGTGCTCATCGCGGCGATGCAGGATGTGAGCCGCGGTGTGTACCCGGCCGCGCGCGTCGAGACGCTGATCGCGAACACGCTCTGGTCGTCGGATGCGGCCTCGGCGCGCCAGCTGTACGGGATCACCGGTGGCGGGCAGGTGCTGAAGGGCGTGCTGCGCGTGCAGGCCATGGCCGATGGCCTCGGCATGCGCGAAATCTTCATCGACCACCCGCCCGGCTTCCCCGGCGAGAGCCTCGGTCTCGATGCCAACAACTGGGTGACGGCGGAGGAGGTGAACGCCATGCTCGCCGCGTTCTATCGCGGCCAGCTGCTCGAGGAGCCGCATCGCGCCCACCTGCTCGATGCGATGACGCGCGTGCGACCGGAGCTGAACTACCTGCTGGGCAGCGGCGTCACGGGGCTCGTGAGCCACAAGAACGGCTTCCTCTTCGAAGGCGGCGGTTGGGTCGATAACGACGCGGGCATCGTGCGCTTCACGCGCGGGGGCCACGAATACGCCTACGCCATCACCTTCCTTTCGATGGATGTCGATGGCTACCTGGGCGATGTCGTGCTCGGGCAGGCGCTCACGCGCATGGCGTGGGAGCACTTCAGCAGCGCCTATCCCTGAGGCCTCCGCACGCGGGCGCGGCGGCGCGTAGAATCGGGCGCATTCCCCCCGAGGTGACCCCATGCCGCACGCGACCATCAACGGCGCCAGCCTCTACTACGCCGAGCAGGGCTCCGGCCCCGCCATCCTCTTCCATCACGGGTATACGGGTTCGCACGATAGCTGGGACGTCGTCGCCCCGGCCTTCGCCGCGAAGGGCTACCGCGCCATCGTCATGGATTGCCGCGGCGCCGGCGACAGCGAGCACACGGCCGGCGGCTACAGCATCGAGCAGTACGCCGACGACGTCATCGGCATGGCCGACCACCTGGGCCTCGGCACCTTCATCTACGTCGGCCACAGCATGGGCGGCGTGATCGGCATGGAGCTCGGCATCCGCTACGGCGCGCGGCTCGAGAAGCTGGTGCTCGTCGCGCCCGCGCCCGCCGACGGCATCGATACCACCGTCCCCGGCTTCGCCGCGCAGCGCGAACGCGGGCTCGCCCTGCGCAAGGCGAAAGACCGCGAGACACTGCTGCGCGAACGCATCGCCACGACCGCCCGCCCGGACGCGGAGAGCATCGCCGCCGCCGTCGACCGCGCGCTCTCGGTCTCCGACGGGCACTACAACGACTCCTGGGACGCGCTCGTGGAATCGCGCCGGGGCGACCTGCTGGGTTCGATCCAGGTGCCGACGCTGATGGTCGCGGGGGCCGCCGACGGGCTGCTGCTCGCGAACCTGCGCGACTACCCGCGGCTCGGGAACGCGACCATCCACGTGCTCAGCCGCATCAGCCACGGCATCCACCAGGAAGACCCGGAGGCGTTCATCGCCCTGCTCGGGGACTTCCTCGACAACGGCGTGGTGACGCAATCGACGCTGGTGCGGCGCTACCGCGAGCTCGCGACGGCGCGCTGACCTTCGCACCAGGGCAAACGAAACGACGGGGTGGCCGCGATGGCCGCCCCGTTTTCGTGTGCGAATGGCTACCTCGCGCCGGCGGGCACGTGCGCCATGCCCTCGATGTCGAGCGGCGCGTGGGCGGCGCGTTCGACTTCGCGCAGGGAGCGGAAGGCGAGCAGCATGAACGCCGAGACGATGACCATGGCCACGGCCGAGCCGGCCACGGCGGCGGGCGCGCCCCAATGGTCGGCGGCGGCGCTCACGGGCATCGTGCCCAGCGGCGTGAGGCCGAAGCTCATCATCATCAGGCTCATCACCCGGCCGCGAACGGCGTCGGGGATGATCATGTTCACGCTCGTCGAGTTCACGGTGTTGAAGATGCTCGCGCAGATATCGGTGAGCAGGACGAGCGGCAGCGCCAGCAGGAACCACGGTGAAATCGCGAACAGGAAGAGGGTGCCGGCGAAGGCGAACAGGCTCGCGACCATGAGCCGCAGCTGATGCCGTTCGCCGCCGTGCCAGGCCACGAACACCGACCCGAGGATGCCGCCGATGCCCGCGAACGCCTGGAGCACGCCGAAGCCGTCCTCGCCGACCTTCCAGACGTCCTCGGCGAAGACCACCAGGAGCGTCTGGAACGGCATCGCGAACATGATCGGCACGACCGAAAGCAGCATGAGCGCGCGCACGGGCGGGTTCTTCGCCACGTAGCGGAAGCCGACGGCCAGCTCGCCGAGCGGCGATACTCCCTCCTCGCGCGGGGGTGGCGGCGATTTGTGGACGCGCGTCATCGCGAAGAGCGCGACCAGGTAGAGCACCGTCGCGATCAGGTACATCCAGCGCAGGCCGACGAAGGCGACGATGAAGCCGGCCGTCACGGGCGCGGCGACGCGGGCCGCGTTCATCCCGCCCATCTGCAGCGCCATCGCGTTCGGCAACCCCTCGCGCCCGACGATGTTCGCGACGATCGACTGCCGCGCGGGCATCACGAAGGGGAACGTGCAGCCGAGGATGAACACGACCACGAGCAGGTGCCAGAACTCGAGCACGCCCGTCACGAGCAGCGTGAGGATCACGAGCTCGTTCACGAGCAGTGTGGCCTGGCCGAGCATGATCAGCCGGCGCCGTTCGAAGCGGTCGGCGACGACGCCCCCGAAGGGCGAGATGATGAGCATGGGCAGCGCGACCATGAGGTTCACGAGCCCCAGCGAGGTGGCGTTGCCGGTGAGGTTGTGCGCGAGGATGGAGCGCACGACGAACTGGCCGTTCATCGCAAAGAAGAAGGCGATGTTGCTGCCGTAGAGCCAGCGGAACTGCTCGTGCGAGAGCGACGAGAAAGCCGCGCGCCATCCATCCGCCCGTTCCGGGGCTCCCTGTCCGCCAACTGTTCGCGCCATGGACCCAGCATAGGGCACGGCGGCTTCCCGGGCCGGTCCGCCGCCGCGCGATGTGCGGTTCGCCACAATCCGTCTTTGCGAATCAGGCGGGCTTGCGGTAGACGGCGAGCACGATGAGGGCGCGGCCGTCGACGGCGGCGTGCGTGAAGTTCGTCACCGCATCAGCGAAGGGCTGCCCCATCAGGACCACGAGGTTGAACCCGGGCGTGTCCAGGTTCGCCTGCGGTTCCGTGGAATTGGCCGCCGCACGGGCGGTCACATCCTGCCAGTCCACCAGCTCGAGCCCCGCGCCGGCCAGGAGCGCCTTCGTCTCAGCCTCGTTGCGGAGAAAGCTGACGGACGGGTCGGGCGCCCAGGGGACGGGGAAGTCCAGCGGCCTGCCCGAGCCCGCGAGGATGTCCTGGAAGGCGAGCCGCCCGCCCGGCTTGAGCACGCGCGCCATCTCCGCGTAGAGCGCCGCGCGGTCTTCGATGTTCATCACGGCGTGCTGCGTCCACACGACGTCGAACGAGGCGTCGCCGTACGGCAGCGTCGTGGCGTCGCCCTGCTCGAAGCGGACACGATCGGAAAGGCCGCAGCGCGCGGTGAGGGCCGTCGCACCCTCCACCAGGTTCGGGCTGAGATCGATGCCCGTGACGTCGGCGCCGCATTCGGCGGCCAGCATGCGGGCGGGTCCACCGAGGCCGCTGCCGACATCGAGCACGCGCTCTCCCGGCTTGATGGCCACGGCCGCCGCAAGTGCCCGCGTGGCCTGCGCGCCGCCGGCATGGAGCTGGTCCGCAGGCGCAAGCGATTCCGGCGTGAAGTCCGTGATCCCGGCCTGCCCGGCGGCGGCGAGGATGCGGTCGGCCGCACCGTCCCAGAGGTAATGTCCTGTAACTTCAGTCGTCATGTTCTTCCTCCCGGCGGCAGCTTAGGAGGGAAAACACGAAAACACAAACACAATGCTCTTCGCTTAATTACACCAGATCAACCCGGGGTGATGGCCCGGCCCTCCGCCGACGAGCGCTCGATCGCGTCGAGGAGGCGATGGCGTGTGACGGCGGCGGCGAAATCCGGGGCGAAGGGAGCACCTGCGCGGGCGCTTTCCGCCAGACGCACATACGCCTGCCCGACGTTGCGCGGCGACCCCGCGGGCGCGCCTTCGGGGACCAGCGTGTACCGCTCCGGCAGGGGCACCTCCTCCATGCGCGCGCCGCCGCGGGCCGCGAAAAGGGTATTCGGGCCGATGCTGAGCGACCCGGACGGCCGCACGGCGATCGCGCCTTCGCTCCCGAAGATCTCCAGGCGCGTGCCGCTCGCGCCGCGGGGCACCGTGGCGATGTGGACCGACGCCTGCGCGCCGTTCTCGAGCTGCCCGGCGACGATGATGCTATCGGGCGAGGTGACCGGCACGCGTTCGCCCGTGCCTTCGAGCCGCCATTCCGGCACCTTCGTCGCGACGCGCGCGGAGACGCTGGCGAACTCCCCGGCGATGTAGCAGAGGTCGTCGATGGCGTGGCCGCCCTGGATGGTGAGCGTGTTCGCGCCGGCCGCGCGGTCCGCCTGCCAGATGCGGCCGGGGCCGCGTTCGATGATCGCGGGGGCGATGCTCGTGAGGTGCACGCCGAGGATTTCGCCGATGGCGCCTTCGGCCACCAGGTCGCGGGCGTGCATGATCGCGGGGTCGGAGCGCCCCTGCAGGCCGACCATGGTGCGAAGGCCACGGGCGCCGGCAATGGCGGCGAGCTCCTCGGCCTCGGCGGTGGTGGCGCCGAGCGGCCATTCGCAGAAAGTGTCCTTCCCCGCTTCGAGCGCGACCTTCACCAGCGCGTAATGCCCCGGCACGCGAACGCACACCACCACCAGGTCGATGTCCGGGTGGGCGGCCATCTCGCGGATGTCGTGGAAGGCGAGCTCCGCGCCGAACGCCGCCTGCGATGCCCGCGCGGTGTCCTCGTGCGCGGTGCAGACCGCCTTCACTTCGAAATCCGGCAGCGCATGGAGCGCGGGGATGTGCGCGTTCGCACCCCAGCCGCTGCCGCCCTGCGTCACCGTCGCCCCAACAATCCCGACCCTGATTTTGCCTGCCATGCGTTGCCCCTTCGCCCGGATGTGGCCGGAGTGTGGCGCTTCCGGGGCCGTTCGAAAAGGGGCGCTATTTGACGAACGCTTCGCTCACCCAGCCGTTCTGGCCCGAGGGCGTGAGGACGGCGACCCAGCCGGCGACGGGCGTGACGCCTTCGAGGCGCCGCTGGAGGAGCACGCCATCGGCATAGCAGCCGCGAATCTCGGCCGTCGTCGATGCCGTCGCGCGCACGTTCAGGCAGTCGGTGCCGGTGACGACGCGCACCGTTTCGCGCGCGACGATGGCGTTGACGAAGCGGTGGCGGCCGTTCGGGCAATCGCCCAGGTCGATGATGGGGTGCACGGTCGCGGTCGTGCCCCAGTTGATCAGCGTCGCGTAGATGTGCTGCTGCTGCTTGCACACGGCGGAGCCGGCTTCGGTGCCGAAGCCGAAGGTGTCCGCGAGCTCGACGTTCGCGACGAGCTGCCCCGAGGGGATTTGCCCATCGACATCGAGGTACCCGTTCCGGCCCCATGAGAGCGCGCGCACGGCCTTGCCGGTGCCGTCGTAGACCACGCCCAGCTCGCCCGATTCGTTGCTGGCGTAGAGCGCGAACCAGCCGGTTTGCAGCGGCGTCACGCGCGCCAGGCGCATGCCGGGTACGCCGGGGAGGACGTCGCGGCCGCTGGCATCGACGAGCCCGCCGCCCACCTCCTTGCGCACCCAGGCCACGCCCGGCGCGCCCACGGCGACCGCTTCGACCTCGCCGGCCGAGGCGGGCGGCTGCAGCTCCCTCGCGGATGGCAGGAGGATGTAACGGGGCTTCGCCGCCAGGGAGTCGTAGGCGATGGCGAGCACTTCGTCGCCCACGAACCCGGCGAGGAACGTGGTCGCCGGGAGTTTCGCGGCATCCTCGGTCCAGGTGATGCCGCCATCGCGCGAATGGAAGAGACGCAGGGTCGAGCCGGGCTGGGCCTCGCCTTCGCCGCCGCAGTACCCCGTGCACATCGCGACCACGAAGTCGTTCAGCTCCCAGCGAGCGGCGAAGGAATGCGGGTAGGCGCCGGGCACCTTCGCCAGCACGCTCGCGAACAGGTCATCGGTCTTGAGCGCGCCGGAGGATTCGCGGTAGGCGCGAAAGAGGCTCGGCACATCCGGGCGGCCGCAGCCGAAGCAGCCCTCAGAGTAGTAGACGATGCTTCCGTAGCCGATGGACGACTGCGTCCCCGGCTTGAGCGCCACCGTCTCGACCCCCGGGATCGTGGGCAGGGTCGCGGAGGGTGTGCCGGAGGCCGTGGCGGATGGTCCGGCGGTGGCACTGCCCGGCGGTGGCGTCGCGCTGGCCTGCGCGGAGGGCGTGCGCTGGACCGCGGCGGGGGTGTCGTCGTTGGTTTCGCGCAGCACCCACGCGGCGCCCACGGCCACCAGCGCGATGACCGCGACGAACGACAGGACGATGAGCGCGGCGGGACGGTTGCTCATGTCCCCTTTAACGTACCGCGAACGCCGTTGGTTCCGCGACAGGCACGCGAAGGGGGCGCCGGAGCACCCCCTTCACGCCTCTCCCGGTGGGCGGTCTACGCCCGCGACTCAGTGGTCGTTCGCGTGGAGCGCCGTGCCGGTCGCGCCATCGACCTCGATCGGCGTGGCGAAACCGGAGATGGAGTTCGAAACAGCGCGGTTGCCGTCGGCCTGGGGCGTGCCCGGGCCCGCGACGACGTAGGCGCCGAAGTAGATGCCCTGGTCGCCGATGCCGGCGAGGCCGCGGATGGTGTTGTTCACGATCTTGTTGCCGTTGGCCCGGGCATCGCATTCGCTATACGGGGCCCACGAAAGGGCCACGACGGTCACGCCCCATTCCGCGCCGCTGATCGTGTTGTTGACGACCTGGTTGTCGTTCGCGCCCGCGGGGCCACCGGCGTAGCAACCCCAGGTCTCGATGGCGATGCCAACCTGGCTGTCCGTCACGGTGTTGCCCTGCACCATCACGCTGCTCGCCTGGAACAGGAGGATGCCGGTCGAGGACCAGCCGGGGCCGGTGTAGGCGTTGGCGAGGACGGTGTTGTCCTTGACCTGGCCGGTCGCGCCGTAGCCGACCTGGATGCCGTTCTGGGCGATGCTGCCCACCGGGCCGATGCCCGACACGTAGTTGCCCTTGACCGTGGCCACCACGTTGCCGTTCGCGACGATGCCCGTCTTCTGGTACTGCGTGACGCGGTTGTTGGTGATGGTGACGCGGGTGGGGTTCGTGCCCGTGCCGTCGAAGGGCTCGTTGCGCGCTTCGATGCCGTTGCCTTCCTGGCAGCCGCTCGACGGACCCTGCCGGATGTCCTGGACGGTGTTGTCCGAGATCGTGCCGCTCGCGCCCTGGAAAAGGATGCCCCGCAGGCGGTCGTCGCCGCCATCGCAGGCATTGGCGAGGCCGGCGGTGGCGAGCTTGAGGTTCTTGACGTTCGCGCTGGCGCCGCCGTTCTTCACGATCGCGCCGAGGAAGTGGCCCGCGCCCGGGTCCACGGCGGTGATGGTCTTGCCGCGGCCGTCGAGGGTCATGCCGTTGGGGATGATGATGGTGGCGTCGGTGGTGCAATCGGCGTTGAGCCGCATGGTCGAGCCCGCGATGGTGAAGGTGCAGGTGGTGGCGGCTTCGGCGTTCCGCGTCGCGGTGACACCGAGGCCGAGGGCGGCGGCCACGAAGGCCATGAGGAGGACGGCTCTGCGCATCATTTCGTTCCTGGATTGGGAATAGGCGCAGTTATACGCGCTTGTTACGCGTTGCACACCCACCCGTGAAGTCCTTCGCACGAAATTCCGCCGCCCGTACCGCCGGGTAACGCCCGGGCGGCCGAACGAGCCCGGCCCGCGGGGGAACGCGCTCGTGTGTGACCTGGCACACGGTGGCGTTTCCGAATGTCGTTCGGGAATTCTTGACAGCGTGCCCGCGCCCGGCCTACCCTCCGAGCGCGCGGCGGAACCCGGTTGCAGGTCGCCGTTACTACAGCACGAGGTTTTTCCATGGCAGTCGACGGCACGTACAACATCACCATGACCTCGCCGATGGGCGATCGCCCGGCCACCGTCACGCTCGCGGCCGATGGCGGCGCGCTCTCGGGCACCTTCGGCGGCGGCGCCGGCACGGTGAACATCACCGACACCAGCCTGAACGGCAACGACGTGGCCTGGACGGCGACGATCAATGGCCCCATGGGCGAAATGAAGCTCGCCTTCAAGGGCGCCGTCGATGGCGACGCGATCGCCGGCACGGTGGCGTTCGGCGCGTTCGGCACCGGCCCGTTCAAGGGCACCCGCGCCTAGTCTCCCGGCTCCTCGAACGAAACGGGCGTCCTCCGGGGCGCCCGTTTTTTCGTGCGAACCCGTGTTCGGAACAGGGTTTGACGATAATCCCGCGGACTTGTTAGGCTTGCGGCGAACATTCGTTCGAGGCGCGCGCGATGAGGGAAGAGCTGTCCGGCAAGCAGCAGCAGATCTACGAATTCCTGAGGACCTTCCTCGAGGATAAGGACTACCCGCCGAGCATCCGGGACATCCAGGAAGGCTGCGGCATCTCCAGCACGAGCGTGGTGGACTACAACCTCCGCAAGCTCGAGGAGAAGGGCTACATCCGCCGGGACCGCGAAGTCTCGCGCGGCATCGAAATCCTCGGGGCGCGCCGCAACCGCGCGCGCATCATCGAAATCCCGGTGCTCGGCACCATCGCCGCCGGCCAGCCCATCCCCGTCCCCACCAGCGACCGCTTCGGCAATGACAGCGATGACACCGTCACCGTGACCGAGGACATGATCCGCGGCCGGCCGAACGTGTTCGCGCTGCGGGTGAAGGGCACCTCGATGATCGAGGACCTGATCGACGACGGCGACATCGTCTTCCTCGAGCCCGCGCAGGCCGCCTCGAACGGGGACAAGGTCGCGGTGTGGCTCAAGGACCGTGGCGAAGTGACGCTCAAGCGGTACTACCACGAAGGCACCCGTGTACGGCTTCAGCCCGCGAATAGTACGATGGAGCCAATCTATACCGCGCCGGAAAACGTCGAGATCCAGGGCCGCTTCATCTCGTCGCTGCGCCCCAGCGGCTGAGCCAGGCCATCACGGCGAGCCCCGGCGCTCCCTCGCCTGCATGAACGAAACCATCGTCAGCGTCCGCGACCTCTCCGTCCGCTACCGGACAAAGGATGTGACGACGTACGCGGTCGACCGTGTGTCCTTCGACCTCGCGCGCGGCAAGGTGCTCGCGCTGGTGGGCGAATCCGGATCGGGCAAGAGCACCGTCGCGATGGCGCTGCTCCGCATCCTCCCCACGCAGGCCGCCATCACCGGTGGGTCCGTCCTGTTCGATGGCCGCGAGCTCATGGATATGTCCGACCGCGACCTGCGCGGCATCCGCGGGCGGCGCATGGCGATGATCTTCCAGGACCCCATCGCCAGCCTGAACCCCGTCATCTCCATCGGCGACCAGGTGGCGGAGACGCTCACCAGCCACCTGCAGATGAGCAAGAAGGAAGCGAAGGCGCGCGCCCTCACCATCCTCCGCGAGGTGGGCCTGCCCGACCCCGAGCGCGTCGCGAAGGCGTACCCGTTCCAGCTTTCGGGGGGCATGTGCCAGCGCGTGATGATCGGCATCGCGACCGAGCTCGACCCCGAGGTGCTCATCGCCGATGAGCCCACCAGCGCCCTCGATGTCACCGTGCAGGCGCAGATCCTGCACCAGCTCCAGCAGCTCCGGGAGCAGCGCGGCACCACCATCCTGCTCATCACGCACGACTTCGGGGTGGTCGCCCAGGCAGCGGACGAAGTAGCCGTGATGTACGCCGGGCGCGTCATCGAATCCGGGGCGACGCGCGAAATGCTGACGCGGCCGCTCCATCCCTACAGCCACGCGCTGCTGGCGACGCTGCCCCGGCTCGATGGCGCGGGTGGCCCGCTGCACGCCATCCCGGGGACGCCGCCCTCGCTTTCGGAGCCATCGGAGCGGTGCCCGTTCATCCCCCGCTGCGGCAAGGTGATGAACGCCTGCCGAAACGAGCCGCCGCCGGCGCTCGTGCGCCCCGAAGGCGCGAACCACGACGTCGCCTGCTACAACCCCATCTGGCGCGGGTAGGGTGACACATCCCCGCCTGCACGCGGACGAGCCGGGCATCGACGCCGCGCTCGTGCGCCGGCTGCTGACCCGCCAGCACCCTTCGTTCGCGGCACTGCCCATCGAGCGTGTGGAATCGACGGGCACCGATAACGCCATCTACCGCCTCGGCACGGAGTTCGCGGCCCGCCTGCCACGGCGCGCGACGGCGGCCGGGCAGCTCGCACAGGAGGCGCACTGGCTGCCCCGGCTCGCACCGCTGCTCCCGCTGGAGATCCCGGCCCCGCTGGCGCTCGGCGAGCCCGGCGAGGGGTACCCGTTCGCGTGGGGTGTGTATCGCTGGATCGCGGGCGAACCCGCCACCGCGGGCCGCATCGCGGACATGGGTGCGGCCGCGGACGCCCTCGCCGCCTTCGTCGCCGCCCTGCGGGGCATCGATGCGCGCGAAGCGCCCCGGCCCGATGCCGCGAACGCCTTCCGCGGAATGCCGCTCGCGCCGCGCGACGGCGCCACGCGCGCGGCCATCGCGCAGCTCACGGGCGACATCGACACCGCGGCGGCCACGGCGGCGTGGGAGTCCGCGCTCGCCGTGCCCGCCTACGACGGCCCGCCGGCATGGCTCCACGGGGACATCTCGCCCTTCAACCTGCTCGTCCGCGATGGCGCCATCACCGCCGTCATCGACTTCGGCTGCATGGCTTCGGGCGACCCCACGTGCGACCTGCAGGTGGCGTGGAACCTGCTCACCCCGGCCGCGCGCGCACGCTTCCGGCAACGGCTCGCGGTGGACGACGCGGCGTGGGAGCGCGGGCGCGGTTGGGCGCTTTCGGTCGCGCTCATCCAGCTGCCGTACTACCGCGACACGAACCCGGGGCTGGCCACGAACTCGCGACACACCATCGCCGCCGTCCTCGGCGACCGCGGGTAGGGGTCTAGCGGTCGAACGGCTGGCGGTCGCCGGGAGCCTGCACTTCGAAGGCGTTCAGGGTCATCGCGACCATGGTGTAGTAGCCGATGGTGGCGATGATTTCGACCAGCCCCTGCTCGCCGAACCCGGCGACGGCGCGCGCGTAGAGCTCCTCCGGGAGGCCGTGCGTGGCGTGCAACGACTGGCAGATTTCGTATGCGAGCTGCTCATCCGGGGGCGCGCCCGACGGCCGGCGTTCGGCCATAACGTCGTCGAGGGTGGCCTGGGCGACGCCCTGCTGCAGCGCCACGCGCGCGTGTGCGACCCACTCGACGTTGCTGCGCCAGAATCGCGCGGTGACGCAGATGGCGAACTCGACGATGCGCCGTTCGAGCGTCGTGCGCTCCCAGATGAAGTTGCCGAAGCTGACGGCGCGCTGCGCGAGCTCGGGGCTGCGCACCCAGGGGTCGAATGGGCCGCCGAGCGCGCCATCGGGCCCGGGCGGCCGGAAGCGGCCGATACGGTCGTACTGCTCCTGCTGGGCGGGCGTGAGTTCATCGCGGGATTTGGGGGCAAGGCGGCTCATGGCGAACCTCGGGTGGGTGTGGCCGGCATCCTACCGGGCGCGGGGGTGGTTTCGCACTCGCCCTCGTGGGTTACCGTGGGACCACGGTCCTTTGGGACACAGGAGGAAGCATGGAAGAGATGGGGCCAATACTGTCCGTCGAACGCGTGCAGCTCGGGGTGCGCATCGAAAAGCGGCTCGTGAAAGTGCTCAAGGGGCTCGCCGAATTCGAGGGCGTGTCGCTCGGGCAGCTGCTGGAGAAGATCGTGCTGCATTCGTTCGAGCCCATGCCCGGCGAGGAGGGCGAATGGGCGGCGAGCCCGCACGGCAAGCGCGCGCTGGCCGCCATCGCACAGCTGCGGCAGGTGTACGGCCTGGATTATGACGTGCACGCTTCCCGGCAGTTCCGGGAAGGGGAGTAGCCGCGAACGCTACTGCCCGCCGCCGACGGCCACGGCCTCGGCCGGGAGCCCACCGGCGAGCCGCAGCGCCGCTCGCACGAAGTCGCGAAAGAGCGGGTGCGGGCGGTCCGGGCGGCTCTGCAGCTCCGGGTGGAACTGCGTGCCCAGCATGAACGGGTGCTGGCTGATTTCGCTGATCTCGACGAGCGCGCCATCGGGCGAGGTGCCGCTCACGCGCAGGCCGTGCCCTTCGAGGATCGCGCGGTAGGCGTTGTTGAACTCCCAGCGGTGGCGATGGCGTTCGAACACCAGGTTCGTCCCATAGGCTTGGGCGGCGAGCGAACCCTCGCCGAGCGCGCACGGGTACTGGCCCAGGCGCATCGTGCCGCCCTTGTTGCGAATGCCCATCTGCTCTTCGAGGAGCGAAATCACCGGGTGCGGCGATTCGGGGTCGATCTCGGTCGTGTTGGCGGCGGGGAGCCCGCAGATGTTGCGCGCGAATTCCGTGACCATCACCTGCATGCCCAAGCAGAGGCCGAGGTAGGGGATGCCGTTTTCGCGCGCGTAGGTCGCGGCGGCGATTTTGCCTTCCCACCCGCGTTCGCCGAAGCCGCCCGGCACGATGATCCCCTGCACGCCCGCGAGCAGGTCGGCGGCGGGGCGCGTTTCGAGCAGCTCAGCCTGCACCCAGCGGATATCGACCTCGACGTTGTTCGCGATGCCGGCGTGCGCGAGCGCTTCCTTCACCGAGAGGTAGGCATCGTGCAGCTCGACGTACTTGCCCGCGACGGCGATTTCGACCGTGCCCGCGGGATGCTTCAAGCGCTCGACCATTTCGCGCCATTCGTCCAGGTCACGCGGGCCGGAGAGCCCGAGCCGTTCGAGCACGTAATCGCCGAGGCCGCGCTCTTCGAGGATGAGCGGCACTTCGTAGATGCTGGCGACGGTCTCCATGGCGATGACGGCGCGCGGGTCGACGTCGCAGAAGAGGGCGATCTTGTCGAGGATGTCGCGCGACACGGTGTGGTCGCTGCGGGCGAGGATGACATCGGGCTGGATGCCCTTCGAACGCAGTTCGCGGACGGAGTGCTGCGTGGGCTTCGTCTTCAGCTCGTGCGTGGCCCCGACCATGGGCAGGAAGGTGACGTGCACGGAGAGGACGTTGTTGCGCGGCTGCTCGTGGCGAATCTGGCGGATGGTCTCGATGAAGGTCTCGCCCTCGATGTCGCCGACGGTGCCGCCCACTTCGCAGATGAGCACATCGCACTTCGCCTCATCGGCGGCGGCGTAGATGCGCTGCTTGATCTCGTTCGTGAGGTGGGGGACGGCCTGGATCGTGCCGCCGAGATAGTCGCCCCGCCGTTCGCGTTCGAGCACGGAGAGGTAGACCTTGCCGCTCGTGACCGAGGACGACGCCGAGAGGTCCTGGCCGATGAAGCGCTCGTAGTGGCCGAGGTCGAGGTCGGTCTCGGCGCCATCGGCGGTGACGAAGACTTCGCCGTGCTGATAGGGCGACATCGTGCCCGGGTCGACATTGAGGTAAGGGTCGAGCTTCTGGATGGAGACGGTGACGCCGCGGGATTTGAGGATGCGCCCGAGGCTTGCGGTGGTGATGCCCTTGCCCACCGAGGAGACCACGCCGCCAGTGACAAAGATGAACTTCGGCATGGACCCCCTACGTTCCGGAAGCTCCACCCATGCTACGGAAGGGCCATGGGGGCGTCAACGAACATTTGTGTTAGCGCTGCGCGCAGAGAAAAGAGAAAGGAGGAAGGAGAAAAGGGCGGGCGAGGAATGAGGAATGAGGAATGAGGCGGGCTACCCCCGGGGAGCCGTGCTCCCCGCACGGGGTTGATCCCCTGGCTACTGGGAACCGGGAACTGGGAACTCACTCAGCACTCAGGACTCAGCACTCAGCACTCTCCGGATCCAGCCGGCGTGTTGGGCTTCGTGTTGCGAATGGAGGGCGGCTTCGCCGTAGTGCGAGGGGTCGAGGGCGCGGTCGTTCGCGAGGGTGAGAGCTTCGATGAGGCGTGCGCGGGTGCGTTCGATCTCCCAGCGGGCCTGTTCCGGCGACATGCCGTGGCGGCTGGCGTGCACGATGGCGCTGAGCGCGTCGTCGCGGCCGGGCTCCATACGCCAGGCGCTTTTGAACCCCGCGGAGATGCGCTCGACGTCGCTCGCGCGCAACTCATCCCAGTAGGCCAGGTGCGCGAGGTGGTCGACGACGGACCAGCCGTCGATGACGGGCGCGGTCATCTCCTCCGCGGTGAGGCCGTCGATGGCGGCCAGCAGCGCGGCGCGCATGCCGTGGTAGTGGGCGATGAGCGTCGCGCGGTCCGTGGCGCTACCCTCGCCGCGCCACGCCGGAGACGCGCTCGGCCTTCACGCGGATGATGACGCGGCCATCGGCGCGCAGCTTCGCCTCGTACCCCTCGGGGGGCGTGAAGGCGCCGCCGCGCATCGCCTCGTTGATGCGAATGTGCGACGGCACGATGTCGCCGTCCTCGATCGCCGCGGGCCCTTCGACCGTCACGTAGCCGTAGGGGGCGCCCTCATCGAGCACGGTGAGCGCGACGCGCGGGTCGTTCGCGATGGTGCGGGCCTTGAGGCGGTCCTTCGTCGTGCTGAAGACGAGCTCGTCGCCTTCGCGCGCGAAGAAAACGACGGACGAACTGGGGCTGCCGTCGCTGCGCAGGGAGGTGATGACCGCCCACTTGTTCCGGCTGATGAACGCGTCCTGGTCGGCGTTGCCAATCATGAAGCCACCTCGTGGCGGAGAACTCTACCGAACGCGAGAGAAAGGAGAAAAGACGAAGGAGAAAAGGGTGGCCAGGCGCGTGTGGGCTTGCCCCAGATCGACGGACACCAACGATAAGGGGATGATCCCCGAGGAGGTGTCTGGATGAGCCCACGGCGACCGAGAAGGACCTTCACCGAGGAGTACAAAGCCGAGGTGGTGGCGATGTTCCGCACGACCGATAAGAGCGTGTCGGACATCGCCAGGGAACTCGACCTCACCGAGTCGGCGGTGTCGCGCTGGGTGAAACAGGCGGAAGTGGATGCCGGTGAGCGCGCGGGCCTGACGACCAGCGAGCGCGAGGAGCTGGCGTACCTTCGCCGCGAGAACCGCATCCTGCGCGAAGAGCGCGACATCCTCAAGCGAGCGACGGCTTTCTTCGCCAAGGAGACCCGGTGAGGGTGTATCCCTTCATCGCGGCGGAGAAGGCGGCGGGGGGCACGGTGCGGAAGCCGTGCGTCCTGCTTGGAGTCTCCCGGTCCGCCTACTACGCATGGTCCGAGACGGTACCTTCGAAGCGCGCCCAGGCCGATGGAGTGCTGACGAAACAGGTCAGCAGGGTCCACGAACAGAGCCGGGGGACGTATGGGGCACCGCGCGTGCACCAGCAGCTTCGCCAGGAAGGGGTGCGAACCTCGCGCAAGCGGGTCGCCCGGGTGATGGCCAAAGCCGGGCTCGCGGGACGGCACAGGCGGCGAACGAAGCGGACGACCATCGCCGACGGGGCCGCGCCCACGCCTGCCGCTGACCTCCTGGGCCGCGCCTTCGCCCCGGAAGCGGCGCCGCTGGACAGCGCCTGGGTGGGCGACATCACCTACATTCGAACGTGGCAGGGCTGGGCCTCACGGCCACCGTCATCGACCTCGCGAGCCGGCGGGTGGTCGGCTTCGCGGTCCGCGACCACATGCGCACCGAGCTCGTGAGCGCAGCCTGGAGATGGCGCTCACCAGCCGCCGCCCGTCGCCCGGGCTTATCTTCCACTCCGACCGGGGCAGCCAGTACACCTCGAACGCCTTCCGCGAGCTGCTCGGACGCCATCAGATACGCCAGTCCCTGAGCCGGCCGCGGCAGTGCTGGGACAACGCCGTGGCGGAGAGCTTCTTCGCGACGCTGAAGACGGAGCTCGTCTACCGGGTGCCGCTGGCCAACGTGGCCGCTGCGCGGGCGGCGGTATTCGAGTACATCGAGGTGTTCTACAACCGCCGCCGCATCCACTCCGCCCTCGGCTATCAGAGCCCCGCCACCTACGAGGCTGGTAGACTGCGCCAACCCGAGACGGCACCCGCCGCCTAAGAACACTGTCCGTCAAATCGGGGCAAGCCCACGTGGCTTCCGCGGCGGTCGCCACTCCGTTTCTCTTTCCTCTTTTCTCTTTGCTCTGTCCCGGCGCCCGGTACACTCGCGCGATGGCGGTGGTCGGACGGCGAGTGGTGGTCTATGGGCCGTCGGGCTCGGGGAAGTCGACGCTCGCGCGGGCGCTGGCCGAACGGCTCGGGGTGCCCGTGGTCGAACTCGATGCCATCTACCACGCGCGCCCCGGCTGGGACGACCTCTCGCGCGACGAGTTCCGCGACGCCGTGGCCACCATCCTCGCGCGCGAAACCGGCGGCTGGGTCATCGAAGGCAACTACGGCATGGTACGCGACCTCATTCTGCCACTCGCCGATACCGCCGTGTGGCTGCGCCTGCCGTTCCGGACGGTCTACCCGCGGCTCGTGCGCCGCACCATCGGGCGGGGGCTGCGACGGGAGCTGCTCTGGGGCTCTAACCGGGAATCGCTGCGAATGGCGTTCTTCACGCGCGATTCGATGCTGCTCTGGGGCATTTCGCACTGGCGCACCGGCATCCGCAACACCGCCGCCGACCTGGCCCGCATCCCCCACCACGCGCGCGTCGTGGAGCTTCGGTCGCCAAGGGCCGTGCGGGAATTTCTCGCCTACGCCCGGGCGTAGGCGAGAGAAATGAGAAAGGAGGAAGGAGAAAAGGGGTGGCCAGCCGCCGCGGAAGCCACGCACCTGGCCACTCCGTTTCTCTTTCCTCTTTTTCCTTCTCTCTGATCGTCAGGGCGTGGGTGTCGCGGCCGGCGTCTCCGTGGATGTGGCCGTCGCCGTCGCCGTGGGAGTTGGCGTTTCCGTGGGCGTGGCCGTCGGGCTCGCCGTCACCGTCGGGGTCGCCGTCAACGTCGGGCTCGCCGTCACGGTCGGGGTCGCCGTCACCGTCGGGCTCGCCGTCACGGTCGGGGTGGCGGTCACGCTCGGGGTCGCCGTGGGGATGGGCGTCGCGGGATTGAAGCTGCCACCCGGGTTCCGGCGCGGTGTCGGCGTGGCCGTCGGCGTCGGGGTTGGGGTGCGCGTCAGCGAGGCCGTGGCCGTCGGCGGCACGGGCGTCGGGGTGCCCGTCGCGGTCGGGGTTGCGAGCGGTGGCGGCGTGGGCGTGCCGTCCGCGGTGGCGGTGCCGGCAGGGGTGGCCGTGCCCGTCGGGGTGGGGCTCGGCGAAGGCGACGGCGAGGGGCTCGGGCTCGGGGAAGGGCTTGGCGTGGCCGTCGGCTGCACGAGCACGAGCGGCGGCACTGTCGGCGTCACCCACACGCCCACGCCCGTCACGCCACCGGCCGATCCCAGCGTGTCCCAGCGGTCGTTCGGGCTGGCGGCGGCGCCGCGGGTGAGGATGACCGAGACGGCGCCCACCCAGATGAGGGCGGGCAGCAGGAAGACGAGGGTCGCGCCGCGCGGCACCCGCAGGCTGAGGGCGCGAGCATTCACGGCACGCGTGCGGCGAGCGGCGGCCTGCGTGCGGGCCCGGAGCGCGATCGCCAGGCGCTGCCCGCGAATGGCCCCGGCGCGCGCGGTCGCGATCGTGAAGGCCACGGCGGCGAGGGCGAGGCCGCGACCGAAGCGCGCAATCGCCTGTGCCGGCGTCGAAGGAGGCTGCGGCGCTTCGGAGGCGGCGGGCGGCTTGCCACGGCGCGCGCGAGCGGCGGCACGGCGGGCACGGCGAGCCTTTTCGGCGCGCGTGTGGCGGCTGTAGAACTCCCAGCCCACCCAGGCCGCGCCGGTGATGGCGGCGAACCCGAGAAGCGCCCACTGCAAGGGCAGGTCGCCCGAGAGGATGCCGGCGTTGGGGACGTAGAACCAGGCCTCGCCGCGCACGTTGTCGACACCGATTTCGGTGCCGTCGGCGATGATCGCGGCATCACCCTTCGTCACGAAGTTGTAGCGGATGATTTCGCCGACCATCTCGTTCGTCTTGCCGTCGCGAATCTCCGTCACGGTGCGATGGACGGCGGCGACGCGGTGGACGAACGGCAGGCCGGTCGTCGGTTCCTTGAAGTAGAGGACGGTGCCCGGGTTGACGTCCTTGCCGGCGATGGGCCGCGTGACGACGATGTCGCCGCGCTCGAGGGCCGGCTTCATGGAGTCGGATTGCACGGTGAGGATGGAGAAATCGAAGAAGCGGGTGGCGAGGATGGCGACGATGCAGGTCCCGAGCGCGAGCCCGAAGACGATGCCGAAGGCGGTCGAAACGACGCCGCGCCACAGTCCCCAGGAAAGTCGGTTCATGCGAATGTCCATCTCTCGGCCGGCGGGCGGCTCATGGCCCGGGGGCGTTCCGCTCGGTGTTTCGATGTTAAGGACCGTTCGGTTGACTGGCGGTTGAGACAAGGGGGGCTCACGAAGAGCCCCCCTTGCGATGTCGCGAGGTTGCGACTAGTTGCCGAGGGTCACCATCTGGACCGTGGCGGTCCAGCTGACGAGGTCGGACTGGCAGGAGTCCGGCGCGTTCGCGGCGACGGTCATGTTGACCGCGAGGGCGTGGTTCAGGCCGGAGCCGTTGTCGCCCAGCGCGTTCAGGACGGTGTTGGCGTCGGCGGCATGGAAGACCGTGACGCCCGAGAAGTTCTGCGAGCCGCAGGTCGTCTCATCCGGAAGGCCGATCGGGGTCACGCTGTCGATGAGGACGCGGCCGCTGATCGAGTTGCCCTGGTTGTCCTTGGCAAAGCCGAGGCGGAAGCTGCCGGTGTTCTGGAGGTTAAGGAGGGCGACCTTCACGGTGTTGCCGTTGGGGCCAAGCAGCACGCCGGTCGGGGCGCCCTGGGCGGCGCTGATCGTGGCATCGAGGCCGCCCTGGCCGACGGAGTTCTGGCCGCTCACGCTGTCGGAAGCCTGCCACGCGAGCACGCCGCCGAGGAGGACGGCACCGACGACCGAGAAGGCCATCGCGCCACCAAAGATCTTGCGCATCATGACTGAGTTCTCTCCCTGTGCTTTCGCACCATGGGGCGCCGCCTGGCGCCGGGGGCGCTGCCCTCGACGGGCCCGCGCGAAGCTTGGCTCGTGATCCCGGGTCTCTCCGCTGCCCGGGCCGCCATGGGAGAGAGAAAGTTCAGGGGTGTCCCCAATAGTGGGAACCTCCCTTTCCGCCGACGATCCGGGTGTCAGGCCCTGGTCTTCGGTACGGTTGCCACACCGCTCTCCCGGCGTCCCCCCATTCGCGGTTGCGCCCGCGAAGGGTTCGTCTGTGCTTTTCTTCCAGGTCAACCACGACTTTACGTCGCGACACGGAGAAAGATGCAACCGCACGGCCACCCGCGTCAACCAGTTTTTTACGTGCAGGTTGCAAAACAACGCTCTGGAGACCCGGATCGTTGAGCACCTCACAGTCACCCGCCCTCCACTGTGAACCGCCTCACGAATCTGCAATCGACAATAATCCCCGCCTGAACTGGTGGAGCGACGGTGTTCCGGGGGTGTCCAGCGCGGCCGCGGGGGGGCAATGCAGGCTCCCAAATGAGCCTTTTCGGGCACGCGAAATATCACCCGGCGTCATCGATCTCCGCCTTTTGGCGGACCCCTGCATTACATAGTCATTGCACGGGAAGCATCTCCGATAACATCCGGCGCCGGGCCGCGCCTGGAGGTAAAGAGCGGAGCGCGCGCCTTTCGCATGCGCCCCATGCCGCGCGTATCGATCGACCGCGCCGGGCGCGCCATACTTCGTCCCCGGCTCCCGCCGGCGGAGGTCCCGGGTGCCCGTTCCATCGCTGCTCATCGCCAATCGCGGCGAGATCGCTATCCGCATTGCGCGCGCCGCCGCCGAGCTCGGCATGCGCTCCGTGGCCGTCTTCGCGGAGGACGACGCGCGCGCGCTGCACGTCCTCCGCGCCGATGCGGCCGTGCCGCTCAAGGGCCGGGGGGCCGCCGCGTATCTCGACATCGCGCAGGTCGTGGCCGCCGCGGTCGAATCCGGCTGCGAATTCGTGCACCCCGGCTACGGCTTCCTCAGCGAAAACGCCGCCTTCGCCCGCGCCTGCAACGAGGCCGGGCTGACGTTCGTAGGCCCGCGCGCCGCGCACCTGGAACTCTTCGGCGATAAGGCCCGCGCCCGCGACCTCGCCCAGCGCCTCGGCGTGCCCGTGCTCCCCGGCGCCTTCGCCCCCGTCACCCTCGATGAAGCGCGCACCTTCCTCCGCTCGCTCGAAGGGCGGCACATGGTGATCAAGGCCGTCGCCGGCGGCGGCGGACGCGGCATGCGCATCGTCGAGCGCGAGGCCGACCTCGAATCCCTCTTCGCCCGCTGCCAGTCCGAGGCGAAGGCCGCCTTCGCCAACCCGGATGTGTACGTCGAGGAGCGCTTCGCGAATGCGCGCCACGTCGAGGTCCAGGTCATCGGCGATGCCACCGGCGCCGTCAGCCAGCTCGGCGAACGCGAATGCACCATCCAGCGCCGCCACCAGAAGCTCGTGGAGATCGCACCCAGCCCGGGCCTTTCGCCCCAGACGCGCGCACGCCTGGCCGACGCCGCCGTGCGCATGGCGAAGGAGGCCGCCTACGAGAGCCTCGGCACGTTCGAATTCCTGGTCGAATCCCATCCCGTGCCGGGGACGGCGCAGCGCTTCGCGTTCATCGAGGCGAATGCCCGCCTGCAGGTGGAGCACACGGTCACGGAGGAGGTCACGGGCATCGACCTGGTGGTGGCGCAGCTGCGCATCGCCGCGGGGGCCACGCTGGCGGAGTTGGGGCTCACGCAGGATGCGATTCCCGCGCCGCGCGGCGCCGCCATCCAGCTCCGCGTCAACATGGAAACCATCGCCGCCGATGGCGCCACGCGCCCCACGGGCGGCACCCTCACCGCCTTCGACCCGCCCGCGGGCAGGGGCATCCGCGTCGACACCATGGGCTACGCGGGGTACACCACGAGCCCGCTCTACGATTCCCTGCTCGCGAAGGTCATCGTGGCGTCGCCCTCGGCGCGCATGGAGGAGGTGGCCGCGCGGGCCTACCGCGCGCTCTGCGAATTCCGGGTCGAAGGCTTCGCGACGAACATCCCATTCCTCCAGGGGCTGCTGCGCCACCCGGAATTCATCGAGGACCGCATCCACACGCATTTCATCGATGAGCACGCGGCCGAGATCTTCAGCGAGCACGGCGCCCACCCGCGGCTCTTCGCGGAGGCCCCCGCGGCGGCGCCCCAACGCAGCGGCCTGGCCGGGGCGAAGGTCGACACCTTCGATCCGCTCGCCGTCCTCGCGCACGGCAAGGCCGCGGCCGAGAGCACACGAAACACGACAATCGATGTCGCGCCGGCCGCGGGCGAATCCGTCCTCGAGGCGCCGCTGCAGGGCACGATCGTGACCATCGCCGTGGCCGATGGCGACCTCGTCCGCAGGGGGCAGCAGGTGCTGGTGATGGAGTCCATGAAGATGGAGCACGTCATCACGGCGCCTGTGAGCGGTCACGTTCGCCACATCGCCGTGGCCCCCGGCGACGCCGTCTTCGAAGGCTCGCCGCTCGTCCATATAGAGGAAGCGGATATCGAGGGCGGCGACGCCTTCGTGGAGCAGGAGGTCGACCTCGATGCCATCCGGCCGGACCTGGCGGAGGTGCTGGTGCGACACCGCCTGACGCTGGACGAAGCGCGCCCCGAGGCCGTCGCCCGCCGCCGCCGTACGAAGCAGCGGACCGCCCGCGAGAACGTCGATGACCTGGTGGACCCGGGGACGTGGGTGGAGTACGGGCCGCTCGTGCTGGCGGCGCAGGCGGCGCGGCGTTCGAAGGAAGAGCTCATCGCGAAGAGCCCCGCCGACGGCATGATC
>JAXLWZ010000025.1:0-24103 GCA_046328225.1 Dehalococcoidia bacterium | reverse complement strand
CGAGTAGTGCGTCGGCCAGTCGACGCGCTGGGCGAACGAGTAGCTGTAGAACGCGTTCGAGACATCGACGCGGGCGCCGGGATAGGTGTTCTCCAGCCACGTGCCACCGACGTCGGCGTTCTTTTCGAGGATGGTGTGCGGGATGCCGGCCTGCTGGAGGCGAATCGCGGCGAGAATCCCCGACATCCCCGCGCCGATGACCACGACGCCGAAGCGAACGGCCGGGTCCATGCGCCAGTCCGGTGCACGCGGGTCCTCGCCCTCGGGCGCGAGCTCCTCCATCAGGAGCTGCACGTACTCATCCGAGGCGGGCGAGTCCGTCATCCACGCCACGGTGCGCTTCACGTCCTCTTCGATGGTGTGGCTGGTGGGTGCGACCGCGCCGTCGCGAATGCGGCGAATGGCGTCGAGCGCGAGCTCGCGGGCCGCGTCCTGGGCCTCCGGCGGGAGGCCGGCCTGCGGGACCGCCGGTGCCAGCGTCCTCGGCCGCAGATCGTCGCGAAGGATGGAGAGGTCGCCCGTCGCGTGCGCGAGCGCGGGCAGCAGCGCCGGCAAAAAGGCGTCCTTGAGCGCGGACCGGATCGTGTCGTCGTCCGCGGTGATGGGTTCGGTGACCCGCGAGATAGCCATGGCGAATTCCCCCCGTGCGGCGCTCCTCGGCCGCACGCTGAGGCTACCCTCTGCGGCCATGGTTGGACTACTCCCCGGCACGGTCCCGTGCTCAGATCATGACGTAGCGGGCGAAATCCTCGTCGCTCATGTCCTCGGGCACCGGGTTTCCCGGCCCGTAGATGGGATGGCGGCGCGGCGGCGGCGCGGAGATGCGCGTGCGCCCCTGGTTCACGAGCCTGCGGACGGCGTGGTCGGCGCAGTACGGGTCGCGCAGCACGGGCAGGCCCAGGCGCGTGCGAAACACCGAGCGCGCGCGCGGGATGGGACCGCCCATCAGCTCCATTTCCCAGTAGTTCAGGTACTCCAGCGCGCGGTCGAAGAGCTCCTGCGGAAAGCGCTCCGCGAGTTCATGGATGAGCCGCCCGGCGATGGTGTCGTTCACGCCCGCGAGCCTGAGCGGCACTTCGTACGCGCGCCCTCGCGGCGGTGGCGCGCTCCAGTAGACCCACGTGCCGAAGAGCGACTGCAGGTGCCGGCCGAGGGGCGTCGCGCGCGTTCCCGGCCCATCCGAGCCGTCGTCATCGGCCACCATGCCGAGGCTGCGCTGCGCGGCCGCGCGAATGGCCCGGGCATGCGCGTTCGCGGGGTCCGTGAGGTCGCAGTCCGGGGCCGAGGGCTCGACCAGAAGGAAGCAGTTCGCGTAGCGCGTGCCCCAGTCCATCGCGATGTAGCGCTCTTCGTCGTCGAGGGCCCGCAGGGAGAGGAGCACCACCAGCTCACCGGTATCGACGGCGCGGCGCGCATCGGCGAAAGCGCGCCAGGCCGGAGTTTCGCGGAGATAGACGGGGCTCCCGTGCCGGCGGCGTGGCCGTTCGCTGATTGGCACATCGTAGAGGACGCCGCGTGCGGACCCGGCGAGGTCGCGGAAGCCGCGCTGGATGAGGGCATCGACCTCGGAGAGCGGCGGACGCGGCGGCGCCAGTTGTGCCGCCCCGGTCGCACGCCCCCACAATCGCATTCGTCGCCTCGTCGCGGGATGTACTCGCAACGGTAACGTGCCGCGAGCGATTCGCGAAGTGGCCCCTTTACTGGTGGCGTGTCGAGCTTCCCCCGTCGACCGGGATGACGGCGCCGGTGATGTAGGCGCCCGCGCGGGAGGAGAGGAAGATCGCGGTCCCGGCCATGTCCTCGGGTTCGCCGATGCGCCCGAGCGGGTTCCCGCGGGCGATGGCGTCGCCGGCGCGGCGAAGGGTCTCGGCCATCATTTTGCTTTCGAACGGCCCGGGCGCGATGGCGTTCACGGTGATGCGCCGCGGCGCGAGCTTGTGCGCCAGCACGCGCGTCATGTGGTGCACCGCGGCCTTGCTCGCCGAGTAGGCGTAGGTGTCCAACGCCGGCGCCTGCAGCCCGTCCACTGAGCCGATATTGATGACGCGCGCGGGGTCGCCCGGCTGCGCGCCCGCCGCGAGCCGCTCGACCAGCAGCCGGGTGAGGTGGAATACGCCCTTCACGTTCGTGTTGATGACCTTGTCGAACGCCTCGTCGGGGAACTCGGCCATGGGCGCCGCCCAGTTCGCGCCCGCGTTGTTCACGAGGATGTGCAGCGCGGGCTCGCGTTCGGCGACGAAGTTCGCGAGCGCCTGGCAGCCGGCGAGGGTCGAGATGTCGCCCGGGATGGCCACGCATTCGCCGAGCGCGGAGAGCCGCTGATGCGCGTCCTGGACTTCGTTCGCCTTGCGCGCGGTGATGTAGACCTTCGCGCCCGCCTCGACGAACCCCTGCGCGATCATGAACCCGATGCCGCGCGACCCGCCCGTGATCAGCGCGACCTTCCCCTTGATCGAAAACAAGTCCTGCATTCCCGGCCTCCAGCGCGAGCGAGTCTACGCGCGGCCCGCGTTGCGGCAAACGCGTGCGTACGAAAAAGGGGCGGGCAGCGAACTGCCCGCCCCTTGCTGGCCGGGTGAGAGGCCGTTCAGGCGACCTTGCCCGCTGCCTCCACGGACTTGCGGGCGGCGTCTCCGAGCTCGGTCGCACGGATGACGGGCAGACCGGATTCCTCGATGAGCTTTTCGCCCTCGGCGAGGTTCGTACCCACGAGGCGCATGACCACGGGCACATCGATCTTGAGCTGCTTGTGCGCGTCGATCACGCCCTGCGCGATGATGTCGACGCGCGCCATGCCGCCGAAGATGTTCACGAAGATCGCCTTCACCGACGGGTCCTCGAGGATGACCTTGAGCGCGCTGACCACGCGCTGCGGGTCGTTCACGGTGCCGATGTCGAGGAAGTTCGCGGGTTCGCCGCCGGCGAGCTTGATCGTGTCCATCGTCGCCATGGCCAGGCCGGCGCCGTTGACTACGCAGCCGATGTTGCCTTCGAGCTTGATGAAGTTGGCGACGCCGAGCTCCTGCGCCATCACCTCCAGCGGGTCCTCTTCGTCCTTGTCGCGGAGCGCTTCGAGGTCTTTGTGGCGGAAGAGGGCGTTGTCGTCGATGGTCACCTTGGCGTCGAGCGCGAGGACCTTGCCATCGGTCGTGACGACGAGGGGGTTGACCTCGACGAGGCTGGCGTCGGTGGCGATGAAGGTGTTGTAGAGGCCCTCGAGCAGCTTCGTGAACTGCGCGGCCTGGTCACCTTCGAAGCCGAGGCGGGCGGCGACGACGCGGCCGACGTAGGGCTCGAAGCCGGCTGCCGGGTTAACGGGCTGGCGGAGGATCGCGTCCGGGTTGTTGTGGGCGACGACCTCGATCTCCTGGCCGCCCTCGGTGGAGGCCATGATCAGCGGCGAACCCTGCGCGCCATCGATGATGATGGCGACGTAGTACTCCTTCGCGACGTCCGTCTGGGCGGCGACGAGCACGTTCTTGACGAGCTTGCCCTCGGGGCCGGTCTGGATGGAGACGAGGTGCTTGCCGAGAATCGCGGCCGCGGCGGCCTCCGCTTCGGCAGCGGAATCGGCGAGGCGCACGCCGCCGACGCGGTCGCCCTTCACCTGGCCGGAATTATTGGCCGGGTCGGTGGTGAGCGTCTGGAACATGGCGGCGGTTTCGGAGGCAGCGACGAGCCGGCCCTTGCCGCGGCCGCCGGCATGGATCTGCGCCTTCACGACGACGCGGCCGCCGAGCTCATCGGCGATCTGGCGGGCCTCGGCGGGCGTGGAGGCGACGCGGCCGCCGGGCAGGGGCACGCCATGGCTGGCAAGCAGATCACGGGCCTGGTACTCGTGCAGTTTCACTCGGGTGCTCCGAAGGGGTGGTGGTGGCAAGCCTACGCGAGGGCGCCCCTAGAACGAAGTGGCCGGGACGGCGGCGAAGCTGGCGGAGAGGGTGGGATTCGAACCCACGGAGCTTTCGCTCGGCCGTTTTCAAGACGGCTCCCTTCGGCCACTCGGGCACCTCTCCACGGGCCATGATGGCGGCCGCCGTCACTCTCCTCAATGGTTCGGGTTCCGTTAGCACTCTTGACAGGCGAGTGCTAACGGAAGGACCATGGCATGTACGCGCTCGCGCGCGACCCACCCCCGCCACGGAGACCTGCCGGTGCCGGCTTACGACTACCACTGCGATGCCTGTGGCTCGACTTACGAATTGCGCCAGGGCTTCGACGCCGAGACCACCCACGCCTGCGAGGAATGTGGCAAGGGCACGGCCAAGCGCGTGCTGACGGCCCCCCGCGTCGTGTTCAAGGGTAAGGGCTGGTACGTGACCGACAGCCGCAATTCGAGCACCTCGGTCGATGACAGCCCCTCGACGCCGGCGCCGGCCGCTTCGTCCGAAACACCGGCCGCTTCATCGCCGTCCCCCTCGACGGATTCGAAGAGCAAGCCCGCGGCCTCCACAGCCGACTAAGCGGCACACGCACTCCCCCGGAAGCGCCGTCCGGGGTACTCTCGCGCGGGACGAGGGGAGAGCAATGGGGCACCACGGCGCCGCCGGGCCGAGCACACGCGAACGCATCCTCGCCGCCGCCCGCGAGCTGTTCGCTCGCGACGGCTACACGGGAGCGACGGTGCGGGCCATTGGCCGCCAATCCGGCGTCTCCGATGCCGCGCTCTACCACCACTTCCGTGACAAGCGCGCCCTCTACGATGCCGTTCTCGCCGAGCGTCCCTTCCTCGCGGGGAACGACGCCTGCCGCCCCGCGAGCGAGGGGGCAGCGATCGCGCTCGCCATCGGCGCGATGCGAATGTGGGCGCGGCAACCCGACCTCACGGCCATGATGTTCCACCAGGGCCTCCGCGGCGACGCGCAGACGGTCGCCGAGAACACCCGCTCGCGCGAGGATCTCATCGCCCTGCTGCAGCCGTGCATGGCCGCGGGCGGGCTGGCCGCGGAAGCCGTTTCGTACGTCGTCGCGGGTGTCGTGATCGACGCCATCATTCGCTGCGGCGCGGGCTACCCGGACCGTGCGCTCTCCGCCGACGGCGTTGGCCACGTCGGTGACGTCATCGCCCAGGTCATGGCCGAAGCCGGTGCCTCCGCAAGCGCGGCGGCGGCGGGCTAGGGCGAATGCCATACCTCGACCGCGACAACGGACCGCGTCGCGCGGCGGAAACCCGCGAGCGCATCCTCGATGCCGCCCTCGCATGCTTCGCCGCACGCGGATATGAGGGCACGAGCATGCGGCAGCTGGCCGAAGCCTGCGGGCTCACCGACGCCGCGCTCTACAACCACTTCGAATCGAAAGCCGCCCTCATGCGGGCGCTCCTCGCCGAGCGGTGGGGGACCATCGCCGCCCCGGAGCCGCCTTCGGCCACGCTCACGCCACATGCCGCCCTCCACCGCGTGGTCGACCTGATCGTCGACCGCTGGTGCGAGCACTCGGCCTTTCTGCGCGTGCTCGCCCGCGAAGCCCACACCTCCGAATTCGCCCGCGACCTCTATGCCCGCGCCGCCGACGACTGGCGCCAGCACATCGGACAGACGATCGGTGGCGACGTGACGGCGGCCGTACGCGAGCGGGCGGCCCGGTCGGTGCAGTTCGTACTCATCGGCTTGCTGTTCACGGGATTGCAGGAGCACGGCGAACGGTTCGCCGATGTCGCCGCCGACCCGGCCTTTCGCGAGCGTGTGCACGCCCTCGTTCGCACGGTGGTTCCCTCCGCCGGCATGACCGCGGCCGGGACGCTCGCTTGAGAGCCGTCGTCCAGCGCGTTTCGCGGGCGGAGGTCCGGGTCGATGGCGTCGTCCGCGGAGCGATCGGGCGAGGGTTCGCCGTACTGCTCGGTGTCGCGCACGAGGACACCGAGGCGACCGCGGTCCGCATGGCGGCGAAGGTGGCCGCGTTGCGCATCTTCGAGGACGCAGAGGGACGCATGAACCTCTCCCTCGCGGACGCCGGCGGAGACGTGCTCGCGATCAGCCAGTTCACCCTCCATGCCGACGTTCGCCGCGGCAACCGCCCGTCCTTCACCGGCGCCGCGCCCGGCCCCGTGGCGGAACCGCTGTACGAAGCGTTCTGCCGGGCCATCGAGGGCTCGGGACTGCGCTGCGAACGCGGGGTGTTCGGCGCGCACATGGAGCTGGAGATCGTGAACGATGGTCCCGTCACCATCATCGTGGATAGCGTGGACCTCGACCGCCCGCGCGATAGCCACCCCGGAACTTGACCGAACCCCGCGCGCCGCGCCACCGTTCAAGGATCGACCAAGGAGTGCCCCGACCATGAGGATGAGCCGCCTGCTCTTGAAGACGCTGCGCGAAGCGCCGGCCGATGCCGACCTTCCGAGCCACAAGCTGCTCATCCGCGCCGGGCTCGTCAGCCAGCTCGCGGCCGGGCTCTATTCGTTCACGCCGCTGGGCTGGAAGGTCTTCCGCCGCCTGGAAGGGATCATTCGCGACGAGATGGACCGCGCCGGGGCGCAGGAAGTCCATCTCCCGGCGCTGCATCCGATCGAGCTCTGGGAGAAGTCCGGGCGCGCCGCTGCCATGGGCGAGACGCTCTTCCGCCTGGAGGACCGCAAGGAGCACGGCTTCGCCCTCGGGCCGACGCACGAAGAGGTGATTAGCGACCTTGCCGGTCGAACCATCCAGAGCTACCGCGACCTGCCCGTGACGCTGTACCAGATTCAGACGAAGTTCCGCGACGAGCCCCGCCCCCGCGGCGGCCTCATCCGGCTACGCGAATTCACGATGAAGGACGCCTACAGCTTCGACACGGGCTGGGACACGCTCGATGCCTCCTACGACAGCGCCTTCGCGGCGTACGTCCGCATCTTCCAGCGCGCCGGCGTCCCCGTGATCCCGGTCGCCGCCGATTCGGGTGCCATCGGCGGGAAGGACAGCCAGGAGTTCATCTTCCTCACGCCCAACGGCGAGGACGAGATCCTCCTGTGCCCCTCGTGCGGCTATGCCGCGAATGCCGAGAAGGCCGAGTTCCGGCGGCCCGAAGCCGTCGCCGGCGAACCGCTCGCGATGGAGCGCATCGCCACCCCCGGCCAGCGCACGATCGACGACCTCGTGAACGCGCTCGGTATCGAGGCGCGCCAGACGTGCAAGGCGGTGTTCTTCCGCGCCGATGGCCAGCCCGTCTTCGTCGCCATTCGCGGCGATCTCGACGTGAACGAGATCAAGCTCAAGAACACCCTCAAGGCGAAGGACCTGGAGGCGATGGACGAGCGCATGGTGCGCGCGGCCGGGCTCGTCGCTGGTTCGGCCTCGGCCGTGGGCCTGCAAGGTATGACCATCGTGGCGGACTCAAGCGCCGTCGAAGCCTCGAACCTGGTGGCCGGTGCGAACGAGGACGGCTTCCACCTTCGCAACGTGAACCATGGCCGCGACTGGCAGGCGAACATCGTTGCCGACATCGCCCTCGCCCGCGCCGGGGACGCCTGCGCGACCTGCGGCACGCCGCTCGAAGTGAAGCGCGGGATGGAGATGGGCCACGTGTTCAAGCTCGGCACCATCTATTCGGAATCCATGGGCGTGTACTACCTGGACGAGCAGGGTGAACGGAAGCCGGCGGTCATGGGCTGCTACGGCATCGGCGTCGAGCGCATGCTCGCGGCCTGCATCGAAGCGAACCACGACGAGAACGGCATCACCTGGCCCGCCGGCGTGGCGCCCTACGATGTCCACCTTGTCGGGCTCAATCTCGATCAGGCGCCCGTCGCCGAGGCGCTCGCGAAGATCGAGGCGGCGCTCCTCGCGGCCGGGCTTACCTGCCTGATCGACGACCGCCCCGAATCGGCTGGCGTGAAGTTCAAGGACGCGGACCTGCTCGGGATGCCCGCCCGTGTGACCGTGAGCCCGCGGGCGCTGGAGAAGGGCGGCGTCGAGGTGAAGGCCCGCCGCGCCGCGGGCTTCGAAGTCGTCCCCGTCGCGGACGTCGTCGCACGGGTTCGCGATATCCTCGGCGCCTAATCCGCCGCCCGTCGAGAGAACGACCGGCCTTCCGGAATGGCGTACCGCGCGTAGGGCAGCGTCATGAGCGGGCTGGAGAGGATGAAATCCGCGGTCGCGCGGTTGCACGCGATCGGCGTGTTGTAGACCACCGCGATGCGCAGCAGCGCCTTCACATCGACATCGTGGGGCTGCGGTTCGAGCGGGTCCCAGAAGAAGATGACGAAGTCCAGGCGCCCTTCGGCCACGGCCGCGCCCACCTGCTGGTCGCCGCCGAGGGGGCCGCTGAGGAAGCGAGTCACGGGGATGCCGAGCTCGTTCTCGATGAGCGCACCCGTCGTTCCCGTGGCGAAGAGGTCGTGCTCGGCGAGCGTGCCGCGGTTGAAGCGTGCCCAGTCCAGCAGGTCCAGCTTGCGGTTGTCGTGGGCGATGAGCGCGATGCGCTTCCGTTCGGCCATACGCGCCGCTTCGGGCGCGGTTTCGATCTGCATGAGTCCTCCTTGCCCGCTGCCCGGGGGCAGTAGGGGCTCACTCCACCGTAGCGGGTGCCGGTAAACCGGTCGTTTCCTACCGCTTTCACCCAATCTAACTGTTGGAAACACCCGAGCGGTCGAATACCGGTCCGAGTTGGTGCCCATACGGGATACCTGCGGCTATTATGCCGCCCATACGCGACTCCTCGCCCCAGGAGGTCCGGAAATCCCGCATGCAAGCGCATCTCCGAGCGGGCCGCGTGTCGAGCGGTCGAAGTCGGCTGTCCTGGGTGCGGCCATACAGCTGCTGGTCGAAGGCGGGGTGTCGTTCGTCACGATCGAACGGCTCGCGGAGCGTTCGGGCGTCGCCAAGACGACCATCTACCGCCACTGGGATGCACGCTCGGCGATCATCTTCGACGCGTTGCGCAACCTCGTCCCGCACGGACAAACACGCCTGCCCGATGGCAGCCTGCGAGATCGCCTGATCGCGCTGGTCAACGCGCTGACGCAGGGGCTCCGCGAGGCGCCATGGGCACCGGTGCTCCCCGGGATCATCGATGCCGCCGAGCGCGACAGCGAGATCGACGCGCTCCTCCAGGAACTGCTGGCGGACGCGCTCGGGCAGATGCGCGCGGTGCTGCTCGATGCCTGCCGGGCGGGCGAAATCCGGCGCGATCTGGATGTGGATATCGCCGTGAGCAGCCTCGCTGGTCCCTTCTTCTACCGGCGCCTGGTCAGCCGCGAAGTCATCGACCCTCGCTGCTCCGAACAGATCGTGGACCAGTTCTTGCGGGGCGCCCGGGCGTAGTCAGTCCGGGCCGGGCGTGAGCGTCCCTTCCTTCGCCCATGTGTAGTGCCTGCGGCCGTGGTCGGCGTTCGCGGCCATGATCCCGCCGACCGTGCCATCGGCCCAGGGCGCGCCGGGGATGACCGATGCGAGCTGCTCGTCGGTCAGTTCGGCCAGCAGGGCGAGCGTGTCGGCGCGGACGGCGAGCCCGACACGCGCGAGCTCGGCCAGCGGCTTCCCCCGGTGGCTATCGGCCCAGCGCTCGGTCCAGCGGTGAATCACCGCCATGACGTCGTCCGTGGGCCGCGCTTCGCCATCCTCGATGACCGGCCGCTGCATGCCCGCTTCGCCCGCGATGTGGCGGCGGAACATGGCATTCCAGTTCTGCTCGATGAGCGTGGTGTGGATGAAATGGTCGGCGAACGACCAGGTCTTGGCCGGGTCGTGCTCGCTCGGCGTGCGCGGCGCCGCCAGGTCGGCGTCACTCATAGCCGCGAGCGTCTCCAGCAGCCACGCGCGGTCGCGGTTCAGTCGGATTTCGATCTCGATCCGGTTCATTCGTCCCCTTGCCCGCTCGCGAGGAGTCTACCGGGGAGAACGGCCGGCGGGAAAAGGCCGCGGGCGAACGGCGTCGCCCGCGGCCTTCGAGGGGGGTGCGCCGCGGCTATTCGTCCTTCTTCGCCACCCGGAAGATGTTCGTGTGGCGAATTCGAGCGTATTCGACGGAGCCATCCGGGGAGACGTAGTCGCCGTCGAAGGCGCCGTAGTGGTGGCGGTCGGCCCACGCCTTCACATAGTGCCCCGTGAGCGCCAGCGGGACGCCGGCGGGGATGCGCCGCAGGTTCTGGATGTGGCTGCTCACGTGAATCGACGGCTTGCCATAATCCACTGTGTACGAAAGCAAGGTCATCATCTGCCGAGCGACGAGTGACGGGTTGAGCACGGGGTTTTCGCCCACGAACAGCGGGTTGGTCTCGCGCAGCTGCCGCTTCGAGATCTCGCGCGCTTCTTCGGCGCTGATGTTGATGGGGAGCGTGCGCAGGTCCTTGCCAACGGGTGCGTTCTCGAGCGTGAGCCACTCGCGCTGCTCCAGCGGCGGGTCGGCGGGGAGGCGCTTCGAGAGTTCGAAGGTGTCGTTGAAGGGCCCCTCGCCGAGCCCGAACTGGCCGCGAATGCACACCTCGCCGCCCTGCTTCTCGGCCACGAACCCCCACGAGCCGTCATCGAGCGGTGTCGCGCGGATGGTCATTTCGTCGCCCGGGTAGGTCGGCCGCCGGAAATGGACCTCGGCCCAGCCGTTGTCGAGCCAGCCTTCGCCGGCGGCTTGGAGGATGGTCGGAACGCACCAACCGTAGACCGTGACGCCGCCCACGAGCGCGGCCTGGAAGCCGTACTCCTTCGCCCCATCGGCAGCGTGGATCTTGTTGGAGATGGTGGGGTCGTTCGGGTTGTCCATCCAGGCGGTGAAGCGGTTCTCGATGACTTCGCGAGTTGCCGGCATAGCTGATCTCCTTCGATTAGTGCGCGCCGAGCCAGTCGGCGAGGACGTCCTTCGTATCGATGCCCGGCTCGCGTGGCGCCGAGCGTGTGACCGGGTCCGGGCCGCCTTCGAGGCGGAACGGGCGCCCGGGGATGCGCAGGGGCACGCCGCCCGGGCCTTCGACCTCGCGCAAGAGGTCACGCGCCGCGATCTGCGGGCAGGCGAAGAGGTCGTCGATGGTCTGCACGAGCGCGAACGTCATGTGCATCTTCTCGGCGGCCTCGAACCACTCCTGCGCCGTCTTGCGCTGGAACGGCGGCACGAAGAGCGCGACGAACTCGTCGTAGTTCCTCATGCGCCCCTCGGCGGTCTGGAAGCGCTCCTCGGCGAGTTTCGGTTCGTCCAGGAGCACGGCGATGCCGTCCATGCGCATGGTCGCAACGGCGCCGGGCGCGCAGTACACGAACTTGTCGCTCGCCGGGACCATGCGCAGACCGCCCTTGATGCGCGCCTCGCGCCGGGCCACTTCGCCACGATAGACATAGGCGCTGACCTGGCCGTAGGTGTGCGACGCGAGCGCCTCGACGAGGGAGACATCGGTGCGGCGGAGGGCGCCATCGGCCCGGGAGGCGAGCAGCGCGGCGATGGTGGCCGATGCGGCCGCGACACCGCCCATGAGCGCGCCCTGGTACGGCGGGAGCTGCATCGGCGGCTGGTCGTGTTCGCCCGTGAGGAACATCAGGCCGCTCGCCGCTTGCACGATGAGATCCGTGGCCGCCCACCCCGCCTTCGGGCCCGAAATGCCAAAAGCACTGACGGAGGTGACCACATGGCGCGGGGCCAACGTCTGGTACGCGTCGGTGGGGAGCCCGGCCGCGGCCAGGCCCGCGGGCGAAAAATCGCCGATCACGACGTCCGCGGCTTCGGCGAGGGCGCGCAGAGTGCGTTCGTCTCCGGTGGCGCCTCGTTTGCCCGCGTTGGCGAAGGCGAACGCCGCACCCTCGGCGCCGCCCCAGCGGGAGGCCTCGTGACGCGTGGGGTCGCCGCCGGGCGGTTCGAACTTGACGACGTCCCAGCCAACCTCGGCGAGGAGCTTGCCGGTGTACGCCGGGCCCACGCCGGTGGTCACATCGAGTGCGCGCATCGTCATCGCGCTCCCTCCGCCAGCGCGCGCCAGCCGTCGTGGGCCGCATCGACGCGCGAGAGCTCGCCGCGGTCGATGCGCGTCTGGTGGTCGGCCGGGTGCGTGGCGATGGGCGGCGCCGGGACGGTTCCGGCGGCGCCCGATTCGTACAACGCGTCGATTTCGGTCTCCGTTAGGCCGCCGAGAGTGGCCAGGATAGCGCGGGTGTCGGCGCCCACCGGGCGGGATTCCTCCAGCGGGACGCCCGGGCCGTGGCCCCACGCCGGCCCTTCGTGCGGGTAGTGCCCGGCGATGCCCGGCAGCGTCCGGTCGGCGATGCCGAAGTAGCCGCGCTCCCAGAGGTGCGGGTCCATGGCCAGGTCGCTCGCGTCGGCCGTGACGGCGGCGGCGATGCCGTGCCCCTGCAGGAGCGCGGCGGTGGCGGCGGCGTCACGGCCGCGCAGGGCGGCGGAAACGGCGGTTTCGGTGGCCTCCGCGATGCCGAGCGCCTCCCCCAATGCCCCCTCCTGTCCCGGGCGAACGGCGAGGGCGACATGACGATCGAGCCCGGCGCAGGTGAAGACGCCGTGCAGCGCGAACGTGAGGTCGGCGTTGCCGAAGCGGCGGGGTTGCACCCCCATACCGCGCGCGGCCATCACGGGCCCGAGGTTGGAGACCGCGGTTTCGTACAGGGAGATATCGATGTGCTGGCCCCGACCCGTGCGCTGGTGCTCATCGATCGCGGCGAGCATGGCGAAGGTGGTGTTGAGGCCGCACATGCTGTCGGCGTACACGATTGTGCCCGGCCGGCCGGCCCAGCCGCTCCCGTCGCCGATGACTTCGTTGTGGCCCGCGACCGCCTCGGCGCCGGGGCCGAAAAGTGGCCGTTCGCCCCATGGGCCGGTTGTGCCGAAGCCGGTGAGCGAGACATAAATGACGTCCGGCTTCACGGCGCGAATGCTGGCGTAGTCGATCCCGAACTGGCGCACCACGCGCGGCGTGTAGTTGTGGGCGACGATGTCGCACGAGGCCGCCACCCGGCGGAACGCCTCGGGCCCGCCCTCGGTCGCGAGGTCGATGGCGAGCTGACGCTTGTTCCGCGTGAGGTCGATTTCGGCGAGCGACTGGATGCCGCGCTTGTGCGATTGCACGCGAATGACCTCGGCGCCGAGGTCCGCGAGGTGGCGCGTGGCAAAGGGGAGCGCCACGGCCTGCTCCATCGCGAGCACACGGATCCCGGCGAGGGGGGTATCGGTCATGAGCTGCGCTCCCTGGGAGTAGAGATGTTCGTGGGCATAGGTCCGCTCAGCCCTTTCGCTGCCGCGGGTCGAGGGCGTCGCGAAGGGCATCGCCGAGGAGGTTGAACGAAAGGACGAGCGTGAAGATGGCCGCGCCGGGGGCGATGGAGAGCCACGGGGCACGCTCGATGAGCGGCGCTCCCTGGTTGAGGATGCCGCCCCAGGTCGGCGTCGGTGGCTGCACGCCCACCCCCAGGTACCCGAGCGAGGCTTCGGCGAGGATGGCAATGCCCAGCCCGAGCGTGGCCTGCACGATGAGCGGCGACATCGCGTTCGGCATGATGTGGCGGACCATGATGCGCGCGTCGCTCGCGCCCGTTGAGGTCGCCGCGAGGATGAAGTCGCGCTCTCGCAGGGAGAGCACCTGGCTCCGAGTTAGCCGCGCGAAGATGGGCACCGAAGTCAGCCCGACCGCCACCATCACGTTCACCAGGCTGGGCTTGAGCACCGCGACGATGGCCAGCGCGAGCACCAGGCTTGGGAAGGCGGAGATGCCATCGATGACGCGCATCAGCACTTCGTCCACGGCGCCGCGGAAGTAGCCCGCGACCAGGCCAATCGGCGTGCCGACGCACACGGCCACACCCACGGACACGACACCCACGAGGAAGGAGATGCGCGTGCCGTAAATGATCCGGCTGAGGAGGTCGCGGCCGATCTGGTCGGTCCCGAAGGGGTGCGCGAGCGTTGGGCCCTGCCGCAGCGCGCTGTAGTTCGGTTCGAGCGGGTCGTAGGGAGCGAGCACGGGCGAGGCGATCGCTGCCAGCGCGAGCGCGAGGATCACGAAGAACGCGACGGCGCCCACCGGTTTCCGGCGCGCGAGGCGCCGCAGGCGGACCGGGAACGCGGGCGCGGCCGGCCGCAGCGGTATCTGCTGGATGCTCGGGCTAACGGCCATGTTGAATCCGCGGGTCGAGGACCCCGTACATGACGTCGGTGACGAGGTTGGCGGTGACCACAGCAAGGGTCGCGACGAGGACGAAGCCCTGGACCACGGGGATGTCATGCTGGAGGACGGCCGTGAGCGCGAGCCGACCCATCCCGGGGATGGCGAACACCTGCTCGACGACGACCGTGCCGCCCACGAGCGCGCCCGCCTGCAGCCCGAGCACCGTCAGCACGGGGAGCATCGCGTTTCGCACGCCGTGACGGATGACGACGCTGCGTTCGACGAGGCCCTTTGCCCGCGCCGTGCGCACGTAGTCCTGGTTCAGGACCTCCACCATCGCCGAACGCATCTGGCGCGTGAGCGAGCCTGTCTGGTGCACGCCGAGCGTGACGGCGGGCAGAACCAGGTATTGCGCCGCCCGGAGCGGGTCATCGGTGAGGGAGACGAAACCGGACGGCGGCAACACCCCCAGCCACACGCCGAAGACGAGGATGAACATCAGCCCCATCCAGAAGCTGGGCACAGCGACGCCGCTCAGCGCGAGGACGGTCGCGCCGTGGTCCACCCACGTGTTCTGGCGGACCGCGGCGATGACGCCGAGCGGCAGCGAGATGAGGATGCCGATGGCCCACGCACAGAGCGCCAGCTGCAGCGTCGTGGGCAGGCGGTCGGCGAGCGTATCGCGCACCGGCCGGTGCGTCTGGATGGAGCGGCCGAGGTCACCCTGGACGGCGCCCTTGAGCCAGTTGAGGTACTGCACGGGCAGGGGGTCATCGAGCCCCAGGTCGTGGCGGATGCGTGCTTCGAGCTCCGGGTTCGAAGCCACCTCGCCGCCGCCCACGATCGCCGCCACCGGGTCCCCGCTCAGGTGCGTGAGGGCGAAGACCGCCATCGTCACGATGAGCAGGAGCGGGATGGCGTTGAGCGCGCGGCGGACGAGGTAGCCGCTCATCCGTCGAGCCAGACTTCGTGCAGGCGGAGCTTGCCGTCGCCGTAGTTCGTGAAGTTGCGGACGCGCTTGCTCAGGCCCACGAGGTTCGACTGGTGGGTGAAGAAGATGCCGTGCGCGTTCTCGACGATCTGCTTCTGGATGTCGTCGTAGAGCGCCTTGCGCTGGGCCTGGTCATACACCTGCCGCGCCTTCTCGATCTTCTGGTCGAGCGTGACCTGGCTCTCTTCCTTCGTGTACGACTTGTTGAACGACGCCCGGTTGAACGCGCCCGTGCTGTGGAAGTTGTCGAAGATCGTCAGGTCCGGGTCGGCGCGGCCGGAGAAGCCCGTGAGGAAGAACGGGTACTTCTGGTCGCGGTAGTCCGTCGTGGCCTGCGTGGCCGTGACCGGGACGATGTTGACGTTGAGGCCGACGCGCGCCCACTGCGCCTTGAGCATCTCGGAGAGCGGCGTGTTCTCCTCGCTCGCGGTGATGAGGAAGTCGAAGGTGATGCCGTTCGGGTAGCCGGCGGCGGTGACGAGCTCCTTGGCCTTCTTCAGGTCTTCCTGGATCGGCTTCAGGTTCGAGTTGTAGGCCCAGAGCGCCTGCGTGATCGGCCCGTTCGCGAGCGTGCCCACGCCGAAGTAGATGCCGTCGAGGATCGCCTGCCGGTTCAGCGCGTAGGTCATGGCCTGGCGGATGCGGACGTCGTTCAGCGGCTTCTGCGAGATGTTGAGGTTGACCTGCGTGTAGCCCGTGCTCGGCCACTGCACGAACTGGATGGACGAATCCTTCCTCGCCGCGTCCACGTCCTTCTGGCCGAGCTGGATGAGATCCGTGTTGCCGCTGCGCAGGTTCGCGAACTGCACCGACGAGTTCGGCACGATCTGGACGTCGATGCCGTCGAGGTACGGGTACCCCTGCTTCCGGTACTGGGCGAACTTCGACATCTTCTGCGATGCGCCCACGGCCCAGTTGTCGAGCTTCATCGGCCCCGAACCTACGGGTTTGTTCGTGAAGTCTTCGCCCAGCTTCTGCACGGCCGTGGGCGAAAGGATCATGCCCGCGCGGTCGCCGAGGATGGCGAAGAGCGAGGCCGTGATCGACTTCAGCTTGAACGTCACGTGCGTCGAGTCCGAGACGATGACCTTGTCGACGCTGCCCAGCGATCCGGCCGCGAACGACTTCGTCGCCGGGTCGAGATGGCGGTCGATGGTGGCCTTGATGTCCTGCGCGCTGTACGCGGTGCCGTCGTGGTAGGTGATGCCGCTCGCGGGCACCGTGAAGGTGACGGTGAGATCGTCCACGACCTCCCACTTGTCGGCGATGCCCTTCGAAACCTGGAACGTCGGGTCGTTGTTCACCAGGTTGTCGAAGATGCTGTAGAGCCAGTTGTGATCGTTGCCGCCGCGCGAGGTGCTCGGGTCGAGGCCGGTCGGGTCGCCGGAGAGCGCGACGCGGAGGGTGCCACCCGTCTTCGCCGTCGCGCTGGGGACGGCCGTGGCACGCGTATCGGCATGCGCGGGAGTGCCTTCGGCGCCGCTGCTGGAATCGTCGTCGCCGCCGCCACAGGCGCCGAAAAGGACGCTGGCGCCGAACGCGGCCGCGCCGCCGCCGAAGCCCTGGAGCGCGCGCCGGCGCGAAATGCGAGTTGCTGGCATGGTTCCCCCTCCAGCGGCGCGGAAAACGGTGGTTACACCGGTCCGTGCGTGACCGCTCGCGCCGCCGCTGGCCGATTTCTACCAGCCGCCCGGGGGTGCGGCCATCAGAGAATTTCGGCCCGTCCGTTCGAGGAATCAGAAGCAACGGCCACGGGCCCGCCGCCGAAGTAGGCCCGGAAGAACGCGAGGAACTCGCTCGTCAGCGGATCCAGCCGCGCGGGGTGCAGCGCCATCACCCGCCGGCGAAGGGAGAAGTTCGGCAGTTCGAGCACCCGCAGCCGTTCGCCCACGGGTGTCAGCCGCGGCACATAGCCCCCCAGCATGCCGATGCACCCGCCCTGCATTACGAACGAAAGGAGGCCATCGAACGACGTGTGCTCGAAGGCGGCCTTGATCGTGATGCCCTCGCGCCGCGCCCAGCGTTCGAGCTGCTGGCGGTAGCCGCTGGTACTGGGCTGGAGCGCTAACGGATACCGCTCCAGCAGGCGCACGTCGGGCGGCTCGTAGTAGTCGGCGCGGATGACGAGCTCGACCGTGTCCTCGTAGAGCGGCGTCGCGCCATAGGGCCCGGAAAGCTCATCCTCGTGGAGGTCGTTGAGGATCGCCAGGTCGGCCTGGCCGCTCACCAGCGCCGCCTCGCATTCGCCCACACCGTTCGCGCTCACGGTGACGATGACGTCGGGGTGGCTGGCGTGGAAGGCGGCGATGACCGGTGGCAGGAGATGGATGCTCGGGCCATGCAGGCTGGAGATGCGCAGGCGGGCGGCATCGGACCGCGCGAGCCCGAGGATGTCGCGCTCCATGCGCTGGCGTTCCTCGAGCATCTTCTCGGCGAACATCAGGAACCGGGCGCCGGCGCGAGAGAGTTCGAGCTTGCGCCCGTTGAAGTGGACGAGCGTGGCCTGGAGCTCTTCCTCGATGCTCTTGACGTGCCCGTAGATGGTCGTCGGGCTGAGGAAAAGCTGCTCGGAGGCCGCGGGATACGACCCCGAGCGGACGAGATGAGCGAAGGAATTGATCGCTTCGATGCGCATGAGCCTGCCCCTCGCTGACCCCGTTTCCTCGTGCCGCGCTCCCCGGTGGCTGCGGATTCTACGCGTGAAGACGCCCATTCGCAGCCCGGAGGGCGAAGTTCGCTCGGAAATCCCGAATGATGGATTCGAACACAGCTTGTTGACGTGCCGGTCGCGTGCGGCCAACGATGGCGCAACCCGCGTTGGGGGCCACGCCCCCGGAGGTGCCATGCCCGACCTGCTCGAACGCGACGCCGCGCTCACATCCATTCGCCTGCTGCCCATTAACAGCTCGGCGGACTCCAAGGGAAGCATCCACGACGACGAAAAGGCCCGCGAGATGGGCTATCGCGGTGGCCTCGTCGGGGGATCGACCATCCTCGCCTACATGAGCCGCCTCATGTTCGAATCCTTCGGCGCGAACTGGCTCGCGGGATCGACGCTGAGCGGACGGCTGCGGCGGCCCGTCTACGAAGGCGGCGAGGTGACCATCGAGGGCACGGTCGTCGAGCCGCCTTCGCCGGCGAATGGCTCGCGCGTCACCGTCGAGCTGCGCGTCATCACGCCCGAGGGCGAGGTCGCGGCCATCGGCCAGGCGTCCTGCACCGTGGGGGCCAACTGATGGCCGAACATGCGACCCTCCCGCCGCTGACCGAGGAGACCGCCCGCCCGGGGACACCCCTGAATCCCTACGACGTGACCTTCGATGCCCCGTTCGTGCAGGCGTTCCTGGACAAGACCGGGGAGCGCCCCGAGACCTACACCGCCGGCGGCCGCGCGCTCGTCCCCCCCGGGGTCTACCTGGCCGCGTACGGGCGGCTCATCCACGAGACCTTCCACTACACGGCCGGCGTGCACGTCTCCTCGGACATGAAGGTGCATGTGGCCGCGCCCGTCGGCACGAAGGCGACGGTGAGCGGCGAGGTGATTCGCCTGTCCGAACGGAACGGGGACCGCTACATCACGTTCACCGTGAACGTCACCGCCAGCACCGGCGAGCGGCTCGCGGAGGTCGAACACGTGTCCATTTACGCGCTGCGCCCGCGGCGGTAGGCACATCCTTGCGCAATCGGTGGCATTGGCGGGTAGACTGCGCGCGCTTATGACTGAATCCGAACCCCTCGTCCTGGAAGAACGGCGTGGCAGCGTGGTGCTGCTCACGCTCAACCGGCCCGAGCGCCATCACGCCCTCAGCGCGGCGCTGAACGCCGCCCTCGACGACGCCTTCTCGCGCGCCGCCGATGACCCGGAGGTCGCCTGCGTCATCCTCACAGGGAGTGGCGAGAAGGCGTTCTGCGCCGGCGGCGACATGCTCGAGATGAGCGGCGTGGAGACGCAGGAGCGGCCGCGGCGTACGTCGTCGGCCATCGCGCGCCCCGCTGCCATGCCGATGCCCGTCATCGCCGCCGTCAACGGCTATTGCTACGGAGGCGGCGCGCGGCTGGCCATCGCCTGCGATATCCGGCTCGCCGCGGAGAACGCCACCTTCCGGCTGCCCGGCGCCGAATACGGCCTGGTCGTGGCGGCGGCCACGCTCCCCCGGCTGGTGGGCGCCGAGCGGGCGAAGGAGCTCATCTTCACCGCGCGCAAGTTCACCGCCGCCGAGGCGCGCGCCTACGGCCTCGTCACCGAGGTCTATCCGCAGGCGGAACTTTTGCCCGCGGCGTGGGCGCTCGCCGAGACCATCGCCAGCCATTCGGCCGCGGCCGTGCGCGAAACCAAGCGCGTAATCGATGCCGCGACGCTCTCGGCCGAAGCCTCCGCCATGGAGGACGAAGCCAATCGCCGCCTGCGCGGCAGCCCCGAGCAGGTGGACCGCTTCCGCGACGCCACGCGGCGTGTCACCGGACGCTAACGAACCCCCTGGAGGTCGCCATGCCTGGTCCCCTTTCCGGCATCAAGGTCCTGGATTTCACGTGGGCGCTGGCCGGCCCCTACGGCGTGATGATTCTCGCCGATATGGGCGCCGAAGTCTGGAAGATCGAGACCGCCGGCCAGAACGAGACGCGCCGCGGCCAGGGCCCGTACGTCCACGGCGTCAGCACCTACTTCTTCAGCGTGAACCGCGGCAAGAAGAGCATCATGCTCGACCTCAAGGCGCCTGAGGCGAAGGAGGTCATCTACGGCCTCGTGCGCGAGGTCGATGTGCTCACGGAGAACTTCTCCCCGGGCACGATGGCGAAGCTCGGGTTCGATTACGAGACGCTGCGCCAGATCAACCCGGCGCTGGTCTATGCCTCCACCTCCGGCTTCGGGCATTCGGGGCCATACCGGTCGCGCGGCGCCGTCGATGCCATCGTGCAGGGCATGGGCGGGGTCATGAGCATGACCGGCCACGACGGCGGGCCCCCGGCGCGCGCGGGCTACTCCATCGGCGACATGGCGGGCGGCATGTACACCGCCATCGGCGTGCTCTCCGCACTCGTGGAACGTTCGAAGTCCGGGCTCGGGCAGCACGTGGACGTGGCGATGCTGGATTGCCAGGTCGCGCTGATGGAGAACGCGATCGTGCGCTACACCTCCACCGGCGAGGTGCCCGGCCCGGTCGGCCTGCGCCACCCGCTCGCGACACCGCACCAGGCACTCCCGGCGAAGGATGGCTGGGTCGTCCTCGCGAACGTGAAGGACCACAACTGGGCGATGTTCTGCGCGCTCATCGGCTGCGACGAGCTGGTGACGGACGAGCGGTTCGCCACGAACGCCGGGCGCACGAAGAACTACCCGGAGCTTGAGCCCATCCTCTTCAGCACCTTCCGCCAGAAGACGCAGGCCGAATGGCAGGAGCTGCTCAGCGACTTCTGCCTGATCGGGCCGCTGAACACGGTGGACAAGGTCGTCTCCGACCCGCAGGTGAACGCCCGCGAGATGCTGGTCGAACTGCCGACGTGGACGGGCGCGACCCTGACGGTCTCGGGGACGCCGGTGAAGCTCTCGCGCACGCCGGGCGGGCCCCAGGGTGGCGCGCCGCGGCCGGGCCAGCACACCGCCGAGATCCTCGGTCATGCGGGCATTGATGCCGAAGGGGTCGCCGCGCTCGTCGCGAAAGGCGTCGCCGCGGAAGGCCCGCAATAGCACGGCTCGGGGCGTGATCACGGTCGCCGGGCAGGCCCCGGGTTTGACGCTCACGTGCACTTCCTGTAGGCACTCACGGTGGGCCGGCGGATGCCGAGTTTCGACGTGAGGGGCACGGATGACAGCGCCGCTGGATGGGTTTCGAATCCTCGATTGCAGTGAGGGGCTCGCCGGCCCGATGGCGGCCATGCACCTCGCCGACTTCGGGGCCGAGGTCATCAAGGTCGAACCGCCCGGCGGCGAACGGGGCCGTTCGAACCCGGGCTTCCCGCTCTGGAACCGGAACAAGCAGGGGCTGGTGCTCGATATCCACGTCCCGGCGGACGCCGTGCGGCTGCGCGAGCTACTCGCCACGGCCGATGGCTGTGTGTTCTCCCAGCCACTCGACGTCCTCGAAGCAGCCGGGCTGGACCCCGCCTCGATGACCAAGCTCAACCCCGCGCTCGCCTACCTCCACACGCCTTCTTGGCCGCTACCCGTGGAGTCGGTCGAGCTGCTTTGTGCCGCCTCGGGTATCGGCGTGAGCCAGTTCGCGAAGACGCCCGTGCCGGTGGACCCCGTGATCCCGCACGTGCTGTACATGCAGGCGGTCATGGGCGCGAGCGGCATCGTCTCCGCGCTCATCGAACGCGAACGGTCGGGCCGCGGACAGGCGGTCACGGTGAGCGGCATCCAGGCGGCGCTCGCGGCCACCACCGGGGGCGTGACGCATCGCACCGGCGACCCGCCGCGCCCCAAGGGCCCGCCGACCGGTGGCACTCCGACCTACCGCCTCTACCAGTGCGGCGACGGGGATTGGATCTTCGCGGCGGGGCTGACGCCGGCCTTCCGCGTCGCGCTGCTGACCGCGGTCGGGCTGCTGGATGAGCTGCTCATCGACCCGCGCATCGGCGGCGAGCCCGCGATGATGTGGCTACCCGAGAACATGCCCTGGGTCTCGGAGCGCATCGAAGCGGTGATGCGCACGAAGCCCGCCGCCGAATGGCTCACCATCATCGCGGACGGCGGCTGCCCCTGCGGACCCGTCTGGGACCGCGAGACCTGGCTCGCGTACCCGCAGCTCGCCGCCATCGGCATGTGGACGACCATCGACGACCCGAACGCGGGGCGCGTGAGCATGCCCGGCATCCCCATCAACCTCGCGGCCTCGCCGGCCACCGTGCGAACGCCGTCGCCCGCGCTCGGCGCCACCAGTGAGCCCGGGCCGCACACCTCGCCGCTGAAGCCCACGGGCGGTGAAGCGCCGGGCCCGGGGCCGCTCGCGGGCGTTCGTGCGCTCGACCTCGGCGCGATCATCGCCGGGACGTACGCGGGGTCCATCCTCGCCGACTTTGGCGCCGACGTGCTCAAGGTCGAACCGCTCGGTGGCGATACCTTCCGCTCGTCCGGCGCCGGCTTCGTGGGGTACAACCTGGGCAAGCGGAGCATCGCGCTCGACCTGCAGAAGAAGGAGGGCCGCGACGCCTTCCTCCGGCTGGTGGCGAACAGCGATGTGGTCGTCGACAACTACCGGCCGGGCGTGCTGCAGCGCCTGCGCATTGACTACGACTCGCTGAAGGCGGTGAACCCGCGCATCATCACCGTGACGGTCAACGGCTACGGCCACGCCGGCCCGATGGCGAACGAACCCGGCTTCGACCCGCTTCTGCAGGCGGCGAGCGGCATGATGGTGGCACAGGGCGGCGATGGCGACCCGGTCTTCTTCGCGGTGCCCGTGAACGATGTCGCCTGGGCCCCCACGGCCGCGCTTGGCGCCGTCTTCGCGCTCTTGCACCGGGCGCGCACGGGCGAAGGCCAGGCCGTGACGACCTCCCTTGCGGCGCAGTCGGTCATGTTCCAGTCGGGCGAGCTGGTGCGATACGACGGGCGGCCGCCCGCGCGCATCGGCGGCACCGACTACCAGGGCCCGTCCGCGCTCGACCGCTACTACGCGGCCAGCGACGGCTTCGTTCGCCTCCAGGCCACGGCCGAAGGCGACCGCGCTCGCCTCGCGGCGGCGAACCTGCTGCCCGGCGGCGTGGTGCTGGACGAAGCGGCCACGGCGGGCGCGCTGACGGCGTCGATTTCGAAGCTCACGCGCGATGAAGCGGTGGCGATTCTCGCCGAAGCCGGCGTGGCTGCTGCCCCCGCCCGCGTGAACCGCGAGCTGACGTCGGTGCCGGATTATCTCGCGCAGGGCGCCGTCGAGCAGTCGGACTTTGGTGGCGGGCGGCCCGTATGGGTGGCCGGGAAGTACGCGCTCTTCAGCCGCACCCAGCGCGAAGGGCCGAAGGAGACGCCAGGGCTCGGCGAGCACAGCACGCAGCTGCTCACGGAGCACGGCTTCGCCCCCGCTGAAATCGATGCCCTGCTCGCCGCCGGTGCGATGGTCCAGGGAGGCCCCTTCATCGTTCCGTAAGGCCGGGGGCCCCGTGGCCGTTCGTTCTCGAATTGCCCGCACTCGCGGCGGCGGCGATGCTTTTCGCCATTCGAACCATCCCAAGGAGGCCCCCGTGGCCGAACCCGATACCAGCACCTGGAAGAAGACCCCGGACGGCATCGCCATCCCGCCGCCGTCGGCTGATGACGTCCTGTACGAAGTGCGCGACAACGTCGCCTGGATCACGCTCAACCGCCCGGTCGTGCTCAACGCATTCAACAAGAACGTGCAACGGCTGCTCATGGCCGCGCTCGACCGGCTCGAAGGCGACGATGACGCGCGCGTGGCGGTCCTCATCGGCGCGGGCCGGGCCTTCAGCGCCGGCGGCGACATGTGGGCGGGGCTCTACCCGGACGACCAGCCGGCACCCGGCGGCCCCGAGGTGCAGGGGCGCATCTGGAGCATGTCCAAGCCCGTGATCGCGGCGGTGCGCGGCCACGCCGTCGGCCAGGGCTGCGAACTCGCCGGCGCCTGCGACCTCACCATCGCTTCGGAGACGGCGCGCTTCGGCGAGATCCAGATCCGCCACGGCTTCCCGCCGCCGTTCCTCATCACGCCCTACCTGGTGAGCATGAAGCGCGCCAAGGAGCTGCTGCTCCTGGGCGAAGTCATCACCCCGGAGGAGGCTCTGCGCCTCGGGATGGTCAACCGCGTCGTCGCGGACGACCAGCTCGAGGCGACGGCGGAAGCGGTCGCGAAGAAGCTCGCGTCGCTGCCCCAGAGCACGGTGCGCCTGAACAAGGCCCTCACGAACCGCGCCTACGAGCTCGCCGGCATTCGCGATGGCCTCGCCTGGAACCAGGATCCGGAGATGCGCGCGCTCAGCGGCCAGAAGGACGCCGTCGCGGAGGAGCGCCATCGCATCCGCCAGGAGAAGGGCTGGAACGAGTTCAAGCAGGAACGCGATCGCGGGTATGCGGGGTAGTTCCAAGTTTCCGGTTTCCGGTTCCCAGGGGCGGCCCCGGGGGAGGCAGACTCCACCGGGGCCGCCCCTGGCAG
>JAXLWZ010000024.1:0-29199 GCA_046328225.1 Dehalococcoidia bacterium | reverse complement strand
GCCGACGCCGAGGACGCCGAACGTGGTCCCGGCGGCGTCTTCAGCCTGCTCGGGCACGGTGGCCACGGTCGCGGCGGATACGTGAGACTGTGCGGCCGGGCTCGCCGGTCGCGGGGTACGCTGAGTCAGGGTAAGCAGAAAAAGAACTCCAGGGTGTGAATGTGGCGAGCGAGTGATCTTCCGTCCCGGAACGCCTCAACCACCGCACATCACAGAGCCTGAGGAAAACCGGCGGCACGCATCTTCGCGTGCGCTCTGGAACGAGCGTAGCACAGATGTGCGCCGTGCGCCTTTTCCGCGTGCTACCATATGACGGACCTCCCCGGGCGCCCGTGCAGGCGGCCAGTCCGGGCCCTTTCGATCGGCCGCCTTCGCCATCGTGCGATGGACCGGCGGCCCCAGACCCAGGAGTGGTTATGGCAGCGAAGACCGACGTCATCGAAGTAGAAGGACTGGTGACCCAGGCGCTTCCGAGCGCGATGTTCAAGGTGGAACTCGGGAACGGCCACGAAGTGCTCGCGCACATCAGCGGCAAGATGCGCAAGCACTACATCAAGGTGCTCCCGGGCGACCGCGTGCTGGTCGAGCTCTCCCCGTACGACCTCACCCGCGGGCGGCTGACCTTCCGCTTCAAGTAAGGCGCGCCGGCCGGGTTTGTTCGCGGCACCGCGCCGAGTGCGCGGCCGCCTTCGTGTGTCTCGCGGAGCACCGCGAGCGCTTTCTGTTGCCCCGTTGATTGCCTCTGGACATTCGCGGCCCGTGAGCGCAGGCTGTCGCCGCGACTATTACCACGAGGCAGACCGTGAGCTTTCCCAGCACAACCCCACTGACCGAGATCGAACCGGACGTCATCGCCACGCCCTTCCGCGAAGTTCGCAACCCCAATGCGAGTGGCGCCGGCAGCATCCACGACACCGCGACCGCGCAGAAGCTCGGGTTCCGCGGCGGCACGGTCGCCGGCTCGAACCACATGGACCTCTTCGCGCCGCTCGCCACGAAGGCGTGGGGCAAGGCCTGGTGGGAGACGGGCAGCCTGTCCCTCTACTTCCGCAACGCCACCCTCGACCGCGAACCGGTGAGCGCGCGCATGAAGACGCCCGCCCGGGACCACGACACCCAGGCCGACGTCTGGATGAATCGCGAAGACGGCATGCTCGTCTGCGAAGGCACCGTTTCCGTGGGCGATGCGGGCGAACCGTCCGCGCTGCGGCGGCTCGACATGGCGACCATCGACCCGGCGGGCGTGCGCATCCTGGAGAAACTGCACCCGGGCGACCTGATCCCCGAGACCGGCGCGATCTATTCCGGGAAGCAGCAGGAAGACCGCCTGGGAATCACGACGGAGCCCATGGATTGGTACCGCGGCGATTCGCCCTGGGGCGGCCCGATCGTGACGCCGGCCGGGTACGTCGGGCTACTGTACGGCCAGGCCATCCGTTCGCTGCGGCTCTCCATCGGCAAGGTGGTCGGCCTGTTCGGCGCCATCGAGATTCGCAACGTCAACGGCCCGCTGCTCGTGGACACGCCCTACGTGGTTCACGGCAAGGTGCTCGCCGTGGGCCAGAGCCCGAAGACGGAGTTCTTCTGGTACGAAACCTACGCCGACGACACCAGCGGCAAGCGCATCGCCGAGCACCGCATGCTCCTGCGCTTCATGAAGGCCAGCAGCCCGCTCTGGGCGGAGTAGCTGCGCCGTCCCTTTCGCCGCGAATGAAGAAGGCCCGCGCCGGGTTTGGCGCGGGCCTTGCTGTGTCACCGGGCGTTGGCGGTCAGCGGTCGCGTTCCCGTGCTTCGAGGGCGGCCTGCGCCGCGGCCAGCCGTGCGACCGGCACGCGATAGGGGCTGCAGGACACATAGCTGAGCCCGGCCCGCACGCAGAACTCGATCGACGCAGGGTCCCCGCCGTGCTCGCCGCAGATGCCCATCTTCATCCCCGGGCGCGCCGCCCGGCCGCGCTCGACCGCGATGCGGATGAGTTCGCCCACGCCCTCCTGGTCGAGCGTTTGGAACGGGTCGTCCGTGAGGATCTTCTGCTCGATGTAGGCGGGGATGAAGTGCGCCGCGTCGTCGCGGCTGATGCCCATCGCCGTCTGCGTGAGGTCGTTCGTGCCGAAGGAGAAGAACTCCGCGATGCCCGCGATCTTCCCGGCGACGAGGGCTGCGCGCGGCACTTCGATCATCGTGCCGATGGAGTAGCCCTCGAAGCCGGCGGCCGTTGCGCACCCGCGCACGATGTCGGCCTGGCGGCGCAGCTCCTCGGGCGTGTTCACCAGCGGGATCATGATCTCCGGGCGGACGTCCACGCCGTCGCGCCGGCACTGGCTGGCGGCGTTGAAGATGGACCGCGCCTGCATCTCCGTGATCTCGGGGAAGATGATGCCCAGGCGACAGCCCCGGAAGCCAAGCATCGGGTTCGCCTCGCGAAGGAGCTCGATGCGCGCGCGCAGCTTCTCCGCCGGCACGCCCAGCGTCTCCGCGAGGGCCACGACCTCCTCGTCGACGTGCGGCAGGAATTCGTGGAGCGGCGGGTCGAGCGTGCGAATGGTGACGGGCAGGCCATCCATCGCGCGGAAGATCGCGGCGAAGTCGGCCGTCTGGTACTCCTCGATCTTCGCGAGCGCGTGGCGGCGCCCCTCGGGCGTGTCCGCGACGATCATCTCGCGCACGGCATCGATGCGCGTGCCTTCGAAGAACATGTGCTCGGTGCGGCAAAGGCCGATGCCTTCGGCGCCGAAGCGGCGTGCCACGGCCGCATCCGCGGGCGTGTCCGCGTTCGTGCGAACGTTCACCGTGCGGTAGGCGTCGGCCCATTGCATGAGTGTCGACACGTCCGGCCCCGGGTCGGGCTCGGTCGTCGGCATGTGGCCTTCGAAGACTTCGCCGGTGGTGCCGTCGACGGTGATGAATGCCCCCGCCGGGATGCGCGAGCCGTTGACCGCGAAGAGCCCGGCTTCGAGGTCGACGCGGATGTCCCCCGCGCCGGCGACGCAGGGCTTGCCCATGCCGCGGGCGACGACGGCGGCGTGGGATGTCATGCCGCCGCGCGCGGTGAGCACCGCCTGCGCCGCGACCATGCCGTGGAAGTCCTCCGGCGCGGTTTCCGTTCGCACGAGGATGACGGGCGTGCCGCCGCGGGCCATCTGCTCGGCGGTGTCGGGATCGAGCACGACCTGCCCCGTGGCGGCGCCGGGAGAGGCCGGCAGGCCACGCGTCAGGACGTGCGCCTGGGCGCGCGCGACGGGATCGATCGCGGGGTGGAAGAGCTGGTCCAGGGCGGCGGGTTCGACGCGCTGGACGGCCGTCGCGCGGTCGATGATCCCTTCATTCGCGAGGTCGACCGCGACCTTGACGGCGGCCGCGCCGGTGCGCTTCCCCGTACGCGTCTGGAGCATGTACAGGCGCCCGCGCTCGACCGTGAACTCCATGTCCTGCATATCGGTGTAGTGCCGCTCGAGCTGGTTCGCGATGGCCGCGAACTGGGCGTACACCTCGGGCATCTCGCCCTGGAGGTCGGCCAGCGGCCGCGGCGTGCGCACGCCGGCGACGACGTCCTCGCCCTGCGCGTTGACGAGGTATTCGCCGTAGAGCTTCGCCTCGCCGGTCGCGGGGTTGCGGCTGAAGGCGACACCCGTCGCGCTCGTCGGCCCCAGGTTGCCGAACACCATCGCCTGCACGTTCACCGCCGTCCCGAGCGTGTCCGAGATCTTGTTCAGGCGGCGATAATCGACGGCGCGGCGGCCGTTCCAGGAGCGGAAGACGGCGATCACCGCGTTGCGAAGCTGCTCGTGCGGGTCCTCGGGAAATTCAACGGCGGCGTGCTCGCGGATCACGCCCCGGAATTCGCCCGTGAGCGCCGAGAGCTCCTCCGCCGAGAGGTCGGTGTCCTGGCGGTTGCCCCGGGCCTTGAGCGCGTCGAGCTTCGACTCAAACCGCTCGCCGGGCACGCCGAGCACGATCTTGCCGTAGAGCTGGGTGAATCGCCGGTAGGCATCGGCGGCGAACCGCTCGTCCCCGGTCAGCGCGGCCAGGCCGGAGAGCGTCGCCGGGTTCAGGCCCAGGTTCAGGACGGTGTCCATCATCCCCGGCATCGAGAACTTCGCCCCGGAACGCACGGACAGCAGCAGCGGCTCGGACGAATCGCCAAAGCGGCGGCCCGTCTGCCGTTCGATGTCGGCGACGCCTTCGAGCACCTGCTCCCAGAGCCCGGCCGGGAGTTCGCCGCCGGCGGAGTAGGCATTGCAGGCTTCCGTCGTGATGGTGAAGCCCGGGGGCACCGGAGCGCCCGCGCGGGTCATCTCCGCGAGGCCGGCGCCCTTGCCGCCGAGGAGGTCGCGCATCGAGGCATCGCCTTCGCGGAAGAGGAACACATATTTCGTCATCTGGAACGCCTCCTGCGGCGGTCGTCAGCGGGCGGATTCGCCCGGCATGTCCGGTTGAGGGCGGGTCCGCGCTCCGCTGGCGTGGACGCACGATTCCTTGTTACCACGCTCTCGTGTCGTCCCTGTGAACCGAACTGGGGAGAACCCCAAGCTCCATTCTAGGGTGCCCGCGAACGTGCGATTGCGTCTTTACTGCGGAAAATCCGCGCCGGCCGCCTCCTTGACTGCAATGGCACGCGCCCCTGAAATCTCCCGGCCCGCGCACGTCAGCGCGCAGGCCGGAGCAACGGCGATGCCCGGTTTCACTACTCCTCATGGGTATCGAATCCCGATCCGGGCGCCGCTTCCATGACGGCACCGGTGCAGGACGCGACAACCGGCGAACAACCCGTGCACAGCGGCACCTTCGCCGCGCTGCACTACGACGGCTACCGCCGCCTGCTGCTCGGGACCACCCTCGCGAATGGCGGGCAGTGGCTCCAGCAGGTCACCGTCAGCTGGCTCGCCTACGACATCACCGGCACGGGAACCGCCGTGGGCACGGTGAACCTCTTTCGTTCGTTCGCGACGCTCGGGCTGGCGCCCTGGGCGGGGCTCGCCGTCGACCGCGTGACGCCGCGCCGGCTGATCGTGGCAATCAACCTGTGGCTGGGCATCATCAGTGCCATTGTGGGCGGCATCCTGCTCGGGGGCGAACGGCACCTGGTGCTGCTCTTTGCCCTCGCTTTCTGCAGCGGCGCCGCGACCGCGATCGACCAGCCCCTGCGGCAGGCCGCCGTCTTCCTGCTCGTGCCGCGCCCGGTCGCGCCGAACGCCGTCGCGCTCATGCAGACGGGCTGGGGCCTGATGCGTTCGGTTGGGCCCGCGGCGGGCGGCGTGCTCATCGCGCTGGTGGGGCCGGGCGGGAACTTCCTCCTGCAGGCCGCGCTTTATGTCCTGATCCTGCTCAACGGCCTCACGATCGCGTTCCCGCCCCGGCCGCCGGCGCAGACTGGGCCATCGTTCTTTCGCAACCTCGCCGAGGGCATTCGCTACGTGAAGGGCGCCGCCGACACGCGCACCTTCGTGATGATGGGATGGATCCTGCCCCTGCTCATCATCCCCACGTTCACGGCGCTGCCGCCCATCTACGCGAAGGAGGTCTTCCACGGCGGCTCGCTGACGCTCGGGCTGCTCCTCTCGGCGGTCGGCGTGGGCGCGATCGTGGGCGGGCTGTTCACCGCCTCGCTCAGCCAGGTGGACCGCCGTGGGATCGTCCAGCTCGCCGGGCTCTTCTTCCTGAGTCTCTCACTCTGCGGCTTCGCCCTGTCGCGGAACCTTCCGCTGGCGCTGGCGATGCTGGCGCTCTCCGGCTTCTGCGAAATGATCTTCCTGACCTCGAACCAGACGCTGCTCCAGCTTTCGATCCCGGACGAGCTGCGCGGCCGCGTGACGAGCATCGTGAGCCTGAACATGGGGCTCTCGCCCCTGGGCGCACTCTACGCCGGCGCCGGGTCCGACTGGCTCGGGCCGGCGACGATCACGCTCATCCTCAGCGGCGCCGCCGGTACGCTCGCGTTGCTCATCCTCCTTTTTTCGCCCACGGTGCGGGACTACCGCATCAGCCGGGCGATGGGTCGTTGATGGCGATGCCCTTCGCCGCGCCCGCGTAGATTCGCAACACGACGTCCTCGATCGACGGCTCATCCACGCGCAGGTCGACGATGCGGGCCGCGCGCGCGACCGCCGCGATCAGCTCCGCTGCCGTGGTATCCGCCCGCTGGAAGCGAAGCCACTGGCGCGGGCCTTCGATGCGCTCCACCGTCGCGAACGGCACGTCGAGGGCGGGCGCCGGCTCCTCCAGGTCCACCACCAGCGTCCGTTCGGTGGCGAAGCGCGCCTTCAGCCGTTCGAGGTCGCCGTCGTAGAGGATGCCGCCGCGGTCGATGATGATGACCCGCCGGCAGAGCCGTTCGATATCGCCCATGTCGTGGGTCGTCAGCAGGACCGTGGTGCCGGCGTCGCGATTCAACGATGTGAGGAACTCGCGGATGCGGCTCTTCGCCACGACATCGAGGCCGATCGTGGGTTCGTCGAGATACAGGATCTCGGGGTCGTGCAGGAGCGCGGCCGTGAGTTCGCCACGCATGCGCTGCCCCAGCGAGAGCTGCCGCACGGGGGTCCGCAGGAACTCGGCCATCTCCATCGTGTCGATGCAGCGCGCCAGGTTCGCGGCGAAGCGGTCGTCCGGGATGCGGTAGATGTGCTTGAGCAGGGTGAACGTATCCGCGAGCGGGAGGTCCCACCACAGCTGCGTGCGCTGCCCGAAGACGACGCCGATGTGCCGGGCCATCTCCTTGCGCTGCCGCGATGGTTCGAAGCCCGCGACGGTGAGCTGCCCGCCCGAGGGCACGAGGATGCCGGTCAGCATTTTGATGGTGGTCGACTTGCCCGCGCCGTTGGGGCCGATGTAGCCGACCATCTCGCCCGGTTCGACATCGAAGCTCACGCGCTCGACGGCGCGGACGTCCGTGTAGTCGCGGCGGACGCGCGCGAGCGGGCCGCGCGCCCCTTCCCGCGCGCGGGCGACGCGGAACTGCTTGCTCAGGTCGCGGACTTCGATCAGGGCCATGCGCGTGCTCCTCTCCGTCAGCTGCCGGTGCTCTGGTAGTGGCGAATCCCCTGGCCCCAGACCGCGCGCGCCACGAGCAGCGCCGCTATCGCCACGAGCGGCGACGCGAACCGGAGCATTTCGGGCGCGTGCAGGGGGTCCTCCCGCGCGAGGATGTAGAGCGAGGGGAAGTAGGTGACGAAGGCGAGCGGCACGAAGAACGCGATGATCCGCCGCAGCCAGCCCGCGTAGATGTTGATGGGGTAGTTCGCCATCTGGTTGCCGCCGTAGGTGAACGCGTTCAGCACCTCGAGACCGCTGCCGAGCGTCCAGAACACGGTCGTGGCGCCGGTAATCCAGATGGCGATGAAGATCGCGGTGCCGCAGGCGATGGTGACCACCAGCATCAGCGCGCGCCCCGCGTCCCAGGGGATGCCGGCGGTTGCGCAGGCGATCACGAGAATCACCGACCCCTGGGCGATGGCGCCGACATGCCGCAGCCCGAAGTCAATCGTCACCACCTGGTAGAGCGACCCGAGTGGGCGCGTGAGGACCGTATCGAGGCCACCCGTGCGGACGAGCGTGGGCAACATGTCGAGGTGGCCGACGATCATGTCCGCGATCTTGAAGGAGACGTACGACGTGCCGTACAGGAAGGCCACTTCGCCCAGGCTCCAGCCCGCGAGCAGCGGGAGGTGCTGGAAGATGACCCAGATGGCGAGGAAGTCGGTCAGCGTCATGATGAAATAGCCGATGAGCATGAGCGCGAACGACAGCCGGTACTCCAGCTGCCCACGCACCCTCGACCACGCGAGACGGGGGAAGAGACGCAGTTCGTTACCCACCCTGCACCACCACCCTGCGCCGCGTCACCCCGAGCACCAGGCGCCCCGCCGCAAAGAGCGCCGCGGCCCACGCCGCCTGCACCGCCAGCATCACGAAGAGCGCGCCGCCGCTCTCCTTCTCGAGGAACACATCGATCGGCACCTGGATCATCCCCCGGAAGGGCAGCGCATGCGCGATGACCGCGAGCCAGCCGGGGAAGAACGCGACAGGTATGACGAACCCGGAGAGGAACGTCCCGCAGGCGGTCGCGATGGCGCCCACACCGCGGTAGTCCAGCAGCCAGAACGCGGCGAGGTTCACGAGGAAACGCACGCCGAAGCTCACGCACACGGCCATGACGATGCTCGCCGGGAAGAGCACCCACGTCAGCGGCGATTCCGGCATCCGCAGGTCGAATACGATCGCGCCGAGCACGAACGGCGGGATGCCCCGGAAGATGGTGTGGTAGCACGCCCGGCCGAGGTCCTGGGCGAGCCAGTAGGCCTGGTAATCGAACGGCCGGTAGAGGTCGGTGACGATGTCGCCGCTGCGGATGGCGAGGGCGATCTCCCACCAGCTCCACATGTACACGGCCATGATCATCCCCTGCCCGAGGAAGACGTAGGTCAGCGCGTCGGAGCGGTCGTAGCCGCCGATGGTCGCGGACGCGGCGAAGACGGCGACGAGAACGTACGCCCTGAGGAAGCCGAAGACCGTGTTCGTGAAGACGCCGGCCGCCGTGGCGGCGCGATACGTCGCCCACCGCCGGTACCCATGCCGGAAGACCTCCCAGTACAGGCGCACGGTCGCACTCTCTCCGCGGCACGCGGGAACGCCCGGTCACCGCGCGGTGGCCGGGTCCGAAGGCGGCGGGTACCCGCCGGGATCGCGTCCGCTCCGCCGCCCGTGGACGGCGCAGGGCGCGAGCGCCGAAGACTAGCAGGTAGGCAGCCGGTTGGCCACCGCCGGGCCCTTACCCTCGCGGCCCGGAACCGTAGATGGCGTCGTGGAGGCCGCAGTTCTTGTTGGCCGAATCGGTGATGTCGCGCGCGTTCACCCATCCCGTCGCGGGGATGTTGACGCGGTACCAGCCCTCGCCACGCGCGGCGCCCGCGGCCGTCGAACCCGCCGTCGTGAGCACGAACTGCTGCACACGCAGCTGCGCGAGCTCACCCACCTTCGTGACGGCCTCGGAGGTATCGCTCGCCTGCGCACGAATCGTGATCCCCTGCCCGCCGCCGCAGGCGAACGCTTCGCCCGGGAGCGTCACCAGCGGCGACACCGCCTGCTGCGTGCCGAACCAGTAGTGCCATTCGCCGTTCGCCTGGCGGCCGAAGAAGACGGTCGCGCCGCCGCCCTGGGGGTCGCCCGTCGCCAGCTGGGCAATGCCCCGGACGAGGGTGTCCGGCTTCGATGTGATGTCGAAGCAGAGCAGCTGCTGCGGGTTGTTCGCGAGGCAGGCGTCGCGGTTGAGCGGCGTCACGAAGCGGCCCTTCAGCTCCGCTGTGGCCGCCGCGACGATCTGCTGGCGTACGGCCACGACGTCGTCCGGGAGCGGCGTTGGTGTGCCCGCGGGCGTCGGCGATGCCGGCGCCGGGGACGGCGTGACCGTGGGCGGCGGCGCCGTCGGGCTCACCGAGGCCGTGGGCAGCGGCGCGAGCGTGGGCGTGGCATCCGCGCCGTTCCCATCGCCACAGGCGGCGAGCGCGAGCGACAGGACGGCGATGGCGGTGAAGAGAGGCAGCAGCTTCAGCATCACCGGCTAGGATACGGGCCGCCCGGCGACAGGAAACCCGGGGGCAAACGCCGTTTACTGCGAACGCCCGAGCCGCTCCTGGCGCTTCTCGTAGTTCTCGAAGGCGCGTTGGACCATCGGGCGGCGCTTGCCCTCGGGCTTGCGGAGCGCGTAGTCGGGGTCGGCTTCGCCCGTGGACGAGAGCATGTGCAGCGCGTGCGCGCCGTAGATGTGGCCGGTGTACCCCTGTGCATCCTGCGCCTGGTTGATCGCGAGCTTGATCATGCGCAGCTGGAACGGGTCGTTCTCCGCGACACGGGCGGCGTACTCCATCACTTCCTCGTGCAGCCGCTCCTTCGGCACCACCCAGCTGACGAAGTCGAGCTCCTCCGCCTCCTTCGCATCGACGAAGCGGCTCTCGAAGAGAATCGCCTTCGCCTTGCGCGGGCGAAGGTCCCACGGCACCGAGAAGTACTGGAAATTCGTGGGCAGGAACATGGCGTTGTCGGCGGCGATGACGATGTCGCAGGCCGAGGCGATCATCCAGCCCGCGAAGATGCAGTATCCCTGGACCGCGGCGATCGTCGGCTTGGGGACGTTCCGCCAGCGCATCGTGGGGTCGATGTTCATGTCCCACGAGCGCGTGTACTTGCCGCGCAGGCCCTCCTGCATCGGGCGAGCCTGCCGGTCGGCGACCTCCTCCGGGCTGCCGAGATCGTGGCCGCCGCTGAAGTGGTCCCCTTCGCCGCGCAGGACGATGACGCGCACCTCCCGGTCCTTCGCCGCACGGTCGAAGGCGTCGTCGAGCTCCTCGATGAGGATGCGGCTCTGGGCGTTGCGGGCCTGGGGCCGGTTGAGGGTGAGGAGCGCGATGCGGCCCTCGACCTCGTAGCGAATCTGGCTGTAATCGCCCATGCGTCCTCCCGTGGGCCCTTAGTCGGGCGGTCCCGTGCCGGAAACGCCGGCCGCGACCAGTGAGTCGTATTCCTCGTGCGTCGTCCCGAGCAGTTCCGCGAGCACCTCGAGCGTGTGTTCGCCCAGCCGCGGCGCCGGGCGAATGGGCGGGCGGCCGCTGCGCGAATAGCGCCACGGCGCGGTCGCCTGGGGCCACGTGCCCGTCTCCGGGTGCGTGACCTCGGCCACCATCTCGCGCGCCCGCAGGCCCGCGTCGTTCGCGACCTCGGTTGCATCGAGCACCGGCGCGGCGGCGAGCCCGGCGCTCTGGAACATCGTGACCGCGGCTTCTCGTGTCAGTGCGGCCGTGAGCGCGGCGATTTCGCGGTCGAGTGCGTCCTCGTTCGCCTTGCGGGCGGCATTCGTGGCGAAGTCGGGCGTGTCCAGCGCGGCGGGCGAGCCCAGGGCGGCCCTGAAAGCGACCCAGTCGGATTCGCTTTCGCACGCAACCGCGATCCATCGCTCCGCGCCCGCGCAGGGATAGACCCCGTGCGGTGCGAATGCCGGGTGGCGGTTGCCCATGCGCTGGCGCTGCCGCCCGGTGCGCAGGTACTCCATCGCCGCCTCGGCCGCGAAGGTGAGGTTCGCTTCCTGCATCGAGAGGTCGATGTACTGCCCCTCGCCCGTGCGGTTGCGATGGTGGATGGCGGCGATGATCGCGCCAAACGCGTTCATGCCGGCGACGGCATCCGGGTACATCTGCCCCGAGTTCAGTGGCCCTTCGCCCGGGTAGCCGAGCAGGGCCGACATGCCCGAGGTGGGTTCGATCGTGCCGCCGATGCCCGGGACGTTCGCCCACGGGCCGCTGTGCCCATACGCGGAGAGGCTGCAAAGGATGACGTCCGGCTTGATCGCCTTCATCGCCTCGTAGTCGATCCCGAGGTTGCCGAGCACGCGCGGGGAGAAGTTCTCGGCCACGAAGTCGGCGAAGGGGAGCAGCCGCCGGAAGGTCTCGATCCCGGCCGGCTTCTGGAGGTCGAGCGTGATGCAGCGCTTGTTCAGATTGACCGAGTTGTAGAGGAAGTTGCAGTTCCACGGGTGTTCCGCCGTGGCGACGTCCTTCAGGCGGGCGGGGAGGGGGCCGTCGTAGGCGCCGCGCCACGAATCCGGGCGCATGCGCACTTCGATCTGCACGACATCGGCGCCCATGAGCCCCAACAGCGAGGTGCAGTACGACCCGGCCCACGCCTGCGTGAGCACGATCCCGCGGAGCCCGGCAAGCGGCCCGTTCATGCGTCCCATCCTTCGCCGTGCGCGCCGGCTTCCGGTGCGGGATTGCGAACGCCCCAGGGCGTGCCCGACATCCGGTACGGTGCGCCCGGGAACGGCTCGCCGCCCGCTTCGGTCCAGTAGCCGCGCGCGTTGAGGTGTTCGTTGGCGCGCAGCTCCTCCATCGTCAGCACCGGCCCGGCGACGACGCGGCGCGCGGCCAGTTCCTCGAAGAGGTCGGACTTCGCCCAGCCGCGCATGGCCTGCTGTACGCGGTCGACGTACTCGTCCTTGTGTTGCTGGCGATACCAGCTCGCTTCCCAGCGCGGGTCCTCGGCGAGGTCCGGCAGCCCGAGGGTATACATCGCATCGCGCCAGAAGTGCGCCCGGCTGATCGTGAGCGCGAAATGCCCATCGGCGACGGGCACGGGCCCCGCCAGGAGGTCGGCGGATTCGCGGCGTTTGCCGGCGGCGCCCGTGTACTGGCCGCGCAGCAGTGCCGGCGCGAACGTGCTCACCATCACGTCGAGCTGGGCGACATCGACTTCCTGGCCCTCGCCCGGGTTCGCATCGCGATGGACGATTGCGCCGAGCGTGGCGGCGTAGGCGGCGGCCCCGGTGCACATCGCGACCTGGTGGCCCCACGGGCGAAGCGGCGCGTTCGCGGCATCACCGTTAATCGAGGCCCACCCCGATCGCGCGGCGACGGTCAGTTCGTTGCCGCGTTCGTTCGCCTGCGGCCCGGTCATGCCGTAGGGGGTGACGTGCGTCAGCACCAGCGACGGCGAACGGAAGGCGTCGAAGGCCAGCCGCAGCTCGGCGAGCCGCCCGGGCGCGAAGCTGCTCACGACGATGTCGCAGCGCGCGCCGAGCGCGAGCGCGGCGGCGCGACCGTCCGGGGATGCCAGGTCGAGGACGATGCTCTCCTTGTTCGCGAGGAAGACCTGCGCGGGGATCGACCGGCCTTCGCTATCGAAGGGGGCCTCGGCGCGCAAAGGATGCCCGCCGGGCGGTTCGACCATGAGCACGCGCGCCCCGAAATCGGCCAGCATGCGCGTGCACCACGCACCCGACGCCGAGTCCGAGAGGTCGAGAACGCGGATTCCTTCGAGGGCGGGGGATGGCATGCGCGGGAGCTTACGGCATACTCCGTGCACCTCGCGAGCCGGTGGACCGGCCTCGCCGGGCCGGGCGACCACCTTCCTCGAAGCTGGAAGGCGCCCTTCTTCGAGGAATCCGGATGCGGCGTCCGAGAATCTCCAATGGTCGCCGCCGTTGCCCCTGCTGTAGAACTTCCACCCATGCCCGCGCCGTTGCATGGGCATGGGAGGGGAACGATGAACAGCGAATACTGGACACACAAAAGGCAGACCCGGAGGCGCGTGCTGCAGGGTGCGGGCGTGGGCACGCTCGGGTTCGCTGCCTTCTCGCTTGTCGGTTGTGGGGACGACGACGACAGCGGTGGCAGCGGCAAGATCCAGCTCGCCACGCCCACGCCGGCCGCCGGCGCCACGCCCATCGACCCGTTCGCGGGCGCCAAGAAGGGCGGCACGCTCAAGCTCGACAACTCCATCGACCCGCCGACCATCGACCCGTACGGCAACGTCAGCGTTCGCACGAAGACGATGGCGAACTACGTCTACAGCCGCCTGATGAAGTACAAGACGGGGCCCGAATTCAAGCAGGGCAACGTCCGCCCCACGGGTGACCTCGCCGAGAAGGTGGAAGCGAGCGCCGACGGGTTGAAGTACACGTTCCGGCTGCGGCAGGGGATCAAGTACCACAACATCGCGCCGCTCAACGGGCGCGCCCTCAGCATCGAGGACGTGCGCTATTCGTGGGGCAAGGCCACCGATGTCAAGAACAGCAACCGCGGCCAGCTCGCCTTCATCGACAAGGTCGAGTACCCCGACGACCGCACGGTGGTGATGTCGCTGAAGGCGCCCAACGCGGCCTTCCTCGATGTCATCGCCGACGCGAGCCTGCTCTACATCGTCCCGACCGAGGCCGAGTCCGGCTTCAACATGGCGAAGACGATGATCGGCACGGGGCCGTGGATCTTCGATAGCTACCAGCCGTCGATCGGCTTCAAGTTCAAGCGCAACCCGGAGTGGTACGAAACCGGCTTCCCGCTGGTCGACAACGTCGAAATCACGACGATCCCGGACTACGCCAACCGCGTTGCGCAGTTCCAGGCCGGTGCCACCGATGCCACGGCCCTGAACGCACAGGACCTCACCGACGTGAAAAAGGCCGTCTCGGGCGCGCAGTTCGGGCCCGATACCTCCGTCGGCCTCAGCTTCATCTATTTCGACTCCGACCCTTCCTCGCCGTGGGCGAAGGACGACCGCGTCCGCCAGGCGATTTCGATGTGCCTCGACCGCGACGCGCTCACCGAAGTCGCGTTCAACGTGAAGGCGATCAAGGCCGCCGGGATCGACGCGAGCATCAAGTACAACAACGTCATCCCGATCAGCGTGAAGCGCTGGTGGCTCGATCCGCAGTCACCCGAGCACGGCGAAACGGGCAAGTTCTTCAAGTACGACGTCGCCGAGGCAAAGAAGCTGCTCTCCGCGGCGGGCTACCCCGACGGCTTCGCGACGACCTACCAGTACACGGGCAACGGCTACGGCCTGGAGCACAACCAGGTCGCCGAGGCCCAGATCGCGATGCTGCAGGCGCTCGGCCTGAAGACCACCACGGACGTGCAGGACTACAACTCCAAGTACATCACGCAGACGTTCGTGGGGAACTTCAAGGGCATCGCCTTCGGCCTCGAAACGTCGTTCCCCGAAGGCTCCGGCTACGTGCTGCGGCTCTTCACCGACGACCCGAACAACCATGGCCGCGTGAAGGATCCGGTGCTGGAGAAGCTCGCCGTCCAGCAGCAATCGGAGCTGAACGAAGAGAAGCGCCGGCAGGTCTTCTACGACATCCAGAAGGAAAACGCGAAGCACATGTACTACGTGCCCAGCCAGGCGGGCGCGGGCACGCGCTGGGTGGGCTACCAGGGCAACGTGAAGAACGCCCTTGAGTTCTACACCCAGGGCTACGGCGCCGGCACGGAGCTGCACCCCTATAAGTGGAAGGCGTAGACTTCCACCCTTCAGCCGCGGGCGGTCCCGGGAGGCGTCAACCCCTCGCGTAACCCGGGACCGCTCCCGCACCCCATTCACCACGCTCACGCTCCCGTTCGCCGAGAGGTGGGCGGCGAGGTTTTCATGGCGTCTGGACCGCTCGACGGCATCCGCATCCTCGATCTCACGCAGATCATCGCCGGCCCGCTGGGCTGCATGCTGCTCGCCGACCTCGGCGCGGAAGTGGTGAAGGTGGAACCGCCGGGCGGCGAGCCGTGGCGGCTCACCAGCCAGTTCATGCCCGGCGAGTCCAAGGCGTACCAGTCGCTCAACCGCGGCAAGCAGTCCGTCGTCCTTGACCTCACTGTCGCCGCCTGCCAGGACGCGGTGCATGAGCTCGTGCGCGGCTGCGATGTCGTCGTCATCAATTCGCGGCCCGACGTGGCGAAGCGTCTCGGCGTCGACTACGACACCCTGGTCCGCTTCCGCCCCGACCTCGTATACGTCGATAGCACCGCGTTCGGGCGGCAGGGGCCGTGGGCACACCGCCCGGGATACGACATCGTCGCGCAGGCCGCCTCCGGGCTGCTCATGCACCGGGGCTACCTGGAGAACGGCTTCCCGGCGCTCAGCGGACCGGCCGCGCCGGCGGACTTCACCACCGGCTACGCGATCGCGTGGGGTGTCTGCGCGGCGCTCTTCCATCGAGAGCGCACCGGCCGCGGCCAGGTCGTGAGCACATCGCTGCTGACGAACGCGCTCATGCTCCAGACCGGCAGCTTTATGTCGCTCCCCGTTACCGACGCGGACCGGCGCGAGCCCTTCCTCGCGGACCTTCGCGCGTCCCGGGCGCAGGGCGAGCCGTTCGACGCGTTCGTCCGGCGGCGGCGCACTTCGACCGACGTCGTCGCCGGCTTCGGCATCTATTACCGCGGCTACATCACCGCCGATGGCGCGCTCACCGTCGGCTGCCTTTCGCCTTCGACGCGCGAGAAGATGCGCAACGCCCTGGGCATCGACGACCCGATGGAGGGCGTTGCCGGGCGGATCGCGCCCATCGATGCCATCCGCGCCGTCGAGGACCTGCTGCGTTCGAAGACCACGGACGAGTGGATGGCCATCTTCGACCGGCACGGCGTGCCCGCCAGCCCGGTCTGGTTCGTCGAGGAGCTGCTGGAGAACCCGCAGGTCATCGAGAACGGGTACGCGGTCCACCTTGAGCACGACCTCACGGGCCCGCAGGACATGGCGGCGCCGCCGCTGAAGATGAGCGACAGCCCGCCGGCCGCGCAGGGTGCCGCGCCGCCGCTCGGACGTGATACCCGCGAGTGGCTCAAGTCCGTGGGCTGGAGCGATGCGCAGGTCGATGCCGCCATCGCCGCGGGGAGCGTGGCCGAAGGGCCCTGAGCGAGCGCACGCCCGCGCGGTCCCGTAGGATGCTGCACCGGGGGGCAGGTCTCCAGGATTTGGAGGCCATCGGAGGCGTGAACGTGGCAGAGCGAAAGTCGTGGCGGCCGTTCTACGGGTGGTACATCGTCGGGGTCGCGCTCATCGCGCAGTTCGTCGCGGTCGGCACCCAGACCTATTCGTCGACCGTCTTCCTCAAGCCCATGACCGCCGACCTCGGTTGGACGCGGAGCGAGTTTTCGGCCGTGCAGACCGTCTCGACGGTGGTCATGGGCTTCGTCGGCTTCGGCATCGGCATGCTCATCGACAAGCGCGGGCCGCGCCTGCTGATGATGATTGGCGGCCTGATCTGCGGGTGCGCGCTCATCGCCACGAGCCAGGTCCACAACCTCTGGGAGTTCTACCTCGCGCGCGGCGTCGCCCAGACCGTCGGTAACGCGATGCTCGGCAACCTCGTCGTCAACGTGACGGTTTCGAAGTGGTTCGTGGCACGGCGCGGCATGGCTGTAGCCATCGCCTCCTCGGGCGTCTCGCTCGGCGGCGTGCTCATGACGCCGGTCGTCTCGTGGGTCGCGGGCACCTGGGGATGGCGCGAAGCGTGGATCGTCCTGGGCTTCCTCGTTTGGGTCCTGATCTTCCCCGCGGCGATGATCATCCGCCGCCAACCCGAAGACCACGGCCTCCACCCCGACGGGATGAGCCCGGACGAGGCGAAGCGCTTCACCAGTGCGAAGAACCGTGTCTCGGTCGTGTCGGAAATCCAGTGGACGCGGCCGGAAGCGATTCGCACGACCACCATCTGGCTGATCATCGCCGCCTACGGCATCGCCAACATCGGTATCGGCGCGCTGCTCCTGCACCTCGTGCCCTTCCTCAGCGACCACGGCTGGAGCCGGGGCGAAGCGGCTTCGCTGTACAGCATCCAGGCCTGGGTGGCGCTGGTTTCGAAGCCGATGTGGGGCGTGCTCATGGACCGCTTCCATCCGCGCCACCTGAGCGCGTTCGGCTTCGCGGTCGCGGCCGTTGGGGTCGTGGCCATCCTCGGCGCGGCCCGCTCCGACACCTGGCTGCCCATGGCGGGCGCGATGGCGCTCTGGGGCTTCGGCATCGGCGGCGCCATCCCCCTCCAGGAAACCGTGTGGGCGAACTACTTCGGGCGTCAGCACCTGGGGCGCATCCGCTCGGTCGCGTTGCCGTTCACCATCGTCTTCGGCGCCGGCGGCCCGCTGCTCGCGGGTGAACTCTACGACCGCTCCGGGACGTACACCGTCGCCTTCCTGATGTTCGGCCTGTTCTGGCTCATCGGCTTCGTGCTCATCCTGCTGGCCCGGCCGCCACGCCACCCGAGCCAGCGGCTGGTCGAGGTCAAGCTGGAGGCCGCCGAGCCCGCCACCGCGTCCGCGACGCCGTCCTAGCCGCACCTTTCGGGTGTAGACTGCGCCCGCTCGAACGCTCCTCGCGTTCGCGGAGGTAGGCATGCCCGGCGCGCTCGACGGTATTCGTGTGATCGACTTCGGCCAGTACATCGCCGGTCCCCAGGCCGCGATGTTCCTCGCCGACCAGGGCGCCGACGTGGTTCGAATCGAGCCCCCCGGCGGGCCGCGCTGGGACACGCCCGCGAACGCGACCTGGAACCGGAACAAGCGCAGCATCGTGCTCGACCTCAAGGATGCCGCGGACCTCGCGATCGCCCGGCGGCTCGTGGCCTCGGCCGATGTCGTGGTCGAGAACTTCCGGCCCGGCGTCATGGAACGGCTCGGGCTCGGTTCGAAGGCCTGCCTTGCGGTCAATCCCGCGCTGGTCTACTGCTCCATCCCCGGGTTCGCGAGCGATGACCCGCGCGCCGGCGTGGCCGCATGGGAGGGTGTCGTCGGGGCCGCGACCGCCACCTACCGGCCGGGCCCCGCGGGCACGCCCATCTACACGGCCATCCCGTTTTCGTCGCACTACGCCGCGTTCCAGGCCGCGGCATCTATCGCGATGGCGCTCAATGCGCGCGAACGCGACGGCCTCGGCCAGGTGGTCGAAGTGCCCCTGTTCGATGCGACCTTCGCGGCCATCGGCGCGCGCGGCCTGCGCGTCCACAACGCCGCGGCCGCGGACGACCGGGACATCGGCGCGATCATGACACTTACCCGGCAGTTCCTCTGCGCCGACGGCCGCTGGTTCATGTACCACGCCGGGAACCTCAACGCGCAGGCGTTCCTCGCTTCGGTTGGCGCGGCCGAGATCGTCGCGCCGGGTTCGGGCCTCAGCCTGGACGACCAGCGCGTGCGGCTTGAAGCGCTCTTCCGCACGAAGACCGCCACCGAGTGGGAGGCCCTCTGCGACGCGGCGGGCACCGAGGGCGCCATCTGCCGCACATCCGATGAATGGCTCGACAACGAGCAGGCGCTGGGCTCGGGCATCGTCATCGATAGCACCGACCCGGAACTCGGTGCAGTGCGCGGGCCGGGCGTGAACGTCCGCATGTCGGGCACGCCGGCGCCCTCGCCGCGGCCGCGTTCGACCCCCGGCGCCGACCGCGAGGCCATCCTCGCCACACCCGATCGGCCGCGGTTCGCCGTTTCGAACCCCGAGCCACCGCTCCGGGCGGCGCTCCAGGGGATCAAGGTGGTCGACCTCTGCATCGTGCTCGCCGGGCCGACGTGCGGACGCACGCTGGCGGAGTTCGGCGCCGACGTGGTAAAGATCGACAGCCCCTCGCGGAAGATGGTCGCCTTCCACAACGACATCAACCGCGCCAAGCAGAGCATCGTTCTCGACCTCAAGAGTGAGGCCGGCCTGCGCGTCTTCTGGCGGCTCGTGGCCGATGCCGACGTGGTCGTCCAGAACTTCCGCAAGGGGGTCGCCGAACGGCTCGGCATCGGCTACGAGGACGTCCGCGCGCGCCGCCCGGACATCGTCTACGCCTCGCTGAACACCTACGGCCAGGTTGGCCCATGGGCCGGTCGGCCGGGCCACGAGCAGATCGCGCAGGCCGCATCGGGTATGCAGGAGCGATTCGGCGGCGACGGACGCCCGGTGCTCGCTCCTTTCGCGGTGAACGACTACGGCACCGGCTTCATGGGAGCGTACGGCGTCGCGCTCGCGCTGCTGCACCGCCGCCGCACCGGCGAAGGCCAGCACGTCGATAGCGCGCTCGCCTACACGGCCACGATGCTCCAGTCGTCGGTGCTCCAACGCTATGCGGGCAAGGAGTGGAACGAGCCCCGTGGGCAGGCGTCGGTGGGCTCGGGGCCGCTGAATCGCGCGTACCAGGCGAGTGACGGGTGGCTGTTCCTTGCCGCGCGGCCGGGGCAAATCTCCCGCGTGCCGGCGCTCGCCGCATCGGCGAACCTTGAGGGCGATGCGCTAGTTGCGGCCCTTGAAGGCGCGATCGCGGGCGGGACCACTAACGAATGGGTGGCGAAGCTGCAGGCCGCCGGCATCGGCGCCCACGCCATCGTGCCCGACGTGCGCCCGCTGATGGATGACCCCTGGGTGCAGGCGCACGGCCTCAGCATCACGCGCGAGCACGAAGGCTTCGGGCCGATCACGACGACGGGGCCCACGCCGCGGCTGTCGCGCACACCGGTCGTACCCGGCCGTCCGGCGCCGCGACCCGGGTCGGATGCGAAGGCGATCCTCGCGACCGTCGGGCTCGATGGCGAACTCGACCGGCTGCTCGCCGACGGCGTCGTCGTCACCGAAGGCATCGGCGCGCGCTAAGGCTCAGAGCGAGGCGTACACCGCGTCCACGAGCGCGATGTTGCGCGGGTCACGCCAGGAGCGGCCCGCTCGATTGCACACGTACCCGAACCCGAGCCCGGCATCGGGGTCGGCGAAACCGAGCACGGCGCCGTTGCCGTAGTGCCCGAATGTCCGCGGGCCGGTCCCCAAGGGGCGAACACCGGGGATGGTCATCTGGAAGCCCAGGCCGAAGCGGTTCGGCCGCCCGAGCACCGCGTCCTCGCCATCGGCCTGGATGGTGTTCGCCTGCTCAATGAGCTCGGGCGCGAGAAGGTGCACGCCATCGACGGTGCCGCCGGTCGCGAGCGCCCCGAAGATGCGCGCCATCGCGCGGGCGTTAGCGTGCGGGTTCGTCGATGGATACTCGGCCGCACGCCAGACGCGTGAGTTCACCTGCCACTCCGGGTGCCCCGGCGGGTTGCGGTAGGCGAGCACGCGCGCGAGGTCGACCCCCTCGAGTGTCACGGGGTCTCGCTCCAGCCACGGCCGCTGCGACTCCTCGCCGGCGGGGCGCTGGTATTGGATCCACTCCGCGACGCGATGGTCCTCCTCGGGCCCGAAGCCGCTCATGAAGTCCACGCCGAGCTTCGCCGCGATCTCCTCGCGCAGGTAGGTGCCGATGGACCGCCCGTCCACGCGCCGAATGACCTCGCCCGCGAGGAACCCGAATGTGTTCACGTGGTACCCGAAGCGCGTGCCGGGCTCCCACCAGGGCTCCTGCTCGGCGAGCGCGGTGCACATCGCGGGCCAGTCGGTCAGGTTCAGGCCCATGGGCAGTGGCTTGCGAATCGCGGGCAGCCCCGCCTGGTGCGAGAGCAGATACCGCACCGGGAGTGTCTCCTTGCCAGCCTGCGCGAACTCCGGCCAATAGCGCGCGACGGGGGCATCGAGCTCGACCAGGCCGCGCTCCACCAGCTGGAGCATGCAGATGGCCGTGACCGCCTTCCCGACCGACCAGACGTTCACGACCGTGTCGCGCGTCCAGGGCACGCTCTTCGCGGCGTCCTGGTAGCCCCCCCAGAGGTCGACGACCGGCCGTCCGCCGAGCGTGACCGCGACCGCGGCGCCCACCTCGTCCTGTCCGGCGAAGTTCTGCTCGAACGCCTCGCGCACGCGCTCGAAACGTGGGTCGATGGTGCCGTCGGTCATCGCGTCCTCCTCGGTGGCGGGAGTCTCGCACATTGTGAGGCGCGCGGGCATCAGAACATTTGTGTTGACACGCGAACATACGTTCGCTAGGCTACGGCGACCAACAGAACGGATGTACGCATGATGGTCAACCCGCTCCTCACCATCCTCTTCGACCTCTTCATCGTCGGCACCGCCATCGCTGTCTGCGCGGCCATGGTGGAGGAGTACCTGGCCTCGCGAGAGCCCGTGGTGCGGGGGAGCATGCGGCGCACCACCACCTCCCGCCGCGTCGTCCGGCACACAGTGACCGCTCCGCGGGACTTCCGGACCGAAGTTGCCCGCCTTCAGGCACGGCGCTCGCGCGTACGCGCGGCCTGATTTGGGGACGGACGAGCGTTCGGCCGGGGTTCCCTATCCGCGGCGGGCGGTGGATGCCTCGCGGGCGCGCTTGCGCTCGATGGCGCGCTCCACGCTGCGCACGCCGCGGATGATCTCGATGCGCGAAAGGAGGCGGCTCAGTTGCTCGATACCCGTCGTCTCCAGCGTCGTGAGGATGTTCACGCTGCCGTCGCCGTTCTCCACGGTACGAACGCCGACCATGTTCACCTTCTCCTCGGTGACCACGGTGGTGATGTCGCGGAGGAGGCCGACGCGGTCCCAGGCCTCGATCACGATGTTCGCCGGGTAGAGCCGCGACGCGGCGCCCCACTCGACGCCAATGAGCCGCTCCTGCTCCTCTTCGTTGAGGACGTTCACGCAATCGGCGCGGTGCACGGTGATGCCGCGGGTGCGCGTCACATAGCCGACGATCTGGTCGCCGGGGACGGGGTTGCAGCAGCGAGCCATGGTCGTGAGCAGGTTGCCGACGCCCGTGACCTGGAGCGAGGGGCTGCCCAGGGCGGCTGGCGCCATCTTCTCCGGGAGCGATGGCGGCAGCTCCGCCTCGCCTTCTTCCTCGCGCAGCAACTCGCCGAGCTTGCGCGCGATCGTTGTGGTGCTCACGCCGCCATAGCCGAGCGCGGCGAGGAAATCCTCCCAGCTGGAGTAGCTGAAGAGCGAGAGGATTTGCTCCTGCCGCTCGGCCAGGTCCAGGCCGAGACGCCGCATCTCCTTCTCGATCATCTCCCGTCCGCGCTCGATGTTGTCGTCCCGCTCCTGCTTGCGGAACCACTGGCGGATCTTCGAGCGCGAGTGCGCGGTATGAATGTAGCCGAGGTTCGGGTTCAGCCAGTCGCGCGAGGGGCCCTTGCTCGTGCGGCTGCGCATGATTTCGACGATGTCGCCGTTCCGGAGGGTCGCGTTGAGCGACACCATCCGGCTGTTGACCTTCGCGCCGACGGTCTGGTGCCCAAGGTCCGTGTGGATGCGGTAGGCGAAGTCCAGCGGGGTCGCGCCAGCCGGCAGGTCGAGCACCTCGCCCTTCGGCGTGTAGACAAACACCTGGTCGTGGAAGATGTCGGTCTTCACCGACTCCACGAACTCCTCCGCGCCGGACAGATCGCGCTGCCAATCGAGCAGCTGACGCAGCCAGGCGATCCGCTCCTCGTCCCGGCCGCTCGACTTGTTCCCTTCCTTGTAGGCCCAGTGCGCGGCGACCCCGTACTCCGCCACGCGGTGCATCTCGTACGTCCGAATCTGGATTTCCAGCGGCCGGCCGTTCAGCGCGACCACGGTCGTGTGCAGCGACTGGTAGCGGCTGTCCTTCGGGTTCGCGATGTAGTCGTCGATCTGCCCGGGGATGGGCCGCCAGAGCGCATGGACGATGCCGAGGGCGTTGTAGCACTCGCCCACGCTGTCGACGAAGACGCGCAGCGCGAGGAGGTCGTAGATCTGGTCGAACGCTTTCCCCTGCTCGACGTAGCGCTGCATCTTCTGGTGAATGCTGTAGATGTGCTTGGCGCGCCCCGTGACCTCGGCCTTGATGCCGGCGGCGGTCAGGTGTTCGCGGACGGCCGCGGAGGCTTCGTCGATGTAGGCCTGCCGTTGTTGGCGCTTCGCCGCCAACAGTTCGGCGATGCGCTTGTACTCCGCGGGCTCGAGGTAGCGGAAGGCGAGGTCCTCCAGCTCCCACTTGATCTGCCAGACGCCAAGGCGGTTCGCCAGCGGCGCGAAAATCTCCATGGTCTCCAGCGAGATGCGCCGCTGCTTCTCGGGCGCGAACGCCCAGAGCGTGCGCATGTTGTGGAGCCGGTCGCAGAGCTTGATGAGCACGACGCGCACGTCCTCGGCCATCGCGAGGAACATCTTCCGGAGATTTTGGGCCTGCTGGCCCGCCCGCACCGCCTGGCTATCGCCGGCGAACGAGATAGGCAGCTTGTCCAGCTTGGTCAGGCCATCGACGAGCGTCGCGACATCGGCGCCGAAGCGCTTGCGAATCTCGTCGTTCGGGACCGCGCAATCCTCCTGGACGTCATGCAGGAGCGCCGCCGCGAGGGCATTCGCATCGAGCTCGAGGTGCGCGACCAGGTTCGTGACCTCAAGGGGATGGGTGATGTAGGCGTCGCCGGTCTTGCGCGTCTGCCCGTCGTGGCAGCGCGCGGCGAACTCATAGACTTCGCGGAGTGGGGCGACGCGTTCGGGGGGAAGGTAGCGGGCGGCGCGGGCGAGGACCGCGTCGATATCGACGCCCGGGGTTTGCGGCTCCTGAACGCGAACCTGCAATCCGTGCCCTCTTTGCCGGGTGGAGTCCGAATCCTATCCTACCACGAAGCCCCTTCCCCACCGATTGTGAGTTTCGCCCATGAGCAGTCGCTTCCAGGCGCCGCGTGGCACGCAGGACATTCTCCCCGAGATGCAGCCCTACTGGGCGGCGGTGCTGCGCGCCGCGGAAGACGTGACGCGCCTGTTCGGCTTTCGCCGGATCGATACACCGGTCTTCGAGAACGCCGCGCTCTTCGAAAAGGGGAGCGGCGATACCACGGACATCGTCGAGAAAGAGATGTACCAGTTCGAGGACCGCGGTGGGGACCGTCTCGCGCTGACGCCGGAGGGCACACCCGGAATCGCCCGCGCCTATCTCGAACATGGCATGGCGAGTTGGCCCCAGCCCGTGCGGCTCTGGACCACGCACCCCATGTTCCGCTACGACCGGCCCCAGAAGGGCCGCTACCGCCAGCACACGCAAATCGACTGCGAAGTCATCGGCTCGGCCGACCCGCTGGTCGATGCCGAGGTCATCGAGCTGCTCTGGCGGATCTACCAGGCCGTCGGCATCAAGAGCGTCGCCGTCAGGCTCGGTTCCATCGACGACCTCGAACCGCGCAAGGCGTATGTGCAGCGGCTCAAGGAGTACTACCGGCCGCATCTCGACCGCCTGTCCGAGGACAGCCGCCGGCGCTTCGACCGGAACCCTCTGCGGCTGCTCGACAGCAAGGACGAACGCGACCTGCCGTACAAGGAAGCCGCGCCGAAGCTCGTGGACCAGCTCAGCGCCGAGGCGCAGGCGCACATGGACGTCGTCCGGACGGCGCTCGACGCCGCCGGCATCCCGGTGGCCATCGATCCCCTCCTCGTGCGCGGCCTGGACTACTACAACCGCACCGTGTTCGAAATCGTCCCCACCGACGACGAGCGCGCGCAGGGCACGGTCGGGGGTGGTGGCCGATACGATGGCCTGCTCGAAATCCTCGGCGGGCCGCACACGCCGGCCGTCGGTTTCGGCAGCGGGATCGAGCGGATCATCCTGGAGATGCAGAAGCACGAGGTCGCGGTCGCGGAGCCGCCGGCCCCGGACGTCTTCCTTATCCATCGCGCGGAGAACGCCGCGCGCGCCGTCACGCAGCTGGCCGGATCGTTGCGGAGCCGCGCGATCGCGGTCGTCGTCGCCGAGAGCGGGCGCTCGATGAAGTCGCAGTTCCGCAGCGCCGATGCCTCGAAGGCGCGCTTCGCGGTCATCGTCGGCGACGACGAGCTCGCTCGCGGCGTGGCGATGGTGAAGGACCTCCGCGGTGGCGGCGATCAGCGGGAAGTGCCGCTCGACGGTGTCGCGGAAGCGATCGCGGGGCTGCGCTAAGGCTTCCCGCCTGCTCTGGTATACTCGAACGACCCCACCACTCCCCGGCGGCCGCTCCATGCGCGCCGCCCGTTTGCTCGAGGACCATGGACGAGGCGATTCGCGCCCGCCTGCAGGACGTGCAGCGGCGCTACAACGAACTGACGGATGAGATGGGCCGGCCCGAGGTCGCGGCCGACTTCGAGAAGGTGAATACCCTCGCGAAAGAGCGCGCCGAGATCCAGGCCGTCGCGTCGCTGTTCGAGGAGTACCAGCGCGTCGAAGAGGCCGTCACTGGCGCGCGCGCGCTGCTCGCCGAAGACGACGCCGAGATGCGCGAGCTTGCCGAACTGGAATCCGCCGATGGCGAGCGGCGCCTCGCCGAGCTCGACCAGGAGGTCCTGCGCGCGCTCCTCCCCAAAGACCCGCGCGATGATCGCGACGTCATCGTCGAAATCCGCGCGGGCGCCGGCGGCGAGGAAGCGGCCCTTTTCGCCGCCGAGCTCTATCGCATGTACGCCCGCTACGCCGAGCGCCATCGCTGGCAAACCGAGATTCTCAACGCCTCCGAGAGCGACAAGCATGGCTTCAAGGAAGTCGTGTTCGAACTGCGCGGCCGGGGCGCGTATTCGCGGCTCAAGTTCGAAAGCGGCGTGCATCGCGTGCAGCGCGTGCCCGAAACGGAGGCCCAGGGCCGCATTCACACTTCGACGGCCACCGTCGCGGTCCTCCCCGAAGCCGAGGAAGTCGATGTCGCGGTCGAGGAGAAGGACCTCCGCATCGACATTTTCCATTCCTCGGGGGCGGGCGGGCAGAACGTGAACAAGGTCGCGACGGCCATCCGGCTCACGCACATCCCGACCGGTATCGTCGTCGTCTGCCAGGACGAACGCACGCAGGGCAAGAACCGGATCAAGGCGATGACCGTGCTCCGCAGCCGCCTGCTCGACCTCGAACAGCAGAAGCGCGACGCCGAGCTCAGCGCCGACCGCAAGTCGCAGGTCGGCAGCGGCGACCGCAGCGAGAAGATCCGCACGTACAACTTCCCGCAGGACCGGATCACCGACCACCGCGTCGGGCTGACGCTGCACAACATCCCGGACCGGCTCGACGGCAACATCGACGACCTGATCGACGCCGTGGCCACGGCGGACGAAGCGGAGCGATTGAAGGGGCTGTGACGCGCGAAGATGCGGCCCCGCCGAGCGCATGGCAGGCGGCGCGCGCCGCCGAACCGCTGCTCGCGGACGCCGGGATCGAGGAGTCGCGGTTCGAGGCGGAGTACCTGGCGCGCATGGCTGGCGGCCTCACGCGGGCGCAGTACTTCGCCGGAGCACCACTCGATGACGCGGGCGCGGAGCGCTTCGCCGGCTTCCTCCAACGCCGGCTGCAACGGGAACCGGCGGCGTATCTCGCGGGTGAACGCGAATTCCGGGGGCGCATGTTCCAGGTCGGGCCTGGCGTGCTCGTCCCGCGGCCCGAGACGGAGATGCTGGTCGATATCGGGCTCGGGGCAGCCCTGGCCGGCGCGGGGATAGTGCTCGAGGTCGGCACGGGCAGCGGCGCGGCGGCGGTCTCGCTCGCGGCGGAGCTGCCGTCGGGGAGTGGCTGCCGCGTGTTCGCGACCGACATTAGCGCGCACGCCATCCTCGTGGCCCGCGAAAACGCCCGGCGCCACGGCGCTGTCATCGACGCCGTCCTTGCGGACCTCGCCGGGCCGATCGCGGCCGCCGACGCCGTCCTCGCGAACCTGCCGTACATCCCCAGCGGCGAAATCGACGCGCTCGAACCCGAAGTGAGCCGCTGGGAGCCGCGCACCGCACTCGATGGCGGCGCCGACGGGTTCGCGCTCATCCGCCGCCTGCTCGATGACTGTGCCACCCGCCTGCATCCGCGCCTGCTCGCGCTCGAAGTCGGCTTCGGGCAGGCGCACGAAGCCGCCAAACTGGTCACGGCGGCGGGCGGGATGCCGGAGGTCCTGCGCGACTTCAACCACATCGACCGCATCGTGGTGGCGCGATGGCGGTGAAGCTCGTCGCCCTCGATATCGACGGCACGATTGTCGATGCCGGTGCGGAGCTTCCGTCGGCGCGCATCACCGCCGCCGTTCGCGCGCTCACCGAATCCGGGATCGCCGTCGTGCTGGCGAGCGGCCGCACGTTCCCGGGGACGGTGCGCATCGCGAATCACCTCGGGCTGGGGACGCCGGTGGTGTGCCAGCAGGGCTGCTCGGTGCACGCGCTCGATGGCGCCATGCTCCACGAGTTCCCCATCGAACGCCGTCTCGCCATCGAAATCGTCGAGTATGCGCGGGCGGGCGGCCACACCTACGAATGGTTCAACCCGCTGCGCTACATCGCCTCGCGGCAGACCGAGGAGACAGCCCTCTATGGCCGCGTCTCGGGCATCGAGCCGGAGTACATGGAGCGCCCCGAACTTGCGGGCGTAACCCCCACGGGCGTCGGCGTGCTCGGCGGCGCCGCGGGCGGCCCGGTGCATCACGACCTGGTGGCGCGCCACGGCCACGAACTGCACGTCCTGGACTTCCCCGGCGTGACCGTCGCCGTCGCGCCCGATGCGAACAAGGGGCACGCGCTCTCGCTCCTCTGCGGCGATTTTGGCATCGCCCGCGAGGACGTCGCCGCCATCGGCGACAGCGTCAACGACGCCCCGATGCTGGCGTGGGCCGGGCGCGGATACGCCCTCGCCCACAGCGACCGGTACGCCATCGATGCCGCCGACGAAGTCCTCGCGGATGGCGAAGAACCGGTCGCGCGCCTGCTGGAGTCGTTCGCGCGCTGGGGCCGCTGATCGTTTGCCGGGCGAGCCGCGAACGGCCATCCTGCGCGCGGAGGTATTCCCCATGCCCGACGGCCTGACCCGGAACGAAGACGCGACACCCATCGACATGCTGCCCGGGATCGTGCGGCGAACGCTGAACGAAGGCGCCCACACGACCCTCTGCGAGCTGCGCATGGAGCCGGGGAGCCACGTCCCGGCCCACACGCACCCCCACGAACAGACCGGCTATCTCGCCAGCGGCCGTTTCCGCTTCCGCCTCGGGGATACCTGGATGGAGCTTCGCGCGGGCGATAGCTGGTGCGTCCCCGGCGGCGTCGAGCACGAAGTCGAGGTCATCGAGGCCACCATCGCGATCGACGTGTTCAGCCCGGTGCGCGAGGAGTATCGCGACCCGCGCCATCCGCTCGCGGCCAGTGCTCCTTAACGCCCCGGCGGGCTAGAATTCGGCGGTGATACCGCGATACTCCCGCCCACAGATGGCCGCCCTCTGGACCGACCAGGCGAAGTTCCAGCGCTGGCTGGATGTCGAGGTCGCCGCCTGCGAAGCGTGGGCCGATCTCGGCCAGGTCCCGGCGGAGGACGCCGCGAAGATCCGCGCAAACGCGACCTTCGACCTTGCGAAGGTCGATGAGTACCTCGCGATCACCCACCACGATGTCACCGCCTTCCTCCGCTCCGTCACCGACCACCTCGGGGAGGAGGGCCGCTGGGTCCACTTCGGCCTGACGAGCTCGGACGTCTGGGATACGGCCACGGGGCTGCAGCTGCGCGATGCCGCCGACCTGCTCCTCGCGGATGTGGATGCCCTTTCGGCCGTTCTCGAACGGCAGGCCACGGCGCATCGCGACACGCTCTGTGTCGGGCGTACGCACGGCGTGCACGCCGAGCCCACGACCTTCGGCCTGAAGCTCGCCGTCTGGGTCGATGAGATGCGCCGCAATCGGGAACGCCTGGTCGCCGCGCGCGGCGCAGTGGCTGTCGGCGCGATCAGCGGCACCGTCGGCACGCACGCTTCCGTGCCCCCGGCGCTGGAGGAGATCGTCTGCGAGAAGCTCGGGCTCGGCATCGAAAACGCCTCGACCCAGATCATCCAGCGCGACCGTCACGCCCAGTTCGTCACCACGCTCGCGCTCATCGGCGCTTCGCTCGAAAAGTTCGCCACCGAGATTCGCGCGCTCCAGAAGACGGAAGTGCGCGAGGCCGAAGAGCCGTTCGATGAGGGCCAGACCGGTTCCAGCTCGATGCCGCACAAGCGCAACCCGGAAAAGTGCGAGCGCATCGCCGGGCTCGCGCGCGTGCTCCGCGGCTACGCCGTCACCGCCATGGAGAACGTCGCCCTCTGGCACGAACGCGACATCAGCCACTCT
>JAXLWZ010000023.1:0-30877 GCA_046328225.1 Dehalococcoidia bacterium | reverse complement strand
GCCCGGCGATCTTGCCGGCGTCCTTGGTGGCCTGGCGCTGGGCATCGTTGAAGTAGGCGGGGACGGTGATCACGGCCTCGGTGACCGGCTCGCCGAGGTAGGCTTCGGCGTCGGCCTTCAGCTTCTGGAGGATCATGGCCGAGACTTCGGGCGGGCTGTACTGCTTGTCGCCGAGCTTCACCTTGGCATCGCCGTTCGGGGCGGAGGCGACGTTGTAGGGCACGAGCTTGAGGTCGCGCTGGACCTCGGGGTCATCGAGCTTGCGGCCCATGAAGCGCTTGATGCTGAAGACGGTGTTGTCCGGGTTCGTGACGGCCTGGCGCTTGGCCACCTGGCCGACGAGCCGTTCGCCCGTCTTCGTGATGGCGACGACGCTGGGCGTGGTGCGCGCGCCTTCGGCGTTGGGGATGACCACCGGCTCGCCGCCTTCCATGACGGACATGCAGCTGTTGGTGGTGCCGAGATCGATTCCGATGACCTTCGCCAATGTGGTTCCTCCGGGGGAGCTGTTAGCTGTTAGCGGCTGGCTGTTGTTACCCTTCGCCGACGATGACCATCGCGGGGCGCAGGACGCGGTCGCCGAGGCGGTAGCCTTTCTGGACGACGTGCAGGACCTTGTTGTCGTCGCCGGGCTGGCGGGCGACGGCTTCGTGGTTGGCGGGGTCGAAGGGTTCGCCGGCGGCGGCGAGTTCGCTCACGCCCATGGCTTCGAGCATGTGCCAGAACTTGCGCTGGATGGCGACGACGCCCTGCACCCAGTTCAGGCCGGCGAGGTTCGCATCGACGGAGCCGACGGCGCGCTCGAGGTCGTCGTAGACGGGCAGGAGGTTGATGACGAGGGCGGCGCTGGCGAAGCGGGCGGATTCGCCGCGCTCCTGCTCGATGCGCCGCTTGTAGTTCGCGAAATCGGCGGCGGAGCGTTGCCAGCTCTTGTAGAAGGAGTCCGCCCGGGCGAGGGCCTCCGCGAGCTCCGGGTTCCCGGTGGCATCCGGCGCGCCATCGGCGACGGCGTTGGGGTCGTTCACGGGTTCATCGGCCATAGTGCCTCCATCCTGGCCGCCCGCGCGGGACGGCCGTACTTGCTGGTGCGGGTTATTCGTAGAACTTCCGCAGAAGTTCGGTGAGGACGTCGCCGACGTAACGAACGTGGGCGACGGCGTCGGTGTAGGGCATGCGGGTGGGCCCGAGGACGCCGACGACGCCGCCCGCGCCGCCGGGCACGCCGTAGCGCGCGAGCACGAAGCTCATGTCCTGATAGGGCCCGACCTGGTTCTCATCGCCGATGACGATGGCGACGCCGGCGTCATCGATGGCGGCCGACGGGATCGCGCCCCGGAGGCGGGTCTCGTCGACGGCTTCGAGGGTGTCGAGGATGCGGTCGCTGTCATCGAATTCGGGCTGGCGAAGGAGGTCACGCACGCCTTCGACGACGGGCGCCTCGACGGATTCGCGGGATTCGCGCAGGAGCAGTTCGACCACGGCGGCGACGACGATCGCCTCGACCTGCCCGAGCGGCTCGGCGGCATCGCGGATGGGGATTTCGGAGGCATGGCGGCCGCCGAATTCGCCGTTGAGGCGCGAAGCCAGGCGCGTGAGCTGCTCCTGGTTGATGTGGACGGAAAAATCGAGCTGGCGCTGGTGGACGGCGGAATCGCTGGTGACGACGACCAGGAGGGCGCGGTTTTCGGCGAGTTCGACCAGCTGGAGCTGCTTGAAACGCGCTTCGTTGATGCGCGGCTGGGTGACGAGCGAGACCGTATGGAGCGAATTGGCGAGCACGCTGGCGGCCAGCCCGACCCATTCCTCGAGCGAACGGGCGCTCTGGTGGAACTGGTGGAGGATGGAGATTTGCTCCTGCCGGGAGAGATCGCGCTCCTGCATGAGGGAGGAGACGTAGTAGCGGTATCCCGGGTGCGAAGGGATGCGCCCGGCGGAGGTGTGGGGGTGGGTGATGAAGCCCTGCTCCTCAAGCGCGGCCATCTCGTTGCGAACGGTGGCGGAGGAGAGGCCAAGGGCATGGCGCTCGACAAGGGCCTGCGAGCCGATGGGGGTAGCGGAGTCGATGTAGTCATCGACGATAAAGGCGAGGATGCGCGCGCGGCGCTCTGACAATCCCATTATCAACCCTACTCGCCCATCTTAGCACTCTCAGCATGGGATTGCTAAGGGTGTTGGGTTAAGGGTAGCAGGGGGAGTGAGGGAGGTGAAGTGGGGGTGGCGTTGCCCAACCCGGAGGCTCGTCTTACATTTGCCCGCGTGATGGAGGTTCGTCCCATGAGCGGAGAGGAGCGCGTGACGACGATCCGGGCTTCCGCCCAGCTGATCACGATTCTCGGTCGAGAGCTAATCGACGAGAACGCGGTCGCGGTGCTTGAGCTGGTCAAGAACGGCTACGACGCGGACGCCACGCTGGTGGACGTGAAGATCGAGTTCATCAGGGACCCAGAGCGTACCCAGGTGATCGTTCATGACAACGGCCATGGCATGAGCGATGAAGACATCTTTGAAAAGTGGATGGTCGCCGGCTACTCCGCCAAGAAAGAACAATTAGTCAGACAGGAAGTTTCGCCACGTGGCCGACTTCCCCTTGGTCAAATGGGCATCGGGAGATTTGCTACAGCTCGGCTTGGGCGCAAGCTTTTTGTAGTAACCCGCAAGGCCGGGCACCCGGAAGTGTTCTTCAAGATCGACTGGGATGCCTATTCGGGCAATGCCACGGTCTCTGACGTCGAGATCGTCGTGACCAAGCGAGAACCGCAGATTTTTACCGGAGATAATACCGGCACCCGAGTCGCGATGGTGGGCGCCGTCGATCCTTGGACTGAATCTGATCTGGAGGCTGTACACCGCAAACTGCTGCGGCTTCGGTCGCCTATTCACGAGCTGCCGGATTTCGACATCAGTTTCACCTGTTCGGATCGACCGGAGCTTTCACGCGTCGAGCCGGAGCGAATCATCGACAACTATCACTTTCAGCTCACGGCGAAGATTGATGACCATGGCCGCGCACTCCTGACCTGGAAGAATCGCTTGACCGGCGAAGGCTCGGGTGATCCTGAAGAGGTCGACCTCTGGGCAAAAAAGCGCAAGAAGCAGCGTCTGGGACTCGACGGAACTCGCAACCCGGAGTGCGGCCCGTTCGAGCTAGAATTCCGCGCCTGGCGAATGACGCAAGCGCTACTTAAGCAGACGAATATCCCGGATAAGCGGTTCGTGGAAGAACTCTCAGGTGTCAGTGTCTTCCGAGATCAGTTCAGGATTCTGCCATATGGCGAGCCCGGCAACGACTGGCTTGGTCTGGATATGCGAAGGGTGAATAATGCCACGAGCCGCTTCTCCAACAATCAGCTGATTGGCATTGTCGACATCGAAACCAAGGCGAACGAGGATTTGCGCGATCAGGCCAACCGGCTCGGCCTGCAGCACAACATGGCCTATTGGGACTTCCGGGATCTGGTGCTTGAAGCGCTCGACGAGCTGGAGAGCCGCACCGTCATGAAAGCCGCCAAGGAACGGGAACGCGCAAGGCGGGGCGCGGAAGCGGTCTTGGAGCGACCGGGTTCCGCCCCGGTGGGCGGCCAGCCAGCGGCTTTCCCTGAGCGCCATGTGGAGCCGAAAGAACCACAAGGGGACACTGCCGCCGTGCCTTCGCCGCCCGTCGCGGCCCAACCGCCGGCAGGGCACCTCGGGCAGCTTCTCCGGGAGGCGGGCCTGGCCGAACCGGAGCAACCAATCCGACTCGCTCCGCAGCAACCGCGGTCCCGGCGCAGCGAGGTCGCGGAGCTGGACCTCGTACTCGATCAGCTGCTACGAGTCTCCAACCGGATCTCCGATAACACGGCCCGAAGCCACCTGGCCCGCGCGCGCGAGGCGGTAGAACGGGCCAAGGACAAGCTAACTCGTTGACGGTCGTTTAGCCCGGCGATAGGCTTCGGGCGGAAGGCGAACGTCTGTTCGTGGGACAGGGGTATTGATCGCGTACGATCGACCGTTCTTCAAGGTCCTGTCAAAGAACGACTGCGGGCCCGACACGAACCAGGGCGGGCCTGCCATCCCCCGCGACTTATGGCCCTACTTACCGGCCCTTCCCGATCCGGGGCCGTCCACTGTAACCGAAGAGACCTTCCTGCTCTTGGACCTCTTCGACGGTGACACACCCGTCGGGACGGTGAATTCCCGATGGCACTATCAGACCTGGTCCGGCACGAGAGCGCCTGAAGGCCGGATCACGCAGGGCCTTAAGCCTCGACTCCTGAAGACGGCGAGCGAGGGCGATATCCTGGTTTTCCAGCGCCGCGCCGACTGCCTGGATCGTTACCGCGTCACGCTGGTACGCGGCCCGGGGTCGGCGCACGCCTCCCTCCTCGAACGTATCGGAGGCGCTCGGTGGGGGGCACTGGGCATCCCTCCGACGGATCTGACCTCCATCACCGACGAAGTGGCGGCCATCAGAGCGCTGGCGAATGGTCCATTCTCGCCTGTCGCCCGAGACACGACCCTTACCCCCCGGCTCATTCGAGATGCTGCGTTCCGGAGTGTCGTGCTTGCGGGGTATGACAGACGATGCGCGGCCTGCGGGACGGGGCTCGTAGTCCCGATCGACAAGGCGGCGCACCTCCCGCCTTGTGAGCCCGAGGCAGCGCATATTATTCCGGTCGATGCGGGCGGACCGGATGATCCTCGTAATGGCCTCGCCCTCTGCCGCACCCATCATTGGGCCTTCGACCGGTTGATCCTGTATGTCGATGAGCATCGGCTGTGGCGCGTTGTCGACACATCGAAGCGAGAGAACCGAAATGACTCGCTTAACGACCTCGACGGCCTGCACCTTGCGGCGCCCGTAGCGGGCTTTCCGCATCCACACGAAGCGGCGCTTGCCTGGCGACGCGAGCAGGTACTGGCGCTATGAGTCCGCCGCGCTTCCGATTCATCGACCTCTTCGCCGGTATTGGCGGCATGCGCCTGGGGTTTGAGCGTGCCGGGGGGCGGTGTGTCTTCACCTCTGAGTGGGACCCGTACGCGCAGAAGACGTATGCCCTGAACCACGGCGATATTCCGGCCGGCGACATCACTGCGATCGATGAGCACGCGATCCCCGACCACGATGTCCTGGTCGCCGGATTCCCGTGCCAGCCTTTCTCCATCGCCGGGGTGTCGAAGGCGAACGCGCTGGGTCGGGAACACGGCTTCGCGCATACGACCCAGGGGACGCTCTTCTTCGACGTCGCGCGGATCATCGCCGCGAAGCGACCGACGGCGTTCCTTCTGGAGAACGTGAAGAACCTCAGAACCCACGACAAGGGAAGAACGCTTCGAACGATCCTTGAGGTGCTGCGCGACGAACTGGGGTACTACGTTCCAGACCCGCAAGTCATCGACGCAGCCAGCGTCGTGCCTCAGCACCGGGAAAGGATCTACATCGTTGGCTTCCGAAATCCAACCCCCAGCTTCAGATACCCGGTGCTCCCCAAGACACGTCCGCGACTGGCGTCGCTTCTGGAACCGAACGTTGACCCGAAGTACATCCTCACTGCGCACCTCTGGGACTATCTGCAGGACTACGCCGAGAAGCATCGCGCCGCCGGCAATGGGTTTGGGTACCAGGCGGTCGATCCGGCAACCAATCCAGATGTAATCACACGCACGCTCTCGGCGCGGTACTACAAGGATGGCTCGGAGATCCTCATCCAGAGGGGCGACGGGCGGCCGCGACGGCTCACACCCCGGGAGTGCGCCCGGCTGATGGGATTCCCGGACTCGTTCCAAATTCCGGTCAGCGACACTCGTGCGTACAAGCAGTTCGGCAATTCCGTCGTGGTGCCGGTGGTGGAAGCGATCGCGCGGGAGATTGTGAAGTGGATTCAGCCGAAACAGCTGGAACTGGCGCCCCCGCCGGCCCCGACGCAGAACGCCTTGCTGGAAGAGCCCGAGCCATACGCCGTCGTCTCCTGAGTTGGGGCGCCGCCAACTTCCAGCACTTCTCGTGGCGGGATGAATCAGATCCATGGCTCACCCTCGTGGCTGAGACGATGCTTCAGCGCACCCGGGCCGATCAGGCTGAGCGAGGCCTTGCGGCATTCGCCACGCAGTTCCCGACCGCCGAGGCATTCGCCGCCGCGACTGACGAGCAGGTCGCGCAGGTAACCAGTGGGCTCGGACTTCATTGGCGTGGGCCGCTGTTGCGACAGGCAGCAGCTGATATCGCCGGGCAGGGTGGCACACCGCCGGAAGACGAAGCGGCCTTGGTCGCCCTTCCCGGTGTGGGCCTCTACGCCGCAGCCGCTTGGCTCTCTCTGCACCGAAACCGGCGCGCGGTGATTGTCGACAACAACGTTGCTCGCTGGCTCTGCAGGATGACGGGGGCCGCATACACGGCGGAAACCCGACGAAAGCGATGGCTTCGCGACCTCGCGGACAGGCTCACGCCCCGGAACGGCTTCCGCGCCTACAATTACGCGGTGCTCGACTTCACCATGCTGGTGTGCCGCCCGGGCGTACCGTCGTGCCACCAATGCCCCCTGCGCTCCGAGTGCCGCTATGGCCTCGCTGGCGCGCTTCGAACCGGATAGGCGCACTTAGGCACAGTTCGCCCCAGCCGGACGATCTGCTTTCCGTGGAGGATGCCGTCAGGCGGTTCGGGCTGTCGCGACGGGCGCTCTTTCGCCTGATGACGGAGCATTCGATCCCGCGTTACAGGCGGCCGGGTGACCGGAAGACCTACGTGTCGCGATCAGCGCTAGAAGCCATTGTCGGGTTTCGACAGATTGACCAACCCCGCCCCCTGACCCCGCCCCGCCTCCGCCGAAAGTCCCGGGCGGGCGTGCGCCGTTTTGGGCGCGTCGTGGGCGGGTGGGGTGGGCACTCTTGGTGTACTGCCGCGTGAGGCGGCGTGGGGCCTCGGGCCCGAGGGAGGTACACCATGAACGCGCTTTCTCCAGACCGGCTTGCCCGCTTCGCGACCCGCCATCCGTGGCGCGTCGTCGCGGGCTGGGCCATCTTCCTGGTCTCGCTGGCCGTCCTCGGCTTCACCGTTGGGGGTTCGCTGACGACGGACATGACGAACTACACGACGCTCGAGGCCCAGACGGCAGACGAGCTCATCGAATCGCGCATGCACGATGGCGCTTCGGCGGGCGGCCCGGCCGAGTACGTGCTCTTCCAGCATCGCGACCTCACCGTCGATGACGCCGCCTTCCGCGCAACCGTCGAGGCGACGGCGGACGAGCTGCGGGCGCTGCCGGACGCGGTCGCGGGCGTGGTCAGCTTCTACGAGACGGGCGAGCCTTCGCTGGTCTCGCGCGACCGTCACACGCTGCTGATGCCCGTCGCCACGGGGTGGTCCGGCCAGCCCGAGGAGAACGCGAAGCCCATCCTTGAGGTGCTCGCGGAGCGCGATGGCGTGGACGGCTTCACCGTCGTGACCGGCGGCGAGGGGAGTTCGAACCAGACGTTCGTCGAGACGTCGGAGAAGGACCTCCAGAAGGCGGAGCTCATCGGGCTGCCGTTCGCGCTGGTGGTGCTCGTGGTGGTGTTCGGCGCGCTGATGGCGGCGGGCATCCCCATCGTGCTCTCGCTGCTCGCCATCCTCGGGGCGGTGGCTTCGACCCTGCTCATCGGCCGGGCGTTCGACCTCAGCATCTTCGCCACGAACGTGATCACGATGATCGGCCTGGCCGTGGGCATCGATTACGCGCTGCTCATCATCCAGCGCTTCCGCGAGGAGCGGCGCAAGGGTCGCGACCGCGACGGCGCCATCATCCGCGCGGGGTCGACGGCGAGCCGTTCGGTGCTGTTCTCGGGGATGGCGGTCGTGGTCGCGCTCGCGGGGCTGTTCATCGTGCCGACGAGCATCTTCCGGAGCATCGCGGTCGGGGCCATCATCGTGGTCGTGATCGCGGTGGCGGCGGCGCTGACGCTGCTGCCGGCGGTGCTGCGCCTCATGGGCGACCGCGTGAACCTGGGCACGGTGCGGGTGCCGGGCCGTTCGCGGTCGAAGGCGTCCGCGGGCGGCGGTGGGTTCTGGACGTGGACGACGAACCTGGTGATGAAGCACGCGGTGGCGAGCGTGGTGGTGAGCGCCGGGCTGCTCGTCGCGGCGTCGCTGCCCTACTTCACCATCCGGCTGGGGAACTCGGGCGTGAGCTCGCTGCCGGACGGTAGCTCGCCCCGGCGCGCGTTCGCCATCCTCGAGCAGGAGTTCAACTCCGGGCTGCTGACGCCGACGAAGGTGGTCATCGATGCGCGCGATGTGAACGGCCCGGCCGTGCAGGACGCGGTCGAGCGGCTGAAGGTGACCGTCGCGGGCGACCCGGCGTTCTTCGTGCAGGGGTTCACGGCGAACGCGGCGGGCGACACGGGTGAGCTGGACCTCGCGATCCAGGGCGAGGCGCAGTCGAAGGCATCGCTGGCGGCGCTGGAGCGGCTGCGCGAGGAGTACATCCCGGCGGCGTTCGCGGACACAGATGCGAAGGTCTACGTGGGCGGCGAAACGGCCTGGGTGATCGACTTCGGCGGGCTCATCGACCGGTACACGCCGTGGGTGTTCAGCTTCGTGCTGGGGTTGAGCTTCGTCATCCTGCTGGTCGTGTTCCGGAGCATCGTGGTGCCGCTGAAGGCGATCGTGATGAACCTGCTGAGCGTGGGCGCGGCCTACGGGCTGATGGTGACGGTGTTCCAGCACGGCCATGGCGCGGGGCTGCTCGGCTTCAGCCAGGTCGAACGCATCGACGCGTGGGTGCCGCTGTTCATGTTCGCCATCCTGTTCGGGCTCTCGATGGACTACCACGTGTTCCTGTTGAGCCGCATCAAGGAGCAGTTCGACGCGACGCGCGACAACGCCGCCTCGGTGGCGCACGGCGTGCGGTCGACGGCGGGCATGATCACGGGCGCGGCGCTCATCATGGTCGCGGTGTTCACCGGCTTCACGATGGGCGAGCTGGTGATGATGCAGCAGATGGGCTTCGGGTTGGCCGTGGCGGTGTTCCTGGACGCGACCATCGTGCGAACGGTGCTGGTGCCGGCCTCGATGGAGCTGCTGGGCGACCGGAACTGGTACCTGCCGTCGTGGCTGGGCTGGCTGCCGCGTATCGATGTCGAAGGGCATGCGGTGGAGGAGCGTGGCCACCTGCTACCGGAGGGCGCTCCCGCCGGCGGGCAGTAGCCGGCCGGGTTGGGCTGGTTCGCATGCGAAAGGCGCGGGGTGACCCGCGCCTTTCGTGTGCCCCATCGCCAATGTGCCCACTGCTGCCTGCCGAGGTGCCCCGGAAAGGGGGGCCGTTCGTCCCTTCCCGGTTCGCTCACGGCCCGGCGAAATGCCCTCCGAGAGCGGGCCGGGGGACTCGGCCAGGCGGAGGGCAGAGCGCGATGTGGACCATGGGGACGATGCGGCCCGGGACGCGGGTGGCAATGCTGTTCGCGTTCGTGGGGGCACTGGTACTGGTCGGCAGTGGCGTATCGCCCGCGCGAGCCGGCTCGGGGGCCGCGACGAAGGGTGTCATCCGGTGGTACGACGGGCTCGCGAGCGAAACGGCCGCGGCGCCGATCCAAATCACCGGCGATTCCGCGGCGCCGGCCGAGCACGTGGGCGACGAGGTGACCTTCACCGCGCGACCGGCCGGCGGGTCCGCGGCGCGACCGTTGTTCCCGAACGGGCAGAGCGAGATCAAGGTGGCGCTGGAGGGGCTGCCCTGTGACGGCAACGCCGACCCGGCGACGCGCCAGTCCGAGCTCCGGAAGTGCTACGCGGCCACGTCGTTGCGCTCGGCGACGGCGGGCAAGGTCGAGGTTCGGGCCCAGGCCGCGAGCGGCGCGAACTGGCGCATAGAAATGTCCTTCGTTGAGCCACGGCTGATTGTCCCGCTCAAGCCGCTGGATCGACCGATCAACGGGCAGTTCCGGGTCCAGAACGTCGGCGCCGCGGCCGCGGATATCGTCATCGCGGCGTTCGACGAAGAAGGGAAGGCCATCCCGGACGCGATCGCGTCGTACGCGGGCGTCCCGGCAGGCGCGGTCGTTGGCCCGAACGACGACCGTTTTCGCGCTGCCGGTTTCGCCAACGGAACGCTGGTCGCGGGCAGCCAGCAGCCCCTTGCGGCCACGAAGTTCGACGGCGTGGCGCGCGCGGACGGCGAAGCGGGGCTGACGATGGCCAACGGCTTCTCCTTGCGGCCCCTGGCCGCCTCGACCGTGACGCTCCCCTACGTGGCGAACCGGCTCGGCGAGCTGTACGACACATCGTTCACGGTCGTGAATACCGGCCGGGGCACGGCCTGTGTGACGGTGCGATACGCGTTCGTGGCCGGTGCGGGCGTGGTGCCGGCTACGGGCTGGCCCGCGGTCGTGGATGCCGGGACGCCGACGGCTTCGTGCGCCCGTGGCTACGCGATCGCGCCGCTCGGGAGTCTGCGGTTCAGCTCAAGCGGCGACTCCGGGGCGGTGGCCCTCCCCCCTTCGACACAGGGGGCGATGATGGCCGCGACGGTTGAGAGCAAGGGCAGCGGCGTGGCCGTGCTGGTGGATGCCGGGACGTTGTCCGGCCCGGCGAAGGGCGCTGCCTACGAAGGCTTCCTCGCCGGCACGACGGGCGATCCCGCGCCGCCGAAGGATGTGGGAACGTCGCTCGTGGCGCCGCTCGCGCTCAAGACGGCCGACGGCTACTACAGCCAGGTCCTGGTCTCCAATCCCAACCCCGCCGCGGCGGTGGTCACCATCACCTACCGGAGCGCGGCGGGCGAGACGTATCCGGTCCGGTTGGATGTCCCCGCGGACGGGGTCGCCAACCACAGCGTCTATGCCGACTCGGTCGTCCCCGACGGGTTCGTGGGGTCGGCGACGATCGCGTCGACGCAGCCCATCGCGGCGGTGGTGTTCCGGGCGAAGCGCATCGACCCGGCCGTGGACGCGGACGAGGCGACGTACACGGCCGTGAACGCGATGCCCGTGGAGCGCGCATCGCTGGCGGTGGCAGTGCCCTATATCAGCCGGCGGGCGTCGGCGCAGGGTTCGTCGCTGGGGTTCAACAGCTGGGTGAGCATCACGGCCCCGGGCGGCGGAACGGCCGGTGTCTCGATCCTCGCCTCCGGCAGCTGCGGCTCCGAACGCATCGTGACGGTGACGGAGGTGACCTTCCAGGGTTCGACCGTCCTGTACCAGAACGCGGACTCCGGGAACGGGTTCGGTACCACGCCGAAGTGCTTCTCGGGTTCGATGCTCCTCACCAGCAACGTGCCGATCCTCGCGGTCGCGGCGAGGATCTGGGACGGGGACATCGCCGAGGACAACGAGGGGATGTACAACGGCTGGCCGCTACCGTAGCCGGCCGTAGCCGGTGCGAACGAAAGCGGGATGCCTTTCGGCATCCCTTCTTTGTTGTATGTGAGCCGGAAGCGTCAGGAGACGGCGGCGAAGAAGAGCTGCTTGACCTCGTCCTGGAGCGGGAGGTTCTGGACGTGGGCGCGCTGGAGCTGCTCCCAATAGTACCGGTAGGTGGCGCGGTCGTGGAGGTTGCCATCGTGCTGGATGGGGCCCCAGTCGGCGGCGTGCGCCTTCAGGAGGATGGCCTCCGCTTCTTCGACTTCGGGCATGGCCGGGGCCATCGCGCGCGTGATGGGCTCGATCTGCGCCGGGTAGATGGACCACTGGCGGAGGAAGCCGAATTCGAAGCGGGCGCGGAGGGCGTCCTTGTAGATGAAGTCCGTGTCCTTCAGTTCGAGGGTGACGTTGTGCGCGGGCACAATGCCGTTCGCGAGCGCGGCGGCGACCATCTCGGCCTTGGCGCGGCGCAGGAGCTCGTGCTCGAACTGCTGCGGGGAGCGCATCGCGGAGGAGGGAATCGCGCCGTGGTGGTCGCTGACGAAGTCCATGAGGCCGAAATCGAGGACCTCGATGGTGGGCAGGTCGGCGATTTCCCACACCTGGTGGAGGGCCGACTGCGTCTCCATGAGTGCATGGATGGGGATGGTGCGGCCGATGTTCGCCTTCGCGGCGGTCTCGCGGATGTACTCGATCATCTCGCGCAGGTCGCTCACGCGGGTGGTCTTGGGGATGGTGATGTAGGCGACGCGCTTGCCGGCGCCGGGGACGATGATGTCGACGTCCTGGCGCCAGTGCTCGTTAGTGTAGTCGTGGATGCGGACGCCGGCCATGTCGAACTTGTTGAGCGGGCTATTCTGCATGCGCACGACCATTTCGGCGTGTGCTTTTTCGGCGCCGGTGGGGGCACCGTCTTCGCAGTCCATGGTGATATCGAAGACGCCGCCCATCTTCGCCTGCAGTTCGAACGCCTTGGAGATGCGCTCCTCGGTGCCGGCGAAGTGTTCACAGGTCGGAATAATCGGGAAGGCCTTGTGACCTTCGAAAAGAGCCTCGTTCGGATGTCGCGGCATGCTCGTGCCCCCCGCCGGTTTGGTGGCTCCAGTATGGAGCGATGGGGGCGAAGAGGGAATCGCGATGGGGCGTGCCGCGCCCGGTGCCCGCGCCGGGGCAGGCGGCGCGGACACCGGGACGCGGCGGGTCAGTCGCCGCGGCGGGAGCTGAGGGCGCCTTCGCCGACGGTGATGGAGCGGTCACCGCGTTCGGCCATCATGGTGCGAGGGTGGATGTCGTTGCGGACATCGCGGACGCCCGCGGCCTGCCAGGCGATGTCCTCGGCGAGACGCTTCTGCGAGCGCGTATCGACGGTGCCGCGGAGGCAGACTTCGCCGTCCTTGACGTCGACCTCGAGGTCGGAGGCATCGAGGCGGCCGTGGCGGGTCAGCATCTCGCAGACATCTTCGTGGATGCGGCCGTCATCGCGGCGGTAGTTGCGCGGGCCGCGGCCGGCATGTTCGCCCCGGTCGCCGGCGGCGTAGTAGGGACTGAGCGGGTAGTTCCCGGGCTCGGGGGCGAAGGGATCGCGGCCGAGCTGCGCGCTCCAGCTTTCGTCCCGTTCGTCGAGGAACTCCTCGGGGCGGGGACGGCCACCACGGTAGCCGGGTTCTTCGTAGCGGGCGCCGGCGTCCCGGTATTCGATGTCGCGGCGGGGTTCGTACCAGCGCGGGTCGCGGTACTCGGGTGACGCGAGCGAGCCGTAGTCGCGGCCTTCGCGCCCTTCGCCATCGAAGCGCGGGCGGCCGGCCGTGAAGGTGGAGCCCCAGATGCCGGGGCGGGCATCGGGCAGGGGATTGCCCCAAAGGTCGCGGTCACGAGGGTCGTCGCGGTAGTCATTGTAGGGGCCGCGGTTGTACTCGCTGGCGCGCCGGGCGCGGTCGTTTTCGTAGCGAGCCATGCGCATCCTCCGGTGGTGGATTTGTTCCAGCGTACGAAGGGACGGCTTGCCGCGCGGTTGCGAGGGACGCCGGTTCGCTCGCCCGTTCGTGGCAGCGGCGAAGGCAGCTGGTAGGATGCCGCGCGTGGACGTGGACGCACCCGGGGCAACGCGGGAAACGGCGATCGACCGGCCGACGGCGCGCGTGCTGCTGCTGACCCGGGCCGGCGAGACGCTCCTCTTTCGCGCGAAGTCCGTCGACGAGGAGAGCGGGCGGCCGTTCTGGTTCCCGCCCGGCGGCGGGCTCGAAGCGGGCGAGAGCCACGAGCAGGCGGCGATTCGCGAGCTGGAAGAGGAGACCGGGCTGACCGGTGTCGCGCTCGGGCCGTGCATCTGGCTGCGCGAACACAGCGGGCGGTTCGAGCGCACGTGGTACGCCGTTCGCGAGCGGTACTTCCTCGGGCTCGTGCCCCACAAGCTGGAGATCGAGCGCACATCCTGGACGGAGCTGGAGCTGCAGGAGCTGGCGGAGTGCCGCTGGTGGACGCTGGACGAAATCGCGGCGTCGGCGGACATCTTCGTGCCGCGGCGGCTGGCGGCGCTGCTCCCGCCCATCCTGCGCGGCGAGTACCCGGGCACGCCCTTACGAACGGAGTAAACGGAAACGGCCGGAGCGTGCGAACGCATTGCGAGGGCTGATCGCGAATTGTTACCATCCGTCAAAGGCGGCAGTGCATGGACACGGGATCGGTCCTCGTACTGAACCAGAACTACGAGCCGCTCAACGTCTGCAACGTGCGGCGCGCGATGGTGCTTGTGCTCCGCGGCAAGGCGGAGGTGCTGGAGACGGCGCGGGAAGCCATCCGTTCGAGCACGCAGACGTTCGCCCTGCCATCCGTCATCCGGTTGTTCCACATGATCCGGCGGCCCCGGCCGAAGGTGCGGCTCACGCGGCGCGAGATCTTCGCGCGCGACAACTGGACATGCGTGTACTGCGGCCGGGTGACGCGTGACCTCACGCTCGACCATGTGCTGCCGCGGCACCGGGGCGGCCCGCACACCTGGGAGAACCTGGTGAGCGCGTGCAAGCCGTGCAATCACCGCAAGGCAGGGCACACGCCGGCGGAGGCGAAGATGGCGCTGCCGCACGAGCCCGCCGCGCCGCGCGTTTCCATCTACTACGCGTTCTTCCAGTACCTGCACCAGCAGGAGGGCTGGCGGAAGTTCGTGCCCGGGTACGAGACGGCGAGCTTCGCGGCGGCGGGCTAGGGTCGGTTCGCGAGGGCGGTCAGCCGCGTCAGGTCGTACGAGATGAAGATGGCCTCGGCCTCGGCGCAGAGCGTGTCGCCGTCGTGGAGGGTGGCGCTGGTGAAGATTTTGCGCCCTTCGACGCGGTCCAGGCGGCCGGTGAACACCACCTCGCGGTAGAGCGGCGTGGGCTTGCGGTAGCGAACGGTCAGGGTGCCGGTCATGCCGCCCTTGCCGCTCATCGACTGCGTGAGGCCGAGGATTTCATCGAACGCGGCCGCGACCCAGCCGCCATGGCAATGGTTCGGCGGGCCTTCATAGGGCCGCGTGAACGTGACCCGGCCGACTGCGGTCCCGCCTTCGATGGAGAGGTGCAGCGGCGGCGCGGCCGGGTTCGCGAGCCCGGCGACGGGGCTGCTGTCGAAATGGGCGCGGGGGTTGCCGGCGTTGGCGGTTTCGCCGAAGCCGAAGTGCGGGCGATTGCGGGGGCCATCCTCGAAGCGGCGGGCGAGCGCCTCGGCGGCCTCGGCGGCGGCCAGGAGGTCCTGCTCGGGCATGTCCGAATCGACGAGGAGTTCGTTCATGCGACGGACGGCGGCGGCGATGCGATGAAACGCGGCGCGCTGGCCATCGGGCGGGAGGCCATCGGGGACCCAGCGGGAGGCCCAACCGGCGGACGAATTCTGAGGGCTGTCGCTCATGCCCGAACTGTACGGCAGCGGGCGCGGAGGCGCGTCCTCAGGCGGCGGGCGGGAGGCTCCCGTCGCGGTGCCGGGCGCGCGGCGGCGGGAATGAGCGGACCATGCGGCCGGCGCAATCGGGGCAGATGCCATGGGAGATGCCGCCGCGCCCGTGGCGAAGGAGGCGGTCACACCATGCGCAGATGACGGTGGGGAGCGAGGTATCCATACCCGGGCAATGGCGCCGCGAACGAAAAAGTGCCGGGTGGGAAAGACATCCTTCCCACCCGGCACGAGGGTGAACGCGGAGCCGCCGGGGCTTAGTCGCCGAGGCGCTGGGCCGTCAGCCGGGGCTTCTGGTCCGTCAGGTCCGGCGACGCGTTCGGCGCGAGGCCGAACTTGTTCGAAGGCCAGTAGGAGACCATCGCCTTGCCGATGATGAGCTCCTCGGGGATGGTGCCGAGGGTGCGGCTATCGGCGCTGTTGTCGCGGTTGTCGCCCATCACGTAGTACTCGCCCGCGGGGATGACGATGCGGGGCTTGGTGCCGCCCCAGTGCACCGGGGCGTACGGCTCTTCGAGCAGCCGGTCATTGATGTAGACGTGGCCATCGACGATTTCGAGCGTCTCGCCGGGGAGCCCGACGACGCGCTTGATAAGGTCCGTGCCCGGCTGGGCGGGATGCTCGAGGACGATGATGTCGCCGCGCTCGGGGCCGTGGAAGACGTTCCGTCGCGGGTCGTCGCCCGGATGGACGAAGGGAACGAAGCGGCTGAGCTTCTCTACGTCGACTTCGGAATAGACGAGCTTGTTGACGATGAGGAACTGGCCGTTTTCCAGCGTCGGGAACATCGAGGTGCCATCGACCTTGAAGTTCTGGAAGCTGGCGCGGACAGAGAGGAAGACGAGCGCGGCGAGCAGGCCGGTCTCGACGATTTCGCGGATGAGGGTGCGACGGCGGCGCGGAGCCACCTCGTGCGGGCCATCGAAGGGGGAGCCTTCGGCCACCGGTGGCCGGGCCCACGGCGGGATGGCCTGGTCGTCCTCGAAGCCCCACTCCTCGTCCGGGTCGGAACGGCCGGCACGGGGGAGAGGCTGGCGGACGGGGTGCTCATCGCCGGTGCGCTGGGGCGCCCAGCCACTCAGGCGGCTAAAGCCGTGATGGCTGGCCGTCTCGTCCGGGCTGACCTCGTCGACGACATCCACGCCTTCCTTCCCGAGCAGCGGCTCGAGGGGGAGGGGAGGCATCGCGGCCTCCGGGTCTTCGTCGCGCGAGGCGGAGGCGGCGTGCCGTTCGAAGGCGCGAAGCACGACGTCCTCATCGGGCGCGGCCTCGTCGTCGTCCCAGGCGTCGTGGTGCTGGGCGAGGTGCTCGGCGTGGCCGCGGTAGACGGCGATGCCCTGGGGGGAATCGGATTCGAAGCCGCTGGCCGCGGCCACGGCGGCCCAGGGGTCGTCGGCGGGCGGTTCGCCCTCCGTGGCGCCGGGTTCGGCCGATTCCCAGTCGCTCCCGGCCGGCGGCGCGAACGACTCGGAGGCGACTGGCGCGGGAGTGCGACCCCACGCGCGAATGTCGACCGGCTCGGGCGCGGCCTCGGGTTCGGCGTCTTCGTCGTCCCAGGCGAAGGCGGGCGGAGGCGGCGCGACGGGTTCCGGTCCGGGAGCCGTCACGGGCGTGGCCGTGGCGAAAGCCTCCGGGTTCCAGTCATCGTCGCCGTCCTCGGCGGTATCGACGGCGCTCGCGATGGCATCCCAGCCGCGGTCTTCGTCGATGTGGTTAGTTGCCCCGGCCGGGGCGCCAGCGGACTCGGGCTCAGCCGCGAGTGCCGCCGGCTCGACCATCGAAACGGTCGTTTCGTCCGTCAGCCGGGGTTCGTCGAAAGGGAGGATGCGGGCCGCCTCCCGCGGCTCGTCGGCGGCCGACCGCTCCTGCTCGCGCGAGGAGAGGAAGGCGGCCCAGGGGTCGGCATCGTCGGCGGGCGCTTCGGGTTCGAAGCTGAACGAAACCGGCGCAGGAGCGGACTCGGGCTCGGCCACGGAGGGGAAGAGCGGCACGGGCTCGCGGCTCGCGGGCTCCTCGGCAGGCACGGCTTCGAACGCGGGCTCGGGAATAAGAGCGGCCGGTTCGTCGAACGCGGGCGTCTCGGGTTCCCACGTGGGCGCCTCCTGGCGAGCGGCCGGCTGCTCGACCACCGCGGGCTCGGCCTCGAACTCTTCGGGGTCCCAGGTGAAGTCGTTCTCGTTGCCGGGATCGTCAGTCGGCACGGCGTGCTCCGGAGACGCGGAATCGCTCTCCATTGCAGCGTCGATCCGTGGCCATTCCCATGCAAATGCGGCGGGCGTCGAGCTTTCCCCGGCGCTTTCGCTTTCCTGTTCCGGGAGTGGCTCCCACGCGAGCGTTTCCGGCGCGGACGCGGTGACCGGCGGCGTTTCCGTTACATCGAGGGCGGCCCAGGTGGCACGAGCCTTCGCGGCCCAGTCGTCCTCCTCCGGCGCTTCCTCCCCACGGGCCGGGGATTCCGCGAACGCGGCGGCGGGCGCCTCGAACGCGGGCACGGCGGCCAGCGGGGGGTTCGCGTCATCGAGCGAGGCCCAGGTGGCGCGAGCCTTCGCGGCCCAGTCGCTCTCGTCCGGTGCTTCCTCCACGTCGGGCGCTTCAGCATGCGGCGCCGGAGCAGCGGGCGGGGCGACCGGTTCCCAGTCATCGAGGGAGCTGGCGGCGGCGGGAGGCCCACCGGCCATCCCGGCCATCGACCACGCCGGCGTGTCGGTTTCGTCGAGCACTTCGGCGGAGACCCACTCGCCCGGGCCGATGTCGGTCGCGGGTTCGGCGGGCTTCTTCTTGCCGAAGAGGCGGGACATGAAGCCGCCCTTCTTCTCGTGCGCGGGCTTTTGGTGGGATTCGGCCGACGCCATGGCCCGGGCGCGGGCGAAGATCTCGTCCTCGTCATCGAAGCCGGGGATGGTGGCGTGCGGCGGGATGGGGTCCTCGACCGGCGCGGCCGGGGGCCACGCGAAGGGCGCGCCGGCCTCGGCTTCGTCCTCGGGCGTGAGTTCGCCGTCGCCGGCGGCGGAGGCGAGGGGCGTGTCCCAGTTCGCGAGCGCGGGTTCGGCCACCGACGGCGTGGTCTCGGCGGGCGGCACGCTGGCTTCCGCCGCCTGTGAGCGCGCCGGGAAGATGGCGACGGTCGCGGCGGCGGCTTCGTCGAGCTCCCAATCGAAGGGCTTGAGGAACTCCTCGGGGATCTCGGTCGGCGCGGCCGCTTCTTGCTCGTCCGGGGGAAGGACGGGGCCGTTGTCGGCCCAGGCGCGCATGCTGTCGAGCATGTTCTCGCCGCGGGGGGCGCCTTCGAAGGCTTCCTGCCAGCGGGATGGCTCGCTGCTCGCGGGCTTTTCCCGGCGCCAGCTGCTCTGGTATTCGCCGCGACGGGGATGCATCTCGGGCCCGGCTTCGGCGGAGGGCGCTTCGGGGGCGGCCGTGGCCCACGCACGCATCGCCGACGCCATATCGTCCGGCTCGAGGGCGGCTTCGGTCTCGGCGACGTCGGTCACCGGCTGCTCCGCGCTGGCCTCGGGGGCCTCGGGGGCATCGTGCTGGTTCGCCCAGGCGCGCATCGCGTTGATGAGCTCGGGGTCGCCGAAGTCGTCGCCGCTCTCGGCGAAGGGATCCCCGGGGGTGAGGGAGGCGGTGACCGGCGCGGGGACAGCGGGCTCGTCCTGCCAGAGGGGGTCGGCCTCGGGGTCGTCCCAGCCGTCACCGGCCCAGGCGGCGAGCGGTGCATCGTCGTCGCGCCGGGCGGTGGGAGCAGGCTCGGAAGGCTGCGATTCGGGCTCGGGGTCGTCCATGTGGCGCGCGGCCCAGCCGGCGAGGCCCCCACGGGTGTCTTCCTCCGGGCGGGCGCGACGTCCACGGAACGGTTCGTGGGTGGCGTTCTGGGTGATATTGCCGCGAATGCGCTCCCGCAGCTCGCGATTCTTCTCTTCCTGGCGTTCCCAGGCCCCACTGGGGAGGTCGAAGTACCAGCCATCCTCGGACTCGGGCGATTCGAAGCCGTCCGGGCCCTGGTGGCCGTCCTGGTCCATAGTCATGAGCCTACCATGCCTCCCTCGGGCTCCCCGTTATCGCGTTTTACAGGGGATTGACCTACCCTCGCGGCCATGAGCGAGGAGCCAACCACCGGCGACGAGGAGCTCGTCGTACTGGCGCGTGGCGGCGACCTCGATGCCTTCAACAGGCTCGTCGATCGCTACCAGGGGCACGTATACAGCCTCTGCCTGCGATTCCTGGGGAACCGCGAGGCGGCCGAGGACGCGACCCAGGAGGCGTTCCTCTCGGCTTACCGCGCGATCGACCGCTTCCAGGGCGGCAGCTTCCGCAGCTGGGTGCTGCGCATCGCCGCGAACGAAAGCAAGGACGAACTGCGACGGCGCCGGCGAAAGGATGGCGCCACCTCCCTCGAAGCTATCTTCGACAGGCAGGAGTCGCCTGTTGAGATCCCGGACCCCTCCGAAGGTGCCGATCTCATCGTTGAACATCACGAATTTGGTCGCGCGCTCGAAGTTGCACTACGCGATTTGCCCCCCGAACAGCGCCAGGCGGTCATGCTGGTGGATGTCTACGAGTTCGCCTACGACGAGGTGGCGAAGCTGACGAAGAGTTCCGTGGGGACGGTGAAATCGCGCATCCACCGCGGCCGGGAACGGTTGCGGCAAGCGATGCTCGCGCGCCCGGAACTTTTCGAGGGGCTGGAGCGTCGGGAGGGGTGATGGGAATACGCTCGTGGTTCTCGCCCCGCCGCCGTCAGCGCGACCTGCTCCACGCCTACGTGGCCGGCGAGCTTTCGGGCGCGCGCCTGGCACGTTTCGAGGCCGAACTGGCACGCGACCCGGACCTCGCACGCGAGGCGGCGCAGCTCGTGGCGATCCGGCGGGCAGCGAAACGGCTGCCAATGCTGGAAGCGCCGCGCTCGTTCCGGCTGACGCCGGCGATGGTGGCCGCGCCCGCGAAAGTGGAACCCGTGGCTTTGCGGGCGCCGATGGCACTGCGGCTCGCGCAGGGGGTGGCCGCGTTCTCCGTGCTCGCGCTGGCGATGACGTTCGCCGCGCAATCCCTCGGCGGCCGTTCCAACAACGACGACAGTGCCGCATCGGCCGAGAGCGCGAACCTCGCGGCGGCGCAGGATGCCTCGGCAAAATCGGCTGGATCGGCGGGAGGCGGCGCGCCGGCGCCAGCCTTCGCGACGGGCGACGCGAGCCGTTCGTCCGGGACAACGCCCCCGACGATGGCACCCTTCAATCCCACGCTCCCGCCGTATTCGCCCACGAGCGGCGTCACCGGGCAGGGCGTGACCGCGACCGCGACGGCGGCGACTTCACCGACGCCGCGCGCGCCGGCCACCGGCCCCGGCGATGCCGGCACACCGTTCGCATCGACACCCTTCGCGACGCCGGTAGCGCCCGTGACCGGGGGCGAAAGCGTCGCGACACCGCGGCCCGGGACGGCCGCGGCGTATTCAGCCGATGGCGGCGTCACCGGTGGCGCGGTCGCGCCGGCGGCCGGCGCTGGCGACGACGACGACGACGGCGATGGCGGGCTGCACGTGCTGCGGGCGGCGCTGGGCGTCGCCGCGCTCGTATCGATTGGGGCGGCCACGGTGATGATGCTTCGGCGACGGAGGATGGCATGAGGCGCGGGCTGGGGATGGCCCTGGGCGCGGCGATGCTGGCGCTCGCACTGGCAGGATGTTCGGGGGACGACGTGACGATTGAATCAGGCGGCGGCAACGCGGAAACGGCGGGCGTGACCGTCGCGGGCCACGGCGAGGCCCACGTGCAGCCCGACACGGGCTACTTCGATGTCGGCGTGCAGGTGACGGCGGCGACGGTGGAAGCCGCGCGCGAACGGGCGGCCCAGCTCGCGACCACGGTCATCGCTTCGGTGAAGCAGAACGGCGTGGACGCGAAGGACGTGCAGACTTCGAACCTGAGCATCCAGCCGCGCTACGACTACTCGAAGACCGGTTCGCCGCCCACGATCACCGGGTACGTGGTGACGAACACGATCACCGTCACCGTGCGGAAGCTGGACGGCTTCAGCAAGCTCATCGACGACGCCGTGAAGGCGGGCGGCAACGATGCGCGGCTGCAGAGCGTGCGCTTCGGCGTCGAGGACACGGCGAAAGCGGCCGAGCAGGCCCGCCAGGCGGCGATGGCGGATGCGAAGAGCAAGGCGGAGCAGCTCGCGAAGCTGGGCGGCGTGACGCTGGGCAAACCGCGCAGCATCACGGAAACGCAGGGCGCCACGCCGGTGTACCCGGCATCGAGGTCCGCGGGCGCACCCGCCGCCGACTCGGGAACGAGCACGCCCATCGAGACCGGGACGAGCAAGGTGACCGTCGATGTGACGGTGCGCTGGGCCATCGACTGAAGCTCGGCACAGCATGCGAATGGACCGGCGGCGGCCGGGAATGGCCCGGATGGCGGCGTGCGGCCCGTGGGAGGGCACCGTACCCTGAGGGCATGGGGTTCAGGTGTCGCGCCGCCGTTTTCTTCGCGGGGATGCTGCTGGCCATGGCCGCTGCGGGCTGTTCGGGCGGCGCCTCCGCGCCGGCGCTGGATGGCCCGCTGACCACCACCTCCGGAAAGGATGACCGGGCGTCGCTGAACGGGGCGGGGGCCACCTTCCCGGCGATCCTGTACCAGGCCTGGTTCTACGACTACAACCACCAGGTCGCCAGGAACGTGCGCATCAACTACCAGGCCATCGGGTCCGGGGGCGGGATTCAGCAGTTCATCGAGGGGAGCGTCGATTTCGGGGCGACCGACGCGCCGATGTCGGACAAGGACCTCGCGAAGAAGCCATCGGTGCAGCACCTGCCGACGGTGCTCGGGGCGGTCGTGCTCGCCTACAACATCCCCGGGCTGGCAGAGCCGCTGCGGCTCGATGGCACGGTGGTAGGCGGCATCTACCTGGGGACCATCACGCGCTGGGACGACCCGGCGATCGCGGCGATGAACCCCGGTGTGGCGCTGCCGGCGGAGGCGATCAGCGTCGTCCAGCGTTCGGACGGGTCGGGGACGTCGTTCGTGTTCACGGACTGGCTGACGAAGGTGAACGCGGCGTGGGCGGCGAAAGTGGGCGCGGCGAAGAGCCCGAACTGGCCGGTCGGCATCGGCGGGCGCGGGAACGAGGGCGTTTCGCAGCTGATCCGGCAGACGCCCTATGCGATCGGGTACGCGGACTACAGCTACGCGCGCCAACTGGGCCTGCAGATGGCGCTTATCCAGAACAAGGCGGGCGCGTTCGTTGCGCCGACGCTGGAGGCGGTCTCGGCGGCCGCGTCCGGGGCGGCCATTCCCGAGGATTACCGGGCGTCGATCACGAACGCGGAGGGCGCCGGGGCGTATCCCGTTTCGAGCTTCACCTTCCTGCTGGTGGACCGCGAGAGCACGGCCTGCGCGCGCACGACGGTGCTGCTGCGCATGCTCTGGTGGACCTATCACGACGAGGCGGCGGTGGCCGAGACGCGCGCGCTGGACTATGCGCCGCTGCCGGCCGAGCTGCTGCCGCGCGTGGAGGCGACGATGCGGTCGTTCACGTGCAAGGGCGAGCCGCTGCTCCCCGCCGCCGGGGATCCTGTTCGTTAGCGTTCGAAACGCGCGGTACACAGGGGCGCGCTATCATCGAAGGCACTTCACTTCCATACGTTAGGAGCGCACGCGGCCCTTGCCGCGCCACGAACTCATGCCCGAAAGCGAACCGAACATCGCGGACCCGCGCGACGCGATCACCAACCTCCTCGAACAGCTCGACGTGCAGCCCGCGGGCGACGGCTTCACCGGCAGGGTGAAGCAGGACGAAGGGCGGCTCTTTGGCGGCCTCGTGCTCGCGCAGTCGATCATGGCGGCGGGCCGGGCCGATGCCGTGGGCAACATCCATTCGATGCATGCGTACTTCTTGCGCGCGGGGCGCCCCGCGAAGGACATCGACTACCGCGTGGAGCGCATCCGCGACGGGCGGAACTTCACAACGCGGCGCGTGACGGCGCTCCAGGACGGGGACACGATCTTCGAGGCGTCGATCGGCTTCGTGGCGCCGGAAGAGGGCCACTTCGCCTACCAGGAGCCGATGCCGGAAGCGCCGGAGGCGGAGACGCTGCCATCGTGGTGGGAATCGATGGCGCGATCGCCGCAGATGCCATCGATGCCGCCGCCGATGATGCGGAACCACAGCCGGCGGTTCTTCAATCCCATCGACATCCGCGCGGCGCGGGGGAACCCGCGCGCGGAGGGCCTGCCGCATCGCACGGTCTGGGGGAAGCCGGTGGCGGCACTGCCGGAAGACCCGCTCATCCACGCGGCGGCGCTGGCGTGGCTGAGCGACAGCGGCATGGTGGCGACGGTCGCGCAGCGCTTCGGGATGTGGCAGCCGGGCGGAGCGACGGCGAGCCTGGACCACGCGATCTGGTGGCACCACCCGCCGCGCTTCGATGACTGGGTGCTCTACGCGACGGACAGCCCGATCGCGCAGTCGGCGCGCGCGTTGATGTGGGGCGGGATGTATTCGAAAGCGGGCGTGCGCATCGCGAGCGTGGCGCAGGAGGGGCTGTTCCGGGCGCCGCAGCCGCGCGCCTGATGGCGCGAACGCCGGACGCACGCGGTTCTGCTGTACGATCGCGGTGATGGGATTGCTTTCGGAGATCCGCGACGACATACGGGCGACGCTCGAGCGCGACCCGGCGGCGCGGAGCGCGGCGGCGGTGGTGCTGTTCTACCCGGGCTTTCACGCGCGGCTGGCCCACCGGCTGGCGCACGCGCTCTACCGGCACGGCATTCCACTCGCGCCGCTGGCGATCACCTACGCCGCTCGCTTCTACACGGGCATCGAAATCCATCCCGGGGCGACGATCGGGCCGCGCTTCTTCATCGACCACGGCATGGGCGTGGTGATCGGCGAAACGGCCGAGATTGGCGCGGATGTGATGCTGTACCAGGGGGTCACCCTCGGCGGCACGAGCACGCGCCGCGTGAAGCGGCATCCCACCCTGCGCGACGGCGTCGTCGTGGGCGCGGGGGCGAAGGTGATTGGCGCGGTGACGATTGGCGAGAACGCGCGCGTGGGCGCCGGGTCGGTCGTGGTCACGAACGTGCCGGCGAACGCGACGATCGTGGGCGTGCCCGGGCACATCGTCGCCTTCCGCGATGAATCGAACGGGGCGATGCAGCGGCTGCCAGACCCGGAATGGGAGCGCATGAACGACCTCGACCGGCGCATGCAGGAGCTGCACGACCAGCTGGATCACCTCGACGACCACCTGCGGGGCATCCACGACGGGCACCACGAGGGCACGGGCGAGGCAGCGCCAGGGCGGGCGAACCGGGCCTAAGGCGAACTGGCCCCGAAACGGGCGCTGGCGCATCCTAAACGGCATGCTCGTAGTCCAGAAGTACGGCGGCACGTCCGTCGCCAATGCGGAGCTCATCCGGAACGTTTCGCGGCGCATCGCCCGGCGCGTGGCCGCCGGCGACCAGGTGGTCGCGGTGGTTTCGGCGATGGGCGACACGACCGACGACCTGCTCGCGCTGGCCCAATCGATCACGGACGAACCGAACCCGCGCGAGCTCGACATGCTGGTCGCGACGGGCGAACAGGTGTCGTGCGCGCTGGTGGCGATGGCGCTGCAATCGATCGGTGTGGACGCGGTGAGCCTGACCGGGCAGCAGGCGGGCATCTACACCGGTTCGCAGCAGCACCAGGCGGGGCGCGTCTCCCGCGTGGAGGGCGACCGTGTGCGGCAGGAGCTGGAGGCGGGCCGCACGCCGGTGGTCGCCGGGTTCCAGGGCATCACCGAGGACTTCGAAATCGTCACGCTGGGCCGCGGCGCGAGCGACCTGACGGGCATCGTGCTCGCCATCGCGCTCGGCGCCGACCGCTACGAGAACTGCAAGGACGTGACGGGCATCTACACGACGGACCCACGCATCGAGCCAATGGCGCGCCAGCTGAAGGACATCACCTACGAGGAGATGCTGGAGCTGGCGACGCAGGGTTCGCAGGTGATGCACAACCGGGCGGTGGAGCTGGCTTCGGTTTACAACCTGCCCATCATGGTGACATCGAGCATGGTCGATGCGCCGGGCACGCTGATCCACGGAGGGACGGAGTTGGAAGAACGGAACCGCGTGCGCGCGATCGCGCATGATACCGACGTGGCGAAGGTGACCGTGCGGCAGGTGCCGGACCGTCCGGGGATCGCGGCGCACATCTTCGAGCCGCTGGCCGAGGCCGGGATCAGCGTTGACACCATCGTCCAGAACGCGAGCGACCACAACCTGACGGACCTGACGTTCACCATCGGCCGCAAGGACCTGAAGCGGACGGAAGCGCTCATGCCCTCGATCTGCCAGTCGGTGGGGGCGGGCAGTTACGTGGCGAACGGCGAGCTCGGGAAGGTGAGCATCGTGGGCGTGGGCATCCAGACGGCGCACGGCTACGCGGCGCGCATGTTCCGGACGCTGTTCGACGCGGGGATCAACATCGAGCTGATCACGACGAGCGAAATCCGGCTGACGTGCATCATCGACGCCGGGAAGGTGCACGACGCCGTCCGCGCACTGCACGCGGCGTTCGAGCTGGAGAAGGCAGAGTAGGGCGCGCGCCTCAGGCCGTGGCGCGCGGGGATTCCGTATACTCGGTCTATGACCGCGATCGCGCTGGAACGGGCGGCCGGGTTCGACGAGGGCTGCGTGGGACGGATCACGACGAGCGTGACGATCACGAACGACTACGGTGCGGAGCGCGCGGAGAGCGGGCTCATCGCGGCCGAGGCTGTTCGCGCGATCGCGTTGCCACAGGTGCTGGTGGACACGGGCGCCACGACGCTCTGCCTGCCGCGGAGCGTGATCGAGCAGCTGGGGCTGCGCGCGAGGCGCGATGTATCCGTGACCACGGCCACCGGGACGGCCACGGCGCGTCTGTATTTCGGCGCGCACGTCAGCGTGCTGGGTCGCGAAGGCGTCTTCGAATGCCTTGAGCTTCCCGACGGCACGGAACCGCTGCTGGGCTACACGGTGATGGAAACGCTGGGGCTGGAGCCCGACATGCGCCGCCACGAGCTGCGCGTGCTGCCCATGGACCGCGGCAATTCGTACCTGCGCATCTGACGCGCCGCGTTGGGGCGCGCGGCGGTAGACTCCCCGGCACTACCGACCGGAGGAGTGCCCATGCCCGCGCTCGATGGCATCACCGTCCTGGACCTGACGCAGTACGAAGCCGGGACCAGCTGCACCCAGTACCTGGCGTGGTTCGGCGCCGACGTCATCAAGGTGGAACAGCCCGGAAGCGGCGACCCGGGCCGCATGACGAGCGGGACGGGCGAGGACTCGCTCTACTTTATGTCGTTCAACCACAACAAGCGGAGCGTCGCCCTGAACCTGGCCGACGCCCGCGGGCGCGAGCTCTTCTTGGAGCTGGTGAAGCAGGCGGATGTGGTCGTGGAGAACTTCACGCTGGGCATCATGGAGAAGCTCGGCATCGGCTGGGATGTGCTTCGGGAGACGAACCCGCGCGTCATCTACGGCACGATCAAGGGTTTCGGGACGAGCGGGCCGCGGTCGCACTACAAGTGCTTCGACTGGGTGGCGCAGGCCGCTGGCGGCAGCTTCAGCATCACGGGCGAGCCGGGCGGGCCGCCGGTGAAGCCGGGCGCGACGGTCGCCGACACGGGCTCGGGGATGCACCTCGCGATGGGCATCCTCGCGGCGCTGCTGCAGCGGCAGGTCACGGGGCGCGGCCAGATGATCGAGATCGCGATGCAGGAGACGGTCGCGAACTACATGCGCATGCCGATGTCCGGGCGGGAGCGGTTCCCGGGCGCCATCCAGCGGCGCGGGTCGGGGGCATCGGGGATGCCGGCGACGGGGCTGTACCCCTGCGCGCCGGGCGGCCCGAACGACTACGTCTACATCCATATCGTTACGCAGCGAATGTGGGATTCGCTCACGATCGCCATCGACCGGCCGGAGATGCAGGCGGACGAGCGTTTCGCCACGATCCTCTCGCGCGCTGCGAACGGCGAGGCGATCAAGGATGCCGTGAGCGGCTGGACGATGCAGCGCACGAAGTGGGAGGCGATGGAACAGCTGGCGGAAGCCGGCGTGCCCGCCTCGGCGGTCTTCGATACCGAGGATGTGCTGAACGACCCGCACCTGCGCGAGCGCGACATGATCCAGACCATCCACCACCCGACGCGCGGCGACTGGGAGATGCTGGCGCCGCCCATCCACATGAGCGACTCGGCGGTGGGGATGACGCCGGCGCCCCTGCTGGGACAGCACACGGACGAGGTGCTGGCGCAGCGGCTGGGGCTCGATGCGGCGGCGCTCGCGCGGTTGGCCTCGGAGCGCGTTATCGCGCAGTGGGAGGGGACCGCACCGGCCTAAGTGCCACCGAACCGTTCCTCGGGCGGTCCCGTTTGGGTACCGACCATCAGGGCATGAACCGGTCGGTGATCGTGCTGGTGGGCTGCGCGCTGGGTGCGGGTGCGTTCGCGTACTGCGGCGGCGCCTCGAAGGGTGGCGCCGCGGAGACGGCGGTGCCGACCGCCTCGGTGCCGCATGTGAGCTCGAAGGCGAGCGTCACCGGGTCAGCGACCGCGGCCGCGACGGCAGCATCCCACGCGACGGTCGCGGAGACGCCGGCCGCGGTGGCCACGCCCGCGGGAAAGGCATCGCCGACGCCGACGCGCGAACGGGTCACGCTCGCGCAGCTGCGGGGAGCGGTGCCCTACACGCCAGTGCCTTCCGGGCGGGCATCGACGGCGGGAGGCGGAGGCGGGAGTACGGCCGGCGTCGCGACGCCGCCACCACCGCCGGCAATGACGCCGGTCCCGGGCAGCGCGACCCCTGAGCCGCCACTGGCAACGCCCGGAAGCACGAGCACGCCGCCGCCGCCCCCGACGAGCACGCCCACGCCGCCGCCATTGCAGCCGGGGCCACCGCCTCCGGAGAGTTCGGACCCGCCGCCGCTGCCAACGTTGCCGCCCACAGGACCGAAAACGGGCACGCCGCCCACCGAACAGTAGGCGGCGTACCGGGGCCGTTCGCCCGCGAAATCAGGGGACGGTGACGGTGAGCTGGCCGCGTCCCGGCTGGCCATCGCAGCTGAAGCGGAATTCGCCCGGTGATTTCGCATCGAAGGTGTAGCTGTCGCCCGAGGCGAGGGCGGCGATGCGGTCCTCGTTGTTCTTGAGGGCGCAGGCGCCGGCGTTGCCATCGATGGCGATGATCGCCTGGCCGCCGCGCGGGATGATGAGCGAGGCCGGGGAGAACTGCTGGCCGACGGTCACGGAGGTGGCGCCGATGCCCTCGGCGGCGACCGCGGACTGTTCGCCGCGCGCGCTGACACCGGGGGGTTCGCCCCGTTCGTTACTGCCGTCGCTGTTCGAAATCACGACGTAGACGCCAATCATGCCCACGACGACGAGGACGCCGAGCACGGCGAACAGGCGCCAGAGCACGGGCGGGTGATTCGCGAAGAAGCGGCCGGGGTCGCCGTGGGAGGATGGTTCGGTGCGAGACGTGGCGGGCAGAGCGTGCTGTTCGCCGCCGTCGGTCGGGTGCTGGTTCATCGTTCCAGTGCATCAGATGACGAATGACAGGGGCGCGAACGCGGGCGGACGGAACCTTACGACGGGGGGACGGCCTGCCAGCCGGTGATTTCGCGGCCCGAGCCGGCGAGCCCGCGCGCATGGGCGGCGGCGCGGACCGCGCGGGCGACCTCGGCGGCGAGGGCGAGCGCCGGAGCATCGAGGCCGCGGCTCGCGAGCATGGCCGGATCCAGGAAGCGGGCGATGAACGCTTCCGGCGTCATCCAGCGCGCGACGGCGTGTTCGCGGTTGAGCACGGGCTCGGCGCCATCGGGGCAGCGGGCGTTGTAGAGGGTGCTGTGCGCGAGGCCGCCTTCGTGCTCATAGGACATGATCTCGGCGAGCGAGAGGGCGCCCGGCGGGAGGGCGATGCCGGTCTCCTCGGCGAGTTCGCGCACGGCCGTCTCGGCGGGCCGCTCCCCGGGCTCGACGTGGCCGGCGGGGATGAACCAGCCGCCGCTCGCGAACCCTCCCCCGGCGCGCTTCATCACGAGGATCTCGTCGCCGCGCCAGAGGACGATGCCAGCCGTGAGCTCGTACACGGCGCGATGGTACAGCACGGCCCCCGGGGTTGCCGGGGGCCGTGCCGGGGCGCGGACGGGGTAGCGACGGTCAGACCCGCGTGCGCGCGGTCGTCCGTGCCTTGCTCGCGGCGCCATTGGTGGCGGGCGAAGCATTTTCGCCGGTGGGCGGCATCGCGCCGCCTTCGCCGCGCACCTTGATGTGGTTCAGGACATCCTTCACGCCGGAGATGTCCTCGATGACGTCCTCCGCGAGCCGCTTCTGCCGGCGGTCCGGGACGGTGCCGTCGAGGGTGACTTCGCCGCCGCTGACGCGGACATCGATGCCGGACGCATCGACCTGGCCGAACTGGCAGAGGCGGTCGCAGACATCTTCCTGGATGCGGCTATCGCTGCGCTGGTAGCCGCGCGGGCCGCGGCCGGAGTATTCGCCGCGCTCGAAGACGCCGCCATCGTGGCCCCAGCGGCCGGGGGAGGCCATGCCGTAGCTTTCGTAGCCGTAGGTACCGGTGCGGCCTTCGCCCCCGCCGAAAGCGCCGCCGATGCGGGATTCACCGCCTTCGTAGCCGAATTCGCCCCGGCCGCCATAGGCGCCGGAGCGCGGCCGGCCGCGGTAGCCTTCGTCCTCACCGTAGCTGCCGAAGGAGCTGCCGTAGGAGCTGCCCTCGAGGCCGCCACGGTAGGGCGCGCCCGCGCTGCTGATGCCGGCGCGGCCACCGTACATGCGCTCGCCACCGTAGTGCCCGAAGCCGCCGTACATCGGTTCGCGGGACGTGGCTTCGCCCTGGCGGTAGCGCGATACGTAGGGGCTTTCGCCTTCGGGGCCGGACCAGTCGCGACCTTCGGCGTTGTAGGCGTAGTCGTTACCATAGCCACGCCAGTCGTCGCTGCGGTCGCGTTCGCGCATGCCGCGGTATTCGCCACCGGAGCCGCCGAAGTAGCCGTGATTGCTGTAGCGGCCCTGCGACGCGTAGCCGCTGGAGTCGAACTGGCGGGGGCCGCGGCTCCATTCGCTGTAGCGGCTGTCCTGGCCGTAGCCGCGGTCGGGGTCGGGCCAGCCGGAGGGATTGGAGAAGTTGGCGCCGGAGCGTCCGGGGTCGAACTCGCGCTCGTAGCGGGAGCCGCGCGCCCAGTCGTCGCGATGGCCCATCTCCTCGTCGTACTGCTGCTGAGGCCGGAAGGCCGATTCGCGCTGGAGCTTCTCCAGCTTGTTGGGATTTCTCGCCATGGAACCCTCCCGGGCGGTGTTTGGCATCCATGGTCCTGCGGGGCCCGTTGCGAGGGCGTCACACGGTGGCGACGGCACGAATGAGGGCCGCATCGAAGGCCAACGTCGAACGCGTCACATTTCGTCGCGCGTGCGGGTAAATCACGATGGTTCGAGGAGAAAACGCCGGGTAATGTACGCCGCGAGATGCCGACGGTGCGATTGGGAGAGTCCCCCGGTTGACCGCACAGGTTCCCGGGGTGGGTTCGGGCTGGAAGGCGACGCGCGCGAGCCTGCCCATGCTGGTTCTCGGCTGCGCGGCCGTGTTCCTCG
>JAXLWZ010000022.1:0-33257 GCA_046328225.1 Dehalococcoidia bacterium | reverse complement strand
GCGGTCACCGCGGGCGAAATCGCCGCCGGCAACCTCACCCGGCGCGTGGAACACACCGACAACCGCACCGAGGTCGGCAGGCTGGGCACGGCGCTCAACCAGATGCTCGGCAGCCTCGAAGAAGCGTTCGCCGAGCAGAAGGCATCGGAGGAGCAGCTGCGCCGCTTCGTCGCCGATGCATCGCACGAACTGCGCACGCCGCTCACCTCGATCCGTGGCTATGCCGAGCTCTTCCGCCGCGGCGCCGACCAGCGCCCCGAGGACCTCGCCAAGGTGATGCGCCGCGTGGACGAGGAGTCCGCGCGGATGAGCGTGCTCGTCGAGGAGCTGCTGCTGCTCGCGCGGCTCAACCAGGGCCGGCCGCTGGACCGCGCGCCCGTGGACATCGCGCAACTCGCGCAGGATGCCGTCGACGACGCGCGCGTGGTCGCTCCCGGCCGTACCGTCGAACTTATCGCACCCGAGCCCGTGTACGTGAACGGCGATGAAGCGCGCCTGCGGCAGGTCATCGCGAACCTGGTGACGAACGCGATCAACCACACGCCGGCCGATGCGCCGGTCACCGTGTCGGTGCGCGACGAGGGGATGCGCGCGGTGCTGGAGGTCGCCGACCTGGGGCCGGGCCTCACGGCGGAGGATGCCCAGCACGTCTTCGAACCGTTCTACCGGGTGGACAAGGGCCGCGTGCGCAGCAAGGGCGGCGGCACGGGCCTTGGGCTTGCGATCGTGAAGGCGATTGTCGAGGCCCACGCCGGGAGCGTGGCGACGCGCGCGAACGTGCCCCACGGGGCGGTCTTCTCGGTGGCGCTGCCCGTCTAACAGCGACAGTGCGTATCGACCCGGGGGACGGATGGCCGTCCCCTTCTCGCGTCCGGCGCATGGTGCGAAGGCGGCGAGCGGCGTTGACCCGGCATTTCCCTTTCTCATGGACCTCTCAGCTTGCTCCCCGAGGGCGCTCACCTTGCGGCGGCATTCTGCATTCAGAGCAAGGGGGAAACGGGCGGCGAACCCGGGCTCGACGAATCACTCCGAACCCACGGGGACGTCCCCACCACGACAGGAAGGAAGCACCCACGATGAACAAGATCCAGGCCCTCACCCTCGCCGGCGGTGCCGCGTTCAGCGCAATCGGCATCTTCGGCGGCACGCTCGTCCAGGCCCAGAGCGCGACGAGCACGCAGACGCCTTCGACCCAGACGGCGCCTTCGACCACGACGGACCACGCCGCCGAGCGCGCCGCCGAACTCAACGCCTACATGACGAAGCTCGCCGCCAACCTCGGCATCAGCGTCGACACCCTGAACGCCGCCGTGCAGAAGGCGAACCTCGCGACGATCGACGAGCTCGTGGCGAAGGGCACCATCACCGCCGAGCGCGCGGCCGAGATGAAGACGCGTGCCGCCGAGGCGGGCGCCGGCTTCATGGTCGGCGGCGGCAAGGGCGGCCCGGGCGGTGACCACGGCCGTGGCGGCCCCGGCGGCGGCATGGTCGATTCCGCGAGCCTCGCCACCTGGCTGGGCATCAGCGAGGACACCCTTCGCACCGAGATGAGCACGCAGAGCCTGGCCACCGTCGCCCAGAACCACGGGAAGACGCGTGACGCGCTCAAGGCGTTCCTCACCGCCGACAAGAAGGCCGACCTCGCCGCGGACGTGACCGCCGGCAAGATCACGCAGGCCCAGGCCGACCAGAAGCTCGCCGACTTCACGGCGAACCTCGACAGCCGCATCGACCAGGTTGGGCGCCCCGCTCGCGGACCGCAGGCGGCACCTTCGACCACCAACTAGCCATACCCCTTCCATGAACGCCTCGCCGGGACTCCCCCTCCTCCGTCCCGGCGAGGCGTTTCGTTTTCCCAGCGCTGGAGCCATCGCCATGAACCGAACGGCACCCACGGGCGACCACATCTCACGCCGGGCCATCAGTACCCGGCGCCTCGCTTCGGCGGGGGTGCGCCATGCTTCGTGAGATGGAGAGCGAGAACACGAGCCGGAGGGCGCTGCCCGGGCTGCACGCACGCGGCCTCACGGCGGCGGCGCCGTTCGCGAAGCGCCACGCCGGGGGCATCGCCGTGGCGGCGCTCGCGGCCGTGCTCTACCTCTGGAAGCTCGATGCGAACGGCTACGCGAACACCTACTACGCGGCCGCCGTGAAGAGCATGAGTGTGAGCTGGAAGGCGTTCTTCTACGGCGCGATCGACCCGGGCAGCTTCATCACGGTGGATAAGCCGCCGGCGGCGCTCTGGGTGCAGGCGCTTTCGGTCCGGGTGTTCGGGTTCAACAGTTGGGCGATGCTCGCGCCCGAGGCCCTGGCCGGCGTCGCCTCGGTCGTGGTGCTGTACGCGATGGTGGCGAAGCGCTTCGGCACGGTCGCCGGGACGGTGGCGGGCTTCGCGCTCGCGACCTCGCCGATCACGGCGGCGGTCATGCGCGACAACAACCCGGACGCGCTTCTCGTGCTCCTGCTCGTGCTCGCGGGCTGGGCCGGGCTCGAAGCGACCGAACGGGGCAGCTGGCGATGGGCGCTCGCGAGCGCGGCCATCGTGGGCGTCGCCTTCAACGTGAAGATGCTGCAGGCGTACCTGGTCGTGCCGCCGCTCGCGGTCGTGTACGCGCTCGCCGCGCCGGTGAGCCTCAGGGCGCGCTTCGTGCACCTGGCGGGCGCCTTCGCGGTGCTCCTCGCCGTCTCCGCGAGCTGGATGGCCGTGGTCGACAGCATCCCCGCGGCGGACCGGCCGTACATCGGCGGCAGCGAGAACAACACCGTGCGCGACCTGGTGTTCGGCTACAACGGCCTCGGGCGCATCTTCGGGGAGCAGCGCGGCCCGGGCGGGAATGCAGGCCAACCACCGTTCGCGGCCCCGGGCGACGATGGCACCATCCCGCGCGATGACGCTGCGGCGCCGAACCAGCCGCCGGGAGGGACACTCCCGCCGGTTGGCGACGACCGGCCATTATCCGGCGGGGTTCCGCCCACCGGCGGCGACGGCGCAACAGCGGGGGGACCGCCCGCGGGCGTGGTCCCGGGCGACGATGGCGCGCGACCCGGCGGACCCGGCGGATTCGGCGGCAACCCGGGCTGGGCGCGCCTCTTCAACACGCAAAATGGCACCCAGATCGCGTGGCTGCTTCCCCTGGCGGCGGTGGCGACGGTGGCCGGGTTCGCCGGGCGCGGGCGGGCGTCGCGCACGGACCCGATGCGGGCTTCGGTGATCTTCTGGGGCGCCTGGGCGGTGACCCACTTCGTCGTGTTCAGCAAGGCCGAGGGCATCTTCCATACGTACTACACGTCGGCCATGGCTCCGGCGCTGGCGGCACTGGCGGGCATCGCCGTGCCGATGTTCGTCGCGTTCCTGCGAGCGCGCGATTGGCGGCTCGTCTTCCCCGTGGCGGCGATGGCCGGCAGCGCGTGGGTGGGCGTGGACCTCATCGGCCGGGGAAACGGCTGGAACGGCTGGCTTTCGCCAGTGCTCGTGGCCGGCGCGGCCGTCGCGGTCGCGGGCGGCACCGCCGTCGTCCTCGGGAGGCGATGGCTGACCACCGAACGGCGCATCTCAATGGCGACCCTCGCCCCGGCGCTGCTCGGCATTGGCGTGCTCCTCTTCGCGCCGGCGATGTGGGCTTCGACCGTGCTCGACGGCCCCGGCAGTGGCGGCGACCCGGCGGCGAACCCGTCCGGCGCGGGAACGGTGAACCGCCCGGGCGGCAGCGGCAACCCAACCGTGCAGAGCGGCCTGGTCGCGTACCTGGAGGCGAACCGCGGCGGCGCGAAATACCTCGTCGCGGCGTCGGGTTCGCAGACGACGGCGCCGATCATCATCGCGACGGGCGAGCCGGTCATGACCATGGGCGGCTTCAACGGCGGCGGCCCGGCGCCCACGCTCGAGCAGGCGAAGGCGATGATCGCGAGCGGCGAAGTCCGGTTCTTCCTGCTGGGCGGCGCGGGCCCGGGCGGCGGCAGTACCACCGTGACCGGGTACGTCCAATCGGCCTGTACCGTCGTGAGCCCTTCGCAATACGGCGGCACGACGACCGGCCAGGGGACCACTCGGGGCCCCGGCACGCAGGGCGGCGGCACGCTCTACGACTGCGGCGCGCTCGTGCGAGGTGGGTCGTGACGCTGCATTCGCGGTCCGGCGCGACGTGGCGGGCCCCCGTCGCCCGCGAAACCGGACGGGGCGAGCGGTCCCTCCAGTTCCAGGCGGTTTCGTTTGGCGCGATCGGGCTGGCGTGCACGGCGGCGTACGCGGTCATCTTCCCGCTCTTGCTGCACGTGCTGGCGCCGATCGCGGCGAACGCGGCGGCGCTGGGCCTGACGATGGCCGCCAACTTCGCCGCGAACCGGGCGATTACCTTCGATGCCCGCGGGGGTCCGGTCGCGCGGCAGGTCGCGGGCTACGCCGTGGCCTATGCCGTCAGCCTGGGAGCGTCGAGCGTCGTGCTGATGGCGCTCATGGCCGCCCTCCCCGGGCGGGGCGTGGCGGCGACCACGGCGCTCGGCCTCGTCTCCGGCGTGGCGGCCACGGCGGTGCGATTCCTGCTCCTGCGTGCGTGGGTGTTTCGCCCCCGAGCGTGACCTGGGGCGGTTGCGAGCGGCGCGGCGGGCCCTAGAATCGCGGCGGAGGTGCAGCGATGGGACACCCGATGCGCGGCGCGACCGCGATCACGGGCCTCGGCATCACGCCGATGGGCCGGATCTTCGGCAAGAGCGCGAACGAACTGGCGGCCGATGCCGTGCGCGAGGCGGTCGCCGATAGCGGCCTTCGCAAGGACGAGATCGATGGCCTGCTGATCAATCCCGGGATCACGGGCACGACCGGCGGCGGCATCGGGCTCGGGCTGCAGAACTACCTCGGGCTGAACAACCTCCGCCTGCTCAACCACATGAACGCGGCTGGTTCGACGGCCGCGCAGATGGTGCAGTACGCCAGCCTCGCGATCGCCGCGGGCATGGCGAAGCACGTCGTGTGCGTCTTCGCCGACAACCCGTTGACCGAAGGGAAGTCGAGCGGCTCATCGTACGGCGGGGCGTCGCGCATGCCCTCGCGGCCGCAAGGCGTGGCCGGGCTCTACCAGCACGCGGGGTTCTTCGGGCCCAATACGTCCTACGCGCTCGCCTGCAGCCGCCACATGGAGCTGTACGGGACGACGCACGACCAGCTCGGCGCCATCGCCGTGGCCGAGCGCGCATGGGCGGTGATGAACCCGCGCGCCCAGATGCGCGATCCGATGACCATGGAGATGTACCACGCCTCGCGCTGGATCGTGGAGCCGCTGCACCTGCTCGATTGCTGCCTGGTCTCGAACGGCGCGGTGGCCGTGATTGTCAGCGGCGCCGACCAGGCGAAAGACATGAAAGCGCCGCCCGTGTACGTGCTCGGGATGGGACAGGGACACCCCGGCGACCCCCTGCGTTCGGGGTCGGACTGGGAGACGGAGACCGGCGCGAAGATCGCGGCGAAGACGGCGTTCTCGATGGCCGGCCTCGGCCCCCGGGAGATGAGCCAGCTCCAGCTGTACGACTGCTACACCTACACCGTGCTCGTCACGCTCGAGGACTACGGCTTCTGCGCGAAGGGCGAAGGCGGGCCGTTCGTGGCCGATGGCAAGCTCGGTCCGGGCGGTTCGCTGCCCACGAACACGGGCGGCGGCGAACTCTCCGGGTACTACATGTGGGGGATGACGCCGCTCAGCGAGGCCGTCATCCAGGGGCGTGGCGAGGGCGGCGAGCGGCAGCAGAAGAACGACGCCATCCTCTGCACCGGCAACGGCGGCATCCTCAACTACCACGGTGCTCTCATCCTGAGCCCGAACCGGAGCTAAGCCATGACGGACATGACCCCGGCGCCTTCGCGCCCGCTTCCCCAGGCCGATGAGATTTCGAAGGAGTTCTTCGACGGCGGCATGGCCGGGCGGCTGATGCTGATGAAGTGCACCGCCTGCGGCGCCCTCCGCCTGCCTTCACGGCGGCACTGCGATGTCTGCCTCGCGGACGAAACGGCATGGGTCGAATCGAGCGGGAGGGGCGTGGTGCGGAGCTTCGGCATCATGCATCAGCGCTACCACCCGGGGTTCCAGACGCCGTACAACGTCGCCTTCGTGGAGCTGGAAGAGGGCGTGCGCCTGCCGACGAACATCGTCGGGATTGCGAACGATGCCATCCGCGTAGGCATGCCCGTGGTGGTCCATTGGGACAAGTACGAGGACGTCGCGCTGCCGAAATTCCGGCCGGCGTAGACCGTTCGCGAGGCCGCTGGCGGGGATTGGGGGCGTTCGAGCGGGCTTCGTGAGGGGGATCTTAACAATCGCGTCCTTTATGGAGAGCTGAGGGGCTTGATACTTGACTGCCACTTATACTGCGCGCTGGCGGAGGGTGCGGAGGCTCGGCGTTGGCAGGCGAAAGCGGGCTCGGGCTCGTGTTGTGGACGACGGACATCCCCGGTGTGACCGACTTCCTGGAGAAGGCGGCCTCGGTGCGCGTGGTGGCGCGCCACCCCGGCTTCGCGGAGCTCGATGCGGACGGCGGGCGCATCTCGCTGCACGCGGATGAGGCCTCCCGTTCGCACCCGTGGTTCAACGCGCTGGCACGCGAGGGCGTGGCGCGCGGCATCGGCGCCGAGATCCGGTTGCGCGTGTCGGCCACCCAGCAGGCATACGCGACGGCGCTTGCGATGGGCGCGCTCGCGGTGATGCCCCCGGCGGACATCGATGGGCACCTGGAGTGCCAGGTCATGGGCCCGGACAACTACCTCTTCACCTTCTGGCAAGATGCCCCGGCGGCGCCGGGCGAGGGCGCGCCGCGCGCCACCACCACGGCGGCGGACTGGCCATCGCGGCCGATGCAGTACCACCGCCGCTAGCCTGCTACCAGGCCGTCCAGCCGCCATCCACCACCAGCGTGTGCCCGGTGATGTAGTCGCTCGCCGCGCTCGCGAGGAAGATGACGGCGCCCGCGAGCTCGTGCGGCTGCCCCCAGCGGCCGGCCGGGGTGCGTTCGGTGATGAAGCGGCGGCGTTCCGGATCCTCGTAGAGCGGGCGGGTGAGGTCGGTCTCGAAGTAGGTGGGGGCGATGGCGTTCACCTGCACGTTCGCGGCCGCCCATTCGAGAGCGAGCACTTTCGTCAGCTGCTCGATGCCGCCCTTGGCGCTCGCGTAGGCGGCCTGGTTGGGCAGCGCGACGCTCCCCAGGATGCTGGAGATGTTGATGACCTTCCCCGCGCCGCGCGCGACGAGGTGGGGACCGATGGCTTTCGCAGCGAGAAAGTAGCCTTCCAGGTTGGTCGCCAGCACCTGCCGGTATTCGGCGTGGGTGAGTTCGAGCACGGGCTTGCGGATGTTGATGCCCGCGTTGTTCACGAGGATGTCGATGTGCCCGAAGCGGCCGATGGCACTGGCGGCGAGCGCCTCCGCGGCTGCGGGATCCGTTATGTCCGCCGGGATGGGTTCGCAGGCGCGGCCGAGGGCATGCACCTCGGTGGCGAGGGTCTCCAGCTCGGGGAGGGTGCGGCTGCTGGCGCCGATGTCGGCGCCGGCGGCGGCGAGGGCCAGCGCCATCGTTCGCCCCAGCCCCCGCCCGGCGCCGGTGACGACGGCCACGCGGCCCGTGAGGTCGAACAGGCGGGTGCCGAGCAACTCAGGACGGTCCACCGGGGGACTGTAGCAGGGGAGCGTTCACAGCGTGCGGTTCGCGAGGCCGCCCGGGTTGTTCAAACACCCGGGCGGCCCCGAGAACACTATTCGTAGCGCAGGGCCTCGGCCACGGGCACGTGCGCGGCGCCGCGCGCCGGGAGGAAGGTCATCAGCATCGACGTCGTGAAAGCGATCGTGCAGATGATGGTGAGGTTCATCCACGGGACCACGAACGGCGCGTTCTTCGATTCCTCGCCGAATTCGCCCGTGACGAAGAGCACCCACGCGAGCGAGAGTCCCAGCACGAGCCCGAGGAGGATCCCGGAGAGGGCGATGAACCCGGATTCGAAGAGGAAGCTGAGCGCGACCATGCTCCGCTGGTAGCCGATCGCCCGGAGCATGCCGATCTGCTGGCGGCGCTCCACCACGGCTCGCGACGCCACCACCCCGAGGGCGGCGATGCCGACGATCAGGCCGAGCCCCATGAACCCCTGGAAGACGAGCAGGAACCCGTTCGAGATCGCCTGCTGGTCATCGAGAAGCTTCTGGAGCGAGTCGGCGCTGGCCTGCACGAGCGTCGATTCGACCTGCTTGGCGTAGGTCTCGGAGTCCACGCCGTCCTTCAACGTGAGGTAGAAGCGCTGGGTGCGGGAGTTCGGGAACGTCTTTTCGAGCGTGGACATGCCCGTGATGATGCCGCCCGTGCCATCGGCGCTGCCGCCGAGGGTGAGGAACGTCCCCGCCGCGTCCTTCATGACCCCGATGACCGTGACTGTGGTGGTATTGCCGGTACCCGGGTCACGAAGCGCCAGGGTGAACGGCTGGAAGGGGCCGGTGATCTCGTCCAGCTTGAGGAGGTCTCCCGTGGGCGCGCCGAACCCGCCATCGCTGGCCGAGACGAGGTAGGAGGGGATGACGGCCTTCGTCGGGTCGGCGAGGATCGCCTGCCAGACCTGCGCGTCGGATTCGTACCCCTCGGCGCGAATGCGCATGCCGATGTTGGTGGAGCGAATGAAGCCTTCGTCCGCCCCGATCACGGTGAAGCGCAGGAAGTCGGGCACGTACTTGTCGCCCGATTCCGGCGTCTTCGGATTGTCGACCTTGTGGCCGTCCTTGTTCTGGACTTCGGCCTCGAACGACCCGGCCATCCGGACCTGGGCGACCGTCTGAATCCCGGTCGGCGGCAGGCCGGCGGCGTTCAGGGTCGAGGCGAAGTCGTCGATGCGGTTGTTCTCGTTCGGCTGGACGATGATATCGAAGCCGCCGCGCGACTCATCGTTCAGGAAGATGGCCGAGAAGTTCCGGTTCATCGTCGCCATCATGACGAGCGAGAACATGATCAGGCCGATCATGGTCATCGTCATGCCGGTGCGGAAGCGGGCCGTGAGCGGGTACGCCACGCCCGTCTTGATGGCCGGGAGGATGCGCCCGAAACGGGAACCGAGCCGGGCGATCAGTGGCAGCACGATGTCGGCGTTGTAGACGACGATGAAGACGGCGGCCGTGACCATCACCATGCCGCTCAGGAAGAACATCTCGATGTCGCCGTTCAGTTCGCCCACGACCTGTTCGTAGGCGCTCCCGGGGAGGTACCAGATCCCCAGCAGGAGCGCGCTGGTGACCGTGAACGAAAGCCGTGGCGACACGCCGAAATAGCGCAGCGTGACGGCCGCGAACAGGAACAGCAGCGAAACACCGAGCAGGAACCAGAACGAACTGTCGCGTTCCATGCCCGCGTAGGTCATCGCGACGCCGGCCAGGCCGAACGCGAAGGCGACGCCCACGCTCCATGCGATCTGCACGCGCGCCTGCTGAAGCAGCGCCACGACGAAGCCCAGCGGCGGCACGAGGATGCCGGCCACGGGCAGCCACAGCGGCATCGACGCGGGCTTGCGGTCGCGCGTGAAGCGCACCAGCACGAACGCGATCAGGTACCACGGCAGGATGAGCACCCAGCCGATGACGGGCAGTGCGAGCCCGAGAATCCACGGCCAGCGCGGTGGGCCCTCGGTCGTACGGTGTTCGCGCGGGAGGCCCGTGTTGTGGCCACGCAGCAGGTAGAACCAGGGCGCGATGAGCCCGACGACGATGAGGACGGCGCCGGGCACCATGCCCGCCGGCCCCAGGAGGAACAGCGATGCACCCACGGGCACGCCGGTGGCCAGGACGCCGTTGAGGGCCGCCCGGACATAGCCGCGCCAGGTGGAGGCTTCCGGGTTCACCGGGTGCGATTCCGGCAGGTCGCGGATGGCGGCCGTGATGTTGAGGCGGCTCGCGCGCCACGACGAGATGAAGATGACGATGAAGGTCGCGATGACGCCCAGGCAGAACGCCACGACCAGGCTGCGCGGCGTGAACGAGACGGTGAGGTCCAGCCCCAGGTTGTCGCCCGCGGTGGATTTGATGATGGCGATCATGAGCACCGTCACGCCCATGCCCGCGACCAGCCCGACGAGCGCCGAACCGAGGTCGTAGCCCATGCCCTCGGCGAGGAAGCACTCGACGAGCTGGCGGCGCTTGGCACCGACCGCGCGGGCCATGCCCATCTCCGGTTTCCGCTCGGCCGCGAGCATCACGAAGATGAGGAAAATGAGGAGCACGCCCGCGGCGATGGAGAAGAGGCCGAACACCACGAAGATGGTGGTGAAGGCGTTGCCCAGCAGCTCCGCGAAGGCGACGGCATCCTTCTTGAACGCCTCGACCTGGTAGGGCCGGTCGCCGACGGCGGTTTCGAGCTTGTCGACGACCGCATCGGAGCGGTCCATGCCCGTCTTCACGCCGCCGCGGTTGGACACGAAGACGCCGTTGGCGTTGTCGCCCTTGCCGGTGATCGCGCTGAGGGTGGCGAAATCGACGCCGCCGCCCTGCCTGCTGAAGGTGTTGAAAGCGCCGCTCAGGATCTCGTTCGGCGCGATGGCCTTGACCACGAGGGTGACGGGCTTGCCTTCGTAGTAGACCGACAGCTGGTCGCCGGGGCGGGCGTCGATCTTCTCGGCGAGGTCCTTGTTGACCGCGATCTCGTTGGCGGCGAGGGTCACGGGCTTCCCGTTCACGTCGTGAAGGCCGCCCAGCGCACTCGCGTCCTGGGCGCGGAAGCCGACGATCGTGGCGCTCGCTTCGTTCAGGCGCGTGCGCTGGTTCTGAACCGGAAGGCTCGTGAAGCTGACGGGGACGAACGCCTGGATATCCGGGTCGTTCGCGAACTGCTTCTGCCATCCCTCGACTTCGGCGAGCGGGATGACCTGGTCGTCCTGGGCGGCGGCCTGCTTATCGGTGTCCCAGGTGATGAGCTCGTCGGCTTCGCCGAGGAGGTTGTAGACCTCCTGCGTGACGCTCGTCGTGAGCGTGTCGCCGGTGCCGAAGGCGGCGCTCATGATCAGTGTCGACAGCATGAGGCCGACGATGATGAGCGCGGTCTGCGCCTTGCGGCGGGGGATGTTGCGAAGCCCCATCTTGAACATGACGGGGTTGCGGATGGCGATCATCGCGACGAGCAGGAAGATAAGCACGGTCACGGCCACGCAGCCGATCGCGATGTAGTTCATGGAGAGTCCGAAAAGCTCGTTCACGCGTGGCTCCCGGCCACCTCGCGCATGGTGGCCTGCGTGTCCTCCCGGATGATGACGCCATCGGCCATGTGGACGGTGCGATGGCAGCGCGCGGCGACCTTCGGGTCGTGCGTGACGATGACGCACGTCTGATGCGCGCTCTGGTTGAGTTCGACGATGAGGTCCATGATCTCCGTGGCAGTGGCCGAATCGAGGGCGCCGGTGGGCTCGTCGGCCCACATGATCGCCGGGCGGTTCACGACGGCGCGGGCGACGGTGATGCGCTGACGCTGGCCGCCGGAGAGCTGCGACGGGCGCTGGTTCGCCTTGTCGCGCAGGTTCACGCGGTCGAGCGCCTGGAGCGCCATCTCGCGGGCCACCTTCGGGCGCGTGCCCGAGACGATGAGCGGCAGTTCGACGTTCTCGGCGGCGGTGAGCACCGGCAGCAGGTTGTAGGTCTGGAAGACGAAGCCCATGTCGCGGGCGCGGAACTCGGTCTTCTTGTCGTCCGGCATGCGCGTGATGTCGGTGCCGTTGATGAGCACGTCGCCGGAGTCGAAGTCGTCGAGCCCGGAGAGGCTATTGAGCAGGGTCGTCTTGCCGCAGCCCGAGGGGCCCATGATGGCGACCATCTCGCCCCGGCGGACCGAGAGGCTGACGCCGCGCAGGGCGTGCACCTGGATGGACCCGGTGTCGTACGTCTTCTGGACGTCGCGCGCTTCAATGACGACTTCGTCGGCCGCCATGGTGATTCCGTCTTTTCCTGGCACTCCTCGCCTCCCCGTGTGCGTGGTGGACCCGCGAGGGTGCCCGGCCGGGCGTTTGGCGGGTCGTTGTGGGGCTCGCGCACCTACGGCGCGGGCGCGTCGGTCGAGCGTACCGCGTCGTCCCCGTTCGGGCTGTCGAAGGAAAGCTGCCCGGGGCAAAGGTTTACTCGACGATTGTGATCTCCATCACATTCGCAATGCCCCTGTCATTGAAACCCCAGGCGTGCCATCGGCGAGCCTCCGCGGGAAGGCGCCCGGCATCGAAGGCGAGCACGGGCTCGGCGCCCGGGTAGAGCGATGCCGGGTGGGCCGGCCCGGTGGCGCGCAGGCGGGCGTGCGCCGCCTCGATCGCGGAGACGAGCGCGGCGACGTCGAACCCCATCGCGCCCGTCCCGGCGTAGGGCCGAAGGTAGCCGGCGGCGGTGCCGAAGAGGCGATCGGGGCCGCGATAGTGGTTGCGCGTGATATGCACGAAGGCCGCGGCGAGCTGGATGATTCCCTTATAGAGGTCCCGCACCGGGCCGGGTTCCTGCTGCCAGATCTCCTCAAGCGTTTCGTGGCATTCGAAGAACTGCCCGCGATTGAACTGGTCGCAGGCGATCTGGAGGTTACCGGGAACCGTGATGCGCTTCGTCACGAGGGTCCGGGGCATGAAGACACGGTAGCAGGCGCGAGCGGCCGCATGTGCGTGCAAGCGGGCGCGGCGTCACAATCGGGGAACGCACACCCCGGGGGATTGGCCATGGCCGACGCGCACCAGGACCCGAACGCCGCACCGATGCACCACGACATCGTGACGGATTTCAAGCCGATCCACATCGTGATCTGCGCAATGATGGGGCTCGCCGCGCTGGGCATAGGCACGCTCATGGGCCTCATCCTGGTGAACAACTAGGCGGGCAAAGCCGCGCTTCATCGACTTTTTCCTGCGAACTTCACGTAAAAGGCGCCGGGGGCGGGGGGCCGCATGTATCATCGCGGAATGGAAGGGCACCCCGGATCGGTGGCTGCGCCGGGTTCGCGTATCACGCTGCGTGCCACCAAGTACGACGGCGCGGAGCATTGGGTCCAGCCGTTCCGGGTCCTTTCGGACGATGGCAACCTGCTCGTGACCGAATACCGGGCGCGCACGCCGATTTACACGAGCCGCGGCGAATTTCGTTCACCCTACAACAGTCGCGTGTACTTCTGGCGGGACCGCTGGTTCAACGTCTTCCGGCTTTCGCGGCCCGGGTGCGCGCTCGCGCTCTGGTACTGCAACGTCACCACGCCCCCGGCGCTGCGCGGCGATGAGCTGACCTACGTCGACCTCGACCTGGACGTGTGCGTCCGGCCGAACGGCTGCATCGAGATGCTGGACGAGGACGAGTTCGAGGCGCACCAGCGCAAGTACGGCTACCCGGAAGACGTGATCCGCCAGGCCGAGGATGCCGCGCGCCGCGTGGCCGAGCTCGCTCGCGGCCGCGCCTTCCCCTTCGACCTCGGGTAGCCCGCCCGCGGACGGCGGCGTGTAAACCGGCCGCAAGATCTCCGCGAGACGCTCGCAATCACCTTGACCCGAACGGACACGCCAGTGTTATGGTGGCTCGCGCGGGGGGGTGCTGGCGGGTCTTTTCTATGGTGAAGAGCGTTCCGTTGCTCGCGGTCCTGGGGGCCGTGCTGTTTTGCGCGGCGATGCTGACCGGGGGAAGCACCCCGGCCCGCGCGGCATCCGGGCCCTGTGACCCGGCCTCGGCCTCGATCAGCGGCGAAGAGCAGGAGTTCCTCGGGCTGCTGCAGGCATGGCGCAACGCCAACATCGCCAATTCGCAGCAACTGACGCTGAGCGCGCCGCTTTCGGCCGCGGCCGCGTGGTTCGCCGAATACCAGGTCTCGCACGGCGCGATGGGCGGCCACGGCGACACCTACGGCCGTTCGTTCAACGACCGCGCGCGCGACTGCGGGTACCCGGCGCCCTACTACAACGGCCTCGGCGAAGGCGTCTTCGGGAGCGGATCGAGCGGCGGATCGAACGTCCCCCCGTCGGCCGCGATCATTGGCATCACGTACCCGGGGAGCGGCGTGTACATCACCGCCGGGTCGCCGCCGGTGAAGTGCGTCGGTATCGCGGTGGCGCGGAACCAGGCGGGCACGCTGACGGCGTGGGTCGCGCTCATCGCGCAGTACCCGGCCGGGACCGCCTGCCCCCAAACGGCGACCACCACGAGCCCGAGCCCTTCGCCGACGACCACGGCCGGAGCATCGAGTCCCACGGCGACATGGACGCCCACGGCCACGACGCCGGCAGGCACGGTGACACCCACGCCCACGGCAACGGCCACCGCGACGCCCACGCCGCAGGTGTGGCGAATCACCATGGCGCAGTTCGCGTGCGATTCGTGCCAGCCCGCGATCGGCGGCTCGACGCCGACACCGACTCCCTTCGCGCCGACACCCACGGCCACGACGACAGTGCCGAGCCCCACAGCAACGACCACGGTGGCCGCCACCGCCACGCCGACGGCAACGCCCAGCGTGACGGCAACGCAGGGGCCCGCCTGCGGAGGCGGCACCGCGGCGATTACGGGCCTCAGCAAGCAGGGTGAGTGGGTCGACGTGACCGGGACCGGGAACCTCACGGGGTGGAAGCTGGTGAGCACGGGCGGGAATCAGGAGTTCGCCTTCCCCTCGGGCTTCCTGCTGAACGGCACGGTGCGCATCCGCTCGGGCACGGACCTGGACCGCATCTTCCCCGGCGAGCTCTGGTGGACCATTAGCGCCATCTGGAACAACTCGGCCAACGACGACGCCGAGCTCTGGGACTGCGCCGGGCACCGCGTCAGCTTCTTCGACGACGGCCAGTAGCCCACGGGCGGCGCGAGCACCGTCGAGAGAACCATGAGGGCCCCTCCATCGCGGAGGGGCCTTCGCTCTTAGAAGTGGTTCGGCGTGAAGGGCGCGTACTCCGTGCGGAAGAGCGCGTCCGCCGTCGTGAGCGCCCGCGGGTCGGCGGCTTCGATGGCCCCCGCGCGATGCAGCACCGTCGCCGATGTGTGCCCCGAGATGAGCGGCGCGAGGCCGTTCGGGCGCATGGTCAGGTCCGGCGCGCGGTCCGTGCGGCTTACCATGGCGGCGGGGCCATCGGTCTCGATGAGCCAGGTCGCGTCGTTCCAGGGGCACATGGCGTCGCCGTCGATGCGAACGGTGAGCTCGCCGCGGGTGCCATACGGCCGCGCCGCGAGGGCCTTCTCCACATGAACCACGCGCATCCAGATGGCGTCCTGGGTGCGGCGCTGGAGCATGCGCGGCTCGAGCAGGAGCCCCGGCGCGGGGTCGTCCACCGGCAGCACGTTCGGCATGACGATGGTGCCCACGAGGTCGTGGCGGCAGAGGTACTCCCAGAGCGCGCGGTAGGCCTCCATGTCGAGGGCGATGAAGTCGGTGACCTTGAGCTCCTGCCCGGGGCCTGGGGCGGCGCGCTCGCGGTTGCGGGTGCCGTAGGTGACATGGCCGCGGGCTTCGCCATCGGCGTTGCGGTAGACCGCGGCGTAGACGGGCGCGCCCTTCCGGGCCGGGCGCAAGTTGTCGGCCTGCCAGAGGACGGAGGCGCGATGGATGGCCATGTTTCGCGGCCCAGCCCACTGGATGTAGAGCTGCTTGATGGTGGCGAACGCCTCCTCGGCGGTGGTCATCGTGATCGAGCCGGGAGCCTCGTGGCGGGTTTCGAACTGGGCCACGCGCGGGTCGAATTCGTACGTGGCCATGTCGGCGGCGATGCCATAGCCGAAGCGCTGGTAGATGGCGGCCATGCTCGCCCAGAGGATCGCGAACGGCTGGTTGCGTTCGCGCATCGTCTCGAAGCCCTGCTGCATCACCTTCCGCAGGAGGCCCTGGCGCCGGTAGTTCGGGAGCGTGCCCACCTGCGTGACGCCGCCCATGTGCACCGGGTTTCCGTTCAGCCGCACGGTGAACGGGTAGGCGCCCATGGTCGTGGCCAGGCGCCCATCGACGAACGCGCACGTCGTCCAATCCGGGGAGGTGTTGCGAATCTCCTCGTTCATCGCGTCGGGGCTGTCTTCGGCGAACACGTAGGCGACGACGCGAGAGTACTCCTCGATCTCGTCCTGGCGGCAGGGGCGAATCTCGACGGTCATGGCGGGGCTCCGGGGGCGGGGAATCGGGCGAGTATAGCCGGGGCGGCCGGTCAGGGTTGCAGGGGTGTGAGGTTGGCCACACCGTTCATGTAGACCTGGTACGCCGCGCAGCTTTCGATCGTCCCGAACTGGTGCGCCCACTCCGGCGTGGCGGCCGAGCCGTACGCGCGCCAGCTCCCGGTCGCAGCATCGAAGCGGTACAGATCGGTGTACGTAGCGCCGAGGCTGGCCAGCGCATCCGCGACGGCCGCGCTGCCGCCGATGTACACGAAGTCGTTCCAGCCCTGGCGCAGCGGCACGGGAAGTCCCGTCGTGAGGCTGAAGCCGCCGGGAATGGTGACCGGGCCATCGGCCAGGAACCAGTAGACCTCGCCAGGGGTGAGGCCCGTGAGCGTCCGCCCTGCGGCCTGCCCCGCGATCCACCGGGTGAAGTTCGCAGTCCCGTCCTCCAGGTGGTAGATGGCGCGAATGGGGCTGGCGTCGTTCGGGAAGCTGTTTCCCAGCTGCACCGGCGAAGGCCCGAAGTAGGCGGCCTGGTTCCAGCCCTTCACCAGCGCGGTGTTGCCGCATTGCGCGACGCCCGTGCCCACCCGCGCCTGGGGGCCGAACTCGGACGTGTTGCCGTTCGCGTCGGTGACGAGCGCCGTGAGCCATTCGCCCGGTGCGACCGGCGGCGCTTCGAACGTGAACCCGCCGGCGGTGTCGGCAATCGCCAGGGGCGTGGGCACAGGGTCGAGGCCGTTGCCATCGAGCGACCCCGGGGCGTGCGCCGCGCGATAGAGCTCGACCGTGCAGCCCGGGCACGCCGCCCCCGCTTCGCCGGTCACGCGGGCCTGCGTCGCGCGCGTGATGACCGGCCGGTTGATGAGCCGGTTGGGCCCGTTGTCCACATCGCCCGGGTCGGAGGGGTTATAGACGCCGTCGGCGCCGAGGTCGACGGCCAGGCCCGGGATCGTGCCGAAGCGGTTCGACTGGATACGGTTGCCGGTCACCGAGACGCCCGCCGCATCGGCCGCCACGGACACCCCCACGCCGGCGTTCGTGATCGTGTTCTGGACGACGCGCGTATTGGAGGAGTTCTGCCCGATCGCGACGCCCGTCCCCACGGGCGCGGCCGCCGTGCCATCGAGGCCGATGACGTTGCGGGCGATGGTCACGCCGCCGAACGCGGGGCTGGCGGCTTCGCCCACACGGATGGCGATGACGGCGTTGCCGATGGTGTTCGCCGCGAACGGCCCGGCGGTGGCAAGCCCGCCGATGGTGACATCGCCCGCCGCCACCAAGATGCCAACCTGGACCAGCCCGGCCGAGGAGGCGAGCCCGATGCGGTTGCCGGCGATTTGGGCCGACGTCCCCCGCACGAGGACGCCCGTCGCGCAATCATCGAGACGGTTGGCATACGTGGCCGTGAGATCGCCGCCGATGGAGGCGCCGGGCGCCAGCGCGGCGATGCAGGCGCCGGTGAAGCGCCGCAGGATGAGCCCGCGGACGGCGCCTTCGGGGGCAGCGAACGTGATGCCGTCGGTGTGGGCGCCCGGGATGCCGCCGCCGTCCAGGATCACCCCGAGCCCGGCCGCATCGATCGTGGTCTGCACGCGCGTCACCGCCGGGAGCGCCGCCGCGGGCGCGATGAGCGCGGGCGCGATGCCCGGGAAGGTGGCGGGCGAGAACGTAATCACCACCGGGTTGCCGGAGACATCGGCGTTCGCGACCTCGATCGCGCGGCGCAACGTGCAGCGGGTGTCGTCCGGGCAGACCGCCGCGGGTGCCGTGCCGTCCGCCGCGCTGGTCACGACGATGGTGACGGGACCGGCGGCGCGAGGCTCATCCGCGGGCCACGGGTGGCCCAGCAGCGTGCCCACGGCGATGAGAACGAAGAGAAACGCGAACCCGCGGCGGCGGCGTGCCATCCCCGGCACGCTACGACATCGCCTCGCGCGGGAGCAACGCCGCCGCGGCCTCAGAGCGCGCGGAAAACGCGCTTGCCTTCGACCCGGAGGATGCGCCCCATGCCCGGGAACGGCCAGTGGCCGGCGGCCCAGATGCTCTCCTCGGCGATCGCGCGGTCGAGCAGGGCCTCGCGGGACTTCGCCGAGAGGATGGGATCGAGGTCGATGCCCGGCGACCAATCCGGGTGCGCGACGTGCACCGGGTGGTGGCTCGCGTCGCCGACGATGAGGGCACGCTCGCCCGCGCTCGCGATGCCGACGGCGACGTGCCCGGGCGTGTGCCCGGGGCTCGCGACGAAGGTGATGTTCGCGTCGAACGCGGTCTCGGTGTCGGGGTGCAGCGTCACCCGGCCGGCATCGGCGACGGGCTGGACGCATTCGGCGAGGTGCGGATGCCGCGGGTCGGCGAGGTTCTCGGGCGTCATCCAGTAGTCCCATTCGCGCTGCTGAAAGACGAAGGTGGCATTGGGGAAGAAGATGCGCGGCTTGCCATCCTCGCCGGGGACCGTGTTCCAGCCGACGTGGTCGATGTGCAGGTGAGTATTGAGCACGACGTCGATCTCCTCGGGCCGCACGCCGGCGGCGGCGAGCGCGTCATCGAGGTGGCCGTTCGGGAAGCCGGGCCGCTTGCGCGCACCGAGGCCGGAATCGACGAGGAGGGTCTTTCCCGCCGAACGCACCAGGTAGGTGGTGATGGCCATCGGCAGGAGGCCGCGCTCATCGGCCTGGTGGGCGAACTCGCGCGCGACATCCTCCTCATGCCCGGGGATGAAGGTGCGCGGGTTCATAAGCACCGCCGCATCGAGGACGGGGGTGATCTGGACGTTGCCGATGGTCACGGTCTGCATGGGGTGCCTCCGGCGCCGGATTCTACGGGCTGGAGGCGATCGGTGTTGGGCTCAGACGAGCGGCCAGGGGTAGTGGCGCTCCTGCCCCTGCGGAGCCGGGAAGCGGCGCGTCGCGAGGAGCGTGTTCGCGCGCGTCACCAGGCACTCGATCTCCATCGGCGAAAGCAGCTCGGCGAGCGATTCGGCGGTCGCGCCGCCGGCTTTGAGCGCGTCGCTCGCGGTCGCCAGCTCGGCCAGCCACTCGTCCGGGATGGGGTCGCCGGCCCAATCCCAGATGACGCTGCGGAGCTTGTACTGCGGGTGAAAGCAGAGGCCGTGGTCGATGCCCCAGATGCGCCGTTTGGCGTCGAGCAGGCAGTGGCCGCCCTTGCGGTCGGCGTTGTTCGTCACGAAGTCGAACACGGCCATGCGCTGGAGCTGCGGCACCAGCTCGGGGTGGTCGCGCTGCACGAAGAAGTGCGCCTGGGGGTCGTGCGAAACGTACAGCTGGAGCGACCCAATGCCTTCGGGGCCTTCGCGCACGACTGTGGGCGGCACGAAATCCCAGCCGAGCGCGCGCGCGAAGCGGTAGGCGGCGACCTCGCGGCGGTAGAGCCCCTCGGGGAAGTCCCAGAGCGGCGACTCGCCCGCGAGCGGCTTGTAAATGGCGGCGAACGATTCGCCATCGGGCCCGCAGAGGCGCGCGAGGTAGACGTAGTTCGAGGAGTGCCAGAGCGAGCGGCAATCGAGGAAGCTGGCGGTCGCGAGCAGCTCCTCGGCGTCGGCGAGCCCCATGGCGGTGTCGTCGCTCACGGGGTGAGCTTAGCACCGCGCGATTGGCCCCCGCGCGGGGCTGTGCGGCCTCCGCCGCTATTCCCTTCGCACGCGTCGCCTAGAATCGGAGCGGCCATGAGTGCTTCATTCGACGTGCCGATCCAGCGCAGCCGGGGGATGCGCGACCTGCTGCCGCCCGACATGCGCGCCTTCCGCCGCGTGGAGGATGCGTTCCGGGGTGCGGCCGCGCGCTGGGGCTACGAAGAGGTCCGCACGCCGACGATCGAAACGTACAGCCTCTTCACCGCGGCGGGCGGGCTGACGCCGGCGATGCTCTCGCGCGTGTACACCTTCCTCGATTGGGATGGCTGGAGCGGCGATCGCGTCGTCCTCCGCCCGGATTCGACCATCCCGGTGGCGCGGCTCGCGACGGGGGCGGCCATGGGGCTGCCCGCGCGCATGTGTTATGTGCAGAACGTCTTCCGCTTCAGCACCGCCGGCGACCGCGAGGACTGGCAGATCGGGATCGAATACCTCGGGGCGCCCGGCGCGCTCGCCGACCTCGAGGTCGCGGCCGTCGCCTGCGAAACGCTCGACACGCTGGGGATGCGGCCGGTGGTGCGCCTCGGGCACGTGGGCGTGACGCGCGCGTTGGCGGCATCGCTCGCCGCCGGCGGCGCCGACTTCGCCGAGATGGTGGACGCCGTCACCGAGCACGGCATCCGGGCGCTGCGGCCGGGGCTCGCATCGGACCCGCAGCTCTGCGCGTTCGTCGATGTGGCCGTCACGCCGGGCGGGGTCGCGCTCATCGACAACCTGCGCGCGCTCGCCGACGGCGTCCTTCCGGAGGCCATCCCGGCGCTGGACGAACTGCGGTCGATCGCGACGGCGCTGGCCGCTTCGGGGCGTGACGTGGTTGTGGACTTCGGCATCCCGCGGGACTTCGAGTACTACACCGGCGTGGTCTTCGAATTCGATGCCGACGGCCAGTCGTGGGGCAAGGGCGGGCGGTACGCGCCCGGGCTCGCGGGGCCGGCGAAAACCGCCTGCGGGCTCGCACTCGATGCCGGGCGGCTCGCCGACCATCTCGCGCCTTCGAGCACGCCCCGGCTGACGGTCGCGGTCGTGCCGGGCGCACTGGCGGACATGGGCGAAGCACTCCAGGTCGCGCAGACGCTGCATCGAAGCGGGATCTCGGCCGCGCTGGCATCGGACCCGGGCGCGGCGGCGGTGGCCGTGCGCGTCCGCGATGGGAGGCTCTCGGCGACGACGCCGGATGCGAGCCGCGACCTCGATTCGCTCGACGACCTCGTCGGGCTGCTCGTGCAGTACAAGTGAGCGTGAAGCTGGCGCTGCCGGCGAGCGATGCGCGAGGCCACGTCGCGGCCATGCTCGCAGGCGTGGGCATCGCCACCACCGGGTACGAACCGGGGTCGCGCACGCTCCGTTCGGTGCTGCCGGATGACGGCCTGACGCTGCGCGCCTTCCGGGAGAAGGACATCCCCGTACAGGTGGCGATGGGGAACTACGACCTGGGCATCTGCTCGGACCTGTGGCTGACGGAGATGCAGGTGCGCTTCCCGCTGCAGCGAATCGTGCGCATTGGCGGGCTGCCGGGGCCTGCCGGGGAAGTCTGGCTGGCGGCCTCGGCCTCCTCGGGGCTCGCGACGGAGGAGGTGCCCTCGGGCATTCCCGGCGCGCGCATCGCCTCGGAGCTGCCGAACCTGGCCGACCTCGTGGGCACGCATCTGCGGCTGCCGGGCTACCGCCTGCTGACGGTCTCGGGGTCGGCGGAGGCGTACCCCCCGGACGATGCGGACTTCGCGCTCCTGCCGGCGGCGGGGGCGGCGGCGGTGGAGGCGATGGGGTTGTGCCCGCTCTGGCGCGTGTTTCGCGGCGGGCTGGCCCTGATCGCGAACGCCGACGCCCTCGCTTCCCGGCCGCTCGGCACGGTGCTGGCGAAGCTGCGCGGGCTGCTTTCCGGGGACGAACCGGATGCCTCGCTCCCGCACACGCACCACACCGGCGGGATGCGCCGTGAACAGCGTTCACGCGATGTCGTGCGGATGGCGGTGCCGGACGGACACGCGCAGCGGCACACCCCTGCCTGCCTCGCCGCGGCCGGCCTCAGCTTCGCGGGGTACGACGAACAGGGGTATGTGCGACGCCCCGCGAGCGGCATCGCGGGGCTGGAAGTGAAGGTGGTCCGCCCGCAAGACATGCCCGCGCTGGTGGCGATGGGCGTGTTCGACATCGGCATCAGCGGGCGCGACCTGCTCTGGGAGCACCTCTGCCGGTTCCCCGGTTCGCCCGTGAAGATGGCCGTCGACCTGGGGCGAAACCGCTACCGCATCGGGCCCGTCGTCGACCGGGCGTTCCCCGCGGAGACGACGGCCGAGGCGCTGCCCATCTGGAAAGGCCTCGGGCGGCGGGTGCGCATCGCAAGCGAGTTCCCCGCGACGGCGGAGCGCTTCGCCCGCGACCTTGACCTGGATTTCGCCACCATCATCCCCGTGGCCGGGGCGAGCGAAGGGTTCGTGCCCGAGGACGCGGACCTGCTGGTGGAAGGCACGGAGACAGGCACGAGCATCCGCGCCAACGGCCTGAAGATGCTCGACCCGTTCATGGAGTCGACGAACTGCGTTATCGTTCGAAGCGAATCCGCGACGACGCGCACGGCGCTGTTGGACGACCTGGTGTCGGCGCTGCGGGCATCGGTCGCCGAGGCGGTGCCGTAAGTTGCCTCCGATCACGCTGCACATGGTCCTGGCGCGCGATGTGGCGATGGATCTCGCGCACGATGTCCTCGCCCTGAACGAGGGTCCGTTCCTGCTGGGGGCGACATCGCCCGATATCCGCGTCATCACGAAGCAGGACCGGCTGAGCACGCACTTCTTCGACCTCTCCGGGCCGGACCACCAGGACTCCGTGGGCGGGTTCCTTTCGCAACACGGGCGGTTTCTCGAACCGGACCTGCTGAACGCGGAGACGCTCGCCTGGGTGTGCGGCTACATCAGCCACCTGGTGATGGACGAGCAGTACATCACGGGTGTCTACCGCCGGTTCTTCGCGCAGCACGACCAGCTGGGCGGCGCCATCCGCGCGAACGTCATGGACCGCCTCCTCCAGTTCGACCTCGACCGCGTGTACGGCAACGACCCGGAGCTGAAGCGGCACATGTGCGCGGCCCTCAGCGGCACGGTCGAGAACATCCACGCGGGCTTCATCGAGCCGGAAACGCTCGACCGCTGGCGGCAGGTCTCCTACGACGTCGCGGCGCGCACGATGGATTACGACCGCATGCGGGGCATGATTTCGAACCATCTGCGGTTCAGCGGGCTGGAAGAAGGGGAGACGCTGTCGTCGTTCCTGGATTCGCTGCCCGAACTGCTGAATGAGACAATCGCGCACATCACCAACGCCGAGGTGGAGGGGTTCATCGACCGCTCCCGGAGCGCCGTGGCGGCAGCGCTGGAAAGGTACCTGGGATGCGCATAATCCGGAATGCCGAGGAAGGCCGGAAGACACTCCTCTCGCGGCGGCCGCTGGACACCGACGAACTGCCCATGGAGATGCGGGAGACGATCTTCCGCGCGTTCGGGCAGGAGCTTTCGCCGGAAGAAGTGGTGCGGCGCGTCATCCGCGACGTGCGCGAAGACGGCGACAACGCGGTTCGCTACTACAACACGAAATTCGACAACGCCCAGACGGGCGACCTCCGGGTTTCGGTCGATGAGATGCGAGCCGCCTACGACGCCGTGCCGGGCGAAGTGGTGGAGGCGCTCAAGTTCGCCGCCGGGCGCATCCGCCAGTACCACGAGCAGCAGCTGCGCGGCGCGCTCTTCACCTTCAACCAGGGCGGGCTCGGCCAGGTCGTCCGGCCCATCGAACGCGTCGCCATCTACGGGCCGGGGACACGCGCGCCGCTGCCGAGCACGGTGCTGATGTGCGCCATCCCGGCGCGGGTGGCGGGCTGCGACGAGGTCTACATCGCGAGCCCGGTGCTCCCGGACGGCACGGTGCCGCCGGTTAAGCTCGTGGCCGCCGATATCGCCGGCGCGGACGGCGTCTTCAAGTGCGGGGGCGCCCAGGGCGTGGCCGCGCTCGCCTACGGCACCGAAAGCATCACGAAGGTGGACAAGATCTGCGGCCCCGGCGGGCTTTTCGTCACCATCGCGAAGAAGCAGGTCTTCGGCGATGTCGGCATCGACGCCATCTACGGGCCCACCGAGACCATGGTCATCGCGGATGAGAGCGCTGACCCCGAGACCGTGGCGAGCGACCTCATCGCCCAGGCCGAGCACGACGCGCTCGCGAGCCCCATCCTGCTCACGCCGTCGCATTACCTCGCCGACGAGGTGAACGCGGCCCTGGCGCGGCAGCTTCGCACGATCGAGCGGGCGAAGATCGCGACGGCGGCGCTCGAGGGGCGCGGCGGCTGCATCCTCGTGAACGATATCGACCACGCCATCGCGCTCGCGAACGAATACGCCCCCGAGCACCTCTGCCTGATCGTGGAGAACCCGGCGGCCTACGCGGCGAAGGTGCGCAACGCGGGCGGGCTCTTCCTCGGTGAGGCATCGCCCGAGGCGATCGGCGACTACACGGCCGGGCCGAGCCACACCATGCCGACGGGCGGGAGCGCGCGCTGGAGTTCGCCGCTGACCGTGCACGACTTCCTCAAGATCACGAGCGTGGTGCACCTGCCGGAGGGCGACACGGAGGAGCTGGCGCGCATGGCCGGCATCCTCGCGCGGGCCGAGGGACTCTCCGGGCACGCCCACGCCGCCGAACGCCGGATGCAGGGCCGCTGATGCAATCGACGCCCCTGCGCTACCTGCGCGCGGACTTCGACGACCTGGAGGAGTACACGCCCGTGAAGCCGCTCGATGTGCTGGCGGCCGAGATCGGCGTGCCCATCGAGCGGCTGGTGAAGCTCGACGCGAACGAGAACCTCTACGGGCCGCTCCCCGAGATTCGCGAGGCCATCGCACGCGCCGACCTGCACATCTACCCGGACCCCGGGCAGTCGGCTCTCCGCGAAGCGATCGCGGGGTACGCGGGCGTGACGCCGGAGCAGGTCGTCGCGGGCACGGGCGCCGACGAGCTCATCGACATCGTCCTCCGGCTGACGATGCCCGAGGCGGTGGTGAACGTCACGCCGACCTTCGGCATGTACCAGTTCCTGGCCCAGCTGAGCCGCGCCCGGGTAGTCGACGTGCCGCGGCTGGCGGGCTTCGCGCCCGACCTCGAAGGCATCGCGAGTGCGGTCGCGGCGGGCGCGCGGGTCGTGTTCCTCACCTCGCCGAACAACCCCACGGGCAATGCGCTCCGGCCCGAGGAAGTGGACGCGCTCTGCGAGCTCGATGCGCTGGTCGTCGTGGACGAGGCGTACATCGAGTTCGGCGGCGAGACGGCGACCGGCAAGCTCGCGCGTTATGACAATCTCATCATCCTCCGGACCTTCAGCAAGTGGGCGGCGCTGGCGGGCCTGCGTGTGGGGTACGCGCTCTGCCACCCCGAGCTCGCGCTCCGCATGATGGCCATCAAGCAGCCGTACAACGTGAACGTTGCCGCCGATGTCGCGGCGCGCGCCGCGATCGAGCACCGCGGCCAGATCGCCGAGATGGTGCGCGCGATGGTGGCCGAGCGGGACCGCATGGCCCGCCTCGTCGCGCAGACCGGCTGGATGCGGCCCCTGCCCTCGGAGGCGAACTTCGTGCTGTTCGAAGTCCACGGGCGGAGCGCGCTCGAAGTGCGCGATGGGCTGCGCCGCCAGGGCGTGCTCGTGCGCTACTACGACCGCCCCGACCTGCACAACTACATTCGCATCAGCGCCGGGCGGCCCGAGGACACGGACCGGCTGCTCGCGGCGCTGGGCCACCTGGAGACGGCATGAGCGAGCGCACGGCGAGCATCGAACGGCGGACGGCTGAGACCACCATCGACATCAGCGTGAACCTGGATGGCACGGGCCAGTTCGTCACCGAGACGGGCGTGGGTATGTTCGACCACATGCTCAGCCACATCGCCAAGCACGGCGTGTTCGACCTCGAGGTGCGCGCCACCGGCGACCTGCACATCGACCAGCACCACACCATCGAGGACTGCGGCATCGCGCTCGGCGAGGCGTTCGCGCTCGCGCTGGGGAACAAGGCGGGGCTCGTGCGCGCGGGCTCGGCCTACATGCCGCTGGACGAGGCGCTCGCCTTCGCGGCCGTCGACCTCAGCGGGCGGCCGTACGCGGTGATCGACCTGCAGCTGCTCGGGCGCGACCTCGGCGGCTTCCCCGGGGACCTGCTGACGCACTTCCTGGAGTCGTTCGCGTTCGCACTGAAGGCCTCGATCCACGTGAAGGTGCTGGCGGGCGTGAACGACCATCACAAGGCCGAGGCGGCGTTCAAGGCGCTGGCGCGGGCGCTCGATGCCGCGACGCGCATCGACCCGCGAAGAGGCGGCGACATCCCGAGCACGAAGGGCACCCTTTAAGCTCGCCCCGGTCGCGGCTAACGCGTAGAGTTCGCCGCCATGGAAGACCGGATCGCCGCCTACCTCGCGGGGAAGCTCGCGGGCGCCGAGGAGGTGCGCGTCTCGCACCTGTACCGCATCCCCGGTGGCGCCAGCCGCGAGACATGGATGTTCAAGGCCACGTGGCGCGAGGGCGGCGAAAGGCGCGCGAACGAGTTCATCCTCCGCAAGGATCCGCCCGCGAGCCTCCTCGAATCGAACCGCGAGGTCGAGTACGCGTACTACCGCGCCTTCGCCGATTCGAAGGTGCCCGTCCCGGCGATGCGCTGGATCGAACACGAGGCGAGCCACCTGGACGGCTCGTTCTTCATCATGGACCGCATCGCCGACATCGAGTCCAACACGCGGAAGCTGCAGGAACCGGCGTGGGACGCGGCGCGGGGCAACATCGCGCGGCACATGTACGAAATCCTGGCCGGGATCCACGGCTTCGATTGGCGGAACTCGGCGCTCCTGGAGGTGTCCGAAGCGCCCGCGCCCGGGGAGTGCTGGAAGCGCGAACTCGATACGTGGGAAGCAGTCATCGAAACGAACGAGCTGAGCCCGCAGCCGATCGTCCGGGCGGGGATTCGCTGGCTGCGCCGCAACCCGCCCCCTCCGCCGCCGCGGGTGACCGTCGTGCACGGCGACTACCGCGTGGGCAACATCCTCTACCACCGCGACGGCACCATCCGGGCGGTCGTCGACTGGGAGATGGCACACCTCGGCGACCCCATCGAGGACCTCGCCTGGGGCTTCATGAAGGACTGGGAATGGGCGCGCGACGGCCGCAAGGGCGGCATCATCGCGGAGGCGGACGCCATCGCCATCTACGAGGCGGCGAGTGGCACGACCGTCGACCGCGACGCGCTGCGCTGGTGGGCCGTGTTTTCGAACGTGAAAGCGCAGGGCATCTGGCTCACAGGCACGAAGTCGTTCCAGGAGGGCCGGACCGACGAGCTCATCCTGCCCATGGTCTCGTACACCCTCATCAACGCCGAGGACGAGGCGCTGCTGGAGTCGCTGGGGAGGGCGGGATGAAGCCGGACGCCGGGCGCGTGCTCAACGGGGTGGCGATTTCGCTGATGACGAAGGTGGCGCCGGAGGTGCGCACGCCCTTCGGGCAACAGCTCGCGGGGCTTTCGGCCGTCCTGCTGCGCGTGGTGGCCACGGAGTTCGACCGCATGGCGGACCGGCTCGCGGTGGAGAACGCGGCGGTCGCGGCGATACTGGCGGACGCCGCTGATGTGGTTTCGGACGCCAGCCTGGCCGAGCGCGCGCGTGCCGCGGCCACGGCAAGCACGCCCTTGGACCTGCGCGTGAGCACGCTGCAGGGCATCAACGACCACCTTCGCGCCATACTGGTGGACGTGCATGCGGCGATCGAAGAGACGCCGGGGGAGGGAGCGCGCGCGATGGACGAACGGATCTGGGAGGAGCTGCGCGAATCGACGCAGCGGCGGCACGTGGAGGCGCGCGTCTGATGCGGGATAAGCTGCGCGAAGTGCTCGCGGGATATGAGCCGCAGGGTATCGAAAAGGATGACTCGCTCTGGGCGGCGGCCGTCCTCGTGCTGGTGTACGAACACCACGGGCGCCACCACGTCGTGTTCCAGAAGCGCACCGACCGCGTGGACGCGCACAAAGGGCAGATCAGCTTCCCCGGAGGCGGACAGGACCCCGAGGACGAGGGCGACCTGGTCCGCACGGCCGTCCGCGAGACACACGAGGAGATCGGCGTCCACCCGGACCACATCGAGATCCTGGGCCAGCTCGACGACATCAAGACCATCAGCAACTTCGCCGTGACGCCGTACGTCGGCTGGCTCGCGCATTACCCGTACGAGTGGACCTTCAGCGACGAGGAGGTCGCCTACCTGCTGGAGGTGCCGGTGGATCATCTGCGGCACCCGGATTCGTACGTGCCCGACCGGCGTGTGATCAACGGCGTGCAGCGCGAAATGCCGTCGTACCAGTGGCAGGACGACCTCATCTGGGGCGCGACGGCGCGCATGCTCACGAACTTCTTGGATCTCTGGCGGGTCGCCGCCGGCGAATAGCGAGGTACCGGGCAACAGCACCCTCGGATACCATGGCCGGGCGGGCGAGAGCGTCCGCGCCGGAGGTGGACCGTGTCCGATGCGCGAACGGTGGCGGCGATGGTTGCAGCCGTGCCCGGTGCGGCGTTGGTCCGTGGCGATGGCGCGGCCGTCCTGGGCGGAATCGAACACGACTCGCGGCGGGTGGCGCAGGGGACGGCGTTCGTCGCCGTGCCGGGCTTCAGCGCCGATGGCCACCGCTTCCTCGATGCCGCGATCGCTGCGGGCGCCGGCGCACTGGTGGTGCAGCGAGACCACGCGGCCGCGTGGCAGGCCGTCGCGGGCGATACGGCGGTCGTGGCGGTCGATGACACGCGAGCGGCACTTTCGAAGGCGGCGGCATGGTTCGAAGGCTACCCCTCGCGCGCGATGACCGTCATCGGCATCACCGGCACCGACGGCAAGACCACGACCTCCCACCTGGTCACGAGCGTGCTCGAGGCCTCGGGCGCGCGCGTCGGCCGTCTGGGCACCGTCGATACCTACCTCCCCGGCGAGAGCGGCCACGTCTCCGGCCGGATGACGACCCCGGAGGCGCCTGAGGTCCAGCGGCTGCTGCGAAAGATGGCCGACGCGGGCTGCGACTTCGCCGTCGTGGAGTCGACGAGCCACGGGCTGGCCCTGCACCGCCTGGACGACGTCGAGTACGACATCGCGGTGCTGACGAACATCACGGGCGACCACCTGGACTTCCACAAGACGTTCGAGGCCTATCGCGAGGCGAAGGGCATGCTGTTCGCCGCGCTCGATCGCAGTGCGGACAAGGGCGTGGCGAAGGTCGCCATCGCGAACGCGGACGACCCTTCGGCCAACTTCATGCTCACACGCAGCAGCCGCGCCCGCCAGATGCAGTACGGCATGGAAGCACGGGACGCGGACGTGCTCGCGCGGAACATCGCCCTGCGCGCCGACGGCACCGACTTCCGGCTGGTCACCCGCTGGGGCATGGCCGAGGCGCACATCCGGCTGCCCGCGCTGTTCAACGTCGCGAACGCCCTCGCCGCGGCGTCGGCCGGGCTCGCGGCGGGTTTGCAGCTGCAGCAGGTCGTCCTCGGACTGGGCGAATGCCCGGGCGTGCCGGGCCGCATGGAGCGCATCGCCAGCGGCCAGCCCTTCGAAGTGATCGTCGATTACGCCCACACCGGCGACGCCGTCCGCAAGGTACTCGAAGTGCTGCGCGAAGTGACGAAGAACAAGCTCATCGTGGTCGTGGGCGCGGCCGGCGAACGTGACCCCGGGCGGCGCTTCGGCGTCGGGCGCGCCGCGGCCTCGGGCGCCGACTTCGCCGTCTTCACGAACGAAGACCCGCGGTCGGAGGACCCGGGCGAAATCGTGCGCGAGATCGGCCGGCACGCCGAGGGCGCGGGCCGCCGCCGAGGAGAGGACTTCATCGAGGTCGAGGACCGCCGCGAGGCGATCGAGACGGCCCTGCGCAGGGCCGGCCCCGGCGACATGGTCGTGATCCTGGGGAAGGGCCACGAGCAATCCATCATCTACGGCCGCGAGGCGCAGCCCTGGGACGACCGCGAGGTGACGCGCTTCGAGCTGGCGAAGCTCGGATACGGCTAACCGGGGGTTTCCGGGCCGTTTTGCCGTGCGATCGGGCATTCGTATACTGACGTCACAGGCGCGAGCCCGAGTGAGCCGCGCGAACGAGGAATCCCACATTGGCGAAGCGACAGCGACGAGAGCAGCAGCATCTGCGGCAGCAGACGGCTCGCAAGAAGACCTACACGCTCGGCGGCGAGCACACGGCGGAGAAGATGAAGCCGCCGTTCCCCATGAACCTGATGCAGAACAGCACGGCGTTCTGGGTGGTCGGCGCGGTGATCATGATCGGCGGGTTGTTCGCGGCCGTGTTCGCGCGGTCGAACAACTCCAATCGGGCGGATTCGGACATCCCGACGCCGACGGTGGCCGCGCCCACGGCCACGCCCGACCCCAACGCCTCGCCCACCCCGACGGCCACGCCGGACCCGAAGAAGTTCACGAAGGCCGAGCAGGTGATCGACGCGGCTACGAAGGACTACTCGGCCGTGCTCAAGACGGACAAGGGCGAGATCACGATCAAGCTGTTCGATGACAAGAGCCCGAACACGGTGAACGTGTTCGTCTTCCTCGCGCAGAAGAAGTACTTCGACGGCATCGTCTTCCATCGCGTCGTCGCCGATTTCGTGGTCCAGGGCGGCGACCCGCTGGGCACGGGCACGGGCGGCCCCGGCTTCGAGACCGAGCAGGAAGCCAACGACCTGAAGAACCTGGCCGGCTACGTCTCGATGGCCCGCGCCGGCGGCTCGACCAAGTTCGGCAGCCAGTTCTTCGTCAACCTGAAGGACAACCCGAGCCTCGACCAAGACGCGCCGAACCAGAAGCGCTTCTACCCCTTCGGCCAGGTGACCAAGGGCATGGACGTCGTCGGCCAGATCAAGCAGGGCGACAAGATCCAGTCGGTCACGATCGTCGAGACGGCGCAGCAGTAAGAGAAAAGAGAAAAGAGGAAAGAGAAAAGGAGGCCCCGGCCGGGTGAGCCAAAGCCTTCCGCCTCCAGCGCTCGCACGCAAGGAGAAGGCCCCCGGCGCACAGCGCCGGGGCCTTCTCCTTTCTCTTTCCTCTTTTCTCTTCTCTAGCCTTGGGGGCGGCGCCGTTCCGGTGTTCGGCGAGGAGCTGGGCGATGAAGGCGGAGAAGACATTGCCGCTGCCATCGGAACCGCCGCCACCGACGAGCACGTCCGGGGTGATCTTGAGGCCGGCCGTGGCGATCGACTTCGTGACTTCGATGCCGGCGAGGTTCTGCTGGCCGACGGCGGCGACCTGGTCCTGGTAGGCCTCGGCGGTGGCGCGGCCGATGGCGAGGATCTTCTTGCCCTCGGCGTCGCCTTCGAGCTCGACCGCGCGGGCGCGGCCTTCCGCTTCGATGATCGTCTTCTGGCGCGTCTGTTCGGCCACCTGGACGCCGATCTGGGCGGTCACGAGGTTGATCTGCTGGTCGGCCTGGGCGCGGGTGTTCTCGGTGCCGATGCGTTCCTGCTCGGCCTTCTGCTGCTCGACGAACATCGCCTGCTGCTGGGCGGCAATGACGCGCCGCGTCTGGATGTCCATCAGCTCCTTGGGCAGGATGATCTGGGAGATGAGCACGCGAACGCACTCGACGTGGTACTTCTCAAGCTCGTCACGGGCGCGGTCCTCGGCCTTCTCCTGCTCGATCGCGCGGTCCTGCATGAAGGCCATGGCCTCGGTGGAGGAGGCCTGGTTGCGGAAGGAGGAGTCGATCATCGGGTGGATCACGTGGTCGATGAGGTTCTGCACCGAGCCGATCTTCGCGACCATCAGCGGCGCCTGGTCCGGCCGGACGCGCATGATGACCTTGACGCTGACCTTCATTTCGAAGCCGTCGCGGCTGATGACCGAGAGCGGATTGAAGAGCTGCACGCGCTGCTCGCCGGGCGTGATGCCGGAGTCGGCGATGGGCGTCTCGTCGGCCCAGTCCACGGTGAGGTTGGTCGTGGGGATGACGTAGGCGATGTAGGCCCAGCGGTTCAGGTAGTACACGCCGGGGCCCGCGACTTCAGACTGGATGCCGCGATAACCGCTGGGGACGACGTACCGCTCGGTGGCGGGCGCCAGGCGCTGTTCCTCCGGGATCTGGTCCGGTTCCTTGCCCACGTTCGACACGAGGACGGCGACTTCGCCGCGCTGGACGACGGCCACCTGGTCGAGCTTCACATCGAACATGAGCGGGTTGATGTAGTAGGTGCCCGGCTTCAGCAGGTCGTACTGGGGGCCGCGCTGGCCGCCGTTGCGAAGGAAGCTGCTGGCATCCTGGAAGTCGTTATGTCCATCGACGTTCACGGCCACGAGCTCGCCCGTGGGCAGGGGCGCGCCGTCCTTGGCGGTGATCAGGCCGACCTGGTTCGCCTGCACGACCGTCGCCGGGCGGATTTCGACCGCGAACATGTCCGGGTTGAGGCGGTAGCGGCCCGGGAGGATGAGTTCGATCTGGGGGCCGCGCTGGCCGCCGGAGGCGACGAACGCCTCGCCGTCCTGGAACGACTTGTGGCCGTCGACGTGCTTCGCGAGCAGGCGGCCGGGTTCCATCGCGACGCCATCGCGCGCCGTCACGATGCCGATGTTGTTCGCCGTCACGATGAGCGCCGATTCGATGCGGACGCGGAAGAGGTAGGTATTGATGCGGTACTGGCCCGGCGGGAGGATGTCGGTCTGGGGGCCCTTCTGGCCGCCGTTGCGAATGAACGCTTCGCCATCCTGGAAGGAGTCGTGGCCGGTGACGCGGCGCGCGAAGATGCGGCCAGGGTCGAGGGGGAGGCCGTCAATCGACTCCAGCAGGCCGACCTCTTCCTCGCCGATCACGATCATCGGGGTCTTCTGCACGCGATAGAGGAAGGGGATGAGGACGTGGAGGCCGGGGGCGAGCACGCCCGCCTGGAAGCCTACTTCGCCGCGCAGCGCGACGACCCGCCCCTCGGGGAGGCCGCGGCCGAAATAGCGGCGCTCCATGATGCCGACCTGCTGGCCGCCGATGTTGACCAGCATGTCGCCGGCGACGACGAGTATGGCGAACATGAGCAGCATGCCGCCAAGGATGATGAGCAAGGGAATCATGGTTCTCCGTGGGGTTGCCGATGCGGTTCGCCCCATCCGCGGTGGGCCCGGCTGGACGCCCTGAGCAGCCTTCCTTGCGCCCGGATGCCGATCACAATAACGCTACCGCTTTGGGGATTGCGATCCCATGCGGGTTTTCCTTTAGGAGAACGAAGCGTTAAAGCCCACGCCTATCGGCGATGTCCCCGAGTCCCGCCGCCTCAGGCCGTCGCGAGCGCGAACCGCTGCCCGAGCGTGACCGCACGCGGCGGGAGCACGTCCACGAACTCCGCCGGGATGGACGCAACCGGGGGCCGATCGCCGCGGAGGGCGAGGATCGCGCCCGCCGCGCTCGCGAACGCGGTCAGCCGCTCGAGCTCGCCGGGATGGAAGGCTATGTTCAGCCGCCGCACCACGAGCAACAGGT
>JAXLWZ010000021.1:0-37612 GCA_046328225.1 Dehalococcoidia bacterium | reverse complement strand
GGTAGTTGCCCAGTTGGAGGCGGCGCGCGATCGACGCGAGCGTGCTCCCGCGCACGAGGTCGGCGCGCATGCGGGTCAGTTCGCCCTCCCCGGCGGCGGGGTACAGCTCGTAGAGCCGCGCGGCGACGACGAGCCCGAGCAGCGCATCGCCCAGGAACTCCAGCCGCTCGTTCGATTCGGCGGTGGCGTCGGCTTCGTTGAGGTACGAGGCGTGCGTCAACGCCCGGCGGAGGAGTTCCTCGGGTGGAGACGAGAGCTTGAGCCGCGCCGCGAGCTCGCCGAGCGCGGGGTCTCCGATCGGCACGCAGTCCCCCGCAGCTTCCCCGGGGCATCGCCATCGAGGAATTGCTAAAGTTGCCTAATGGTATGGGCTCCCCGGCGGCGGGTCAAGGCTGGCACGCGTTGCGCGGCACGCGCCCCGGATGGACCCTAGGTCCCATGGCAGAGAATACGTTCAGGACCGACGGCACGATCGACTCCTTCGAAAACGCGCACCAGGAGCGTGACTACGAGATCACCTTCACCGCGCCCGAGTTCACAAGCGTCTGTCCGATGACCGGCCAGCCCGACTTCGGCACCATCACCGTGACCTACATCCCCGATGCGCGCTGCATCGAGTTGCGCTCGTTCAAGTTCTATCTGCAGGGTTTTCGAAATCGCGGCATCTTCTATGAGGACGTCGTGAACCAGATCCTCACGGACGTGGTGGATGCGGTGGCGCCCCGCGTCGCGACCGTCACCGGCGAGTTCAACACCCGCGGCGGCATCTCGGCCAAAGTGAGCGCCGATTACGAGAGCATCGAGTGGATGGCGGACGCCGAGGGATAGCGGTCGCTTACTCGTGACCGAATCCGTGCGCGCGCCTAGTATCGGGACATCCTGCGAATGCGGTTCTTTTCGCCAATGAGCGTCAACCCTCACCCGGGCGGCTTCGCCCAGCGCCGAATCAGCGATGTGCCCTCCGTGACCGCGCCGCAGATGCGCGAGATCCAGCGGGTCGCGCAGGAGGACTTTGGGGTCGACATCCTCCAGATCATCGAGAACGCCGGGCGCGCCGCCGCACGCCTCACGCTCGAAATGCTGGGGGGCAAGGGCCGCGGCCAGCGCATCGTGATCCTCGCGGGCGGCGGGAACAAGGGGGCGGCCGGGCTCTGCATGGCGCGCACGCTCGTGAACTGGGGATTCGCCGTCGAGCCCGTGCTCGCCGAAGTCCAGGGCGAGATGTCCTACGTCGCCCGCCGCCAGGTGCAGATCCTCAAGGCCACCGGCATCGTCGATAAGGACAACGAGGAACCGAGCGAGTTCCTCGTCGAGGAGCAGCTCGCCAACGCGGAGCTCGTCGTCGATGCGCTCATCGGCTACGGGCTCGAAGGGCCCCCGATGGGGATGGCGGCCGCGGTCACGGACCTCGCGCTGCAGTCCCGCCGGCCGATTCTCGCGCTCGATGTGCCCACCGGCGTGAACGCGACGACGGGCGTCGCGGCCGGCATGGCGATTCGCGCGGTGACCACACTCATGATCGACCTGCCCAAGCGCGGCCTCCTCGAGCTGCACGCGAAGGAGTACACGGGCGAGCTCTTCCTCGCCGACCTGGGCATCCCCAAGGCCGTGCACGAAGGCCTCGGCATCCGGCACAACCTGCTCTTCTCCGAAGGCCCCATCCTCCGGATCAAGCGCTAAGCCCGGCCCTTCGCCCACTCCGCGAAGGCGGATGCGATCTGGACTGCCGCTTCCGCGGCGGTCATCGCCCCCGTGTCGATGACGATGTGCACGGCGCGGGCGGCCCGCAGTTCTTGGTCGAACGCTGCCCGCGTCCGCCGGTTTGCCTCCAAATCATCGGTAAGGTGCGCGCCGCGCGCGCGGCCGGCGATGCGCGCCTCGGCACGGTCCGGGGACACATCCAGCAGGACAACGAAGGTTCCTTCGGCGGCCAGTCCATCGAGGAAGGGCGCGTCCGAGAGGCCGGTGGACTCCAGCACCGCCGGGCCTTCCCATGCGCGGGCCCATGCCGTGCGCTCGCGCGCCAGCCATTCCAGTGCCTCCGCCTTTCGATCGAGGAACATCTCGCGGCCGCCATACCGCTCGCGGAGTCCGGTCTCCCAGTCGCGCCAGCGGAAAGCCGCGCCGGCCGAGCTCTCGCCCGATGGTTGACTTGCCGGACCCGGGCGGGCCGAGGAGGACGACCGCGAGTGCCACGCGTCCTGCCTTCGCCGGCTACCGGGGAAGCCGCTCGGCGACGCGGTCGAGGATGGCGTGCGCGACGGCGTACTTGCTCATCAGCGGCAACTCCTCGATGCGGCCGTCGTCGTGGAACATCGTCACCTGGTTCGTGTCGGTGCCGAAGCCGCTGCCCGCGGCGGTGACGTCGTTCGCGACGATGAAGGCGAGCCGCTTGGATGCGAGCTTGGCAACGGCGTTCCCGGCCAGGTTCTCGGTCTCGGCGGCGAAACCCACGCGCACGCCACCGCCCGGCAACGACGCCAGGATGTCCGGGTTCTTCGCGAGGTCGATGCGCATCGACTCCTGGCCGGGCGTCTTCTTCATCTTCTGCGTCGCCGGGTTCTCCGGCCGGAAGTCGGCAGGCGCGGCGGACATCACGAGCGCATCGGCCTTCGCGGTCGTCTCCTGGAGCGCGGCCAGCATCTCGGCGACGGTGCTGACGTTGCGGCGCTCGATGCCGGGCGGCGTCTCCAGCGCGACCGGGCCCGCCACCAGCGTGACGCGCGCGCCGCGGTCGCGGGCGGCTTCGGCGATGGAGAAGCCCATCTTGCCGCTCGACCGGTTACCGACATAACGAACAGGATCGATCGGCTCCTGCGTCGGCCCGGCGCTCACGACGACGTGGCGGCCTCGGAGGTCGCCATGCGCCGCGCCGATGAGCGCCCGGAGCGCGCCGAGGATGGCGGGCGGCTCGGCGAGACGCCCCGCGCCCACGCGCCCGCTGGCAAGGCGCCCCTCGGCCGGCCCGATGAAGGCAACGCCCCGCGCCCGCAGCGTCTCCACGTTCGCGCGCGTCGCCGGGTGCTCCCACATCTGGCTATCCATCGCCGGCGCGACGAGCACGGGCGCGACGGTGGCGAGCGCCGTGAGCGTCACCATGTCCGGCGTGCGCCCCGTGGCGAGGTTCGCGATGCAATCCGCCGACGCGGGCGCGATGACCAGCGCATCCGCGCGGCGCGCGACTTCGACATGGGCCTCGGCCTCTGCAGCCGCGAACATATCGACGACGACGGGCCGCCCGGTGAGCGATTGGAAGGTCAGCGGGGTCACGAATTGCGTCGCGGCGGGCGTCATGACGACTTCGACGGCGGCGCCCGCCTGGCGCAGCTTGCTCGCGAGGTCGGCCGCCTTGAAGGCCGAAATCGAGCCCGTCACCCCGAGGACGACGTGGCGCCCTTCGAGGGGAAGCCGTTCGCGGACCATCTCGCCGGACATGGTCATCCCTCCGCGTTCGCCGTCAGGCGGGCCAGTTGAGGTCGTAGATGATGCGCAGGCCGTTCAGCGTCAGGTTCGAATCGACGATGTCGAGACAGTCGGTCTCCTTCGCGATCTGCTTCGCCCAGCCGCCCGTCGCGACGACTTTGACATCGCCGCTGAGCTCGGCCTTGAACCGGTTGACCAGCCCCTCTACGAGGCCGACGTAGCCGAAAAGGATGCCGGACTGCATGGCATGGATCGTGTTCTTGCCGATGGCCTGCGGCGGGCGCTCCAGCTGGACGCGGTAGAGCATGGCCGCGCGGCTGAAGAGCGCCTCGCTGGCGATGCCAATCCCGGGCGCGATCGCCCCGCCGAGGTAGTCGCCGGCTTCGTTCACGGCATCGAAGACCGTGGCCGTGCCGAAGTCGACCACGATCACCGGCGGGCCGTACGTCTTGATCGCGGCCACGGCATCGACGATGCGGTCGGCGCCGAGCTGCTTCGGGTTGTCGTAGAGGATGCGCACGCCGGTGCGGATGCCGTGCCCGACGATGAGCGGCTCGACGCCGAAGTACTTCTTGCACACCTGCTGGAAGGTCGGGATCAGCGGCGGGACATCGCAGCCGATGATGCAGGCATCGATGTCCGAGGGCTAGAGGCGGCGGGTGAAGAGCAGCGTCATGAGGAAGACGCCGTACTCGTCGGGCATGCGTTCGGTCTCGACGCCAATCCGCCAGGTGTCGCGGAGCTGGTCACCTTCGAACAGCCCGATGTGGATGGAGGTGTTGCCGATATCGAGCGTGAGGAGCATCTGGACCACCTGCTTCGGGCCCATCCGGGTCCCATGCGCGCCATAGCGTAGACCCAAGCCGTGCGGCGCGCGAACGGCCGGATGCGCTACGGAACGCGAGCCACCAGGCCGTCGATCGCGGCGTCCCACTGTGGGGCGACGCGGTCCCAGGAGTAGCGCACAGCCGACTCTCGCAGCGCCGCGAGCCCGGGCCGGCGTCCTTCGATCGCCGCCGCGAGTTTCGCCGCGAGGTCGTCCTCGTCGTGCCAGAGACAGGTGCCGTGGAGGGACTCGGGGACCAGGGCCGGGTAGTTGTGCGCGGCGGGCGCGATGGGGAAGCAGCCCGCGTACAGCGCTTCCACCATGCCCACGCCGAAGAACTCGTGCCGCGCGGTGCTGACCACGATGTCCGCGTCGTTCAGCAGCCTGCTGTAGGCGCCTCGGTCGGGAAGACGGCCAAATTGCACGATGCGCGCGGCGAGCGACTGGCGAAGTTCCGCCATCGCCGGGTGAGGGTTCGCGCCGGGGTCGCCCGCGATCGCGAGCCGGAAGGCGAGCCCGGCATCGGCCAGGCGGCGAACGGCGCGCGCGAAGACATCCGGGGCTTTATCGAACTCCCACCGCGCGTTCCAGAGGACGAGCGGATCGTCGCCTTCTTGCGGCTTCGGTTTGGCAACCGGGCCGCCGGGCTCGTCCAGCCAATCAAGCTCCACGCCAACGGGGAGGACGCCACTTTTCGCTTCGATGAGGTCGATCGCACGCGGATCGAGCCAGTTGTTGGGCTGGCGGTCCAGCGTTCGCAGCGCGCCCACGAACTCGTCGCGGTGGTAGGCGGAATTGAACGCCACGCGGTCGGCGGCGAGCGCCGAGAGGTAGTTCATCGCTCCGAACCAGCTGTTCAGCTTCGTGCCGCGGATGCGCGGATAGGTGAACTGGTTCTCGTGGAAGTAGAACAGCACCGGCACTTCGGCGAACCGCCGCCGTATGAGCGCGAGGAACGTCCCCAGGTCGAGCATGTCCGTCGCGATGAGCGCGTCGAACTCCCCGGGGAGCGCGAGGGCCAGAGGCGCGATTTCCTGCGCGCCCAGGCGCATGCGGCGCCGCCATTCCGCCTCGGGCAGGGTCAGGAGCACAATCTCGTGCCGCGAATGCGCCCGCAGCCCCTCGGCGAACGCGGCATGGCTCCCGCCATGGAACGGCTCCACGAACAGCACGCGGAGGGTCACGCGCCGTCTCGCAGCAGCGCCAGCACCTCGCGGCCGAGCGGCGTGACCTCGTAGCCCACCTCGTGGCTGACGGTGAGGCAGAGCGCCTTGAGCTTCCGCACGTTCGCCTTGAACGGCAGTGTCTCCATGCCGGCGTCCGCGGCGAGGAGCCGGGCAGCGGTCCGAGGGCGCGCGGCGATGGCGGCGAGCGTGGACGCGGTCCAGGGTGCCCCGGAGGCGGCATCGGCCCGGGCCAGGCGGGAGAGGACTGTGTCCGTGCTCAGCGCGGGGGTCGCCCGCGACGGGGGCGGCGCATCCTCATACCGGAAGGCCACTCGCCAGAGCAGGGTCTCGAGCTCGATGGGCTCCTTCGAACGCCGGCGGAGCGCCTCGATAAGTGCCCCCGCCGTCGCGAACCCGGCGGGCGCGGCGTCCTCGTTCGAAATACCGCCCGTGGCGACGGTGTCGACCGCCTCGACGACGATCCGGCCCGGGTCGAGGCGGTAGATGCCGCCGGCGCGAGCCTGCGGCGTCCGCCAGAGCCGATACGTGACGGTGACACCACCCGCGCGGATACGCTCGCGGTCCGATGCATCGAAAAGCACGGGGACAGTGTACGCGCGGCGGTCAGAATCCGAGGATCGCCCGCAGTTCGGCCGCGTCATCCGCGAGGGCGTCGGCGCCGGACGCGCCCAGCCGTTCGCGCACGGCCGGGACGATGTGCGAGCCGCCCGCGAACGCGACCACGCGCATGCCCGCCGCGCGCGCCGCCGCCACCCCGTGGATGCTGTCCTCCACCACGACGCACGCTCGCGCTTCGACCCCGAGCGACGCCGCCGCGTGCAGGAAAAGGTCCGGGGCGGGTTTGCCGCGGGCGACCTGCGACGCGCTGTAGACGTGGGGTGTGAACAGAGCCAGGAGCCCCGCCGTCGAGAGCGTGCGATGCAGCCGCTCCAGCCCGCTGGAGGAGGCGACGCAGCGCGGCACGTTCACCGCGCCGACGGCCTCGGGCATCCCCGGGACCGCTGTCACGGCGGCGAGGGCTTCGGGCTCGGATGCCTGGATCGCCGCCCACTCGGCATCCGTCACGCTCACACCCAGTTCGTCGTGGACGCGTTGGCGAAAGCCGCTGAGCCCGGTGATCCGGGTCAGCCACTGCTCGATGGAAATCGTGCCGCCGGCCGCGCGCAGCCCTTCGCACCAGAGCTCCGCCATCGCGCGTTCGCTGTCGAGAAGCACGCCATCGCAATCGAAAATCACCGCCCCGGGGCGAGGGAACATGAGACCTCTAGAGGTGGCCCAGCTTCGCCAGCGACTCAAGCGCCACGAGCAGCTCGGCGTCCTCGTCGTTCACGGCCTTGTACTGGCTCACGCAATGCCCGCCGTACTTCTCCACGAGGTACCAGTCGTCATCGATGATGAAGTCCGGCCGGGGCTGGACCTTCGGGTCCTTGTCGAAGCAGCCGTCGACGAACTGGCGCAGGCCGTGCATGTCGACGATGCGCTCGACATAATCCTTGCCGCCCGCGGACCAGACATACACGCCGTGGCCGGCCGCCTTGAGCAGGCGCATGGCATCGTGCGCCCGGGGGCGGAGGGCGTTCACCTCGTGGCTGACGAAGACCAGCGTGTGGTCGACATCAAAGAACACGTTGATCGGTGTTCGCGCCCCGGCCGCGGCGTCAGTCATGCCTCGGAGACGTCGAGGCCCCAGACTGGCCGGAAGCGCCAGGTGCGGATGCCCTTCACGCGGATGTCGAACTTCTTGCAGAGCCGCTTCGCCTCGGGCACGCAGCCCTGCGGGACATACACCAGCAGGTCGCCGCACTTCGACAGCGGCAGCCAGCGGGTGAGCGCGCCTCTTCGTTCACGGAGTCCGTCGTTTCGACTTCGGCCATGAACTGGAGCCGTGTCCCCGGGCGCCGGACTGCGACGATATCGGGGTAGAGCGGCTTGCCGTTCTCCTCGCCCACGGACATCGACGGTGTCGGGTTGTTGACGATCGTCCGAAGTCCGGGAACTCCGCGGTTCGGGAACGCGAACTTCACCTTCGCGATTTCGGCGATCGTTTCGAGGTGACGCTGGTCGCGGAGATACGTGACAACCACACCCGGCTCCTGGGGGTTCGTTTGGCGCGCGTGCTGCGCGGCGACACGAGTGTAAACCTGCGCTCCGCCTCGGTCGACCGCTCAATGCGGGAAATGCGAAGGGCCCGTACGAATCGCCGGGCCCCTTCGTGAATGGATCGGGTCAGCCCGGCTCAGGCCGGCGACCGCCACCTCGGGGCTGACCAGGCTGCGGAACTGTTCGAAGTTCGCGCGGAACTGCGCCGCCGTGTCCGTGGCTGCCTTGTCGTAGTCGTCCGGGTTCGCCCACATCGCGCGCGGGTCGAGCAGCTTCTGGTCGACACCCGGGCAGGCGACCCGGACATCGAGATTGAAGGTGTCGTCGTGGCGGAAGGTGGCGCCGTTGAAGGCGTCGTTGAGGATGGCGCGGACCATCTTGCGCGTCTCCTGGATGGCGATGCGGTTGCCGACGCCGTAGGGGCCGCCGGTCCAGCCCGTGTTCACGAGCCAGTTCGCGCGCCCGTCTGGTCGAGCCGCTCCTGGAGCAGTTCGGCGTAGACGGTCGGGTTGAGCGCCATGAACGGAGCGCCATAGCACGGGCTGAAGTTCGGCTTCGGCTGCGTCACACCCAGCTCCGTGCCCGCCAGCTTGGACGTGTAGCCGCTCAGGAAGTGGTACAGCGACTGCGGCGTGGAGAGCTTCGCCAGCGGCGGCAGCACACCGAACGCGTCGGCCGTCAGCAGGATGACATGCGACGGATGCGGCGCGACTTCCTGCTGGTACACGTTCGCCAGCGAGTTGAGCGGGTAGCTGCCGCGCGTGTTCTCCGTGAGCGAATCGTCGTCCAGGTCCACATGGCGCTCGTGCTCATCGAACACGACGTTTTCGAGGATCGTGCCGAAGAGGTGCGTGGTCTCGAAGATGTCCGGCTCGGCTTCGGCGGAGAGCCGGATGACCTTCGCGTAGCAGCCGCCTTCGATATTGAAGATGCCGTTCTCGGTCCAGGCGTGCTCGTCGTCGCCGATGAGCAGCCGCTCCGGGTCGGTGCTGAGCGTGGTCTTGCCCGTGCCCGAGAGGCCGAAGAAGAGCGCCGACTGCCCGGTCTTCGGGTTCACGTTCGCGGCCGAATGCAGCGAGAGGATGCCATCGAGCGGCAGGTAGTAGTTCATCGCCGTGAAGACGGACTTCTTCATCTCGCCGGCGTACGCGGTCCCGGCGATGAGAATCACGCCCTCGGTCAGGTTCAGGGCGACCACGGCGTCGCTATTGATGCCGTCGGTTTCGCCTTCGAGGCGGAGGAAGGGCGCATGGAGGATGGTGAGCTGCGGCGACTGGCCCTCGGGCAGCGGCTTCGAGGGGATGAACATCGTCCGCGCGAAGAGGCTGTGGTACGCCTGCTCGCTCACCACGCGCACGGTCCGGCGATGGTCCGGGTCCTGCGAAACCACGCAGTCCTGGAGGTAGAGCTCACGGTCCTTGAAATACTTGAGGATGCGGCCGCGGACGCGCTCGAAGGTGTCCACGGTCATGGGCTGGTTGTGCTTGCCCCACCAGACGTGCTCGGAGATCTCGGGCGTGCGCACGACGAACTTGTCGTCGGGGCTGCGGCCCGTGCGCTCCCCGCTGGCGACGGCGAATGTCCCGCCCTGGAGGAGCTTCCCCTCTCCCCGCCGGACCGCATGCTCGTAGAGCACGGGGCTCGAAAGGTTGCGATGGACGACGCTCGCGTTCGCGATCACGACGTCACTCAGGTTATGGGGAGCCTCGGAAACAGCCATACGTCCTCTTACAGGCGAAAAGCCCACGAAGAGGATAAGGCGGTATAGCCTGAAAGTGAAGACGGGGAGCCAAGGTATAGCCCATGCTGATACGTGGATTCCGCGCGGGGAAACGTTACAGCCGCGTGTCAGCCGCCGCGGCTAGCCCACGACCACGAGCGTTTCGCCTTCGGTCACCTTCGCACCCGCCACGGCGGCCACTTCCTTCACGGTGCCGTCCGCGCTGGCCTTCACCTCGTTCTCCATCTTCATCGCTTCGAGGATGAGGAGGACATCGCCGCGAGCGACCGTGTCGCCGACTTTCGCGAGCACGCGCAGGACCTTGCCCGCGATCGGCGCCACCACCGCGCCCTTCACTGCCGCCGCCGGGGCTGAAGCCGCCGATGGCGCCGTCGTTCGTGCCTGGCGGGCCGGCGCAGCGCCACCACCGAGACGGCCTTCGTAGTCCACCGTGAATGGGCGGTAGTCGACCTGCACGGCCATGCCGCTGCCGCGCGCGTCCGCCGCGGGAAGCTGCACGCGATAGCCGGCGCCGCCCGCGTTCACGGTCAGGTGGGCGCCGTCGTTGCGGACGGTCACCGGGAACTCCTGACCATCGACGATGACGCTCTCGCCGCGCACTTCGACGTCGTAGCTTCGGCCGCCAATCGTGACTTTCGCCATTCCGTGTACTCCCCTCGGTGGGTCCGCGGCGCGGACGTTAGCGCATCTGGCGGAGGCGGCCGTAGCTCCTCCACGAACTGCCGGCGGGTTCACCCGCGGCGGCCACAGCCACCGGCTCGGGCGCCTGGGCCTTCTTCTCGCCGATGACGAGCGCACCGATGACCGCGGCCACGAGCTCGCGCTCCGGCCCGAGGCCGCCCGCGCGCCATTCGAGGAACTCCTTCCCCGGGCCCGGGAACATCAGGTAGCTCAGGACGTCGTCGGTATCCCGCGCGAGGTCGCCGATCTCGGCCGTGGCGGCCTCCATCTCCGGCGCGAGGTCGTCGGCCGGGCGATGCGTGATGGGTGCTTCGTCGCCGAGGATGGTAGCGAGCACGTCCGCCGTGATGGGCGTGCCCGTGCGCCCGTACATACCCTTGGCCAGGTTCCGCGTTTCCTTGGTCACGCTGGCGTACCGCTTGCCCGTGAGGACGTTGAGCACGGCCTGCGTGCCGACGATCTGCGAGCTGGGGGTGACCAGCGGCGGGAAGCCGAGGTCCTCGCGCACGCGCGCGTTCTCTTCGAGCACCAGCGGGAGCTTCGCCTCGGCGCCCTGGTCGCGAAGCTGGCCGACCAGGTTCGAAATCATGCCGCCGGGCACCTGGTGCTGGAGCACGCCGGCATCGATGCCGAGGAGACCGCTTTCGAACCGCCAGTACTTGCGGCGCACATCCTTGAAGTAGGCGGCGAGTTCGCCCAGCTTGCCCAGGTCGAGGCCCGTGGCGTGCTCGGGGAATTCCGAAAGCGCCGCCACGAGCGTCTCCGTCGCGGGCTGCGACGTGCCCCCCGCGAGCGAACTGATGGCGGTGTCGATGACGTCCGCGCCGGCCATGACACCCTGGAGGTACGCCATCTCGGAGTAGCCGGAGGTGTCGTGGCAGTGCATCTGGAGCAGCTTGTCCGGGTGGTCCTTCTTGATGCGCGTCACGAGGGCGCGCGCCATGCCGGGGCTGAGGATGCCGGCCATGTCCTTGATGCAGAGCGAGTCGGCGCCCATCGAGACCATGTCGTCGGCGAGCTTCGCGAACGTCTCCACGTCGTGCACCGGGCTGGTGGTGTAGCAGAGCGCGCCCTGGATGTGGCCGCCCGCCTTCTTCACGGCGGCGAACGGCGCTTCGAGGTTGCGCACGTCGTTCAGCGCATCGAAGACCCGGAACACGTCCATGCCGTTCTGGACCGCGCGGTCGCAGAAGGCGAAGAGCACATCGTCGGCGTAGTGCCGGTACCCGACCGCGTTCTGGCCCCGGAGGAGCATCTGGGTCGGGGTTTTCTTGAGGCGCGCCTTGATGTCGCGGAGGCGCTGCCAGGGGTCTTCGCGGAGGAAGCGGAGGCAGGTATCGAAAGTGGCGCCGCCCCAGCATTCGATTGCGTGGTAACCGATTTCGTCCATCTGCTCGAGGACGGGGATCATGTCCTCGGTGCGCATGCGCGTGGCAAGCAACGACTGATGGCCATCGCGGATGGCCGTCTCCATGATGCCGACTTTCGCCATGGTGGTACCCAGATCCAACAGGTTTGGAAGGCGCTGGCCCGGGGGACGCGCCACTCGTCACGCTAGCACCAACCCCGCTAGCGCGCACCGCGTTTGAAGCTATGGCTTCAGGCGTTTCTCCTGATCGCGCGTGCGATGTCGCGCTGGACGTCGCGTTCGGCGATGCGCCCACGCTTGTCATAACGCTTGAGCCCGCGTGCCACCCCGAGCTCGACCTTCGCCTTGCCCCGCACGAAGTACATCGCCAGCGGCACGAGCGTCAGCCCCTGCGCGCCGACCATCTCCTCGATGCGCACGATCTCCTTGTGATGCAGCAGCAGCTTGCGGTCGCGTTTGGGGTCGTGGGCCGCATAGCCCGCGTTCGAATACGGCGCGATGTGCGCCTCGACGAGCCAGACTTCGCCACCCTTGATGCGCGCGTAGGAGCCCTGGAGCTGGACTTTGTGCTCGCGCACGGCCTTGATCTCGGAACCCGTGAGTACGATGCCGCACTCGAAACGGGCGAGGATCTCATAGTCGTGGCGAGCGCGCCGGTTCTGGGCAATGGTCGAATCGCTCATCGGGCGGCCGGGTTCCTGTCGCTGCTGCACGAAAGCGGCCCCGGCCAGGGTGACCGGGGCCGCCGTGATGCGTCCAGTCTACCAGCGCTCAGGGGTTGGCGCCGATGATCACGCACCGAGCGTTCGGCCGCGCCTCAATCTCGCGGCGAGGACGCCGGCGATGAGCACCAGGACGAGGGTGACCGCCACCGCGATCCACGTACCCTGGCGCTCGATGGCAATGCCGTCCTGGTCAGATGTCGGGGGCGGAAGCCCCGGCAACGGATGGGATGAGCGGAAGCCCATCTCCTGGACGAGGGCCGCACTCCCGTTCACCGTCCCTACCCGCGAGCGGAGGAGCAGCGTGCCGCCGGAGGCAGATGGCGCCCACCACCCGGCGTTGGAACGCCCGGCGTCCGACGTCGCGAACGTCATCCGCTGTTCCCGCGTGAGATCGCCGGGCAGGCCCCAGAAGGCGACCGCCGGCAGCGCGCCGCGAACTTCGGCGGGGAGTTCGCCTGCTTCGATTGGCGTCGCGTCCGCCAGCCACACCGCCAGGTCAGGCTGGGAGAGTTCGATCGGCCCGGCGGGGGTGAGCACGATGAGGTACGCCGGGAAGAGCGGTTTCGCTTCAGCCGGGACCGCATCGGCCACCGCGAGCGAGACGGCCATCAGGATGACCGCGGCCATGGTCCTGCCGGCCGCGCGCCGGGCGATATCGGATACGGGCATGCGTGCCATGCCCGTATCGTAGCGGCTCAGGGGTTGGCGCGCAGCACTTCGATCGCCTTGAACATCTGGATGTCGCCCTGGTCGATGTACTCTTCGGCGGTCATCTTCACTTCGATGTCGGGCGCGATGCCCACGCCCTCGATCTGCTCGCCCTTGGGCGTCAGCCAGCGCGCGATGGACATATAGATGGCGCCGCAGTTCGACTGGCCGCAGTCCTTCAGCTGGAAGAGCCGGTTGACCGTGCCCTTGCCGAAGCTGGTCGTGCCCACGATCTTGGCGCGGCCGTTGTCGCGCAGGGCGGCCGCGAGCACCTCCGCGCCGGAGGCGCTGCCCGCGTCCTGGAGCACCACAATCGGGATGCGCGTGAGGATGCCGCCGGCCTTCGCGGAATCGCTCGACTGCTTCCCCTCGGCGTCGATCTGGGAAATGATCACGCCCTTCGCGAGGAACTCATCGGCAACGTCGCGGGTCGCGGTGAGCAGCCCGCCCGGGTTGGCCCGCAGGTCCACGATGAGCCCCTTGTAGCCCTTGGACTCGACGTCCTTCATCTTCGTGCGCAGCTCGGAGAGCGTCTGCTCGTGGAACTGCGAGATGTTGACATAGGCGATGTCAGGAGCCGCCTTGCCGCTGCGGTCGACGATGGTCTTGCCGCTCTCGCCGGGGATGATCTCCAGGTTCGGCTCGGTGAAGACGCTCTGGATGGGGATTTCGCCGCGCACGACCGAGATGGTCTCCGTCGAACCGTCCGTGTGCTTCACCTTGAGCACGACCGTCGTGCCCTTGGGCCCGCGAATGACCTCCACCGCCTGCGAATCGGTCCAGCCGTCCGTCGACTTGCCATCGACCTCGAGGATGATGTCGCCGGTGCGGATGCCGGCCTTCTCGGCGGGCGAATCGCGGAAGGGCGCGACAATCGTCACCTGCCCGCTCGAATCGGAGACGGTGGCGCCGATGCCCTGGTAGCTCGAGCCCATGTCGAGCGCGCCGCTCTTGATGTCGTCCGGCGTGAGGTAATGCGTCTCGCGGTCGTTGAGCGAGGTGATCATGCCGCCGATGGCCGCGTCCTTCAGCAGGTTCGGGTCCAGGTTCTTCTTGTCGACGTAATTCTCTTTGAGGAAGGCGTAGATCTCGTTGATGCTCACTGCGCCGACGGTGTCATCGACCTTGACCGAGGCGGTGCGCGTGGAGCCGCCACCGCTGGTGGTTGTGCCTTCGTCGTCGCCGCCGCGCAGGTCGCGGACGCCGTAGCCGAGGCCGAAGGCGAGCGTGACGCTCGCAAGCAACAGAAAGACAAGGACGGCGGCGCGAGCGGCGCGTTCGGCTCCGCCCGGGCGGGCCGTGCTATGCGGGATATCCATGCGGGCGAGAACCGCCTTTCGCGAAGCAAATGTGTAAAGGGAAGAATTCGAGTCTACCCGCCGCTCGGATACGCCGACAATTTCCGCACTTACGTGCCGTTTACTCCCTGCGCTGCCCCGGTGCCTCTCAGCGGGGGGGCATGGCGTGCGCGTTTGCGACTCTGTTGGAAGGGGTTCCAGCGTAACGAAGGAACTTCGCACTATATCAGTTATGATGTGCAGTACCTGAGATCTGGCCTTTCCGGGCCCCGCGTGGCATCCGCGCGCGGCCCGTCCACCGATACTCCACGTCCCGCACCCTTGTCCCGTCACCGGCGCTCCCTGAACAATCCGGCTAGATGCACGACAACTCCCATGGTGGGATGCGGAGCGGGCGCGCATCGGGGGTGGGGTATGGACACCAGGCAGGATGGCCGCGAACACGATGACGGCGATGCACCGCTCGCCGAGCTGACGAAGCCCGGCAGCCGGCTCACGCTCGAGGAACAGCAGGATCTCGTCCTGCAATACACGCCGCTCGTGCGCCGTATCGCGCGCACGCTGCCGCTGGAAATCCCCGGGCTGCTCGAATTCGAGGACGCCGTGGGATATGGCACCTGCGGCCTGATCGAGGCCGTTCGCCGCTACGACCCCGAAAAGGGCACCAACTTCCACGCCTACGCCGTTCGCCGCATCCGTGGCGCGATGATCGACGCGTTCCGACGCATGGACCGCCTCAGCCGCACCATGCGCCAGAAAGCCCGCGAAGTGCAGCGCGCCGAGAGCGAGCTCGAGGTCATCCTCGGGCGCACGCCCAACGACGGTGAAGCGGCGGCCCACCTGGGCATGACCATCGACCAGTTCCGCGACGCATCCTCGAACGCACGCTGGGTCACCGTGTCCCTCGACCGCATGCTCGATCGCGACGAGGACGGCGACTCCTTCCCGGCGGCGGAAATGCCGACCACCGAGGAGGGTCTCGACTTCACCCGGAGCTTCGAGGAGCGGGAGCTCTACGAGGACCTCGCCCGGGCGGTCCAGGGCCTCCCGGACCGCGAGCGGCTGGTCGTGTCGCTGTATTATGTTGAGCATCTCACCATGAAAGACATCGCCGCCGTGCTCGACGTGTCGGAGACGCGCGTCAGCCAGCTCCACGCGCAGGCGGTGAAGCGGCTGCGCCGCTCGATGCTCTCCAACGCGGCCTGACGTTCGTCGTTCGCCTCTTCAATGCGCCCCGGCGGTTTCGCCGGGGCGTATTTCGTTCCGGGAAGACGAGATTGGTGGCGTCAGGGTGTTCCCGGTGACAAATGCACCCCTTCCCCTCAACCGTTGCCCCCTCAGAGTCACGCACTCGCTGCCGAAGATAGGGGAGAGGATTGGCCGCATGCCGGGCGCGAAAGCGATTCGGTGGGTGGCCGCGAGGTGGGCGGCCCCCGCACGGCCGCAAGTATGGAGATGAGGGAAGGACATGCCCGACCGATACGAAGAGAGCTTCCGGAACGCGGTCGCGTTCGTCACGCACACGCGCGAATACCGCTCGTCCGATGTGCTGCCCGCGCTTGCGCGCCAGGGCTATACCACGACCGAGCGTCCGCACGACCGCGAAACGGAACGGCTCCTCGCGCAGTTCGGCCCTGACCTTGTCGTCCTGGCCATCGATCCGCGCGCCGAGGGTGATGTCGCGCTCGTGCGTGCGGTCTCTCGCGCCAGCAGCGCGACGTTGCTGGTGATCGCGCCAGGCCCGAACCCGCAGGGGATGAGCTCGGCCCTCGAAGCCGGCGCCGACATCTGCCTGCGCGATACCGACGGTGTTGATGTGCTCACCGCGCAGCTCGTGGCCCTTGGCCGCCGCCGCGTCCAGGCCGCGCCCGTGGAGACCGAGGACGAGCCGAGCGTCATCAACGTGCGCGACCTCATGCTCGATTTCGACCGCTGCCAGGCCGTGCGCAACCACGAGACCATCCCGCTCACGCCCACGGAGTTCAAGATCCTGGCGTACCTTGCCCGCAACGCCGGCAAGGTCGTGAGCCCGGTCGAAATCCTTCGCGCCGTGCAGGACTACACCTACTCTGAGCGCGAAGCGCAGGAGATCGTGAAGGTCTACATCCGCCGCATCCGCCGCAAGGTCGAGGTCGACCCGGCGGAGCCGAGCTACATCATCAACGTCCGCGGCTTCGGCTACATGCTCGAGCGCCGCGCGCAGCGCCGCGAATCGGTGACGCGCCAGGCCGCTGCCTGACACACCACCGGCGATGGAACCGCGAGGGGGCGGGCCGCAATGGCCCGCCCCTTCTTCGTGTCCCTCTCCCAGCCCCGCGGCCTAACGTACGCACAAAGTGACCCGCTATACTCGCCCCACGGGGGTGAGGGCATGCGCATCGGGGCACACGTATCGAGCGCGGGCGGCCCGCACAACGCCTTCCCGAAAGCGGCGGCGATGGGCGCGGAAGCGCTCCAGGTGTTTCTTTCGGCCCCCCAGCAGTGGCGGCACCCCGCACTCACCGATGAGCAAGTTGAGGCATTCATCGCCGCGCGTCGCGAAGCCGCCATCCCCGTGTTCACCCACGCCATCTACCTCATCAATTTCGGCAGCCAGGACGAGGCGATCCTTGAGAAGTCAGTCGCTTCGCTGGGCAGCTACCTTGAGTGGGCCGGGCGGCTCGGGATCGAAGGGGTCATCGTGCACGTCGGCAGCCACCTCGGCCTCGGCTTCGACGCGGTGCGCGACCAGGCATGCCGGCTGCTCGGCAACGCACTCGAGCGCGCACCGGAGCATGTGAGCCTGCTGCTCGAAAACAACGCCGGGCAGGGGAACTGCATGGGCCGCAGCTTCGCCGAGCTGGGCAGCCTGATTCGCGGCCTGGGCGACGACCGTCGGCTTGGCATCTGTCTCGATACCTGCCACGCCTTCGCCATGGGGTACGACCTCGCCAACGCCGAAGGCTGCGAGCTGGCGATGACCGAGCTCGCGAACGAGCTCGGCCGCGGACGGCTGCGCGCGGTGCACGCGAACGACAGCAAGGGCGCGCTCGGCGGCGTGAAGGACCGCCACGAGAACATCGGGGACGGCTCCATCGGCTACGACGGCTTTCGCACGCTCATGACCCACCGCGCCTTCGCGGACGTGCCCTTCCTGCTGGAGGTGCCGGGCATCGACGGCAAGGGCCCCGACGCCGAGAACATCCGCCGGCTGAAGCAGCTCCGCGATGAGGCCGGCGCGCCCGGGGCATGAGCCCCCGGCGCTGTGGCTCCTTCCCCGGGCTGCCGTTAGTCTGGAAACCCGAGGACGACAGCGACGATGACCAAGCTCACCCCCCAACTGCTGGATGAATGCGCCGAATGGGTCTGGGAACAGATGCAGGAAGACGGCGTCTACCTTGCCGGCGAGGTGGTGGACCTCATTCTCGCGGTCGAACGGGAGCTGGGCATCCAGGCCGGCACCGCGGGCGAAAACGCGCCGCGCATCGAACGCGAGCTCGTCGACCGCGGCGTTTCGGGCAACCCCAACGCTATCACCGCGGACGTGATCCGCGTGGTCCTCGAATGGGAGGACGAGTTCCTCGGCCTCGCCGGCATCGCTCGCGCCGACTGCTGAGGCGATTGACGGACCAACAAGCCCCGGGCGAGACTGGGGCGGCAAGCAGGAGGTGAATCGCGCGGAAACACCCGCGGCATCCCAGGACGTGATCCAGTGAAGCGCCAGGTCCGCGGCCACACCGGCCACGGATGACGAGGCGGGGGCAGTATCGAAACACTCGGCGGATGGCCCCCCGGCATGCACAGTCGTCAGGCAGCGGCCAAACCAGCACGGGCAACCGGCTGACAGATCCGCTCCCACGTGCGAAGGGTGTCGCGCACCCTCCCCACACGTCCACCTCAATCTCACGCCCGATCTCGCGGCCCGGTTCATTCGGCCGCCCAGCGCCGCCGCATACCCGGCGGCGCCAGAGGGAGTTTGCTGAGTTATGTGTGGAATCGTGGGCTACGTGGGCGCCGAGCCCGCCGCGCCGGTCCTTCTCTCCGCCCTGCACGACCTCGAATACCGCGGCTATGACTCCGCCGGTATCGCCGTCCTCGAGCCCGAAGGCGGCGCCGTCACCATCACCAAGCGCGAGGGGAAGCTCGCGAATCTCGAGGCCGCCCTCAACGCGCTCGACGCCAGCGCGGCCACCACCGGCATCGGCCACACGCGCTGGGCCACGCACGGCCGCCCGAGCGACGTCAACGCCCACCCCCACCGCAGCTGCGCCGGCGAGGTCGTCGTCATCCACAACGGTATCGTCGAAAACTACGCCGAGTTGCGCGCCCGGCTTCGCGCCGAAGGCCACCAGTTCGTCAGCGAAACCGACACGGAGACCATCGCCCACCTCATGGAAGGGCTGGTGAAGGCTGGCCGTTCGCTGCTCGATGCGCTCCGCATCACCTGCAGCCAGCTCGAGGGTTCGCAGGCCATCCTGGCGATGAGTCCCACACAGCCGGGCGTCATCGTCGCCGCCCGCGTGGGCAACGCCGGCGGCATCGTCCTCGGGTACGGGGAGGACGAGATGGTGCTCGCGAGCGACCTCGCCGCCGTGCTCCCGCGCACCCGCCGCGTCGCCTTCCTCGCCGATGGCCAGGTCGCGGAGATCACCAAGACCGGCGCGCGTTACGTCAATGAGCACGGTTCGCCGCTCGATGTTCCGGTGCGCGAGATCGACATCGACCCCGCGAGCGCGCTCAAGGGCCAATACCCGCACTTCATGCTCAAGGAGATCATGGAGCAGCCGGAGAGCCTCTCCGACACCATCCAGTCGCTCGTCTCCCAGGAGCCTCCGGAGGTCCATTGCGACGACCTTGGCCCGGCCGAGGCGCGCCTCGCGACCATCGACCGGGTCGTGCTCATCGGCATGGGCACGAGCCTCCACGCGGCGATGATCGGGCGGCGCTTCATCGAGGAGCTGGCCGGCATCCCCGCCGAGGTCGATAACGCGAGCGAGTTTCGCTACCGCGACCCCATCCTCGGGCCGAACGCGCTGGTGGTCTCGGTCAGCCAGTCGGGCGAAACCGTCGATGTGCTCGAGGCGATGAACGTCGCCCGCGCGGCCGGCGCACTGCAAATCACCATCTGCAACACCGAGGGCGCGCAGACCACGCGCGTCGCCCACGGGACCGTGTACACGCGTGCCGGGCTCGAACGGGGGGTGGCCAGCACGAAGTGCTTCACGACCGCGATCGCCGGCCTCTACGCCCTTGCGCTCCGGCTCGGGCTGGCGAAGGGCCGACTCGGGCCGGGCGAGCTTCGCGACCGTATCCAGGATCTCACGCGCGTGCCGGACGCGGTCGGCCGGGCGCTTGACGACATGGGCACCTACACCCGCCTCGCGGACCAGTACTACGACACCGAGCATCTCCTCGTCCTCGGCCGGGGCCTTGCCTTCCCGGTCGCGCTGGAAGGCGCCCTGAAGATGAAGGAGATTAGTTATGTCCATGCCGAGGGCTATGCCGCCGGCGAGATGAAGCACGGCCCCATCGCTCTCATCGACCCCTCCTTCCTGACGGTCGCGATCGCGACCACACACGCCCTGCGCTCGAAGATCGTGTCAAACATCGAGCAGGTGCAGGCGCGCGGCGGACGCGTCATCGCCGTGATCACCGAGGGCGACGCGCACGTGACGCGGCTCGCCAACCAGTGCATCGAAATCCCGCCCGTCGCGCCCCTGTTGGAGCCGATCGTCGCCACCGTGCCGATGCAGCTCCTGTCGTACGCGATGGCCTTGCGGCGCGAGTGCGACGTGGACCAGCCGCGCAATCTTGCAAAGACCGTGACTGTCGAATAGCGGACGATAGGGTAGGTAACGAGCGGCCCTTCACGGGTTGGGAGCCGGGGGGGCCGCTGGTATAATTCGCGCTGCTATCAGCCGCACCTATGATGCCCCCGCGGAGGTATAGGCTCTCATGATTTCACTGGCTCGATCGGTCGTCTGGTTCAAGGATGTCGGGCGCGAGGACCTCGGCCTCGTCGGCGGCAAGGGCGCCAACCTTGGGGAGCTCACGCGCGCGGGCATCCCCGTGCCTCCCGGGTTCGTGGTCACGGCTGACACGTACTTTCACTTCATCGCCCAGAACGGCCTCGAACCGGCGCTCAAGAAGGAGCTCTTCGGGCTTGATGTCTCGGATTCGCGCTCGCTGAACGAACGCGCCGAGCGGATCAAGCAGCGCATCATCGAAGCGCCCATGCCGGCCCACATCGCCGACGAGATCAAGGCCGCTTACCGCGAGCTCGGCGAAGGCGCCGTTGCCGTGCGCAGCTCGGCCACCGCCGAAGACCTCCCCGAGGCGTCGTTCGCGGGCCAGCAATCGACCTTCCTCAACGTGGTCGGCGGCGACAACGTCGTGAAGGCGGTCCAGGCCTGCTGGGCGTCGCTCTTCGAAGGCCGCGCCATCTTCTATCGCGAAGAGGCGGGCTACGACCACCTCAAGGTCGGGCTTGCCGTGCCCGTGCAGCGCATGGTGCAGTCCGAAAAGTCGGGCGTGATGTTCACCGTCGAGCCCGTGCGCTCCGACCCCACGACGATCACGATCGAGGCCGTCTACGGGCTCGGCGAAGGCATCGTCTCCGGCGAAATTTCGCCCGACCTGTACCTGGTGAAGAAGGACTCGCTGGAGATCACGAGCAAGACGCACGTGCCCCAGCCGCGGATGATCGCCAAAGCCCACGATTCGGACGGCAGCCACGAAGGCGCGAACTCCTGGCAGCCCGTGCCCGACGCGCTCGTCGATCTCCCCAAGCTGAACGACGCGGACATCCGCGAACTCGCGCGCATCGGCCGCAGCGTCGAGCAGCACTACGGCGGGCCCCAGGACATCGAATGGGCCTACGAGACCGGGAAGTTCTACCTCACGCAGGCCCGCCCGGTCACCACGATGAAGGTGGCCGTGGATGACGACGAGGGCGAGGAAGAGACGGCCGCCGTCCTCCTCAAGGGCCAGCCCGCGAGCCCCGGCGTCGGCATCGGCATCGTGCGCGTGGTCCACGACCCGCGCGATATCGACATCGTGAAGCCCGGCGACGTGCTCGTCGCGGAGATGACGACGCCCGACTTCGTGCCTGCCATGAAGCGCGCCTCCGCCATCATCACGGAGCGCGGCGGGCGCACCTGCCACGCCGCCATCGTCAGCCGCGAGCTCGGCATCCCCTGCGTCGTCGGGGTGGGCGACGCCACGAAGCTCGATGTGGACCGCCTCGTCACGGTCGATGGCTCGCTCGGCGTCATCTACGACGGCCGCGCGGAGGCCCGCCTGCAGTGGGCCGCGCGGCAAAAGGAGCGCTACTCGCGCGCCGCCACGCTCAAGACGAACACGAAGCTCTACGTGAACCTGGCCGAGCCCGAGCTGGCCGAAGTCGTGGCGAAGCGCCATGTCGATGGCGTGGGCCTGCTCCGCGCGGAGTTCATCGTCGCCCAGATTGGCACGCATCCGCGCCAGTTCATCGAGGAAGGGCACCCCGAGGAGTACACCCGCAAGCTCGCCGAAGGCATCAGCGAGTTTTGCCGCGCCTTCGCGCCCCGGCCCGTCGTCTACCGCCTCACCGACTTCAAGACGAACGAGTACGCCAACCTGCGCGGCGGGGCGAAGTACGAGCATTCGGAAGAGAACCCGATGATCGGCTTCCGGGGCGCCAGCCGCTACATCCAGGAGCCCGACATCTTCCGGCTCGAACTCGAGGCCATCAAGCTCGTCCGCAGCGAGTTCACCAATCTCGCCATCATGGTGCCCTTCGTGCGCACCCCCGCCGAGCTGCAGGGCGTGAAGCAGGCGCTCGCGGAGGAGGGCCTCGTCCGCTCGCCGGACTTCAAGCTCTGGATGATGGTGGAGGTGCCCTCGAACGTGCTTATCCTCGACCGCTTCATCGACGTCGGCATCGATGGCATCTCCATCGGTTCGAACGACCTCACCCAGCTCGTGCTCGGCGTCGACCGCGACAGCGAGAAGCTCGCGGCGACCTTCGACGAGCGGAACGAGGCGGTGATGCTCGCCATCCAGACGGCGGTCACTACAGCCCGGCGGCGGGGACTCACGGTGTCCATCTGCGGGCAGGCGCCGAGCGTGTACCCCGAGGTCACCGAGCACCTGGTGGAGTGGGGCGCCACGAGCGTCAGCGTCAGCCCCGACATGATCGACCAGACCCGGGAGATCATCGCGGACGCGGAGGCCAAGCTCGGCCGCGCGCCGCTGCAATTGCCCTCCCGCGAATAGCCGCGGGGCGTTCGGATACTCAGGAGGCCCGGCGGGAAACTGCCGGGCCTCTTCGCGCTCACGCCGCGAGGGCGACCCACGCCTCCAGCACCTGGTCGGGCGTCGGGAGTTCGCGACAGGGTGTGCCGGCCTCAAACGCGGCGTCGTCGCAGTCCTCCACGTAGGGATCGAGCATGAGGCGCGCGTACAGCTCCGAGTGCCGGAAGCGCTCGCAATCCGCCTCGCTCTCCCAGGCGACCACGCCCACGACTTCGCCGCCCGGGCGATGCACCCAATGGCTTGAAAGCAAGCCCGCGAACTCGCCGATGGCAAGCTCGACACTCTCGATGTAGAGGGCGACATGGTTGGCGGGTACTTCATCGACGCGGAAGGTCAGAACCTGGATTTCCATTGTCTCTCTCCTCGCGGCTCGCGGCCGCCGTGTTGCGTTCCGTGTCCCTATCGTCGCCCGGGATGCCGCGCCTGCCATGCGCGAAAGGCCACAGCGGCCGCTCGGTCGAAGGTCGGAGGGCGGCGGAGGCGACAGCCAGTGTCGGCGCGGCCCGTACAATGACCGTGATGCAGCACGCCACCGTCCGCGACCGGCTCCTCGCCCGCGAAGCCGCGCTCAGCCCGTTCGCCGCGCGCGAAGTGACCTCGAAGGGCCGCGCGCGAGCCGAGGAGCCGCCGCCGCTCGCCACCGCCTACCAGGTCGACCGCGACCGTGTGCTGCGAACGAAGGCGTTTCGCCGCCTGAAGCACAAGACACAGGTGTTCGTGGCCCCGGAGGGCGACCATTATGTCACTCGCCTCACGCACACCCTCGAAGTCGCGCAGGTCGCGCGTGCCATCACCCGCGCACTGAACCTGAACGAAGACCTCGCCGAAGCGGCTGCCCTCGGGCACGACATCGGCCACGGGCCGTTCGGCCACGCCGGTGAAGAAGCGCTGGCGGAGTGCCTGCCGGATGGCTTCCGCCACAACTACCAGTCGGTACGCGTGCTGGACCGCCTGGAGAACGGCGGCGCCGGCCTGAACCTCAGTCACGAAGTCCTGGACGCCATCGAGAAGTCCTCGAAGGCGCGCGCCGACATCCTCGCGGAGGGCTGGGGCGTGCCGGTCACGCTCGAGGGCCAGGTCGTGAAGATCGCCGATGCCATCGCCTACGTGAACCACGACATCCTCGACGCCATCCGCGCCGGCCTCATCGCCGAGGAGGACTTGCCCGGCAGCGCGCGGCGAGAGCTCGGCGGCTCCTACGAAGCACGCGTGGACCGCCTCGTCGGCGATATCGTCGAGGCGAGCTGGGCCGCCACCGGCGAAGGCGCATCGGCTGAGGCGCCCGTCATCTGTTTCAGCCCGGCGGTCGCCTCCGCGGCCAACGAGCTGCGTGAGTTCATGTTCCAGCGCGTCTACCTGTTCGATGGCACGCGCGCCGAGGCCGAACGCGGCAAACGGGTCGCGATTTTCCTGTTCCGGCACTTCGTGCAGCATCCGGAGGGCATCTCCCCCGGGTTCTCGCTGCCCCGCGACCCGGTCGAGCGGCGGGCGGCGGATTTCGTCTCCGGGATGACGGACCGCTATGCCATCCGGCTCGCGCGGGAGCTGGGGTGCGACGATGCAATGGGGTGGCGGGCGTAAACGGCCCGTAATAATGACGTACGCCCGCCGTACAAATTTCTTGCCGCTACCCCTCTTGAATTCGATAATCCAGCGAAACGCCCCATCGCGTGCTCCGGACCGGCTGGCTGGAGCGAATGGATTGCATGACTGACACACCCGGGTCGTATCCGCCTGACGAACCCATCATCGGCGCGGCGACTCCTCCGCCTCCCCCGCGAACGCCAAACCCTCCCCCCGCCTTCGGGGGCGGCACCGCCGTGGCCGGCGACGACGACTGGGATGACGACGACGAGTACTACGACGACGAAGACGAAGAGTACGGCGAGTATGACGAAGGCGAGTATTATGACGACCGTTACTACTCGGACGTCCCGGCTCGCCAGCCCATGTTCTATGTCTTCATCGCGCTCGCCGTGCTCGTCGGGGCCGCGGCCGTGTTCCTGCTGTACTCGGTGGTGCGCGGCGATGACGACGACGGCCCGGGCGTGGCGGCCACGGAGACGGCGAAGGCCCAGGTGCGCATCGATTCGCCGCGCGCCGGCGACCGCCTGGACATCGGCCGCCAGTACGACGTGATCGTCGCCGCCAACGCGAGCGAGCCCATCACGAAGTTCCAGCTCTTCATCGGCGACCAGGCGTTCCAGGAGATTGGCGCGCCACAGCCGAACGCCGAGAAGGTCTACAACGCGAGCCTCCCCATTCGCCTCGAGAAGCGCGGCGAATACAGCATCTTCGTCCGCGTCACCACCCAGTCCGGCGCGACGAAGGACTCCGACAAGGTGCGCGTCGTTGGCGTCGAGGATATCGGCACGGCCACGCGCGACATCCTCGGCAAGGTGACAGCGCAGGTCACCGTGCGGCGCATCCCCGCCGACAACGGCGAATCGCTGGGCACGCTCAATTCGGGCCAGACCGTGAAGGTCCTCGGCAAGACGGCCGATAGCGAGTGGCTGTACATCGATGCGAGCGGCGGTGGTTGGGTGAAGAAGGCGGCCGTCGACGTCTCCGAGTCGCTCGCGCTCGTGCCCATCCGCGCGGAAACGCCGACCGCCGTGGCCGCCACGGCGACCGTCGCGGCCATCCCATCGCCGTCGCCGAGCCCGACGGCCACCGCGACCAACGCGCCCGACTTCGTGCCTACGGACGCGCTCCTCACGGACCCGACGCACCTGCGCGTCACCATCACCAACGTCGCCAGCAACGCATACAGCGGCTCGCTCGTGGTCTCGGCCGGGACGCTGGCCGGCGCGCGCGCCTTCGCCGTGAACGCCGGCGCGAACAACGGCACGGCCACGGTCACCTTCGAACTCGCGAGCCCGGTCACACAGCGCACGACCGTTGAAATCCGCGTCGACCCCGACAATGCCGTCAAGGAGACGAACGAGGCGAACAACAGCGCCACGTTCACGCTGCAGCCGGCCGTCGAGGCCCCGAGCCTGTCGCTCACGGCGCAGCTGGCGGGGACGAACGTCTCGGTGACCATCGCCAACAGCGGCGGCGATTTCGCTTCGACCGATGCCCGCATCGTCCTGACGATCGACCTCAACGGCAGCGTCACGACGACGGAGACGCCGATTTCGCTCGCGCTCAAGAAGAACGAGAGCCGCAACGTGAGCGTCCCGCGGCCGGCGGGCAGCGGCCAGGCGACGATCCGGCTGATGGTCGGCGGCCAGACGGTCGCGTCCGCCTCGCTCACCATCCCGCCGCCGGGGCCGACAGCCAGCCCGACGCTCCCGAACTGACGTAACGCGGGCGGCTTCGTACAGAAGCCGCCCATGTGCCACCCGCCCCGGGGATGTGGCCGGGCGCGGCCCTACAATCGCGACGATGGATGCCGTCAGCGAGATCAAGGCGAAGCTCGACCTCGTGGAGTACATCGGGCGGCACACGCGCCTCCAGAAGGCCGGGCGCAACTTCCGCGGCCTTTGCCCCTTCCACACCGAGAAGACGCCCTCGTTCTACGTGTTCCCCGACCGCGGCACATGGCGCTGCTTCGGCAGCTGCGGCGATGGCGGCGACCTGTTCTCGTTCGCGCAGAAGCGCGAGAACCTGGACTTCCGCGGCGCCCTCCAACAGCTCGCGAACGAGGCCGGCGTGCAGCTCACGGCCGAGTCGGCGCAGAAACGCGGGCGCGCCGAAAAGCTCATGGCGCTCATGTCCGCCGCAGTCGAGTTCTATCAGCGCTGCTTTCGCGAAGAGGGCGGCGCCGCCGCGCGGATCTACGTGTACGACAAGCGCGGGCTCAAGGAAGAGACCGTTCAAGCGTTTCGGATAGGTTGGGCGCCGGACGAGTGGCGCATCCTCCGCGACTACCTCGGCGGCCGCGGGTACGACGAGCGCGACATGCTGGCCGCCGGCCTCCTGGTCGAACCCGAGAGCGGCGGCCAGCCGTACGACCGCTTCCGCGGGCGCATCATCATCCCCATCGCCGACGAACGCGGGCAGTACGTGGCCATGGGCGGCCGCGGCCTCCAGGGCGAAGAACCGAAGTACCTCAACTCCCCCCAGACCGAGATCTTCGACAAGGGACGCACGCTCTTCGGCCTCAACGTCTCGAGCGAGGCCATTCGCGCCGAGGGCGTCGCCGTCGTGGTCGAAGGCTACATGGACGTCATGGGGCCCTGGCAGGCGGGGTTCAAGAACGTCGTCGCGACCATGGGCACCTCGCTCACCGAGCATCACGCCGGGCTGCTGAAGCGCTATGCGAAGCGCATCGTTCTCGCGATGGACCCGGACGCCGCCGGGCTCGCCGCCGCGGAACGTGCGGGGGCGCTCTTTATGTCGCTCGAATCACCCGAGACCATGGCGCGTTCGGTCCGCTCGTCGGATGAGCTCCAGGGCAAGACCGAGCTCGAACTGCGCGTGGCGCCGCTTCCCGCGGGCAAGGACCCCGACGAGATCGCGCGGGACGACCCGGCAACCTGGGCGGCGGCGATCTCGGGCGCGCGCCCCTACGCCGAGTTCCTGCTCACGCGCCTCATGGGCCCCACCGCGCCGGATTCGCCGGTCGAGGCGCGCCGCATCGTCGACCGGCTCCGTCCCGTGCTGCTTGCGGTGAAGGACCCGGTGGAGCGGGCGATGTACGTGCAGCGCATCGCGCGCCACCTGGGCGTGACCGAGCAGTCGATCATGGAGCGCATCCGTCCGCCCAGCACGCGCCGCTTCGTCGCTCCCGAGCCCGAACGGCGCGGCGAGGAAGCCGTCGCGGAGCAGACCCTCCTTGCGATCCTCGTGCTACACCCGGCGCTGCGCAGCGAGTTTCGCATCGTGCCCGCGGCGCTCTTCACGCAGGCAGCCGACCGCGAGATCTTCAAACGCTGGATCGCCGATGACCTGCCCGCGGGGCAGGACGACTCGCTCCTCGCTCGCGCAAACGAAATCCGTGCCACGCGCCTCCCGCCGATGAGCGAAAGCGAAGCCGCGACCTGGGCGTGGAAGTACCGCGACGCCATCGCCCGCGAACGGCAGCTCGAACACCACGTCGCCGTCTCGGAGGTGCTTTCGGAAGCCGAGCACGAGCTGGGCCCGAGAGTGGTCGATGAGATCGCCTCGACCGCGTGGCTGGGTGGCGAACCGCCCGAGGAGCACCGTGAGGTCGCGGAGACCGCGATCGAGGTGCTGCAGCTCGGTTCGAGCATCCACCGGCGGGACGAACCCGGGGTCGCGAGCTAGCTCAGTCGCCGGCCGCGGGCGTGACGCGAGGCGTTTCGACCTCGCCCCCCGCGCGCGCTTCCACGGGTGCCTCCGGAGTGTCGATGGTTTCCTCATCGGGCAGGGCGCGGTAGCGAATCCCGAACTCCATCCCACCGGCGGGCCGCCTCAGGACGTACATCTCGCCCCCCTGCAACTCCACCAGCCGCCTGCAGACCGACAGCCCCAGGCCGAGCCCGGATGAATGCGGCGGCACGGTTCGCGAGCGGAAGTAGGGCTCGAAGATGCGCGGAATCTCGTCCTCCGGCACGCCGGGGCCGTGGTCGCGCACGGCCACTACGACCCAGCCGCCGGAGGCGCCCGCCTCCAGCTCCACCGGCCCACCCGGGGCGCCGTACTTCGCGGCGTTCGTCAGCAGGTTCCAGACCACCTGTTCGAAGGCCGTCGGGTTCACCTCGACGGGCGGGATGCCCGGCTGAATGTGCAGCTCCAACCGCGTCCATCCGAACTGGTCGCGGAACTGCTCCACGATCGTCGGGAGGATGCGCTGCACGAGGGACGGCTCCAGCTCGCCCGACCGGCCCCGTTCCAGCCGCGAGAGCACGAGCATGTTCTCCACGATGCGCCGCAGCCGGACGCCCTGCCGGTGAATCTCCTCATGCGACTCGCGGCGCACGTCCGCGGGGATGGAGGCTTCGCGGCGGAGGAGCGCCTCGGCGTTCCCGAGGATCTGGGTCAGGGGCGTCCGCAACTCGTGCGAGACGAGCCCCAGGAACTCGTCCTTCGCTGCGAGCGACTGCTCCAGCGCGAGCGCCTGCCGGTCCAGCGAGCGGCCGATGACGATCGCCGCGACGACGCCGCCGATGGCGAGCGCCCAGATGAGCGCGAGCTCCGTCGTCAGCGAACGGCGAGCGCCCTCGAGGGCGATGCCAGGGTCGCGCTCGAGGATGATCGTCCAGCCGGCCGAGGGGACCGTGGCGTACGCCACCATGAGCCCGCCTGCGCCATCGAGCCCGTCGGCGCTCTGGAACGAACCGGACCCTGTGCCGCGAACGCGCTGATAGAGCGGCGACGCGCTGACGTCCGCGAGCGACGAAACGGGGCCGTTGTCGATGATCACCTGCCCGGCGGAGTCGATGACGCGAACGCGGGTGCCGCTTTGGATGAGCCCTTCGAACGTGCCCGGCTCGCTGAGGATGAGGCCGCCGCTGACGATGCCCGTGAGCACGCCGGCGGCATCGAACGCGGGCATGGTCACCGTTACCGTGGGCCGCGAGGTGGCACGGCCGATGAGCGCGGGCGAAACCACGGGCTCGCCACTGTCGCGCGCGGCCAGGAAGTAGTCGCGGTCGCCCACCCAGATCGGCAGGCGATCCAGCTCGACGGTGCTGGAGGCACGGACGAACCCATCGAGCGAGACCCAGCCGAGACCGCCGCTGAACCCGAGGGCGGCGTGCGGCAGCCCGTGGAAGTAGGCCTGCAGCGCCGATACGTCGCCGGCGGCCACGGCCGGGGTGAGCGCGACCGCCCGCAGTGCCCCGAGCCGCGCGCTGACCGTTTCGTCGAAGTACGTGGCTCGCGTACCCGCCTGGGCGGTGAGGTCCCGGCGGGCGGCGGCCGCTTCGCCGCGGTATTTGGCCCACGAAAGCGCCGTGCCCCCGAGCGCGAACGCGACCGCGAGCACGATGGCGGCCAGCCCGAGCGCCCGCGCCCGGGGCGACGGCTGGCCGCGAAGGGGACGAGGAAACGGGAGCTTCACCGGGCCTGTCCTTCCCTCGGAGTGGCCGGCCTTCGCCGGGCGCATCAATCGTAGGGGAGCGCGGGCCCGCGTGTGTGATCCGTCGCCTTACATCGCCGTTACGAATCGTCGCCGTGTGTCAAAGCGAAGGGCTGAGGTGTCCGGTCGCGGGCCCTTTCGCACCGGCGAAGGCAAAGCCGAGGACCGCGAGCAGGTCGCGCAGCGCCTCGGGCTCCCCGGGGCTCCCGGTGCCGGCGAGGACACGCGTCGCCACCTCGTCGAGCACGTGGAGTGCGGCCGGGGTGTCGAAATCCTCGTCGAGCGCGGCGCGCACGGCTTCGCTCACCGCCGGGGAAGGCACCTCACCGCTCGCCTTCGCCGCCGCCGCGCGCAGCCGTTCGAAACGCCCGCCCAGCGCCAGCAGGTCGCCGTTGTGGTAGTTCGCGTCGGTGCGGTAGTGCTGCGAAAGGAGGTAGAGCCGGAGCTGGTCCGGCTCGAACTCGGCCATCAGGTGGCGCGCGAGGACGAGGTTCCCGAGCGACTTGCTCATCTTCACGCCGTCGAGCTGGAGCATGCCGTTGTGCATCCACCAGCCGCAGAACGGCCGCTTGCCGGAGACGGATTCTGCCTGCGCGATCTCGTTCTCGTGGTGCGGGAACACGAGGTCGTGGCCGCCGCCGTGGATGTCGATCTGCGCGCCCAGGTGCGCCATCGACATCGCCGTGCACTCGATCGACCAGCCCGGCCGTCCGGGTCCCCAGGGGCTTTCCCAGCTCGGGTCGCCGGGGTCGACCTGCTGCCAGAGGAGGAAGTCGAGCGGTCCGCGCTTCTTGTATTCGCGCTTCGATTCGGGGTTCTCGCGCTTCGCAAGCTCCTCGATAGTGACGCCGTTGAGCTGCCCGTAGCCGGGGAAGGTCGCCGCCTCGAAGAACACGTCGCCATCGACCACGTAGGCGCGCCCGGCTTCGATGATCGTACGGGTGGCTTCGATGATCTGCGGGATGTGGTCGGTGGCGAAGGGGTACACCGTCGGCCGCAGCACGTTCAGGCGGTCGAGGTCGTTCCGGAAGATGGCGTCGTTTTCGTCGCGAATCTCGGCGATGGGCCGCCCGCCCTGGCGCTTCGAGACCATGATCATGTCGTCGTCGATGTCGGTCACGTTCTGCACGTAGCGGACGTCGTTGCCGAGGAAGGTGAGGTAGCGGCGGAGCGCGTCGAACTGCACGTACGAGAACGCGTGCCCGAGGTGAGTGACGTCGTATGGGGTCACCCCGCACACATAGATGGCGACGCGGCCGGGCGTGAGCGGTACGAACTCCCGCACCTCGCGGCCGAGCGACGAATAGAGCCGGAGCGTCACGGGCTCCTCCTTCCGGGGCTGCGGGACAGCGTAGCAGAGCGAAACCCGCTGGCCGATCGCCTCACGCCAACGTACCCGCGGCGGCGAGCGCGGCGAACTCTTCGTCATCGATGCCGAGGAGTTCCGTGAGCACTGCGAAGGTGTCCGCGCCGAGGCCGTGCACGCCGTCGTAGCGGGGCGGCCGTTCGCCATCGAAGCGGGCGGGAAAGGCATCGATGCCGTGCTCGCCCCAGGGCTCGGAGTGGGTGGTGGTGAAGAAGCCGCGGGCGGCCAGGTTGGCATCGCGATTGAGGAGGTCGGGCGCGCGCTGCACCACCCCGGCGGCGACGCCCGCTGCCTGGCAGGCTTCCATCACCGCGTAGCGGTCCTGGCCGGCCGTCCATGCATCGATGAGCGCGTCGAGGGCGTCCGCGTTCTGGAGGCGGCCAGCGTGGGTGGCGAAGCGTTCGTCATCGGCCAGCGCCGGCCGGCCCATGACCGCGCACAGCGTCCCGAATTCGGCATCGCCGCGCACCGCGATCGCGACCCACTCGTCGTCTCCGGCCGCGCGATACACGCCGTGGGGGGCGTAGACATCGAACGGGTGCCGCGCGCCCACCGGTTCGTGACGAGTCCCGTTCACGAGCGCGTCCATGAGCGTCGGGCCAAGGATCCCGAGGCCAACTTCGTACTGCGCGAGGTCCACGCTCATGCCCTGGCCGGTGCGCCGCGCCTGCTCCACCCCCGAGAGCGAGGCGATGGCGCCCACGAGCCCCGAGAGATGGTCGGTGAGCGAGAAGCCGTACCCCAGGAGGTGATTCCCCGATGGGTTCGTGAGGTAGCTGAGGCCCGTGAGCGCGTGGATGGTCGGGGCGAAGGTGACGAAGCGGCTCCAGGGCCCGTCCTGTCCCATGCCGCCCATGGAGACGACCGTGATGCGCGGGTTCTCGGCTTCAAGCCCGGCGCGGTCGAGCCCCCAGCGTGCGAGCACGCCCGCGCTGAAGTTCTCGATGATCACGTCGCATTGGAGCGCGAGCCGCCGCGCGACGGCCCGCCCTTCGGGCCGCGACATATCGAGGCTGATGTTCCGCTTGTTCCGGTTCCAGGACGTGAAGTAGGCGTGCGATGGGCTGTTCGCGCCCGACGACCGCGACCCCGTGCTGACCTTGATGACGTCCGCGCCGAGGTCGCCGAGCACGCGTGTGCCGAACGGCCCCGCGAGCACGTGCGTGAAGTCGAGCACGCGGATGCCTTCGAGCGGGCGCGTGCGGGGGAGGTCCGCATCCGCGGCGGAGGGCTCGCGAACGGGCCACGCGATATCGCCCGGCGAGACCTCCCTCGAGAGCGCCGGCGCCCACGGGATTTCGCCGATGCGATAGAACCTCCCCGGGAGCGGGAGCGTCACGTCATCGCCCGGGGCATCGGTTATGTAGTTTCGCGCCGCAATCTGCGGACTCTCCAGCACCTCCGGCACCGACAGGACCACACCCCAGGGGAGGTGCTTCTCCTGGGCCGTGTGAAAGAGCTCCGTAGTGTCTTTCCCGGCCACCCACTCGCCCACCACGCGCATCACGTACGGCAGGTTCCGGATCATCGCGACCACGTTGGGATAGCGCTCCGTGTCGGCGAGGTCCTGCGCGCCGCACCTTCCTCCATCAGCCACGGGAGGATGGCTTCCGCCAGCCGCATCGCCACCGAGACCTGCGCGCCGCGGCCATCGCTCCAGGGAAGATGTCGTACGCCCCCGACCAGTGGACCGCACCCTGTCGTGGCGCCACCGTGCGCGCGGGTCCCCACACGCCCGGGAAGAACCACTCCATGAGCACCTGCTCGGTGCAGCTGACCAGCGCCTCGTGCGCGGAGAGGTCGATGTGCGCGCCGCGGCCCGTGAGTCGCGCCGCGCGCAGCCCGGCCAGCGCGCAAATCGCGGCGTACATACCCACGGTGTTGTACGTCTGGTTGCCCCAGCCCGGGAGCGGACGCGTCGCCGCGGTGCCGGTCACACTCGCCGAGCCACAGAGCGCGCTTGCCACGAGGTCGTTCACATGCCAGGCGTGGGGCGCGCCGTGCCCGAAGGGTGTCACCGAGACGCGCACGAGCGCGGTGTTGGCGGCCAGCACCTCCGGCGCGACCGGTTCGGCACCCGGCGTCCAATCCTCGAGCAGGACGTCGGCCCCCGCGACGAGCCGGGCGATGGTCGCGCGGCCCTCGGGGGTGCGGGCATCGACCCGGACGACGCGCTTGCCGGCGTTGTACCACGCTTCCTGGAGGCTGCGCCCGCGCGCGAACGGCGGCTCGGATGCGAGCGGGTCGCCTTCGAGGGGGACGACGCGCACGACGTCCGCGCCGTCATCGGCGAGCAGCCTCCCGGCGAGGACGCCGTTCCATCCGGCGAATTCGAGGACTCGGACGCCGGCGAGCGGCCCGGGGTTGGTCACAACGCGGGATCTTACGGGAACGGCCCGGCGCCCGCGAACAACCTCGGCCGTATCATGCGGTGCGTGACCAACGAGCCGGGCGGCTGGGAGAGCTGGCAATGGGACGAGACGCTGTTCGCGGGCGCCGCTCCCTACTACGAAAAGGGCCGCTTCCCGTACGCGCCCGGCCTCGCCGATGCCCTTCGCGACGCACTCGCGCTCGACGGGCGGGGCCGCCTGCTCGACCTCGGCTGCGGCCCCGGGACGGTGACCCTCCGCCTCGCGCACCTGTTCGAGGAAGCGATCGGCCTCGACCCCGACGCTGGCATGCTCGACGAAGCGCACCGCATCGCGACTGAACGCGGCGTGACCAACGTCCGCTGGGTGCGCGAACGCGCCGAGGCGCTGCCCGCGGGGCTCGGCAGCTTCCGCGTCGTGACGCTCGCCGCGTCGTTCCACTGGATGGACCGCCCGCGGGTGGCGGACGCGATCCGGGGCATGCTCGAAGCCGGCGGCGCCGCCGTCCAGGTCGATGCTCCCGCCTACCGCCCGGACGAATCTGACGAGCGAAATCTCCCGCACCCGGCGCCGCCGCAGGCCGCGATCGACGCGCTCACGCGGCGATTCCTCGGCCCGGGCCGCCGCGCCGGGCAGGGCGTGCGCAACACCTCCCCGAGTGGCGAGGACGCGGTCTTCCGGGCGGCCGGGTTCGCGCCGGGCGTGCGTGTCGTCGTGCCAGACGGCCGCGTGCTCGTTCGCACCGAGGACGACCTCGTGGCGCACACGTTCTCCGCATCGCCGACGGCGCCGCACCTGTTCGGCGACCGCCTGGGCGAATTCGAAACCGCGCTGCGCGGCGTCCTCCGCGAGACGTCGCCGGATGGGCGGTTCGCGGTCCGCCTGCCGGACAACGTGCTCACCCTGTGGCGGCCTCTTCCGGGCACTGCATAGCGCGCGTTGGGGCGTTCTGCCGTACAAACGGGAGATGGTCCGCACCGTCGCCGCCACGCGCTATGTGACGCCGCTCCGCGAAGGCGGGTCGCTTCCCGCGATCGTCGAGGCCGACGACGACGGGCTGTACGTGCTCAAGTTCCGGGGCGCCGGGCAGGGGCCGAAGGCGCTCGTTGCCGAGCTCCTCGGGGGCGAAATCGGCCGCGCGCTGGGGCTGCCCATACCGGAGATCGTCTTCGTTGAGCTGGACCGCGAGTTCGGCATCAACGAACCCGACCCGGAAATCCGCGAGCTGCTGGTGGCCAGCGCCGGGCTCAATCTCGGGCTGGACTATCTACCGGGCTCATTCGGGCTTGATGCCGTGTCGCTCCAGGCGATCGACGCCGGCCTCGCCGCGAGGGCGGTCTGGTTTGACGCCTTCATCACGAACGTCGACCGCACGCAGAAGAACCCCAACATCCTCCTCTGGCACCGCGAGCCCTGGCTCATCGACCACGGCGCCGCGTTCTACTTCCACCACAGCTGGGATGGCTGGGAAGCGCGCGCAGCCTCACCGTTCCCCGCGATTCGCGACCACATCCTGCTCTCGCGCGCGGCAAGCATCGCCGGGGCGGGCGAGGCGATGGCCCGCACGCTGACGCCGGCCCTGCTCGCCGACATCGTGGCCGCGCTCCCGGATGCGTGGCTGACGGACGTGCCGTTCGAAAGCGCCGCCGCCACGCGCAACGCCTACCTTCGCTACCTCGAACTCCGCCTCGCCGCGCGCGAGAGCTTCGAACAGGAGGCCGAACGTGCCCGCGCGCAACGTCTATGAGTACGCCGTCGTGCGCGTCGTCCCCCGGGTCGACCGCGAGGAGTTCCTGAACGCCGGGGTGGTGCTCTTCTGCAAGGCTTCGCGCTTCCTCGCGCTCCGCTGGCAGATCGACGACGCGCGCCTCGCGGCCTTCGCACCCGGTGTCGATGGCGGCGCCGTGCGCGACCAGCTTGCCGCGATGGCGCTCGTGTGCGGGGGTGACCCGGAGGCTGGCGAGCTGGCGCTGCTTACGCAGGCCGAACGGTTCCGCTGGGTGACGGCGCCGCGGAGCACGATCGTGCAGCCGTCGCCGGTGCACCCGGGCGAGTGCCTGGACCCCTCGGCCGAACTGGACGCCCTGGTCGCACGGCTCGTGACGCCCCCTCACGCCGAGCCAGGGGAGCGCTGAACTCCCGCCCGATTGACGCGCCATTCGCCGCGCCCGGACAATGCCGCGCATGCTCGCCAAGGTCCTGAGTTGTGCGGTAATCGGGCTCGACGGCGAACTCGTCGACGTCGAGGTCGATATCAGCCGCGGCGAACCCAAGCTCACCGTCGTCGGCCTGCCCGACGCCGCCGTCCAGGAAGCGAAGGACCGCGTCCGGTCCGCCATTCGCAACAGCGCGCTGACCTGGCCGTTCAACAGCCGCATCGTCGTCAACCTGGCCCCGGCCGACCTGCGCAAGGAAGGCCCCGCCTACGACCTGCCCATCGCCGTGGGCATGCTCGTCGCCAGCGGGCAGGTCGTGGCGGACGTGGGCGACGCCGTCTTCCTGGGCGAACTCGCGCTCACCGGCGAGGTCCGCGGCGTCCGGGGCACCCTGCCGATGGTCGCGCTGGCGAAGGACCGTGGCATCCGCAAGGTGTTCGTGCCCGCCGCGAACGCGCCCGAAGCGTCCCTCGTCGATGGCATGGACGTGTACCCGGTGGAGACGCTCACGCAGCTGGCCGCGCACCTCCTCGGCGCCGCGCCCATCGCCGCGCTGCGCGAACCGCCTCCGCCGGCGCCCGCGGCGGGCCCGCAGGTCACCGATTTCGCCGACATCGTGGGGCAGGAGCACGTGAAGCGGGCACTCGAAGTGGCGGCGGCGGGCGGCCACAACCTGGTCATGCGCGGCCCGCCCGGCAGCGGCAAGACCCTGCTCGCGCGCGCCCTCCCGTCCATTCTCCCGCCGATGACGCCCGACGAGGCGATGGAAGTCACGCGCATCTACAGCGTGGCCGGGCTCCTGCCGGGCGGCGCCGGGCTCGTCGCCACGCGCCCATTCCGCGCGCCGCACCACACGATTTCGAACGCAGGGCTCGTCGGCGGCGGCTCCGTGCCCAAGCCGGGCGAAATCACCCTTGCGAATCGCGGCATCCTCTTCCTCGACGAGCTGCCCGAGTTCGACCCGCGCGTGCTCGAAGTGCTCCGCCAGCCGCTGGAGGACCGCATCGTGACCATCAGCCGCGCGCGGAACTCGGTCACCTTTCCGGCCAATTTCTCGCTCGTCGGCGCGCTCAATCCCTGCCCCTGCGGGTACTACGGCGATCCCACGCGCAATTGCGTGTGCCCGCCACCGGTGGTCTCCCGCTACCAGCGCCGCATCTCGGGCCCGCTCCTCGACCGCATCGACCTGTTCGTTGACGTGCCGCGGGTGGAGTACGAAAAGCTCGCCGCAGCGGCCCTCTCGGAGCCATCGGCGAGCGTCGCGCGCAGGGTTGCCGGCGCGCGCGACCGCCAGCACGCCCGCTTCGGCGACGGCTCGCGGCTCAACGCGGAGATGGACCCGCGCCAGGTACGCGAACACGCCCAGGACCGGCTCGAGGACGGCGCGGGCGAACTGCTCCGCATGGCGGTCAAACAGCTCGACCTCTCGGCGCGCGCGTTCCACCGGCTGCTGAAGCTGTCGCGCACCATCGCCGACCTCGCGGGGAGCGATACCGTCGCCCAGGCGCACGTCGCCGAGGCGATCCAGTACCGCGAACGGGTGGCCTGAGGCTCAGCCGCTCAGGGGCGAGATTCGCGTTTCGTGGACGGCCGCCCAAGCTTCCGCCATCGCTACACCCTCCTGCCGTCCGGCGGCCGTGGAACCGCGCGCGCCCTTGTGCACGCCGTCGCCGCGATGGATGTCGCGGTCTTCCTTGCTCTTGTTCGGACCGGTGCCGACGTAGGCGACATGGAGCTGACCGCAGAGCCGCTCGATGGCACCCTCCACCGCCTCGCGGCGCGCGACGAAGCGGTCGTGGTAGCCCTCGAGCGCGCCTTCGTTCATGCGGCCCCCGCCCGTGCCTTTGACGAGCAGGACGATCTCCTCGTGGGCCGCGACGCGCCGAATGACCGTCTCCATGCTCTGCGCGATGAGGGCGGTATCGAACGGCGTATCGCCGCCGATGAGGCGATGGGCCATCCGGCGGCCGAACTTGAACCAGCGCCGGTGCGCGAACCGCGGATTCGTCGCCGCGGCGATTCCCGCGCGGGCGAACGGCCGGCCCGCCCACCCCAGCAGCCGCTCGACACGCCGGGGCACGGACTCATAGCCGTACCAGAACCACGTCACCTTCAGAAACACGAAATCTGGCCGGTATTCTTCGATCCAGCCCGCCACGAGGTCCGGGAGGTCGGCGGTGGGCCAGATCGGGCGCACGATGGTCTCGACGGGCTCACCGGCCGCCTCGGCGAGAATGGCCGCGGCCACGTTGAAATTGCGCTCGGCATCCGGGATCCCGGGCGAGACGTCGTCGCTGTTCCCCAGTCGCAACACACGCATGGGCGCATTTAGGCCACGTCCGCACATCCGGGCAACAGCCAACCGTGACCCGGATCACAAGCTGCCAGGGGCGGCCCC
>JAXLWZ010000020.1:0-57876 GCA_046328225.1 Dehalococcoidia bacterium | reverse complement strand
TAGAAGTAGAACGTGTTCGGGTTCCGGCCCACATCGTCATAGGATGTCGTGCCCGCCGGGAGCCACTCGATGATGTCCCACGTGTTCCCCGTCGAGCGGAAGATGATGAACCCGAGCTCGTTGTTCGACGTGTCGTTCCACTGGACGTGCACGCTTGTCTGGTTCACGCCCGCCGCTGCGAGCCCCGTCGGCGCCGATGGCGGCCCTCCGAGTGTCACCGCCTGCGCGGCCGCGCTCCAGGTGCCGCCGAAGCTGTTCGCGGCCACGACCCAGTAGTAGTACAGCGTCGAAGGCTGCAGGCCCGGGTCGACCAGCGAGAGCTGGCTCGCCGGGACCACGCCCGCGAGCTCCACCGGGTTCCCCAGACCCCACTTCCAGCGATACACCGCGAACGCGACCGTCGAGCCCGGCGACCCGTCCGTCCACGTGACCTGCATGCCCGGTCCCGCGACCGGCGTCGCCACCACGTTCTGCGGAGCGGCCGGCAGAGCGTTGAACAGCACGCGGTCGACCCCGAGCGTGCCTTCGTCCGTGGCGAAGGTGATGAGCGCCGACTCCGGGACCTGCGCCCCCTTTTGCACGCGTACCCACGCCTGGCACTCGTCGGTTTGGCCTGGGGCTGCGAGCGCGCTGAGCGGGAATTCCGCGATGCCCGTCGTGCCCGGCTCGTTCGTTTGCACCGAGAAGAACTGGACCCCCGTCGCCGAGAACGAACCGGCCCCGAGCGTGCCGCCGCCGCTCTGGCCCACGATGGTCGCGCGGTGCTGTTCAAGGAAGAACGATGCCGCGGATACCACGTCGTACGCCCCCATCGAGGTTCCCGCGTCCATCCAGCTGAGCGCCGGGTGCAGGGAATACGCGCCGAACGCTGCCTGCGGGGCGCACGCACCGTCGCGGTCCAGCGTGTGCACGACGAGGTACGCGAAGTCGGCGGTCTCGCCGGAGTGCACGGCGATCTCCGTATACCCGCCCCATGTCCAGTTCGCCGCGATGGCGTTCGAAGCCACCGTGAAGTGCTTGCCGCGGAAGTCGGGGTACTCGGCCACGGCGCTCACCGTGCCGGTGCCCACGACGTCGTCGCGGTCGCACCACTTCCCGCCGCCCACGGGGTCCATGTCGCAGCCCGCGAGCGTGAGCTTGAAGTCGCCGTTCGCGGTGACCATGAACTCGCCGTGGTTGTCGCTGTAGACGACCAGGTCGCGCGCGGCCGTCGTGTCGCCGGATGCGCTCTTGATGGCCGCGATCTCGGTCACCTCCGCCGACGACAATGTCGTGTCCGCCACGCCGGCTGCGTTCGTCCCCTGGGTTGCCGCGCTGAGGAACGCCGGTAGCGGTGTCCAGGGCAAATAGGGTCCCGTGCCGTTCGCCCCGTTGTTGGCCGAAGCCCAGGCGCCGCTCTCACTCACCGGGCCATCGTCGCCCCAGCTATCCCAGTAGTACCCGCCGCCCGGGACCGTTGCCGGGATAAACGGGCTGCCGGGAATGTTCGTTACATAATATGGGTTGGGATAGTTCCGGAGGGCTGTCCCGCCATAGTAGACGTCCTGCTTCCGCACCTGCTTCAGGTAGCCCGAACCGCGAATCTTCACCGATACAAGCGCCGGCGGCATGGGCGCGTCCCACCAGTTGATGTCACCGTCGCCGAGGGCCGTATCGCGCGTCGCGCTCGCACCGGGGACGTTCGAAGGCGCCGCCCCGCCGGAGACGGTCGAACTGGCCAGCGAACCTGCGGTCGGCGTGTTGCCGCCACCGACCACGGTATCCAGGGTGCTGAAGGGGCCTTCGAACGTCGTCAGGCCCCCGTGTGGTACTGCGATCTCGGCGTTTGCGGCCGGCACACTGCCGAGGGGCCCGGTCAGCGTGACCCGCGGCGGGCCGCTCGCGATGGAGAGCACCGGCGTGAGTACGAACGGCGGCCCGATGAAGATGGCTTCGCCGGGCACGATGTTCGACGTGCTGGTCACGCGGAAGGTTGAGGCCGTGTTCGCGGGATCCGCGACGACGCGGGCGACCGTGACGCGGTTCAGACCGAAGATGCCGCCAAGTGTCATGCCCGGCGCGTTGTTCGGGCCGAACATAATGTCGTAGTACGGCCGGAAGGTCTCGGCCGTTCCCGTGGCGGGCGAACCGTCGGCGTTGTCGGGCGGGCCGCCGGCGAGTACCGCCCAGTCATCGGGCATGACCCAGCGGTTGGCCGGCAGGACGTTCAGGGGGTCCGTCGAGTCCTGCGGGCGGCCCGAAGGATTCTCGTTCACGAACCAGCCCTTCACGCGGCCGCGCACCAGGAGATCGCGCGACACGTTCCACGAAACCGGATCGGACACGCTGTCGTTGAGCAGGCTCCACGGGTTCCCGGGGCTGTATTCCGGGTAGGTCGAGCTGTTGTGGTACTGCTTCGAAACGCCCGTCAGGAACGACAGGCTCACCTGGTTGTACTTCATGTAGAAGATGGTGAAGGCTGCCTTCGACCCGCCGTACTGCCACCAGTCCGGGAACACCTCGATGTCGACCTGCCCCGGGTCCTCGGCTTCGTAGATGACGCGGCTGATGCACGCGTCCTGGGGGGACCACGGGATGTCCCCGGCCTGGCTGTTCCCCGTGACTTCGACCGTCGCTTCGCTTTCGGAGACCACGGTCACGCCCAGGCCAGGCACGAAGTTCCCTCCGCCAGACCCGCGCACGTAACGGACGACGTTGTCCGGCGCCGCAAGCGGGCACGTTCCCATCGGGGACCCTGAGATCGGTGTATCGCCGGGGGGCGTGCGCCAGTCGTGCTCCAGCACCACGCGCTGCCCCGCCCACGCGAGCAGGACGTACTTGTGCGGCACCGGAGCCGTAAAGGTGATGGTGAGCGTGTCGCTCACGGAGATCTGCGACGAACTCAGGAGGAGTTCGTTGGCCGTGAAGACGATGGTTGCCGTCGACGAAGGCGTGCAGTTGTTCCCCAGGGCCGAGCCCGCCGTGAATACCGCGTGCAGCGGGTTGCCCGCGATGCCCTGCGACGTCAGCGATGTCACGCCCGACGTGGTCCCCGTGAGCTCGCCGCAGCTCCCCGGCCCGAGGGCGACCGTCCACCCGGCTCCTGCGAGCCAGCTATCGAACCGCGCCGATGCCGCGTTGAGGTGGCTCCCCAGCGCGACGGCGTCGAAGGCACGGTGCGCCCCGGGCAGGTTGAGTTCGTACAGCCCGGTGCCCGGGTTCAGCACCAGCGAGAGCGCGATCGACGGCGACGGTCCATTCACCGGGTCCGCCGGCGAACTCGTAGTGGGCATGCGCACCTTCTCAAGCACGCTCCACTCGGTCACGAGCGGCTGATTTGGGAGGCCGAGGCCATTGCCGTCGCCATCCGAATCCCAGAGCACCGAATGCGTCGCGCTGTCGTAGCCGGTGTAGGTGATGGACATCGATTGCTGCCCCGCGCCCGTCGACACCCACGAGATGCACGTCGCCCCCGGGAGTCCGCCGTTGGAGAAGTCGCCCGTGAATATGGAGACATCCGTGAACGTGGGCGTCTGTGGGCCAACCGGCTGCGGGCCGTCATACCCCCCGCCCGTCGTCAGCACGACCTGCCCGACGTTCGTGAGGGGAATCACGGCCGGGACGAAGCCCAGGACGTCCGGGGTTCCCGTACCCGGCGCCACGGTGCACGCGATGTTTCGCGAGCTGCGGACGCGCGTCACCACCGCCGAGCCGTTGTCGGCGATGCCCGCCTGCCCGGCCGCGCCGCCACCGGTGACGGGCTCCCCGGCCGGCTCCGTGGCGACGTGGCGCAGCTCGGGTGCGATGGCGGCCCAGTTGAACCACTGCCCGAACTGGGTCGTGTTGATCCCCGGCACCTGCAGCGGACCACGGAGGCCGAGGGTGCCCGAGCCATTCGTGTTGGACGCGAACGTCACGGTGACGAGCGTGCCGCCGACGGCGAGTGGCGCCTGCGTGACCGCGAAGTCCAGGACGATTCCGGGGCTGAGGCTCAGATCGGCGGCGGTGCAATCGACATCGGTGTCCGTGCCCGGGTCGTCGGGGTCGTTGTAGCACGTCGTTCCCGCTCCGAGCGTGAACACGATGGTACTCGGCACCCCGATGCTGACGTGCTGGAAGCCGTGGTTGACCGATGCGATGCCGGCGAACAGGTATTCGCCCGTCTGGTCGGAGGCGCCACCCGCACCCGTGACGGTGATGACGCTCACGCCGGTCTGATGGTAGGGCGTGACCGCCTGGATCTCGTTGTCGGCCACGACGTTGAACGAGGCTGCGGGCACGCCATCGAATGCGACAGCGGTGGCGCCGGTGAACCCGCCTCCTGACACCATAACGGCAGTGCCCCCCACCCAGGGGCCGGTGCCCGGCGTGACGTATCCCACCCAGGGCGTGCCATAACTGAACCGGGACGTACTGGAGGGTGCGCTGTTCCCGGTGGCAGATGTCACCACCACATCGACGGTGCCAACACCGTGGGCCGGGCTCACCGCCGTGATGGAGCTGTCGTCCACGATGCTCACACTCGTGGCCGGGACACCCCCGAACGTAACGCCCGTCGCTGAGGAGAGCCCGGTGCCGTAAATGCCAACGCTGGTGCCGCCGCCTACCGGGCCTCCTCGTGTCCAGATCTGGGACACCACCGGCCCGCCCTGCGTGTAGGTGAACTGCGCCGCCGGACCCGTGGCCGACGCCCCACCCGGGGTCGTGACGATGACATCCACGACACCCGCGGCGTGCGCCGGCGCCGTGACGGTGATTTCGGTATCCGAGTTGACCCCAACCCCGGTTCCCAAGGCCCCGCCGAACGTGACATTCATGACGGCCGCGAGGTTCGTGCCCGTGATCGTGACCAGAGTCCCCCCGGCGGAAGAACCGGTGGCGGGGGAGACGTTGGTCACCGTGGGCGAGAAGTAGAATCCGAAACTCGCGTCCCCTAACGCCGTGATGGCGGAAGCCGTTCGCACGAACACGGCACCCCGGCACATTGGCATGCCACCCGTCGGTGTTTCGACCGTGAGTGACGTGTCGCTCAACACGTTGATGTTGGTACCGAACGTGCCCGTCGAGCATCCGAACAGCACCTGGCTCGCGCCGGTCAGGCCCCAGCCTGTGAGTGTCGTCAGCGTGCCGCCAGACGGTGGACCGTGGTCCGGCGACAGGCTGATGGCGCCGGCGGTCGAGTACAAGAAATACGCGCCGCCGCCGACATTCCCGCCAGGTCCGCTGACTTCGATCGGGACGAGGCCCGCCGCGTGCGCCGGACTCGTCACCGTCATCGAGGCGTTGGAGTTGATGGAGACGATCGAGCCGGGGACGCCGCCGAATGTCACAGACGTGGCGCCCGTGAAGTTACCGCCCTCCAACTGAACGGTCGTCCCGCCGGTCGTGGGACCATTTGATCGCGAATACGCGCCCGTGGCCCAGGCGGCGTCAAACGCGAACAGCGAATGTGCCGTCACCTCCGACGTTCCAACCGCCGTCGTCACGGTTACCGGCACGACCCCGGCGGCATGGGCCGGGCTCGTGGCCGTGATGCCCCCGTACCCGTCGTGCGCGAACGGCACACTGACGCCGCCGAAAGCGACGCTCGTGACCGCGGGCAGTCCGATGCCCTGGAGGTGGACCGTCGTCCCGCCGGAAGACGGCCCGCCCGCCGGCTGGACGGAAAAGGAAGGAACTCCCGGGACGGAACCCGTGTACGTGAACGTCGTCGCGGTCGGCATGGTCTGGTAGGTGCCCTGCGCAACCACCTGCGCGCTACCAGGGCCATGCACGGGGCTGGTCACGACCGCCGTCGTATCCGACTGCACGGTCAGGCTCGTCCCCGGGAGCTGGTCGAAGGTCACTTTCGAAATGCCGGAGAATCCCCAGCCCGTCAGGGTCACCGGCGTTCCGCCGCCCGGAGGCCCGGAGGCAGGTGTGACCGCCGTGATGTAAACCTCATTGAACGTGAACGACGGTCGATACCCCGGCGCGCTCTCGCTCGAACCCGCCGGGCTGGTCACGACGACGGGCACCTCGCCATCGGCATGCGCCGGCGTGACGACCTCGAGGTAATTGTCGTTGACCACCGAGAGGCTCGTGCCATTCACGCCGCCGAAGCTGACGCTCGTGACGCCGGTGAAGTCGCTGCCATAGATGGCGACCGTTGTGCCGCCGGATGCCGGCCCCCGCGCATCATTCGCCACGCTTGAGACCAGGCCCGTCACGACCGGCGCCGCCTGCGTGTAGGTGAACTGCGCCGCCGGACCCGTTGCCGACGCGCCACCCGTGGTCGTGACGATGACATCGACGACACCCGCGGCGTGCGTCGGCGTCGTGACCTGGATCTGCGTGTCCGAGTTGACGCTGAGGCCGGTTCCCGAGACCCCGCCGAACGTGACATCCGTGAGCGCCGAGAGGTTCGTGCCCGTGATCGTCACCACCGTCCCCCCGGCGGACGAACCGGTGCCGGGTGAGACGTTCGTGACCGTCGGCGCGGGCAGGAACGTGTAGGGCGCCGCGCCCGCGGTGCCCGCCGGCGATGTGACCATCACCGGCACGGTGCCGATGGCGTGCGCCGGGGTTACCACGATCAGCTGAGAGTCATCGCCGACGACCAGGCCCGTCCCGGGCACACCGCCGAACGTGACGGAGGTCGCCCCGGTGAAGCCGACGCCGAAGATGGAGACCGTCGTCCCGCCGGCCGCCGGTCCTGCCGACGGCGAAGCGCCAGTCGTTGCGATAGGCACGGTAGGGACGACGTACGGGATCGTGTTCGTCCCGAAGCTGCCGCTCACGGTCACGCCGACCAGGCCGGTCGCATGGGCGGGAGCGTTGACGGAGAGGGTGTGGTCGTCCTGGACCGTGAGTGATGTCCCGGACACACCGTCGAACTTGACATTCGACGCACCCGTGAAGCCCTCGCCGTAGAGCCAGACGCGCTGGCCAGCCGTGGCGATCACCTCCGGACCTGAGAAGATTCGCGGACGGCCGTACCCGTACGATGAGGCTGCCCCCGTCGCGGAGCTGCCATTCGCCGACGTGACGACGACGTTCACAGGTCCGGCGGCGTGTGCCGGAGCTACCACGTAAACCCAGGTATCCCCCGCTGCCTGGATCGTCGCGGGGACGCCGCCGAAGGTGACCGACGTCACGGATGCCAACCCGCGGCCGTGGATGGTCACGGTGTTTCCGCCCCACTCAGGCCCGGCGTCGGGCTCGAGGCCCACGACGGCCGGCGGCGGGCTGCTGGAGAAGTAGAACCTCGGGACTCCGCTCGACGTCCCGGATGGAGACGTCACGACCACCGGCACAAGCCCCTGGGGAGTGGCCGGCGTCGTCACCCCTATGAGCACGCCGTTCGCGATGCTCAGCGCGAGGCCGGCGTTCCCGCCGAAGGTCACCGACGTCGCGCCGGCGAATCCCTTTCCGGTCAGCGTGACTGCCGTGCCCCCGATCGCAGGGCCTCCCCACGACGGTGACACCGATTCCACTCGCACGGTGTCGCTGAAATCGAAACGGTTGTACCCCGTGTCCGGTACCGGGCTCGTCCCGTACGCCGTGGTCACTGTCACCGCGGCAAGGCCCGCTACATGCGCCGGGGTCGTCGCCGTGATCGACATGTCGGAGTTCACGACCACGCCCGTCGCGGGGATGCCATCGAACGAAACGGTGGAGGCACCCGTGAAATTGATGCCGGCGATCAGCACCGATGTGCCGCCGGCCGTCGGTCCGCTGGCCGGCGCGAGACCGGTGACCCTCGGCAGGTCGTAGGTGTAGACCGTTTGCCATCCGGTGACCGACGTCCCGGTGATGCCCGACACCATGACTGGCACCGCGCCTGCCGCGTGGCCGGGGGCGGTAGCCTGGATCGTATTGTCGGAGTCGATGGAGAAGGACGCTTGGATGCCATCGAACGTCACAGACCGGGCGTCCGAGAAGCCGCTCCCGGTGATCGTAACCGTGGTGCCGCCACTCGCGGGCCCGCCCGGGGGCAGCACCGAATCCACGGCCGGAGGCCCGCCGCCGACGTACAGCATAGGAATCCACTGAAGGCCAGCACCGGATGGTGTCGTCACTTTCGGCCGAACGAACCCCGGCACGTGGGCCGGGACGGTCACTTCGAGGGTCGTGTCATTGATGATGTTCAGTGCGGTGCCGGGCGCGCTGTCGAAGAGCACACCAGTCGCGGCCAGGAATCCGAACCCGGTGAACGTGCGAACCACGCCTCCGGCCGCCGGGACAACGTCGTCCGACACCCAAGTCAGCCCGGCCGGGGCATAGTGGAAGACGAACCCTGACGGCGAGCTGGAAACGCCATCGTTCGCCACCTGGACCACGACGTCCCCGGGGTAGTGCGCCGGCGAGGTCACGGTCAGCTGGCCGTCGTTCGCGATCGTGACGCTTGTCCCCGGCACGCCACCGAAGGTGACCAGGGTCGCGCCGGTGAAGCCGCTCCCCGACACGGACACAACGGTGCCACCCGCTGTCGATCCGGCTGCCGGATAGATGCCCGAGACGATCGGTGTTCCCCCGCTCGCCCGCATCGGCGACTCGCAGGGACCGTCCGTGTCACCGCAGGGGCTCGCGTGTGCCCGGTCGGGTACCGCCGTCGACGACACCGCCGCCACCGCGACCATCACGACCGCGATCACCCGTGCCGTCACGGCACGCCAGCCACCGCCCCAACCGGTTCGCTCCATCGCTCCATCACCCCGCGGTGCGGAACCATAGAGGAATCGCATACCTTGTCGCAACGGTCGCAGGGCCCTCCGCGCGAGAACCCGTACATAGGTACGAAAAAGGGGCCTTTTCGGCCCCTCTCTCATGTCATTCTGCGCCGGCCGCTACGCGCTTTCGCGGCCGTCCGTGGCGGGCGGGGGCGGGGTCGCCTCGAGCGTGCCGCCGCCGCGGGTGATGAGCAGCGGCCGCTGGCCGTTCAGCACCGTCTCGGCGCTCACGACACACTTGCGCACGTCGCCGCGGCCCGGGATGTCGTACATCACTTCCATGAGCGCCTGCTCGAGCACCGTGCGAAGGCCGCGCGCGCCCGTCTTGTGCTTGATCGCCGTCTGGGCGATCGCACGGAGCGCTTCGTCCGTGAACACGAGCTCCACGCCGTCCATGCCGAAGTACCGCTGGTACTGCTTCACGAGCGCGTTCTTGGGCTCGGTGAGGATGCTGATGAGCGCGTCCTCGTCGAGCGACGACAGGCCCACCACCATCGGCAGGCGGCCGACGAATTCGGGGATGAGGCCGAACTCGAGCAGGTCGTCGTGGGTGACGTGCGTCAGGAGTTGGTCCGCGCGCTTCGTGCCGCGGAAGCCGCGGTCCGCCCGGAAGCCGATGCGCACATGGTCGCGCGTGAGCCGCTTCTCGATGTGGTTCTCGAGCCCCTCGAAGGCGCCGCCGCAGATGAACAGGATGTTCTGCGTGTTGATCTGCAGGAAGTCCTGGTGCGGGTGCTTGCGGCCGCCCTGCGGCGGCACGTTCGCCACGCATCCTTCGATGATCTTCAGGAGCGCTTGCTGTACGCCTTCGCCCGACACGTCGCGCGTGATGCTCGGGTTGTCCGATTTGCGCGCGATCTTGTCGATTTCGTCGATGTAGATGATGCCCCGCTCGGCCTTCTGGATGTCGAAATCCGCCGCCTGGATGAGGTGCAGCAGGATGTTCTCGACGTCCTCGCCGACGTAGCCGGCCTCCGTCAGGGCGGTTGCGTCCGCCACCGAGAAGGGTACGTCGAGCATGCGCGCGAGTGTTTTCGCGAGCAGCGTCTTCCCCGTGCCCGTCGGGCCGACGAGCAGGATGTTCGACTTCTCCAGTTCGATGTCGTTCTCCGCGGCCGCGGAGATGCGCTTGTAGTGGTTGTAGACGGCGACGGAGAGGACCTTCTTCGCCTGCTCCTGGCCCACCACGTACTCATCGAGATGTTCGTAGATGAACTTCGGCGGAGGGACGTTGCGGGTGCTGGCTTTCGCGCCAGTCGTCGTGGGAGTCGTCGAATGCGTACCGGTCTCTTCGTCGATGATCTCGCGGCAGAGATCGACGCATTCGTCGCAGATATAGACAGCGCCGGGGCCGGCGATAAGCCGCCGCACCTGGTCCTGGTTCTTCCCGCAGAACGAGCAGTGATACTGGACCCTGTTGGATGAACGGTTACCGGCCACGCTGCCCCTCCCCTTATGACTGGTTATTGGCGTCAGCAGGCCGCGCGAGCAGCTCGTCGACGAATCCGTATTCCTTCGCCCCCTGCGCATCGAGGTAGAAGTCGCGGTCGAAGTCGCGCGTAATGCGCTCGACCGGCTGCCCCGTGTGGGTGGCGATGATGTTCCGGATGATTTCGTTGTTGCGAAGGATCTCCTTCGCCGCGATCTCGATGTCGGTGGCCTGGCCACGCGCGCCGCCGAGCGCCTGGTGCATGTGCACCGTCGCGTTCGGCAGGGCGAAGCGCTTGCCCTTCGCGCCCGCGCACAGGAGCACGGTCGCCATCGAGGCCGTCTGGCCGACCGCGATCGTCGACACGTCCGGCTCGATGAGCTGCATCGTGTCATAGATCGCCAGCCCGGCGGTGATGACGCCGCCCGGCGAGTGGATGTACATGGAGATGTCGCGCTCCGGGTCCTCGCGCTGGAGGAAGAGGAGCTGCGCCACGATCAGGTTCGCGATCTGATCGTCGATGGGAGTGCCGAGGAAGACGATTCGCTCCTTCAGCAGCAAGGAGAAGATGTCAAAGGCGCGCTCGGAGCGCGGTCCGCTCTCGATCACCGTCGGGATGACTGCCCGCACCAGCGGGTGGACCGGTTGCGCCTGCGTCACGCGCGCTCCTCCTCCGTCGTGGGGACGTTCTCCCCGGGATCGTCGTTCGTCGCGGCCGTTTCCGTAGCCCCTGCAACGGGATTGTCATGCCCGTCGCCCGCCACGATCGCCGACAGCCGCTCGAGTGTCTGCTGGCTTTGCAGGTTCCGGCGAATGGTGGCGATGCCGTCCGGCGTCATGAACAGCTCGCGGAACCGGCCGGCTTCCTCGCCCATGGGCGCCGCGATGCGGTCCAGCTCGGCCTCGACATCGGCATCCGTCGGGTCGATACGCTCTTCGTCGCCGAGTGTGCCGAGGATGAGGGCACGCCGCACGCGAAGCTCGGCCGCCTCGCGCCACGTCTCGCGGAACTCCTCCTCGCTCCGGCCGATGCGCGAAAGATACGACGCGTACTGCTGCCGGTCGTTCCCCATCGCATCCGAGACCATGTGGTCGATTTCGCGCTCGACCATCACGCGCGGGAAGTCCAGCGTCGCGATTTCGAGCAGCTTGTCGATGGCCTCGTTGCGGACGCGCGTGTCTTCCTGCTCGACCAGCGCCTTCTCGATGTCCTCACGGATGCGCGCGCGCACCTCCGTGAACGACTTGAAGTCCTCGGCGTTCACCTTTGCCGCCAGTTCCGCGTCCTCTTCGGGGAGCTTCTCCTCCTCGACCAGCTTCACGGTGAGCGTGAAGGACGCCGCCTTGCCCTGGAAGCGCTCGACCCGGAAATCGTCCGGGATGGTCATGTCGATGGTCTTCACGTCGCCGGCGGACATGCCCACGAACGCTTCCGCCAGCCCGGGGACCAGCAGGTCCTGGCCTTCCTTGAGCTGGAACTCCGCGTCGGTGTCCTGGACGAACGGCTCGTCGAGCGTTGCTTCGTTGTCGCCCTCGGCCGGCTGACCCTTGATCATGCCCTCGACATCGACGGTCAGGACATCGCCATAGGCGGCCGGCCGCTCGACCGTTTCGCGCTCGGCGAAGCGGCGCCGGAGCGTCATCACCGTCTCCTCGACCTGCTCGTCCGTGACTTCGACCGGCTGGCGCTCGACCCGGATGGACCGGTAGTCGCCGAGGTCGACCGTGGGGCGCACGGCCACCGTCGCCTTGAAGCGAACGGGTTCGAGTTCGAGGATCTCGAGCTCGGGCTGCGCGATCGCCGGCACGTCTTCCTGCTCGATCATCTCGTTGTAGACGTCGGGCACGAGCCGGTCGAGCGCCTCGCGGATGAGCCCCTCACGCCCGTAGGCGCGTTCGATCATGTGGCGCGGGGCCTTGCCCGGGCGGAAGCCGGGAATGCGTGCCTTCTGGGAGAGGCGCTTGTAAGCCGATTCCAGCGACTTCTCCAGCCGCTCGTCATCGACTTCGATATCGAGCTGTACGCGGCTCTCGGGGAGCCGTTCGAGGGTTACCTTCACGGGTGGGCTACTGTCCTCCAGAATCGAGTATAGCAAAGTGCCCGTTCCGCGACGGCGCCGGGAAGTTCCCACCGGAGGGAGCCATCGCCCGCTCCCGCGAACGGCTCGCGCGGCCGGCCCGCGGGGCTATCGCAGGTTCAGCCGCGGCTCCAGCACATCCACCAGCGCGTCCCCGAGCAGGTTCCAGGCGTAGAAGAACAGCACCACGGGCGTCGCCGCGCTGAGCAACAAATGCGGGTATTGCTGGAACGTGCGAATGAAGCCCGCCTCCGAGATCAGGCTGCCGAAACTGGCCGCCGGCGGGTCGATGCCGAGGCCGAGATAGCTGAGCGACACCTCCGCGCCCGCCATGCCCGCCATGCTGCTGCTGAGCCCGACGATGAACAGCGGCATCACGCCCGGGAGGATGTGCCGCACGATGACGCGCCACGTGGACGCCCCCATCGCCTCTGCCGCCGTCACGTACGCCAGCTCGCGAATCGCCAGCGCCTGCGACCGCACGATGCGCGCGCTCCCCACCCACGCGAACGGCACCGTCGCTCCCGCGATGATCGTGAACTTCAGGAACGTCTTCGCTTCGGAGAACGAGACCCACGTGTGGTCCTCGAGCCAATAGGCGAGGTCCGTGATGCGCGTCCGGAACGCCGCCGTGATCGCGAGGATCAGGATCAGTGTTGGCAGCCCGCCCAGCACTTCGCCCACGCGCATGATCGCGGTATCGACCCAGCCGCCCCGGTACCCGGCGAGCAGCCCGAGCCCCAGCCCGAGGAAGAAGCCACCCGTGACCACGACCACGACCGTGAACAGCACCGTCGTCCGCGCCGAGTAGATGACGCGCGAAAGGAGGTCCCGCCCGAGCGCGTCGGTCCCCAGCCAGTGGTCGGCCGAAGGCCCCTGCCGCGTTTCGCCCACGCGCAGGTTCTGGTCGTTCGGGTCGTACGGTGCGACGAGTGGCGCCGCCAGCCCGACGGTGTAGAAGAGCAACAGGTACGCCAGGGCCACCACCGCGAGCTTCTTGCCCGCGAGCACGCGCAACGCGGCCAGGCGCGGCCGGCGGCGCTCATCCGGCGCGGCGAGGGCGGCGCTCGTCTCGGCGATGGCCATCGTTACCCCCTCGCCCCGCCCACGCGAATGCGCGGGTCGATGAACGCGTACATCACGTCGATGAGCACGTTCGCCAGCACGAACGACGCCGACCCGAACAGGATGAGCGCGAGCACGACATCGAAATCGGGGAGCTGCACGGCCTCCAGCGAAAGCTGGCCGATGCCGGGGATGCCGAACAGCGTCTCCACGAACAGCGCACCGGCCGCCACCCCCGGTAGCGAAAGGCCGATGACCGTCACCATCGGCAGCAGCGCGTTCCGCGTGATGTGGCTGACGATGATCGTCGGTTCCTTGAGCCCCTTCGCCCGCGCCGTGCGGATGTAGTCCTCGCTGAGCACGCCGATGACGCTCGCCCGCATGAGCCGCGCCACGCCGGCCACGCCGGGCAGCCCCATCACCAGCACCGGCAGGATCATGTTCGGCGAAAGGAACCCGTCCCAGCCCAGCCCGAACAGCTTCAGCTTCAGCACCAGCGCCCACTGCACCAGCGGAATCAGCACGTACGGGGGGATGGCGTCCAGCAGCAGCCAGCTCGAAATCGTCAGCGGGTCCAGGAACGTCCCCCGCGCGAGCGCCGCGTACACCCCCACGGGGATCCCGAGCCCGAACGCGATCACGAGCGCGAGCACGCCCAGGCGGCTCGATACCCACAGCTTCGGGAGGATGACCTCCGTCACGCTGAAGTCCCGGTACTTCACCGAGACTCCCAGGTCGAGGTGCGCGAGGTTCCACATGTACTTGCCGTACTGCACGGCGATGGGCTGGTCGTACCCGTACTTGCGGCGCAGGACGTTCGCCTGCTCCTCATCAAAGCGGTTGCCCAGGATGGTCTCGGCCGGGTCGCCGGGCGCCAGCCGCAGCATCCAGAACACCAGCACGGAGATCACGAAGAGGACAGGGATCGCCCAGAGCAGGCGGCGAATGGTGTAGCCGGCCAGCCCCGGGCCCATCCTCGATTACGGCTTCACGATGTCGACGTAGCGGTACTTCGGCACCGTCATCGACACATTCGGCAGCCCCTGGACGCACGGCTTCACCAGCGTGTGCGCCACCGGCCAGAAGATCGGGATGATGGGCGCGTCGTCCAGGATCTTCTGTTCCGCCTGCGCGTAAAGCCCGTACCGCTTGTTCCGGTCGGTTTCGCGGCGCGCCTGCTGGAGGAGCGCATCGACCTCGCTGTTCTTGTACTGCGTGTAGTTCAGGGAGCTGTCGCTGCGGAAGAGCTTCCCCGTGAAGTCCTCCAGGTCCGGGTAGTCGGCCGACCAGCCGTCGGAGAGCATCTGGAAGGTGCCCTTACGCTGGTCGCGCAGGTAGGCCACCGGGTCCACCGCTTCCAGCTGCACCGTGATCCCGAGGTTGTCCTCCCACCCCTTCTGGATGGCCACGAGGATGTCCGGCGAGTTGCCGCCCGACCCGCCGTAGCTGAGCGTGATGCGCGGCATCTTGCTCCCGGCGTAGTTCGATTCGCTCAGCAGCTGCTTCGCCTTCGCCGGGTCGTACGAAAGCGACTTCACCGACTCGGTATACCCCGGCATCTCCGGGGGCGTGAAGCCGTCCGCGACCCGGTAGGCGCCGTAGATGAGCAGCTTGTTGATGCTCTCCCGGTCGATGGCCATGGCGAAGGCCTGGCGCACTTTCGGGTCATCGAACGGCGCCTTCGTCGGGTTCATCGTGATGTACGAAACGGCCATCTCGTTCGTCGCGCGGTAGTCCTTCGCGAGCGGGCTCTTGCCGGCCTTCACGGCGTCGAGCTCGGTGCCCGGCACGAAGCCGATGTGCAGCTCGTCGTTCTGGTAGCGCGTGCTGATAGAGCCACCGCCAAGCTCGAAGCGCACTTCCTCCAGCTTCGGCACGCCCAGGTGGTAGCGGTCGTTCCGCACCAGCCGGATCTGCTCCGAAGGCGTGAATTCGACGAGCTTGAACGGCCCCGTGCCGTTCGGGCGGCGCGTCCAGTTGCGCGGGTCCTTCTCGATCTGCTCCTTGTCGACTACGAATGCGACCGGGTAGGTCAGTTCGGCCAGGAAGAAGTCGGCGGGTTCGATGAGCGTGATCTCGATCGTCTTCTCATCGACGACCTTCACGCCGCTCACGTCCTTCGCCTTGCCCGAAAGCTTGTCCGTGATGCCCACGATATCGCCGAGGTACGCCTTCGCCGTCGGCGATGCTTCCTTCGGGTCGGCGGCGCGTTCGATGCTGTACTTGAAGTCCGTCGCCGTGACCCGGCGGCTGTTCTGGCTGAAGACGATGTTGTCCCGCAGCTTGAACGTGTACACCTTGCCGTCGCTCGAGACGGTCGGCATCTCCTTGGCCAGGTCGGGGATGACCTTGAGTTCGGGGTCGAGCGTCATCAGCCCGCCGAAGATCTCGACGATGTACTCGCTCGTCTCCACATCGCCGACCTGGATCGGGTCGAGCTGTGTGTTCGGCTCGCCGCCGGGGACGATCAGCGTCTTGCCTTCGCAGATCTTCGCGACGGAGCCGGACTTCGGCGTCGCGGCGCTGCCGCCGCCGCTGGTGGCATCGTCGTCGTCGCCGCCGCCGCCAGCGATGGCGACCACGCCCACGACGCCCACCACAAGGATGAGGAAGGCGACAAAGCCCATGAGGAGCATCAGGGTTCGGTTGGACAAATCATCACCCACAGGCCGGGATTCGATGACCTTCCGTCCGGGCCCAAAGCGTCGCTTTCAGCCAGCGGAAACCGATGAAGGTGCCGAAAAGAGTACACGGGCGCGGGCAGGGCCGGAACCGGGGCCGTTTTGCTCCGAAACGTGCTCTTTACCGCGCAACCAGTCTCCGAGGGAGCCTACGCCTGCACCCACGACGCGCCACGCGGCAGCGACTCCCTCTCTTCGCTCCAGAAGGCGCCGTTGCTGGCCTCGTTGCGGCCCGGCCGCCGGGGGCCTTTCTCCAGGATGCGGACGACCTCGCTCCACTGGCTCGCGAAGGTGAGCGGCGCGCCCAGCCGGGCCTCGCACTCCTCGATCGTCATGCTGTCCAGGAACTTCTTCCCGAAATAGTCCAGGCTCGTGCGCGGCAAAATGAAGCAGTCCGGGTGCCGCCCACCGAGTGCGTCCACGTAGTCCTGCCCGCAGAGCAAGCCGCTCACGTTCACCCGCTCGCCGAATACCGAGTTCGTGACGGTCACCACCTCGATGCGCGCCCCGGTCAGCGGTTCCAGCTCCGCCGCGATGCGCCGCAGAACCGGCGCGATCAGCCGCCCGCAGCCAAGGACCACGTATCGTCCTGCCCCGGCGGCGCCTCCGCGCTTCGCCAACCGCCGCTTCGTCCGCGCGAGGTCATCGAGCATCGTGCGCACCATGCCGATGCCGTTCTCGTACTGGGGGAAGCCGTCGTACATGCGCGCCGGCGGCACTTCCTCCTCGGCGGTGACGTAGTACTCGTCGCTGCACTGGAGCACCGTAGCCCCGTGCCGCGCCCCGATCTCGGCCTGCAGCGCCCGTACCTGCGCCACGACGCCGCGTGCGTATTCGCGGTCCGGCCGCACGAGCTCGATCCCGTCGCGCTCGAGCGACCAGTCCTCGAGCTTCGGACTCGCGCCCACGGGCACGACCGAGATGGTCCGCACCGTCGGATACAGCGCCGCCAGGTCGCGCACCGAACGGTCGAGGTTCGCACCGTCGTTCACGCCCGGGCAGAGCACGATCTGCGTGTGCGCCGCGAGCCCGAGTTCGCCCAGCCGCCGCAGCTGCGCGATGACGTCGGGCGCCGTCGCGTTCCCCAGCATGCGGCGGCGAAGCGCGGTCTCGGTCGCGTGCACGGAGACGTTGAGCGGGCTCAGCCGCTGCTCCTCGAGCCGCGCCCAATCCTCCTCGGTGAGGTTCGTCAGCGTCACGAAGTTGCCGTGTAGGAAGCTCAGCCGGTAGTCGTCGTCCTTCATGTACAGCGACTTGCGCATGCCCCGCGGCAGCCCCTTGAGGAAGCAGAAGAAGCAGTTGTTGTTGCAGAGGATGACGTCGTCCCACGTCGCGCGCTCGAATTCGAAGCCGAGGTCCTCGTCGATCTCTTTCTCGAAGAGAATGGCCTCGTCAAGCCCGTTCGCCTTGCGAATGTGAACCTCGACCTCGGGCTCGGACTGGTAGAACTGCAGGTCCACCACGTCGCGCAGCACCCTCCCGCCCAGCGACACGATCGCGTCACCCGGCTCGATACCGGCCTCCTCGGCGAGCGAACCACGGCGAACGCCGGAGATGACGGCGGGTTGGGGCGTCCTGTTCATAGCGGGATTCCATCGTACCCCGGTCGCGGCGGCGCCGCCCCGGGGGTTCAGGCCGGCGCGATCTCCCGGATGCGCGCTTCCACCTGGTCGATGCTGTAGTCGGGCGTCGATGCCCCGGCGGTGAGGCCCACGCGCTGCACGCCTTCGAACCACTCCGCCCGCAGCTCGTCCGGCCCCTCGATGTGGTACGACCGCGTGCCCTGCTCCTCGCAGGCGTCGCGAAGGTTGCGTGTGTTGGCGCTCTTCCTGCCGCCGACCACGACCATCACCTCCACCTCGCGCGCGAGCGCCGCCGCCGCCTCCTGCTGGCCCGTGGTGGCGTGGCAGAGCGTGTTCACGATGTGGAATTCGAAGTTGCGGTCGCGCTGCAGGAGCATCAGGTTCGAAACGAACCGCCCGAAGTCCTCCATGCGGTGGGTGGTCTGGACCATCACGCCGATCTTGCTCGGGAAGCCCCCCGGGAAGTTCTCGATCTGGTCCTTGAGGTAGTCGTAGTCGGCGCGCTCGAAGATCGTCGCGTGGGAGGCGCCGCCGGCGTCGTGGGTCCAGCCCATGATGCCGCGGACCTCCTTGTGGCCGCGGTCCCCGAAGACGATGACGTGCCAGCCATCGCGCACGAACTTCGCCCCGTAGCGCTGCGCTCGGGTCACGATCGGGCAGGTGGTGTCGATGATGTCGAGCCCCGCCTCGTTCAGTTCGCGAACGACCCGCTCGCCGACACCGTGCGCGGTGATCGCGACGCGGCCGGTGGGCACCGCCTCCGCCGTCGCGCGGCCCACATCCCCGTCGATCTCATCGGGGCCGGGAAGTTGGTGCACACCGGCTGCTTCGAGCGCGCGAACGACGTGCGGGTTGTGGACGATTTCGCCGACGCTGAACACGGGCACGTCGAGGGAGGCTTCGCTTTGCATAATCTGCACGGCGCGCCGCACGCCCATGCAGAATCCCATCTCAGATGCCCGCCGGATCTCCACCATCAGCCGCGTTCCCGTCCTTCCCTGGTTCAGTATAGGCGGGCAGATATTTGGCGGGTAAGAGCGCGGTTATTTCCGTGAAGATGCGCTCGGTGAGTTCGCTCACCTGCTGTTCCGATGGCCGCCGCACCTTCTCGACCGTGAACGGCCGGCCGATCACGACCTGGATGCGGGGCTTGCGCAGGAGGTTCAGCAGGTTCCCCAGCTGCTCGGTGCCGATGATGGCGCAGGGCAGCACCGTCGCCCCCGAGCGATACGCGATGAGCGCCGTGCCCGGGTGTGGTTTGCCGACATAACCGGTACGGCTGCGGTGCCCCTCGGGGAACATGCCCAGCACCTCGCCGTTCTTGAGGATGCGTTCGGCCTGCAGCATCGCCCGGATGTCCGCGTCGAAGCGCCGCACCGGGAACGCGCCCCACATTCGCGGGACCACCCCGAACGGGTACTTGTACAGCTCGACCTTCGCCATCCAGCGGATGCGCCGCCGCGCGATGCCGGCCCCCACGATCGCCGGGTCGGAGTTGTTCAGGTGGTTCGAAACGACGATAAGCGGACCGCTGGCGGGCACGTGCTCGCGCCCCTTCGCCTTCCAGCGCCCCACGACCATGAGGATAAACCGCAGGAGATAGGTGCAGGCCCAGTAGAACGGCGGCACGAAACGCGCGTAGCTGAACCACCCCTTCACGGCTCGGAGTACGCCCGCGGCCCGGGCCAGCGGGGATGGTCCCCCCGGGGCAGCCTTCGCCGGGGACGGTTCGGCGGCCGCTGCCGTGGCCTGCACGGCGGGCATGAGCGCGATCACCCGCGCCCGCGCGAACGCGAGCACCTCGTCGAGCGGCATCGCGGTCGTGTCCAACTCGATCGCGTCGTCCGCACGCGCGAGCGGGGCCGTCTTCCTGCTGGAGTCGGACGTATCGCGCCCGTGGATATCGCGCAGCGCCTGCTCGGCGTCTTCGTGCTGCTGTTCGGCACGGCGGACCGCGCGCGCCCCTTCCGAGGCGGTGAGGAACAGCTTCAACGGGGCATCCGGCAGCACGACTGTCCCGATATCGCGCCCGGCGAGGACGGCGGGCGCCGAGGCGGCGATGTCGCGCTGGCGGGTCACCATCGCCGCGCGCACGCCGGGGAGGGCGGCGTAGCGGCTCACGTTCCCTTCGACCGCGGGCTCCCGCAGTTCGGCCGTGACGTCCTCATCGCCGAGGAGGATGCGCGTCTCGCTGCCCGCTCGCGCCGAAAGCGGCAGGCTCGCGGCCAATGCCTCGCAGGCCGCGGCGTCCGTGGCATCGATACCGGCACGCATCGCCGCCAGCGCGAACGCCCGGTACATCAGCCCCGTATCCAGGAACAGGTAGCCGAATTCGGCGGCGAGCGCCTGCCCCACGGTTGTTTTCCCGGAGGCGGCGGGGCCATCGATGGCGATCGGCGCGGGCAGGCCGGCGGGCGGCTGGTTCGGCATCGACGGGGAATGGTAGGCGATCGCCGCCTACCGCGCCGGACCGCCGGTGCGCGCCTCGGCGGCCTTGCCCGCGGCGTAGAGCGCATCGACCTCGGCCGGCGTGAGTTCGCGGAAGGCGCCGGACCCGAGGGTGCCCAGGTGCAACGGCCCCAGCCGGATGCGCTTCAGCACGAACACGCGGCGCCCGACCGCTTCCATCATCCGCCGGATTTCGCGGTTCTTGCCCTCGCGCAGCACCACGAGTGCCCACGCGGGCGCGACCGGCTTCTCCTCCGGGTCGTCGGAGCGCGGGGGCACCGCCGGCGCGATCGATGCCGCGCGCAGCCGGTCGCCATCCGCCTCGACGCCGCGCACCAGGCGCTGGATGTCCGTCCGCGAAATCGGCGCATCCAGCCCGACCAGGTACTCCTTCTCGACTTCGTAGCGCGGATGCGTCAGGAGGCCCGTGAGGTGGCCGTCGTTGGTGATGACGAGTAGCCCCTCGCTGTCCATGTCCAGCCGCCCGACCGGGTGGAGCTGGATATCACCGATGGGCACGAGGTCCAGCACCGTTTCGCGGCCCTGGTCGTCGCGCGCGGTCGTCACGAACCCCGCGGGCTTGTTCAGCATGAAGTAGCGGTAGTTCCCCTTGAGCACGGGCACGCCATCGAGCGTGATCTCGTCCGTCTCCGTGTCGGCGCGGGCGCCGAGGGTGGCCTGGACCTTCCCGTTGACGGCCACCCGGCCGGCGAGAATCGCCTCCTCGGCCACGCGCCGCGAAGCCACGCCCGCGTTCGACAGGATCTTCTGGAGACGTTCAACGGCCACGGGGCGCCTTCTTCCTGCTTGGGCTCGATTCGAGTGTACGGCCGCGCACGCGAACGCCTTCGCCCCCGCCGCACGCGCCCGTGAAATGGCTCAGGCGCCGGAGGTCTGCACCAGGCGGTGGCCGTCGAACGGGTTCGGAAGCCCGTATTCGGTGGTCACGAGCTTGAGGAAGTCCCGCAGCGGCGGCGCGATGGCGCGATTGCGAAGCACGTGCACCCCGACCTCGCGCTGCGCCGGCTGCTCCATGTCGCGGATGTCCACGCGCTTCAGCGTGCCCGCCTCGCACTCCGGGTCGATCGAAACCACCGGCAGGATGGCGATGCCCAGGCCCGCCTCCACCATGTGCTTCGTCGCCTCCATCGAGTCCAGCTCCATCACCGACTCGGGGACCACGCCAACCCGCAGGAACATCGAATAGATGAGCGTGTGATAGCTCGAGCTGCGTTCGAAGAAGAGGAACGGTTCGCGGCCGGCCTCCGCGACGGTCACCCGCCCCTTCGCCGCGAACGGGTGCGACGGCGACACCACGAGTGCCAGGTCGTCGTTATAGAGGTGGAGCGATTCGATCTCCGGGTGCTGCGTGAGCCGCGTGATCGCGACGTGCAGCTCGCCCGCGATGAGCTTCTCCAGCATGTCCTCAGTCGTGCCCGTGGTCAGGTGGATGTGGACGCGCGGGCGCTCCTGCCGGAAGTGCTTGAAGATCGCCGGGAGCACGTAGGTCGCGATGGACGAGCTCGCGCCGATGCGGATGCTACCCACGTCGCCGTGGCGGACCGCCTCGATCGCGTCCGTGCCTTCCTGGACGGCCGTGAGCGCGCGCTGCGCGTGGGGGATGAACGCGTGGCCCGCGTCCGTGAGCGTGACGCTGCGGCCCGTGCGTTCGAAGAGCCGCTCGCCGATCTCGCGTTCAAGCGATTGGATGCGCGCCGTCACCGAAGGCTGCGTCAGAAAGAGCGCCTCCGCCGCGCGGCTGAACGAACGATGATGGGCGACCTGCAGGAACGCCTCGAGCTGTGCGAGTTCCACTGGTGTTGTTTCCTCCCGGGGCGGAGCAGCCGAAGGCTGGCCTAGGCTTCCTTGAAGAAGTCGGCGTTCACCTGGATGAAGCTCTTCCATTCTTCGGGCACCGCGTCCTCGTGGAAGATCGCCTGCACGGGGCAGGCCATTTCGCACGCGGCGCAGTCGATGCACTGGTCGGGGTTGATGTAGTACTGCGCGGAATCATCCTTCGTGTCGATGCAATCGACCGGGCAGACATCGACGCAGCTGGCGTCCTTCACCGTGATGCATGGCTGGGTGATGACGTATGGCACTGGGTGCTCCTCTCACTCGGGCTCGACGCCGCGCTTGTAGACGACGATGTCGCCCTCGGCGCGGGTCTGGCAGGCCAACCGCAGCCGTGGGTCTTCGACCGCGCGCGGGCCACGCTGGCGGATCAGGTTCTGCCGTTCGAAGCGGCCCATGGCGGAGACGCGTCCGAGGCCCGAAATCACTTCCATGGCGCAGTTCGTGCACTCGCCGTTCATGGCGCAGCCCACCGGCCAGAAGTACCCCTGGGCACGAACGGCATCCATCACGGTCTCGCCGGCGGGGGCATCGACCTCGATCCCGAGCGGTTCCACGCGGACTCGCGGCACGTAACGCAGTCTACAGGCACGCCCCACTACGCGTCCCTTCCATGGAATGACGCGTGAAATCGCACGGATTCGGACGGGCCCGGCCATCCGGCGAAAGTCCCACTGCCGCTCCGGCGGTGGCACGGCGCGCTCGTCCTGGCCTTCTCGCCATCCTGTGGGCACCACACAGGAGGTTCCGCAATGTCACACGAAACGAACCGGCCCACGCGTGCCTGGTGGCCGCTCTTTGGCATCCTTGCCGTCGTGCTTGGCCACACCGCGACGTGGATGGTCCAGTTCGTCCTCACCATGGACGAATCCGAGGCCGGCGGGCAGGTCATGTTCGACGCCTACAACACCGATGGGACCCAGCTCCTGTTCCGGGCCTCGGTCGGCATGGGCATGCTCGGCGTGGCCGCGCTCGTCGTCTTCGGCGCCGGCTTCCGCCGGATGCTCGAACAGCGCCTCCCCGCGACCAGCATCCTCCCCGCGGTCGCCGGCAATGCCGTCATCGCCACCGCGGGCGCGCTGCTCGTCGCGTTTGTCTTCCGGGCCATGGTCTTCGACACCATCTCCGAATACGGCGTCGGCACGCAGGTCACGACGTACTCGCTTTCGCAGAACGTGCCGCTCGCCGCCTGGGTGGGCGTCGCCGTCGCCGAGGCTGTGGCCGCAATCGCCGCCTTCCGGTACGGGGCGTTCGGCAAGGGCTTCGGCTGGTTCAGTGCGGTGCTGGCCGGGCTCACACTCGCCGTGACCCTCACGGGCACACCGTTCCCGGGCAACGTCGCCACCGGCATCTGGCTGCTCGGGGCATCGGTGGTGGCGATGCGCGCCAACTCGCCGCGCCGCGCGCCGTCGCTCCAGCCCGCCCTCGCCTGAAACCGCCGCGAGCGAAAGTCACAGGGCCCGGCTCATGCGAGCCGGGCCCGTCTTCGTACTGAACGAACGGTGCCTACCCGATGACGCGCAGCCCCAGCTCCTTCAGCTGCGCATCGTCCACCGGGGACGGCGCGCTCATCAGCGGGTCCGTGCCCGAAGACGCCTTCGGGAAGGCGATCACGTCGCGGATGTTCTCCGTGCCCACCAGCGACATCATCAGCCGGTCGATACCGAGCCCCGCCCCGCCCATCGGCGGCGCCCCGAATTCGAGCGCGTCGAGCAGGACGCCGAACCGCTCGCGCTGCTGTTCGGGCGAATGCCGCATCATCCCCAGGATGCGCTCCTGGTCGGCGCGGTTGCTGATGCGGATGGAGCCGCCACCCACCTCCGCGCCGTTCAGGGTCAGGTCGTACTGCCGCGCGATGACCTTCCCCGGGTCCGTGTCGAGCAGCGGGCGGTCCTCCTCGCGGAAGCCGCTGAACGGGTTGTGGGTCGCGTCCCAGCGCTCTTCCTCCGGCCGCCATTCCAGCAGCGGGAAGCCCGTGACCCACGCGAACGAGAGCTGGTTGGGGTCCTTCAGCCCAAGGCTGTTGCCCAGGGAGTCGCGCACCTCGTACAGCGACTTCGCCACCACCTCCGGCCGGTCCGCGACGATGACCACCATGTCGCCGTCGGCCGCGCCCGCGATGCTGCGAATCGCGTTCACCTCGGACTCCGAGAGGAACTTCGCGATGGGAGACCGCAGCTCAGAGCCGGCGAATCCGATGTAGGCCAGGCCCTTCGCCCCCCCGGACCGCGCCGTCTCGGTGAGCGCGTCGATCTCGCGGCGTGTCATGCCCGCCTGCCCGGGGATCCGAATGGCCTTGATCTCGCCATCGTTCGCGAGCGCGTCCTGGAACACCTTGAACTCGCTCCGCCGCACGGCATCGGCGATGTCGGCGAACTCCAGCCCGTAGCGAAGGTCGGGCCGGTCGATGCCGTAGCGGCTCATGCAGTCGAAGTAGTCCAGGCGCGGGAACGGGGTGCTCGCGAGCGGCCGCCCGCCGCCGAAGCGCTGCCCGATGCCCGTGTACAGCTCCTCGACGAGGCCCATCACGTCCTCTTCGTCGACGAAGCTCATCTCCAGGTCGAGCTGCGTGTGTTCCGCGACCCGGTTCGCGCGGAAGTCCTCGTCCCGGTAGCAGCGCGCGAGCTGGAAGTACTTCTCCACGCCCGCCACCATCAGCAGTTCCTTGAGGATCTGCGGCGACTGCGGCAGCGCGAAAAACTGCCCCGGCCGCATGCGCGAAGGCACCAGGAAGTCGCGCGCGCCCTCCGGGGTCGACTTGATCAGCGTCGGCGTTTCGACCTCGATGAAGCCGCGGTCGCTGAGGAAGTCGCGGATGTAGCGCACGACTTCGTGCCGCAGGCGGATGATGTTGCCGGCCTCCGGGCGCCTCAGGTCCAGGTAGCGGTAGCGCAGGCGGAGCTGCTCATCCACCTCGACGGGCTCATTGATGTAGAAGGGCGGCGTCTGCGCCTCGGCCAGCACTTCCACCTTCGCCGGCACGACTTCGACCTCGCCCGTGGGGATGTTCGAGTTGATGGTCGCGTCCGAACGAAGGCGCACCTCGCCCTCGACGGCGAGCACCCACTCCGTGCGCGCGCGGTGCGCGGCTTCGTGCGCCTCGGCCTGGTCGGGGCTGAGCACGAGCTGCACGATCCCGTGCGAATCGCGCAGGTCGATGAAGATGAGGCCGCCATGGTCGCGCCGGCGGTGGACCCAGCCGGCGAGGCGCACCGTGCGGCCGGCATCGGCGGCGCGCAGATCCCCGCAGTACGTATCCTTCAACATCCTGCCAATGTAGCAATCGCCCGGGGTACGCGCCGATGCCCGCAGCGTCCGCGCCGCGTACACTCCCGCGCCGAAAGAGGTGCTTTCCATGGCTTTCGTGCTTCGCGGCGGCAGGACCTGGGACGGGACGGGCGAGGAGGCGCGCGAGGGCGACCTCGCCGTCGATGGGCGCATCGCGGCGCTCGATGGGGGCTCCGGCGAGAGCATCGATGTCTCCGGGTGCACGATCGTCCCCGGCCTCATCGAAGCCCACGCCCACCTCTGCTTCAACGGCGCGCAGGACTGGCGGCAGGTCTACGACGCCGATTCGCCCACGACCATGGCCCTGCGCATGGCGGGCAACGGCCGCGCGATGCTCGAAGCCGGCATCACCACCGTGCGCGACCTCGGCGCGCCGACGGCCGTCTCCATCGACGTTCGCGACGCCTTCGCGAACGGGCTCGTCGCCGGTCCCGACCTGCTTGTGGCGGGCGCGCCCATCACGACCACCGGCGGACACTGCCACTTCATGGGCGGCGAGGCCGATGGCGAACTCGAGGTCCGCCGTGCCGTCCGCGACCGCGTCAAGGCCGGCTGCGATTGGATCAAGATCATGGCCACGGGCGGCAACATGACGCGCGGTACGAACACCCTCGCCGCCCAGTTCACCGTCCCGGAGCTGCGCGCCTGCATCGAGGAGGCCCACCGCCTGCGCAAGCGCGTTGCCGCCCACTGCCACGGTACGGCGGGTATCCGCGCCGCAGTCGAGGCAGGCGTCGACATGCTCGAACACTGCTCCTTCACGGGCGAAGGCCGCATCGACTTCGACGCCGCCGTCGTCGACCAGATCGCGGCGAAGGGCATCACCGTCTCGCCCACCGTCTCCATTGGGTGGCGCCGCTGGGCCGATGATGGTCTCCGCCGGGCGCGCGCCGATGCCCTCAAGGCGATGTTCGCGAAGGACTGCAAGGTCATCATGAGCACGGACTGCGGCATCCCCGGTGTGCCCCATACCGCGCTCGCGAGCGCGCTTGATGTCCTTGCCGAATACACGGGCATCTCGCGCGCGCACGCCCTCCGGCTCGCGACCAGCCGCGCCGCCGAGCTGCTCGACCTCCCGGACCGCGGCGTCATCGCCGAGGGCAAACGCGCCGACCTCCTCGTGGTCGACGGTGACCCGCTTGCCGACCTGCTCTCGCTGGAGCGCGTGCGGCTCGTCGTGAAGGACGGCGAGATCGTCTTCCGGCGGTGAGCAGAGGGCCGTCCCGCTCGCTCGCCTGCGACCAAACCGGCCTGCTGATAGACTCGCCCTCCGTGGGCGCCCGCGCCCGAACTCTCCCGGGGGATCACGCATGAAACTCGCTTTCGTCGGGGGCACCGGCCCCGAAGGGCTGGGCCTCGCGATGCGCATGGCGCACGCCGGCCACGAAGTCGCCATCGGTTCGCGTTCGACCGAGCGTGGCGAGGAGGGCGCCGCGAAGGTTCGCGAAGTCGTGCCCGCGGCCGTCGCCACCGGTGGCGCGAACGCCGATGTCGTGGGCGATGCCGAGGTCGTGTTCCTCACCTTCCCCTATAGCGGCCAGCATGACACCCTCGCCGCCCTCGGCCCGAAGCTCGACGGCAAGATCGTCTGCAACGTGGTCGCCCCGCTCGAGTTCGAAAAGGGCATCGGCGCCGTCGCGCTCAACGTCCCCGGGGCGAGCGCGGCCCAGGAAGCCGCCACCCAGCTCCCCAACGCCCGCGTCGTCTCCGCCTTCCAGAACATGAGCGCCGAGAAGCTCATGGAGATCGACCACGACATCGATTGCGACGTCCTCGTCTGCGGGCGCGACGCCGAGGCGAAGCAGGTCGTCATCGCTCTGGCGAACCAGGTCGCGGGCGTGCGCGGCGTCGATGCCGGCGGCCTCTCCCAGAGCCGCTACGTCGAAATGCTCACCTCGCTCCTCATCAATCTCAACCGCAAGTACAAGACGCAGACGAGCATCCGCGTCGTCGGGCTCTAGGAGGCTGTCATGCCCGGACTTCAAATCTTCGGTGTCCCGGGGCTCCCCGAGATCACGAACGGCGCCGACCTCGGCACGATGATCCTCGAAGCCGCCGCCGCCGCCGGCACCCCCCTCGAAAGCGGCGACGTCGTCGTCGTCACCTCGAAAATCGTCTCCAAGGCCGAGGGCCAGACGGTCGAATTGGCCGAAGTCGAGGTGTCGCCCTTCGCGCGGCAGTACGCGGAGCGCTGGGAGAAAGAACCCGTGATCGTCGAGCTCGTCCTGCGGGAGTCGAAGCGCGTCGTGCGGCAGGTCGGGCCGGTGCTCATCACCGAGACCCACCACGGCTTCATCTGCGCGAACTCCGGCGTCGACCAGTCCAGCTCCGGCGCCCACGGCCGCGCCGTGCTGCTCCCCGCCGACCCGGATGCCAGCTGCCGCGGCATGCGCAAGGCGTTCGCGGCGAAGGGGATCGATGCCGCCGTCATCATCTCCGATACCTTCGGCCGCCCGTGGCGCGAGGCCCAGACCGACATCGCCATCGGCATCGCCGGGCTCGACCCCGTGCTCAGCTACATCGGCCAGGTCGACCCGCACGGTCACGAATTTCGCGTGCAGGCCCTCTGCGTCGCCGACGAGCTCGCCGGCGCCGCCGAGCTGGTGAAGGGCAACCTCAGCCGCGTGCCCGTCGCCGTCATTCGCGGCTACACCTGGGAACCGAACGACGACGCCTCCATGCGTTCCATCATTCGCGACAGCGAGCGGGACCTCTTCCGCTAGGAGTCGCCCTCATACGCCGGAGTGTTAGAGTGATGCCCCTGATGACCGGAACGAGGGCGGTATGACGCAGGCGCTCGCCGAGGACGCCATCGAAAAGGCGGCCTACCATCTCGCGTTCGCGACCACCATGTTCGATCCCCTGCGCTTCCGCGCCTGGGCCGAGCTGGGGCTCACCACCGCGCAGCTCCGCGTGATGTTCCTGCTGCGCGATATGCCCGGTGTCACCGCCGGCGAACTCGCCACCCGCCTCAAGGTCACCCCGCCGACCATCTCCGGCATCGTCGACCGGCTGGTGAAGCTGGAGCTCGTCCGCCGCGAATTCGACCCCGCCGACCGGCGGCTCGTGCGCAACCACCTCACGGCCGACGGCACCGCCGCCTGCAGCCGCCTTGAGCGCGGCGCCGAGCTCTTCACCCATCGCATCATGTCGGAGATGAGCCCGGAGGACCTCGAAGCGCTCACTCGCGGGCTCGAAGCGTTCATCGGCGCCACCCGCCTCGTCGAGCGCATCGACCCCGACCTCGCGCAGCGCGCCTGGGCAGGAGAGAAGCCGTGACCACACGCCGCGTCCGCACCATGGACCTCGAAGACCCGTTCGTCGCCTCGTTCGATGGCATGTGCGAACTCCTCCTCGTCCGCCACGGCGAGCAGCAGTTCCGCGAGAACATCCCCCTCGGCGAAGCGCTCGATGCGCCGCTCTCCGACCTCGGCTGGAAGCAGGCGCGCGCCGTGGGCGAACGGCTCAAGGACGCGCGCATCGGCGCCGTCTACTGCAGCCCCCTCCAGCGCGCGCACAACACCGCGGTCGAAATCGCCCGCCATCACGGCCTCGAACCGCAGATCGACGCCCGCCTGAGCGAGATCGACCTCTGGAAGAACGCGCCCCAGGACAAGGGCCTCCTCGATCTCTACACGCGCGACGAGCTCGTCGCCGTCTACCGCGAGGTCGCGGCCACGCGGCGCCATTCCGCGTACCCCTACTGCGAGGACGCCGATGCCTTCCGCGAACGGGTCGTGGGCGCCATCGACGCCATCGTCGAAGCGAACATCGGCCACCGTGTCGTCGTCGCCTGCCACGGCGGCGTCATCAACGCCTACCTCGCGCACCTGCTGCGCTCCGCGTACGACCACCTCGTTTCGGTGCACCACACGTCGATCACGGTCGTTCGCGCCGCCGACACCCGCCGCGAACTGCTGACCATCAACGACTACGCCCACGTCATGCCGATCCAGAGTTCGCGCGGCTCGCTGAACGCATCCCGCTAGCCGGTTCCGCGTGTAATGGCGCACGTAAACGCCAATTCGGCGCGATCTGTGCTGCGCGTCGCAAATACGTCTGTCGATTACAAAGCGATCGTATATTCTTCTGTCCGATCTCCGGGGAGGGTCAGATCATGCTTGCACGCTTGCTCCTGACCGCGACTGCGCTCGCGGGCCTCACGCTCTTCGCCGCTTGCGGTGGCGGAGACGATGACGACAACGGTGGCGACAAGAAGGAGGACGCCACGGCGGCGCCCACCACTGCGCCGCAGGCGAAGGAGATGACGCCCCAGGAGATTGTCGCGGCCATGCAGCAGTCGGTCGTCCACATCAAGGCGACCTACCCGGAAGGCACCGGCGGCGGCAGCGGCATCGTCTGGGAAGACGGCTCGCACATCCTCACGAACGCGCATGTGGTCACCGGCGCCGGCTCGATCAAGGTCATCGACCCGAAGGACGGCAAGGCCATCAGCGCTAAGGTCGTCGCCCAGAGCCCCTGCGACGATCTCGCCCTGCTCGAAGTCGAACGCGGCAACTTCACGGCGGCGAAGATCGGCGACAGCACCAAGATCGGGGCCGGCGAGGCCGTCGTCGCGCTCGGCTTCCCCGGTTCGGTGACCGACCAGGGTTCCGACAAGCTCACCATCACCCGCGGCATCGTCAGCAAGACAGCCGAGACCATCGACGGCTACAACGACCTCATCCAGACCGATGCCGCCATCAATCCCGGCAACAGCGGCGGCCCGCTCATGAACATGAAGGGCGAAGTGATTGGCGTGAACACCCTCTCCGTGCGTTCGAAGCAGGGCCAGAACTACGCCATCGCCGTCAGCGAAGCCAAGTTCGTCGCCGACAAGCTCAAGAAGGGCAAGAACATCAACTGGATCGGCGTGCGGCTCGAGCAGAACTACCAGGGCCTCGCCCAGGAGCTGAGCATCAAGCTCGCCTACACCGACGGCCTCGTCATCACCGGCATCGATACCGGCAGCCCCGCCGCGAAGGCGAACCTCGGCTACTCGGACCTCATCTACTACGTCGACAACGTGAACGTCCCGACGGTCGGCTCGTTCTGCGATGTCCTTCGTTCGCGCAAGACCGGCGACAAGATCCGCGTCGATATCACCCGCACCTACACGAACGGCAAGTACGAGGACCTCTTCGCCGAGGTCGTGCTCGACTAACCCGGCTCAGCGGTTCTCATTCGCACGGCCGCCCTTGACGGGCGGCCGTCGTGCATTCCCGGAAGCGCTTTCCAGCCGCCGTCCGAACGGCTAGGGTGGATCATCCGCTCCCCCGGAGGATGGATGGCCCCGCAACCAGCCTCGCGGCCTCTTGGCGAACTCCTCACCCACCGCCAGAAGATGGTCCTGCTCACCACGCTCATGCTCTCGATGTTCGTGGGCGCCCTGGACCAGACGATCATGTCCACGGCCACCCCGAGCATCATCGCCGACCTTGGCGGCTTCTCCCTGCTCTCGTGGCTCTTCACCAGCTACATGCTCGCCTCGACGGTGGTCGTGCCGCTCGTGGGAAAGCTCTCGGACATGTTCGGGCGGCGGGTGTTCCTGCTCGGCGGGCTCGTCATCTTCATGACCTCCTCCGCCGCGTGCGGCGCCGCCCCCTCGATGATCGCGCTCATCCTCTTCCGTGCGGTCCAGGGCATCGGCGGCGGGCTCATCTTCGCCTCCGTGTTCTCCACCGTCGGCGACCTCTTCCCGCCCGCCGAGCGCGGCAAGTACATGGGATTCTTCACCGGCACGTTCAGCCTCGCCAGCATCCTCGGCCCCACCATCGGCGGCCTCCTCACCGATCACGCGGGCTGGCGCTGGGTGTTTTTCATCAATGTGCCCTTCGGGCTCGTCGCCATTCCGCTCATCTGGCGAAACCTCCCGCACACGGCGGCATCGATGTCCCGCAAGATCGACTTCGCCGGCTCCGTGCTGCTCTCGGTCGCGACGGTGTCGCTCCTGCTCGGCCTCGTCTGGGCGGAGGAGGAGTACGGCTGGGGTTCAGCGCAGACGGTCGGACTGCTTGCCTGCGCCGCCGTGTTCGCGGTCCTCTTCGTCGTCCAGGAGAACCGCCACCCGGAGCCGATCATCCCGCTCGTGCTGTTCAAGAACCGCACGTTCTTGCTCGCGAACCTCGTGGTGTTCGCGCTCGGCGGCGGCATCTTTGGCACGATGGCCTACCTCCCCGTGTTCGTTCAGACGTCGCTCGGCGGCTCCGCCACCACGTCGGGGCTGATCACGACGCCGCAGTCGCTCGGCATCCTCACGACGAGCATCATCGGCGGCCAGGTCATCTCCCGCACGGGCCGCTACCGCTGGCTCACGGTCGCCGGCGCGTGCTTCATCCTCGCGGCGACGCTGCTGCAGACCACCCTGGGCGCGGGCAGCCCGAAGTGGCACATCAGCGTGTTCATGGTGGTCATGGGGCTCGGGTTCGGCATGGTCATGCCCACGATGTCCGTCGTCATCCAGAACGCCGTCTCGCACCAGTACCTTGGGGTCGCCACCAGCTCGCGGCAGTTCTTCATGCAAATCGGCCAGGTTCTCGGCACCGCTATCTTCGGCGTTATCCTCGCGACCACCTACCACTCGTCGTTCAGCGCCGAACTCTCCCCCGAAGCGCATGCGAACATCCCGCCCGCCACGCTCCAATCGTTCGATGACCCCACGATGTCGCTCGACAAGCGCACCTTCGAACGCGTGAAACAGCAGGTCCGCGCGGTGCCGGGCGGGGAGGCGCTGCTGGAGAACGCCCTCGATGCCCAGCGCGTCGCCGTCGCCGATGGGATCCACCGCCTGTTCCTGATCTCCGTCGCGATCGCGGTCTTCGGGCTCGCGATGACGGTGCTCTCGCGCGAACTGCCCTTGCGGCGCGGATTCGGACCGGCGGCCGAAGGCGGCCAACCGGGCCAGCCCGTGCACGTCCCGATCGACGCGCACTGACCGCCGCTACCGCTCCAGCGAGGCGATGAGCGGGTACAGCGGCTGCCCGCCGGCCATGCACTCGACTTCGGCCAGCGGGAACGCTTCGGCAACGTGCGCGCACAGTGCCTCCGCATCTCCGGCGAATTCGCGCCCGGGATAGACCGTCACGAGCCCGCCGTCGTTCGCGCCGGCCGTTCGCAGCCCGGCTAGCACCGCCTCCTCGATGGAACCCGAAGCCGCCACCAGTTCGCCGCCGACGAGCGCGATCGCCTGCCCGGCGGTGACGGCGACGCCGCCCGCGGTGCGGCTCGCGCCCGCGATGGTCACTTCCACCGTCGCGACCGCGGCCATCGCCTCGGCCATAGCGTCCGCATTGGCGGCGGCCGGCCTCGTGGCGTCGAAGGCGAGCGCCGCGGCCAGGCCCTCCACCAGCGACGCGCTCGGCACGACCGTGAGCCTGCACGCCGCCAGGCTGGCAGCCTGCTCCGCGGCGAGCCGGACGTTCTTGTGGTTTGGCAGCACCAGCACTTCCGCGGCGCCGGTGGCATCGGCCGCGGCCGCGATTTCGCCCGCCGGCGGCTTCACCACCTCGCCCAGGTCCGCGACGTGCGCGCCCATGCTCTCGAAGATGGCATCGAACCCCTCACCCCGGCTGAGCGCCAGGAGCGCAAGCGGCGCCGTCGCCCCCGACCCTTCGGCGCGGAAGCGCACATGCTGCGCCGACATGTCGTCGACTTTGCGCCGAACGATGGTGCCCAGCGCGCCCAGCGCCGCGAGCGCGCCCGGGGCATCGTCCGTGTGCAGGTGCACGTGCGCGGCGGCCTCGTCGCCTACTACCACCACCGACCGGTTCGTTCCCGCCCCCGCGGCGGCGCGCACGGCATCGAGGTCGAGGGGGAGCCTGGCCGCCTCGATGACCGCTTCCACGCAGAACCCGAAATCGCCCCCGTGGGCGTCACCCATGGCCGCGAGCGGCCGGCCGGGAGCGGCGAGCACCGGCGCCGGCGCGGCTTCGCCACGGAGCGACGCGAGCATCCCCGCGAGGATGACGCAGATCCCCTCACCCCCTGAATCCGGGACGCCCGCCTCACGCAGCACCGGGAGCTGGTCCATCGTGGCTGCTTCCGCGCGTTCGGCACCGGCCGCCGCCGCCGCGAGCGTGTCCTCGACCGAGAGCCCGCCATTCGCCGCGAGCCCGGCGGCCGATTCCGCGGCAGCGCGCAGCACGGTGAGCATCGTGCCCTCGACCGGCTGTGAGACCGCGCGGTAGGCTGCCGCCGCCGCCGTCGCGAGCGCGTTCGCGAGCGCCCTCGCGTCCACCGCCGCGGCGCCGTCAAGGCCGTCCGCGAGCCCCCGCAGCGCCTGCGAAAGGATCACCCCGGAGTTGCCGCGGGCGCCATACAGCGCGCCCCGCGCGACCACCCGCGCCACCTCGCTCGCGCTCGCAGCGGCGGGCAGCGAGCCCGCGGCCGCGACCGCTTCGCGCAGCGTCGCCGCCATGTTCGAGCCCGTGTCGCCGTCCGGGACGGGGTAGACGTTGATCGCATCGATCGCGGCCGCGGCGGCGCTCAGGGCCGCGGAAGCCGCGCGAAACGCCTCGAGGAGGCGCTCACCGCCGGGTGCCGGGGAAGGGGGCAAGACGCTGCTCACGGGCTCCGTTCGGGGGACGGGTTTGGCCACAAGGCCGGCCGCGTGCTAGCATTCACCTTCACGACCTTTTCATACAAGGGACTCCACATGGCCCGTGACGATACCATTCGCGAGGCGCTCGGCCTCGAACCGATTAAGCCCGGCTGGGGACGCCACATTCGCCACACCCATGGCGGACGCTGGGAGCGCAAGGCCGTCCACAAGAGCCGCATGTTCAAGCAGAACGTGCACAAGAAGCGCGTCTTCATCGATGGTCAGTGGGTTCGCATCCCGCTGACCACCCGCGAGATGCGGTCCCTGCTGAAGCAGCAGGCCTGACCGCCCGCCTCGCCATCGTACGAACGCCCGGCCAGTGCCGGGCGTTTTCGCGTCCCCGGAGAAGGCGCGGTCATGTGCCGCGCAGCGCCGCCCTGAGCGCGGCCACGCTCTCGGCCACGCTCTTCTCCGGGTTGTAGACGGAGCTGCCGCAGACGAGCGTATTCGCCCCCGATGCCGCGCAGGCCGCCGCGTTCGTCGCCTTCACGCCGCCGTCGATCATGATCTCCGCGCCGAAACCGCCCGCATCGATGAGCCCGCGGATCCGCGCCACCTTGTCGAGCTGCCGCGGGAGCATCTGCTGGCCGCCCCAACCGGGGTTGATCGTCATCACCATCACCTGGTCCACGTCCGGCAGCGATTCCTCGATCGCCGCGACGGGCGTGCCCGGGTTGATGCACACGCCGCATTTCGCCCCGAGCTTGCGGATCGACTCCAGCGTGCGATGGATGTGCGGCGAAACTTCGACATGGACGTTGATCGTGTCCGCGATGCCCTCGAAGAGCGGCACCTGCCGTTCCGGCTCGATGACCATGAGGTGGAGATCGAACGGCAGCGCGGTAACCTTGCGCAGCGCCTCCACCAGCTGGTGCCCGAACGTGATGTTCGGCACGAAGCGCCCGTCCATCACGTCCAGGTGGAGGAGGTCGACGCCGGCGGCCTCGGCCGCGCGGACCTCGTCCGCGAGCCGCCCGAAATCGGCGGTGAGGATGGACGGTGCGAGCTTGACGGTGGCCATTGCCGCCAATTCTAACGGCTTCCCGCCGAAGAGCTTATACTCTTCCGCGTAGGCATCTGAACAATTATGGCTGTACGCGTCGTCACCGACTCCACCTGCGACCTCCCCGCCGCCCTCGTCGCCGAGCACGGCATCACCGTCGTACCCCTGACCGTCGTATTTGGGGAAGAAGCGCTGCTCGATGGCGTCGAAATCGATGCGAACGGCTTCTACGAACGCCTCCGCGACTTCCCGGGCGTCCCGCGCACCAGTCAGCCGTCCGTCCAGCGTTTCGTCGAGGCGTACAAGGCGCTCGCGAGCGACGGCCACGAGATCGTGTCCATCCACCTCTCCTCGCGCCTTTCCGGCACGCTCAACTCCGCCTCGATCGCGCGCGACCAGCTCGCCCACGAAGCCCACATCGAGCTGATTGACTCCTACCAGGTCTCGATGGGCCTGGGCAGCATCGTCATGGACGCCGCCATCGCCGCCGCGGCCGGTGGCACGCTCGCCGAAGTCGCCTATGCCGCTCGCCGCGCCATGGACCGCACCCGCGTGGTCGCCTGCCTGGACACGTTGGAGTACCTGCGCCGCGGTGGCCGCATCGGCCGCGCGACCTCGATGCTCGGGTCGCTGCTCAGCATCAAGCCGCTGATCCAGGTCGAAAACGGCGAGATCGCCCCCTTCGACCGCGTGCGCACGCGGTCGAAAGCGCTCGACCGCCTCTTCGCCGTCGCCACTGAGGACCGCAATGCGCGGCGGATGTTCGTCGGCTGCGGCGGCAACGACGACGAAGCGCGCGCCTTCATGGAGCGCCTCCGCCCCATGCTCCCGCACACCGAGTTCCATATCGGCCAGGTCGGACCGGCCGTCGGCGTCCACGGCGGTCCGAACATCCTCGGCGTGGCCTTCACGGGGCGCGGCTGAGATGCCCGGTCTCCTTTCCGATACCGACCGCCTCCGGCGCGTGTTCGAGCTCGAACTGAAGCAGGAGTGCGCCAATCGCGTGGTCGAAGGCGGCCTCGACCGCATGTTCATCCAGATGCAGGAGGATGGGCTGCTCGAAATCGGCAGCGCCCTGCGCCAGCGAGTGCGCATGCTCCCAGCGGGTGGGTATCGTGCGCTCCCCCCGGAGCAACGGCGGTCGTGGCTCGAAGGCACCCTGCGCGCGCTCGCCGTCCCCGTTTCGGTGCCCGCGCGCGAGCCGGTCCCGCTGCGAAAGCCTGCCGCGCCGCGTGGCGCTCCTGCGCGTCCCGCCCCGAAGCCGCGTCCCCGCGCCCTGCCGTCCCGCGACACCATGGGCGAGAGCCATCCCGAAGCCGCGCACCGCGGCCCGGGCCTCTCGCTCGAGGCACCCGTCTCGCGCCTCCCCGGCGTTGGCAAGGCCGCGGAGGCCAAGTTCGAAAAGCTTGGTGTACACACCGCGGGCGACGCCGTCTTCCTCTTCCCCCGCCGCTTCAACGACTTCACCGACATGCGCCGCATCGCCGAACTCGCGCCGTCGTCCATGCCCCAGACCGTCGTCGGCAACATCTTCAGCATCCGCGAGATGCGCTTCGGCCGCCGCGTGAAAGGCGCCGAGGCGCTGGTCACCGATGGCTCCGGCACCCTGCGAGTCGCCTGGTTCAACATGCCCTACGTCGTGCGCCAGCTCGAGGAAGGCATGCGCGTCGTCTTCTCCGGCAAGGTGCGTTCCTTCCGCGGCCGCCTCCAGATGGAGAACCCCGAGTTCGAACCGGTCGATGACGAAGCCGCCAACGCCGGCCGGCTCGTGCCCGTGTACCCGGCGACCCAGGGCCTCAGCCAGCGCACCCTCCGCCGCGCCGTGAAGACGGCCGTCGATGCGCTCGCCGACAGCGTCGTGGACGCCGTGCCCGAATGGCTGCGCGAGCGTGAACGGCTGCCCCGGCTCGCGCCCGCCGTGCGCGCGCTCCACTTCCCGAACTCCTTCGGCGAGGCCGAGGAAGCCCGCCGGCGGCTCGCCCTGGGCGAATTCCTCGCCATCCAGGCCGCCGTTCTCACCCGTCGCGCCGAATGGCAGCAGGGCGAGGACGCCCCCTCCCTCGCCCTCGGGCCGCGTCTCGGTCCCTTCCTTGAGTCGCTCCCCTTCCGCCTCACGAGGACCCAGCGCGAGTGCCTGGACGACATCTTCGACGACATCAAGGGCCCGGCGCCGATGCTCCGGCTGCTCCAGGGCGATGTCGGCTCGGGCAAGACGGTTGTCGCCTTCGGGGCGATGCTCGCGGCGGTGCATTCGGGCATGCAGGCCGTGCTCATGGCGCCCACCGAAATCCTCGCCGACCAGCACTACCGCTCGTTCGCGAAGCTCCTCGGCGGCGGCGACGTGCACGCCCTCGATGGCGTCTTCATGCCGCCGTGGCTGGGGCGGCCGCTCCGCGTGCTGCTCCTCACGGGCTCGCTCACGCCCACCCAGAAAGCCCAGATCCGGGCCGACGCGGCCCACGGCGGCGCCGACATTATCATCGGTACGCACGCCCTCCTCGAGGACGATGTCGTCATCCCGCGCCTGGCCATGGCCGTGGTCGATGAACAGCACCGCTTCGGCGTCATGCAGCGCGTGAAGCTCCGCCAGAAGGGCCTCAATCCCCACCTCCTGGTCATGACCGCGACGCCGATCCCGCGCACGCTCGCGCTCACCGTCTACGGCGACCTCGAAGTCTCCACCATCTCCGAGATGCCGCCCGGCCGGAAGCCCGTGAAGACCGTCTGGGTCCAGCCGCACGAGCGCGAGGAAGCGTACGACGTGATTCGCGAACGGCTCGACGCGGGCGAACAGGCCTTCGTCATCTGCCCGCTGGTCGAGGAATCGGAGTCGCTCGATGTGCGCTCCGCCGAGGAGGAGTTCGAACGGCTGCGAAACGGCCCGCTGAAGCGCTACCGCCTGGAGCTGCTCCACGGGCGCATGCCCGGCCGCGTGAAGGACGACGTGATGGAGCGCTTCGGTCGCCACGAAGCGGACGTCCTCGTTTCGACCAGCGTAATCGAAGTCGGCATCGATGTGCCGAACGCGACGGTCATCGTCATCGAAGGCGCCGAACGGTTCGGCCTCAGCCAGCTCCACCAGTTCCGCGGGCGCGTCGGCCGTTCGCCGAAGCAGAGCTACTGCCTGCTGTTCAGCACCGAGGACGACCCCGGCCCGGATGCGCGCGAACGCCTCGAGGCGATGGTCGATACCACCGACGGTTTCAAGCTCGCCGAGGTCGACCTCGCGATGCGCGGCGAAGGCGAGGCCTGGGGCCGTGTCCAGAGTGGTGCGAACTCCATGCTCCGCGTCGCGAAACTCACGGACCGCGACATTCTCATGCAGGCGCGCCACCTCGCCGCGGAAGTCCTCGCCATCGACCCGAAGCTCCAGAAGTCCGAGCACCGCGCGCTCGCGGTCGCGGTGAAGCCGTTCCTCGAAAAGGCGACCGAGGCGAACTAACCCGCGCCCGGCGCTCCGCCGTCACTGGCCCCACGCGCGCGGCGCAGGTCGAACGAGATCGATTCGCGGCCGAGGAGCAGGAAGAGCGCCCCGAGGATGCTCACCGGGAGCACGTTCACCAGGTGCGCGAGGATGGCGAAGCTGAGCGCCGCGCTCGGTTCGACATGGAACGGCATGAGCGTGAGCGTCGCCGCCGCGTGGAACACGCCCACATACCCGGGAGACGACGGCAGCAGCATCGCCAGGTTCGTCGTGCAGGTGAGGAGCACGGCGACGGCCATGGGCGTATGGATGTGCAGCGCCGCCATCAGGAACCAGTTGATCGCGAACGCGCCCGCCCACGCCCCCGCCGACCACCCCCAGATGAGCAGCATGTGCCGCCGCGCGAACAGCAGCCGCAGGCCATCGCGAAACGAGGCCGTTTCCGCCCGTAGCGCGCCGGGCAAGGGCAGCCGCACCCGTTCGAACACCGAGCGGCGCACGAGGTCCCGCAGGAAGTACCCGGCGACGATGACCACCACGACCGCGGCGAGCACCGTCCACGCCGCGCGCAGCCAGGGTTCGTACGTCGCCGGCACCGGCAGGAACGGGCTGATCGCGACGAAGCACGCCAACAGCGTCACCGTGTCGGTCACGCGCTCGGTCAGGAGCGACGAGAGCACGCTGCCGAAGCGCAGGCCGGGCTGCCGCGACGCCAACGCGATGCGCGCGACATCGCCCAGGCGCGCCGGCAGCACGTTGTTGAGCAGGAACGAGATGTGGAGGATGCGGTACAGCCGCGGCGTCGCGACGGGCGAGTCATCCGGGAGCAGGAGCCGCCATCGTGCCGTCTTCGCGACCAGCGAGAGCACAAGGCAAAGGATCGCCAGCACGATCAGCCGCTCGTCCGCCGACTGCAGCACGCCCCAGACGGTCTGCCAGGCGATGAGCTTCACCAGCAGGCCAACCGAAAGCGCCGTCAGCGCGAGACCGACCACGAAGCGTCGCATTACAGGCTCATCTCACCCGGCGGGCGCATCACCACGGTAAGGATCGCACATCCAGCGCCTTCCGTCAGCGTTGCGCGGGCGATACGGTGGACGGGATGACGATGGCCGGGGGCAGCCAACAGACGCCGGCGGGGTTCCTGCACAGCCGCGCCTACCTCGCGATCCAGGTGCTGTCGCTCCTCCTCATGACGGGCAGCGTCGCGACGCGCCTCTGGAGCGACCACCCGTGGCTCGGCCCGGCCCTCATCGCGTTCGCGTTCGTGGCGTGGGCCCCGGAGCTGATGCTGCGGCGCCAGCGTTCGTGGTGGTTCGCCTACGTCGCGGGCATCTTCGTGTACACCCTCCTCCGCGCGCTCGCCGACGAAACCGTCATCCCCATCCGCACGCAGTACGTCATCAATGTCGACCAGGCGCTCTTTTTCGGCCGCGACCCCGTGACGGTCCTGCAGTCGCGCTTCTTCTCGCCGGACCGCGTGACCTTCGTCGACGTGCTGGCGGTGCAGGTGCACTGGTCGTTCTTCCTCGCGCCGCACGCGCTCGCGGTCTACGTGTTCTGGCGCCACCGCGAGGAGTTCGCGGGCTACACGGTGCTCGTCGTGGGCACGATGTACCTCGGCCTGCTGCTTTTCTTTCTCGCGCCGACGACGCCGCCCTGGCTCGCCGCGCAGCAGGGTGCGCTCGATGGCGCCTACCGCGTCATGGACTTCGTCGGCGGGCGCGTGGACTCGCAATCGTACCAGTCGTTCTATGCGTCTCTGGGCGAACCGAACTCCGTCGCGGCCATGCCGTCCATCCACATGGGCGTGACCTTCGCAATGTACCTCTGGGCGCGCGGAGCGCGGCCGCGCCTGGCCCGCCTGCTGCTCATTTACAGCCTGGTCATGGGCGCGGCGCTGGTCTACCTGGCCGAACATTACGCGCTGGACCTCGGTGTCGGCGTCGTCTGCGCGCTGGGCGCCTATGCGGCTGCCCGCCTGCGCGATCTCCTGCCCGCGCCCTCAGGCCGCCCTGTGGTAGAGGCTCGTCCCGTCGGTCTTGAGTCCGAGATCGCGTGAACGCGAGATGAGCTCGCTCCCGCCCACGAACAGGTAACCGCCCGGCCGGAGCGCACCCGTGAAGCCCGCGTAGATCTGCTGCTTTGCGTCCTCGGTGAAGTAGATCACGACGTTTCGGCAGAGGATCACGTCGAGGTCCGTGGGATACGCATCCTGCAGCAGGTCGTGCCGGCGGAAGGTGACCATGCGCTTCACCGCGTCGTTGACGGCGTACGTGTCGCCCTGGGCCGTGAAGTACTTCTTGAGCATCGCCTCGGGCGTCGAGCGCACCTCGGAGGCGAGGTAGCCCTTGCCGTCCTTCGCGCGCGAAAGGATGGGCATGTCGACGTCCGTCGCGAGGATGCTGTGGTTCCCGCGCGGGTCGATCTCATTGAGGATCATCGCGAGCGTGTACGGCTCGCACCCGATCGAACAGCCCGCGCTCCAGATCTTGAGCTGCTTTCGCTGCGCCAGGAGCGCGGGGAAGATGCGCGTCTGCAGGTCCGCGAAGCGCTCGGGCTGGCGAAAGAACTCGCTGACGTTGATCGTCAGCGTGTCCCGCACCTCATCCAGCAACGGGGGCTGCGCCTTGATCGCGGCGGCGAAGGAGGTCCAATCGGCGACGCCGCGGCGCGCCATCACGGCCGCCAGCCGCCGCTTCATCTGCGGTTCCTTGTAGGCGCCGAGCGGAACCCCGATGGCCTTTTCCAGGATCGTGCGAAAGGCGAGCCATTCGCGATCGTCGGCTGCGGGCGTGGTTTCGGACATCGTTCGTCTCCTAGGCGACGGCGCGAATCAGGGCTTCGGCCATGTGGTCGAGGGGGATCTCGTGGGGGTTGCGGGTGTGCTCGCGAGCGCTCTTGGGCATGCCGTAGACGACGCAGCTCGCCTCGTCCTGGACGAGGATCGTCCCGCCGAGGCCCTCGACGCGCGCGGCCCCGTCGGCGCCATCCTTCCCCATGCCCGTGAGCACCGCCACCGTTGCGTTCCCGCCATACACCGAGGCGATGGACGCGAGCGTGATGTCGGCGGCGGGCCGGACGCCGTGGAGCGTCGGTGCCTCGTTCAGGTGCACGCGGTGGTCGGCCCCGACCGTGAGATGAAACCCGCCGGGGGCGATGAGCACGCGGCCGACGGCGACGGCGTCGCCCTCCTCCGCCTCTTTCACGGCCAGCGGCGAAATCGCGTCGAGGCGTCGCGCCAGCGCCGAGGTGAACCCCGGTGGCATGTGCTGCACCACGATCACGGCCGCGCCGAGGTTCGCCGGCAGCCGCGGAACGACCTGGCTGAGTGCCGGCGGCCCGCCCGTCGAGGAGCAGATCACGATCACGCGAGGGTTCTTCTCGGTGACCTGCGTCGTTTCCTTGCCAACGAACTGGAGGCGCTGGCGGCGCTGCTGCACCCGCGCTTCACTGGCGCGAAGTACCGCCTCGGCCAGCTGGTTCTCGACGTTGACGAGCTCCGCGCTGAGCGCGCCGGGCTTCCCGACGCATTCGACGGCGCCCGCTTCGAGCGCGCGAATGGCCGTGTCGGCGCCCTCCGCCGTCAGGGTCGAAACCATGACGATCGGCGTCGGTACCACATGCATGATCTCCTCGACGGCGCGGATGCCATCCATGCGGGGCATCTCCACGTCCATCGTGATCACGTCCGGCCGAAGTTCGAGCGCCTTTCGCACCGCTTCGACGCCATCCGACGCCGTATCCACGACGACCACGCCCGGCGCCTTTTCGAGCAGGCGCTGCAGGGCGCGGCGCATGAACGCCGAGTCGTCGGCGACGAGCACGCGGATCTGCTTGTCCGGCTGGAGCTCGGGTTGACCCATCACGAGCCCTCCTGGGGGGTGGTCAGGCGCAGAGCTTGCTGACGGCGGCGAGCACGCGGTCGCCTTCGCACGGCTTCACGAGGAAGTCCTTGGCGCCGCTCTTCACCGCTTCGAGGACGATCTGCTGCTGGCCGAGCGCGGTCACCATCGCGACGCGCGCGGTGGGGTCGAGCGCCTTGATCTCGCGCAGCGCGGTGAGGCCGTCCATCTCCGGCATCGTGATGTCCATGAGCACGGCGTCGGGGCGCTTCGCGCGATACTTCTCAATCGCGTCCATGCCATTCTCGGCCTGGACGACGTCGTACCCGGCCTCCGTCAGGATCTTGGAGGTCCGCATCCTCATGAACGCGGCATCATCGACGACGAGAATTGTTGCCATGTTGGTCTCCTACAGTTCGGTCGGGGACGAGGCCGCGGTCCGCACATAGGTACGGCCAGCCGCCATGTGGAGCTCCATCGTCCGGCCCTTCGTGCCGCCGAGATCCTCGGCGCCCACGCGCAGGCCAAGCCGCTTGAGCTGCTCTTTGATTGCTTCGGCATTTCTCGCGCCGATCTTGAATTTCTCCGCGTTGGCCGGCCCGAGCACGGCGGCCCCGCCGGCGACCTTGATCACCAGAGATGCCTTCGATGCCCCCCGGCGCGTCAGTTCGCCGAGCAGCGCGGCCACGCCCCAGTCGGCGTAGCGCGCGGGTTCCTTGCCATCGGACACACGCCCCTCCGAGTCCGGCAACAGGACGTGCACCAGCCCGCCCGAGCGCGTCGCCGGGTCGTAAAAGCTCACGCCAACGCAGGACCCGAGGCCATAGGCGACGAGCACCTCGTTGGGATCGTTGCTCACCGCGATCTGGCCAATCCCCACGGAGACGCGCCGTTGGTCGCTGACGAGCGTGCTCATGCCGCCTGCCTCACCAGGAGGTTGATGCAGTCCGGGTCCGGCGCGACGATCAGCAGCCCCGCCGTCTCCCCCGAATGGTCCTCGAACACGGTGTCGATCATGAGGATGTCGCCCGACTGGGCCATCACCTCGGCATAGACCGACTGCACCAGCGCGATCGCCATGTCGTTCAGCAACACGGGCGGCGTGGGGTGCAGCACCAGGTGCGCGTAGTCGCCGAGGGCGTTCACGAAGGCCGATCCCACGATGTTCGCGAGCTCGCCAATCGCCGAAAGCGACAGCTCGTCCGCCTCGACGGTCGTCCCGATGGGCTGCCCGCACATCAGGTCCACGCATTCGAACGCGCGCTTCTCGGGGAAGAGCAGCATCACGTGGCCCGAGATGTCGCCCGTCATCGAAAGGTACGCGCCGAGCACGACCTGCTCTTCGCCGCCCACGGCGTCACAGGCGTCGGATTTCGTGCCGAGCCGGACGTTCGGGACATGGATGGCAATTTCCTGCCCCATGAGCCCGCTCAGGCCGCGGCCCGCCCGCACCGCGCCATCGCGGGCGACGGTCGAAAGCGCGTCGGTGATCTGTCGTTGTGCCGGTGCCAGCATGTTTCCTCCCCGTTGGCGCCTAGGCTGCGAACAGTGCTTGTTCGGAAATCAGGCTTGGCATGTCGATGATGAGCCCGAGCGTGCCATCGCCGAGGATGGTGGCGCCGGTCAGGCCCTTGCGGTTGCCGATGAGGTCGCCCAGCGACTTCACCACCACGTCCTGTTCGCCCAGCAGCCGATCGACCAGGAAACCAACCTGGCGCGACCCGTGCCTGGCGGCCACGACGAAGCGTTCGCCTTCCGGCGCCGTCGATGGCCCATCGCCGAGCGCCTTCGCCAGGTCGATGAGCGGGAAGAGCTTCCCTCGCAGCCGCAGCGTGCGCTGGCCGTTGACCGAGTGGATGTCGGCTTCGCGTTCCAGCAGCGCCTCGGTCACGGAGACCAGCGGCATCGCGTAGACGGTCTGCTGCGCCATCACCATGAGCGCCTTCGTCGTCGCGAGCGTGAGCGGGAGCTGAATGATGAATTCGCTGCCCTTGCCCGGCTCGCTGCGCACGGAGACGTTGCCGTTCACGCGCTCGATGTTGGTGCGCACGATGTCCATGCCCACGCCACGCCCGGAGACATCCGAAAGCGTCTTCGCCGTCGAAAGGCCCGGCAGGAAGATGAACTGCACGGCGGCTTCATCGTTCGCGGCGTCCGCCACGTCCCGCGTGATGAGCCCCTTTTCGACCGCCTTGTTGCGCAGCGTCTCCGTGTCGATGCCTTTGCCGTCGTCCTTCACGGAGAGGTAGATGTAGGTCTCCTGGTTCCACGCCGTGACGGTGACGGTGCCCGTTTCGGGTTTGCCGGCCGCACGCCGGTCCTCGGGCGATTCCAGCCCGTGGTCGATGGCGTTGCGCAGGATGTGGACCAGCGGGTCCGAGATCTCCTCGATCACGGAGCGGTCGAGCTCGGTCTCCTCGCCCGACATAATGAGTTCGACCTTCTTGCCGCACTTGGCCGAGACATCGCGAACGAGCCGCGGCAGGCGCGAAAGGACCGAGCGCACCGGCAACATGCGGCTGCGCATAATCTCTTCCTGCAGCTCGTCCGTGATGCGCGTGAGGTGCGAAGTCGTCTCCTCGAAGTTCTGGAGCAGCTCCTGGAGGTTCGCGTCCTTCAGCACCGGGTTCGCCGCTTCGCGAATCTGCTGCAACCGCGTGCGGTCGATGACGAGCTCGCCCACCAGGTTCATCAGCCCGTCGAGCCGTTCGACATCGATGCGGACGGACTGCGACGCCTTCTTGCCGCCCTTTGCCTCGGGTGCCGCGGCGGCCTCCGGGTCGACGACTCGCAGGCGCGGCCGCTCGCCCGGCACGGAGGCCAGGGCAGCAACCGGCGTCGCGGCCGCGAGCTCATCCACGCTCAGGAGCGCCACGATGATTGGCCCGAGATCGGAAACCGCGTCGAGCGCCGCGCGCACGTGCGATTCCTCGATGAGGCCCGTGACGGCCATCGTCAGCGAGTATTCGCCGTTGCCGGCCTCGATCGCGTCGCGGGCCGGCGCGGTCCATGGCACGACGCCGATGGCCTCGATCTCTTGCAGGACCTGGTAGCAGCGGATGCCCGGCAGTTCGCACGCCGCGTCAATCGTCACGTGGACGTGGAACGCCTGGTTGCCCGCGTTGAGCTCCGCGAGCAGGTTGTCGGCGATGGCGGGCGGCATGGAAGCGGGTTTGGCGGCCGTCGTCAGCGAGACCGCGCCGCCGCCGTCGTTGCCATCGAGGATGTCCTTCAGGCGCGCTTCGATCGCCGCCGGCTCCGTGCCCGAATGCACCCGCGTCGTCACCTCGGCGGCGAGCACGCGCAACGCATCGAGCGCCACGAGGAGGACATCGACGACATCGGAATCCGGCGCGAGCCGGTTCTGGCGGACGGCATCGAGGACGCTTTCCATCGCGTGCGTGAGGCTGGCCATGCGCTTGTGCCCGATCGTCGCGGAGGAACCCTTGAGGGTGTGCGCCGCGCGGAAGATCTGCTGCACAAGCTCCGCGTCCGGCTCCCCTTCGAGCTGGACGAGCGCCGTGTCGAGCAGCTCGAGCTGCTCGTCAGCCTCTTCGGTGAAGAGCTTCAGGTCGTCCTCATCGAGGTCGAACTGCAGTGGTTGTCCTTTGGCCATCCCGCCTACTCCCTGCCTTGTGGTCGAACGCGCAATCAGGCCGCGCGGGCGATGGTCTCGGCCTGGCCGGACTCGTCACGCTCGGCCATATCCCGCGACGGGAGGACGCCCTCGAGGTCCATCAGGGACACGAGGCGGTCTTCCAGCTTGGCGATGCCGCGCAGGTAGGAGTTCTGGGGAACGCTGACGATGGAGCCCGGCGCTTCGATCTGGTCGACCGGGATGCGCATCACTTCCGTCACGGCGTCCACGATCAGGCCGACCATGCCCGTGGCCCCACCGACGACCACCACGCGCGAATCGCTCGTGTGGTCGGCGGCCTGCACGCCGCAGCGGCGGCGGAGGTCGATCACCGGCACGACGCGGCCACGAAGGTTGGTGATGCCTTCGACCCACGGCTCGGAGCCGGGAATCGATGTCGTCGGCTGGATTCGGACGATCTCCTGGACCGCCTGGATATCGAGGGCATAGAACTCCTGCCCAAGGCGGAAGACGACGACGTGCTCTTCGGCGGACGGGGCCTGTTCGTCTTCGGTTGCGAATGCACCGGGCCTGGCCATAGCGAGGTTCTCCTGCGGCGAAATGTTGGCAATCTGGGTGCGCCACGCCACGAGCGCGACTCACGCTACGAGGAGCATCGGCAGCCGCCCCATCGGCACACACCCTCAAATCCGGTGAATGGGAACCCGTCTCGGGGTGCGACCTAGGGATTTTTCGCCCGCCGCTCTGGGGAAGGTCTGGATGTCCGGCCGATATCTATGAGTAGAGAGTGCTCCCTAATGGCCGACAATGCCGTCCTTAGCCAGCGCGAGATCGACGCCCTCCTCAATGCCGAAATGGGCAGTGCGGAGCAGGAAACCGCCGCCGCGACTCCCGCCGCGCGCAAGGAGACCGGCCGGCGCGTCAAGATCTACGACTTCCGCCACCCCGAGAAGCTCTCCAAAGAGCAGCTCCGCGGCCTCCAGATCATCCAGCAGGGTGTGGGCGGCTCGCTTGCCGCGTCCTTCTCGGCCCGCCTGCGCTCGCCCGTGGAATCGCGGCTGAGCGCCCTCGAACGCGGGATCTATGAGGAATACGTCGCCCAGATCGGCACCCAGGCCATCGTCGTCATGATCGACATGAACCCGCTCACCGGGTACGCCGTGGCCGCCTTCGGCATGGATGTCGCGTTTGGCATCATCGACCGCCTGCTCGGCGGCAAGGGCAAGCGCCACAACCGCTCCCTCGACCGCGACCTCACCGACATCGAGACCGCGCTCATTCGCCACATCGGCATGGATATCGCCCGCTCGCTGGTCGAGCCCTGGCAGCGCGTCGCCGACCTGATGCCCGACGTGACGGAGCTCGCCGTCGGCCCGCAGGTCATGCATGTCATCCCGCCGAACGAATTCGTCATCACCGCGTGGTACGAAATCCGCTTCGCCGAGCAGGCGGGCGGCGTCTCGCTCTGCTTCCCGCTGACGGTCCTCGAGCAGATCCTGCCGAAGCTCACCGGCCAGAGCCTCTTCGACAACCGCCCCAACCGGCCGCTCGCCGAGAACACCCGCGTTCAGCAGGAACAGCTCATGCCCATGACCGTTCCGCTGCGCGCCATCCTCGGCAAAGCCGTCGTCGCCGCGACCGATATCGCGAATCTGCGGCCCGGCGATGTGATGGTTCTCGATCGCACGGTCGATGAACCACTCAGGATGCTTGTAGGGAACTGCGAACGCTACGCGGGGTCTCCGGGCACGCGAGGCAAGCGTCTCGCCCTACAGGTTTCAGGGATCGTTGACGACGATGGTTGGGTAAAGCCCTTTGAGGAAGCCGGTCCATGAGCAGCACAGTTCCCGTTCGCGCAGTCCTGATGTCCTCCGACATCAAGAACGGAACCCCCGGGTTCCACCGGTTGGTCTTCAAGGTCGATGGTGGCCGCAACGGCATGGCCCAGACCACGGTGATGATCTCCCAGGACGCCCATCGCAAGATCGCCGGCCAGATGGTGCGCGCCCGCATGCAGCCGGTCGAAAAGACCCTGCTCCTCAAGACCTGGGCCCGCTGGGAAATCGCCATGCGCCTCGAAGAGCAGGGCGTGATTCCCCAGACCATCACAATCACCGCCAGCGACGTCGATGACTTCGGCGCCTATGCCTCCGATCTGGGACGCACCCTGCAGATCGCGTGACGCGGAGGGGTTCAGCCGCCGCCGGCCAGCCCGAACATTACAGAGTGGGCGAGGGTCCCCCTCGCGGATCGAAGGGAGAGTGAGAATCGATGCTTGCGAAAGTGACCGTCGCCGAAGCCGCAAACGCCGTCGCCGACGCGCCCGACAGGATTCGGCTTGAGCTCATCGCTCCCTTCGTCGAAGCCGCCGCCCGCGTCCTCACCCAGGAATGCGGCGAATCCGTCTCCAAGGGTCAGCTCTTCCGCGTTCGCTCGCCCCAGACGAGCAACGAGGTCTCGGCGCTCATCGCCATCACCGGCGGCCTCGGCGGGCTCGTCATCTACACGATGTCCGAAGCCACCGCCTGCGGCTTCGCCTCGCGCATGATGGGCGAGGAAGTCACCGAGTTCGACGGCATGGCCCAGAGCGCCGTCGCCGAGCTCGCGAACATGATCACCGGCCAGGCCAGCATCGGGCTTGAGCGCACCGGCTACTCGACCGACATGTCGCCGCCCGTGTTGCTTATCGGCCACGGCGCCAGCATCGCCACCTTCAACCTCACGCGGCTCGTCGTTCCGCTCGTCGTGAGCTTCGGCGAGTTCGCCATCGACATCTCGGTCAAGGAATCCGCGTAAGCGGGACAGTCACAGCGCATGGACGGGTGAGGGGGCCGCGAGGCCCCCTTCTCGCGCCCGCCGCCCGCGCTATTTCGTTACACCGCGGGCACGGGGTCCGCTTCGATCACCTCAAGCAGGAGCTCCATCGCCCGCTCCGTGATCGCCTCCATCACCTGCACGCGCGTGCCCGGGAAGACGCGCTCCTCCGACCGCGTGCCCGCCGGGCCCGTCGCCGCGATGGAGACCGACCCCACCGGTTTGGGCGACCGCCGGCTTCCCTGCGGCCCCGCGATGCCGCTCTCCGCGACCGCGTAGGCGACGCCCGTCATCCGCTTCACCGCTTCCGCCGTCGCCGCGACCCAGATCGGGCTCACGGCGCCGTGCTCCCGGGCCATTTCGCGGTCCATGCCCAGCGTCTCGAACTTCGTCGGGCTCGAATACGGCACGATCGCGCTCTCGAACCAGCGCGATGCCCCGGCGACGCTCAACATGCGCGCCGAGATCAGCCCGCCCGCCGTGGTTTGCGATACCGCGACCTTCGCGCCGCGGGCCATCAGCGCCTCGCCGATGCGGGTCGCCAGGGGATCGTCCTCAAGCAGCATGGTTGCCTCCTTCGTGTTAGTACCGCCCGGGTGTGAGGTAGAAGTGGTGCGGGTCCAGCCGCCGCAGGAGCGTCAGCTCTTCCGCCGTGGGTGGTTCGATTTCCGCGACGGCGTCCGCGACGCGCAGCGGCCAGCCCGTTTCGAGCCGCACAATATCAGGGTCCATGTTCGGAAAGACCGCTTCGAGGACCATTTCGCAGCTGCCGTCGCCGCCGTCGTGCGTATCGAAGCCGAACACGCCGAACGTGCTCACGACCGCGTTCGGCCCCTGCGGCGGCAGCCCCGCGCGCAGCCGCGCCCCCGGGCCATCGATGTAGCCCGGGCTCGTGTTGAAATCGACCCGTTCGACGAAGCGCCGCCGCTCCTGCGGCATGATCGTGAGCACGCGCTTCGCCATGCACGCGATCTCCGTGTTCCCGCCCGTGCCACCGAGGCGCCGTTCCGGGTCGCGGTAGTCCCCGAGGACCAGCGTGTTCAGGTTGCCGAAGCGGTCCACCTGCGCCGCCGAGAGCACGCCAAGGTCGACGTTGCCGCCCATCAGCAGCGTGCCCAGCGCATCCACCATGTCGCTGACCATGGCCGATCCGTCGTTCAGGTTGATGTCGTGAATCCCCACCGGCGCCCGCGAAACATCCGCCGGCGGCTGCCAATCGAACGCCCCCACCTCGGTGCAGATGACGATGCCGGGCGCGTGGAGCATCTTCGCGAAGGTGGCGGTGAGCATTGGCAGGCCCATGCCGGCCATCACCACGCCCTTCGCCGGGAACGACCGCGCGGCCACCACGCACATCAGCTCCGCGAGCGTGTACTCCGGCTCGCTCACATCCGGAACCGCAGCGTCGTGTTGTAGCCGTAGCGCACGGGCGCGATCGGCGATGGCCCCGCGTTCACTTTGATCGCCTCCAACGCGTCCTCGCCGAACACCGCGCGGTAGTGCTCCATGTATTCCGCCCGGTCGCGAACGCCGTGGATCCATTCGTCCGCGAACGCCCGCCACTCCTCCATCGAGCGACCCATCCGCGACATCGTTCGCGCCTGGTAGGCGTAGTCGTAGTCGTAGTAGCCGACGAGGCTGCTCGGGTGCCCGCCCCACGGCATGTGCACCACCGCCGACACGCGAAAGCCCGGCACCACCGTGCGATCCGGGTCCGCCGCGATGACCTCGCGCGGCACGATCTCCTCGGCCGAGACGATCACCTTTCGCGCCGCCCAGTAGGCCCAGCGGGCATCGCCGAGGTGGCCCCAGACCTGCACGTTCCCCTCTTCGTCCGCGCGCTGCGCGTGGAGCACGGCCACATCCGGCCGGAGCGCGGGCAGCAGCACCACCTTCTCGCCATCGAACGGCGACTCCATCTCCGCCCATTTCTTGTCGCGAAGGAACCCGCCGGCGTGGTCGCGGAACTCCGGCCGCAGGTAATCGGTGCCAAGGAACGACCGCGTGGGGATGAATGGGATGCCCAGCGCGCCGGCCATGAGCATGAGCGCGATGCCCTGGTTGCTGTAGTCCTCGAAGCGCAGGCGGCCGTCCGCCATCATTTCCTGCACGACACCGGGCCGCAGCGCCGCGGCCACATACCCCGCGCGCACCCGGTTCGCGCAGCCATCCATGAACAGGAACGTGCCCTGGGGCCCCACGGACCCGCCGATCGCCTCCAGGTTCCGTTTCCCCGCGCGCACGATCGCCTGGCAGAGCCCGTACGCTGCCGACGTATAGCCCACGTACACGCTGTCGCCGTCATCGACGAAGCGGGCGATGGCCTCGTTCTCGTCCATGAGTTTGCTCGCGCCCATGCCCCCCTCCCGCGGGCCGTTAGCATACCGGCGGCCCGCCCGTCGCGCGCTATAGTGACCGCCGGAGGCATCGCCATGGCGGACCCCGGTCGCGACGAACACCGCTTCGAACCCGCCTCCCCGGCCCGCATCGCGGCGATGCTCGATGAGCACTGGGGCGGCATCGTCGTCACCCCCGCGCGCACCTACCGCGCCCCGGACCTGCGCGGCGCCTTCGTCGTGTTCGATGACCGCGAAGTCGCGATGGTGACCTGGGCCCGCGATGGCGCAATCGGCGAGGTCGTGACCCTAGATGCCTTCGAACCGGGCCATGGGTTCGGTCGCGCCGCTCTCGCCTTCGCCGAATCCGAGCTCGCCCGTGAAGGCGCCACGGAGGCGAGGCTCTTCACCACGAACGACAACGTCCGCGCGATCGCGCTCTACCTGCGGGCGGGCTGGCGCCTCGTGCGCGTCCACCTCGATGCCATGGATGCCGTTCGCGCCATCAAGCCGGACGTCCCGCTCATTGGCGAAAACGGCATCCCGCTGCGCGACATGTGGGAGTTCGCGAAGCCGCTGTAGTCAGACGCGGAAGCCCGGGGGTGGCTGCTCACCATAGGTGTTGGCGCCCTTCTGGCCCGGGATGAAGAAACACAGCACCGCCATTGCCAGGCCGCCCATGGGGATGAGCACCATCAGCACCATCCACGCGCTCATCCCCAGGTCGTGGAGGCGCTTTCCCGCGGTCGCGGCGTTGAACCACACCGTCACCGCGAGCGTGCCCACGGCGACGCCGAGAACGACGACCGCGACCCCGGCGGGCATCTCGCCGCCACTCCCGCCGCTGGAGTCTTCGTACCCGCCGGTGGCGACGCCGATGGCCAGCAGGACAACCGTCCACACCACCACCTGGGGCAGCGTCAGCAGCACGAGCGCCGTCACGCGATTGATTCGCCCGGTTGTCATAAAGGCGCGGGCCCACCACTCCGCCGGCCGTTCCGGGTAGGTGATGGCTTCGGCCGGTGCGGCGTCCTGGACGACTGGCGCGGGCTGGGGTCGGGTCGGCGTCGCGGCCGGCACGGCGTCGCCCTCCCACGCCTCGCCATTCCAGTACCGCACGGTGCCTTCGGGGTCGCCCTCGCCGTGGTACCAGCCAGCCCGTGCCGTCTCGCTCAACGCCGCGCCTCCGCGCCGGGAGTATGCCCCGGGCGGCGCGCGCCGTCATCCCGGCGAGGGCGAAGGAGCGAACGAAAGTGACTAGAACAGTCGTTCTGCTTCTGGTACGATCGCTGGCGCCGCCGCCCCCGGGCGGTACACTCGAACATCACGCCCCGCGCGGTGGAGTGCCACCGCCGTTCCGGATGCGCCATGCCCCTCGACCACATCCTCGTTCGCGGCGCCCGCGAACATAACCTCAAGAACGTCGACGTCCGCATCCCCCGGGATCAACTCGTCGTCATCACCGGCCTCTCCGGCTCCGGCAAGTCTTCGCTCGCCTTCGACACCATCTATGCCGAGGGCCAGCGCCGCTACGTGGAGTCGCTCTCGGCCTACGCGCGCCAGTTCCTCGGGCTCATGGAGAAGCCCGACGTCGACCACATCGACGGCCTCTCGCCCGCGATTTCCATCGACCAGAAGTCGACCTCGAACAACCCGCGCTCGACCGTCGGCACCGTCACCGAGATCTACGACTACATGCGCCTGCTCTGGGCCCGCGCCGGGCGCCCTCACTGCCCGAAGTGTGGCCGGCCGATCGAAAAGCAAACGGTCCAGCAGATCGTCGATGCCACGCTCGGACTCGAGCCCGGGTCGCGCCTGCTCCTGCTCGCCCCCGTCGCCCGCGCGAGGAAGGGCGAACACCAGGGCATCCTCGAGGAAGCGCGCCGCGCCGGCTTCGTGCGCGTCCGCCTCAACGGCGAAGTGCGCGACCTCGACGAGGAGATCGCCCTCGACAAGAAGAAGCGGCACGACATCGATGTCGTCGTCGACCGCCTGATCGTGCCGGAGCCGGGCGCCGACCCGACCGCTACGAGCCGCATCGCCGATTCCGTCGAGACGGCGCTGAAGGTGGGCCAGGGCGTGATGATCGTCGCCCCGGCGCGCCCCGGCGATGCGCTGGAGGAGCGCGTCTTCTCCGAGCACTTCTCCTGCCCCTACGACGGCACCTCCATCGGCGAAATCGAGCCGCGCACCTTCAGCTTCAACAGCCCCCACGGCGCCTGCCCGAAGTGCACGGGCCTCGGCGTCGAGATGCAGATCGACCCGCAGCTCGTCATCCCGGACCGCTCGAAGTCGCTCTCGGGCGGCGCCGTCGAACCGTGGGCGAAGACGGCGGCCGTGGCCGGTTGGTACCTCCGCCAGCTCGAAGCCGTGGCCGAATATATGGGCTTCGACGCGAAGGCCCCCGTCTCGTCGCTCTCCGAAGAGCAGGTCAGCGCCGTGCTCTACGGCACCGGGCCCCAGGTGCTCCCGCTGCGCTTCACCAACCAGTACGGCCGCACGCAGGTCTACGATTCGAAGTTCGAAGGCGTGGTCAACAACCTTGCGCGCCGCTACAAGGAGACCGACTCCGACTACATCCGGGCCGAGATCGAGAAGTACATGGCCTCGATCCCCTGCGCCGTCTGCAAGGGCAAGCGGCTGCGGCCCGAGGCCCGCGCGGTGCTCATCGATGGCAACGCGATCACCGACGTGACCAACCTCGGCATCGTCGAAGCGCTCCAGTGGGTCGACCATCTCGCCGGCGCCGGCACGCCCCTCAACCGGCGCGAGCAGACGATCGCGGTCCAGATCCTCAAGGAGATCCGCGCACGGCTGCAGTTCCTCGTGGATGTCGGGCTCGATTACCTGACGCTCGACCGCGTGTCCGGGACGCTCTCCGGCGGCGAATCGCAGCGCATCCGGCTCGCCACCCAGATCGGCTCCGCGCTCATGGGTGTCCTTTACATCTGCGACGAGCCCTCGATCGGGCTGCATCCCATCGACGGCGACCGGCTCATCGCCACCCTCGTCCGCCTGCGCGACCTCGGCAACACCGTCCTCATCGTCGAGCACGACGAGGCGATGATGCGCGCCGCCGACTGGATCATTGACATGGGCCCGGGGGCGGGCATCCACGGCGGGCACGTGGTGGCCGAAGGCGATATCGAGGCGATCAAGGCCGCCGAGGGCAGCATCACCGGCGCCTACCTCTCCGGCCGCCGCGAAATCGCCGTTCCCCTGTCGCGAAGGCCCGGCAACGGCAAGACGCTCGTCGTTCGCAACGCGCGCGAGAACAACCTCCGCAACCTGACGGTCGAGGTCCCGCTCGGGAAGTTCATCGCGGTCACCGGCGTCTCCGGCTCGGGGAAGTCGTCGCTCATCACCGACACGCTGGTGAAGCGCGCGGCCCAGGTGTTGCACGGTGCGCGCGAACGGCCCGGCGCCCACGACGTCATCGATGGCTTCGAGCACATCGACAAGATCGTCGACATCGACCAGTCGCCCATCGGGCGCACGCCGCGTTCAAACCCGGCTACGTATACGGGCGCGTTCACCATCATTCGCGAGATGTTCGCGTCGGTGCCAGAGGCGAAGGCGCGAGGGTACAAGTCCGGACGGTTCAGCTTCAACGTCAAGGGCGGGCGGTGCGAGGAGTGCTCGGGCGACGGCTACAAGGTCGTGGCCATGCAGTTCCTGCCCGATGTCACCGTGCCCTGCGAGGTTTGCCACGGGAAGCGGTACAACCGCGAAGCGCTCGAAATCCTCTTCCGTGGCAAGAGCATCGCCGACGTGCTCGACATGACGGTCTCCGAGGCCGCCGAGTTCTTCGAGCGCTTCCCGCGTGTGAAGCGCATCCTCGATACGCTTGAGGCCACCGGCCTGGGGTACATCCATCTCGGGCAGCCCGCGACGACGCTCTCTGGCGGCGAAGCGCAGCGCATCAAGCTCGCTTCCGAACTCTCCCGCCGGTCCACGGGCCGCACGCTCTACATCCTCGATGAGCCGACCACCGGCCTCAGCTTCCAGGACGTCGCCCACCTCCTCCATGTTCTTCACCGTCTCGCCGACGCGGGCAACACCGTGCTCGTCATCGAACACCACCTGGACGTCATCAAGACGGCCGACCACATCATCGACCTGGGGCCGCTCGGGGGGACGCGCGGCGGCATGATCATCGCGCAGGGCACCCCCGAGGACGTCGCGCGCATCCCGGGCAGCTTCACCGGCCAGTACCTCCTGCCCATCCTTGAGGCCGCCGGGACGCTTGCCGCGGTGCCCGCCACCAATGGTGTGCATGCCGCCCCGGCGAAGCCGCGCGGCCGGCCGCGCAAGGTCGCGGCGGAGCTGGCGCCGGTCGCGGCCGAATCGCGGACGCCCGAACCAGAGCCCGTGGCCGTGGCTGCACCAACGCGGGCAGGCGTCACCCGTTCCGTCGAGGACGCCGCCGCGGCCGTGGTCGCCCGCATCGAGCGCGAATCCGCGCCGCAGCAGCCGCGGCCCGAGACCAAAGCCGCCGCGAAGCGCGCTCGCCAGGCCGCCAGCCCGCGCAAGGAAACCGCCAGCGAACGGGCGCTCCGCGAACGTCGCGAGCGGGGCACCCCCGAGCCGTAGGAGGGTTTCGATGTCGAGCAGGCAACGGCGCGAGGCTGCCCTCGCCGAAGCACGAGAACGCGCCGAAGAAGCGCCGCCCCTCCCCGCCGAGGGCTGGCCGCAGGTGCTTATCGACCGCACGCGCGCCCTCTGGGAATCGCTCGAAGGCCGCTACGGCTTCTGGGACCATGGGTTCGAGGTGTTCGCCTCCCCTGTCACACCCGGCGCCGCCGTCCTCATCATCGACGAGCACCCCACCGGCGATGCCACCGCCTTCGACCTCGCGCGCGCTTCGGTCGTCCCCACGTCGCATGCCTACCTCGCCGGCGATGGCCTGCGCGAACGGCGCATGCGCGACGCGTTCGCCCGCGCGGGCCACGAAGCCACCCTCGCCGCCAGCGTGATGATGCACGCGAACTGCTTCCGCTCGCGGGACCTCGCGCAGTGGCGCACGACGAACGTCCCCGAGCGTCAGTGGATGGAGAAGCACTCGCTGGATGTCCTGCGAAGCGCGCTCGAACGCGTGGATCCCCGGCTGGTGCTCTGCGAGGGCATGGATACCCTCCAGCGCGTTCTCAAGCTCTTCCCCGGGGCCGACCCCACGACCGTCGCGGTGGCCGGTGGGAGCCGCCGGGCCTACTGCCGCGCCCGCCTCGATGGCGGCACCACCCTCGCCGCCATCATCGACCCCGGGAACCCCCGCACATCGGACGGCGACTGGGACGCCGCGCTCCCGGAGCTCGCCCGCGACCTGGATGGCCTGCGATGACAGCCCCGCTCGTCGAGACGTGGCTCATCGGCAATCGCGTGAACCTCTACGTGCTCGACGCCCTCGCCGAGCCGGCGCTCGCTGCCGTGCCGGCCAAAGGCCGCTCCATCGCGCAGATGTGGGCGCACCTGCACAACGTCCGCCTCGATTGGCTCAAGTCGGGGAACCCGGCGCTCCTGAACGGGCTGGCGAAGCTCGACACGAAAGCCCCGCTCGCTCGCGCGGAGCTACGCGCGGCGTTGGAAGCGTCGGGAGAGCGGATGGCCGGCCTCGTTGAACAGGGCCTTGCCGAGGGCCGGGTCAAGGGCTTCAAGCCGCACCCCACCGCCTTCGCCGGCTATCTGCTGGCCCACGAGGGCTACCACCGTGGCGAAATCGGCATCGCGGCCACCGCCGCCGGCCACCCGCTCGACCAGAAGACCAGCTTTGGGATGTGGGAGTGGGGCGTGCGTTAGCGCCGCAGTCGCGGCGCCGGCCGCGCGCCGTTCGCACGCTCGCGCTCGATGATCCCCTCGATCTCGGAGACCGCGTCCTCGATGCCCCCGTGCCGGTTGATGACCGTGTAGTCGTTGTTCGGGATGTCGGCGAGTTCCTCTTCGAGCTCGTCGAGGCGGGCCTGCAGGTCGCTCTCTTCCTCGGTGCCGCGGCCGATGAGGCGCGCGCGGAGCGCCTCGCGGTCCTCCGCCATCAGGAAGATGAAGACCGCGTGGTCCAGCTGTTCGCGCCACGCGCGCGCGCCCTGGACATCGGTGCGGATGATCACATCCTGCCCCCGGGAAAGCGGACCCTCGATCTCGTCCTTCGCGACGCCCTTCCACTGGCCGTACACGCGGGCGTGCTCGGCGAAGTGCCCGCGCGCGATTAGCCGCTCGAACTCCCGCTCGCTCACGAAGTGGTAATGCACGCCGTCGGCTTCGCCCTCGCGCGGCGCCCGGCTCGTCGTGCTCGTCGCCCGGTGGATCCCCGTGCGCTCACGAAGGCGGTCGATGACGCTGTCCTTCCCGACGCCGGAGGGCCCGTGGAGGACGAGCACGATGGGCTTCGCGTTCTTCATGCGCCCTCGCTAGTTGCGCGCGTTCCCGTTCTCATCGACACCGAGCCTGCGTCGCAGCTCTTCGCTGTTGCGGTCGACCCCGGGCTTGTTGGTGACGTCCTTCAGCCGGTCGTAGAACCCGCCGAAGAACATCCGCCGCATGGTGTCCGAGGCGTTCGGGGTCTCCGGGCCTTCGGGCACGCGGCGCTGCGGCGGGTTCGTCAGGAAGGTGTCCCGGTCGAGCTGCGTGCTCGCGAACAGGTCCGTGAGCACCGGGTCGCCCAGTTCGAGCGCGCGCCGGACGTTCCCGAGCTCCTCTTCCAGCCGCCCGAGCCAGTGCAGGACGGCCTCGCGGTTGCTCGACATGATGTCGCGCGACATCGTCGGGTCGCCGCTCGCGAGCCGCGTGAGGTCGCGGAAGCCGGTCCCTGCGAGGAACGAGGCGTCCTCCCATCCCTGGCTGTCCCGCACCATCCGGAAGAGCGCGACCGACATCAGGATCGGCACGTGGCTGACCGCCGCCGCGTAGGTGTCGTGCTCAGCGGCGTCGATATAGAGAGGAATGGCCCCCAGGGACTCGATGAGCCCGAGCACGATGTTCACGGCCTGCTCGTCGGCGCGCGGCGAGGGTGTGATCGCCCAGGTGGCCCCGTGGAAGAGGTCGAGCTTGCCGGCGCCCGGCCCGCTGATTTCGCGCCCGGCCATCGGGTGGCCGCCGACGAAGTTCACGTTCTCGGGCAGGAACTCGGCAGCCCAGCGCATGATGT
>JAXLWZ010000002.1:0-260376 GCA_046328225.1 Dehalococcoidia bacterium | reverse complement strand
CGGCGGCCATGTAGACGCTCGCCGCGCCCGCGAGCAGCAGCAGGCCGTAGTACTCGGAGGCCGTTTTCGTGCGGTCCTTCATGTAGGTGGCCGACATGAGGGCCGTGCAGAAGACCACGCCGGCGCCGAGCAGGCGGAAGAAGGTCGTGAAGTTGTCGGCCTGGATGAGCCCCTGGAAGGAGTTCGCATCCATGCCGATGTAGAAGCAGCTGGCGACGCCCCAGGCGAGCGCGCCCGCGGCCGTGAGGTAGGCGAACAGGTCGCGGCGCAGCGTCGGGTAGAAGAGCTCGAGCGCGATGATGACCGCCGCCCAGCCCGCCGCGATGAATTCGGGGATGAAGATCGTGTAGTCGCGTTCCATCAGCCGGTCACCCCCGGGATGAGCGTGACGCTCGCGCCGATGCGGTCGATGAACGGCGACCACCAGACCCCCATGACGACGATGGAGGCGATGAGGACGCTGCCGGCCATGACTTCGAGCGGGCGCAGGTCACGCAGGGCTCCGCCGCCCCAGCGGGGGTTCAGCGGTCCGAAGAAGACAAGGGAGAACATGCGGAGCATGTACCCGGCCGCGAGCGCGGCGGCGAAGATCGCGAGGCCGCCAAAGAGCGGATAGGTCTTGAAGGTCGCGACGAAGATGTGGAACTCGGCGGTGAACCCGGACAGGCCGGGCAGGCCGACGTTCGCGAGGCCGGCGATGGCATAGAACACAACCCAGGTGGGCATCACTTTGCCGAGACCGCCGAAGTCCTTGAGGTCGCGGGTGTGGGCCTGGTCGTAGAGCGCGCCAATCATGAGGAAGACGAGAGCCGTCATGACGCCGTGGCTGAACATCTGGAGGACGGCACCGGTGATGCCGACCGAGCTCAGGGTGGCGAGGCCCATGAGCACGTAACCCATGTGGCTCACGGAGCTATAGCCCGAGATGAGCTTGAAGTCGCGCTGGGTGAGGGCGGCGGTCGCGCCGTACACCGCGCCGATGGTGCCGAGGACCATGAGGCCGGGCATCCAGAACTCCGCGCCCACGGGCAGGAGCTGGATTCCCAGGCGGATGATGCCGAAGGCGCCGAGCTTCATCAGCACGCCGGCGTGCACCATCGAGACGGCGGTCGGCGCCGACATGTGGCCATCGGGCGACCATGTGTGGAAGGGCCAGAGCGCCGCGAGGACGCCACACCCGATAACGAAGAAGGGGAAGAAGGTCTTCTGGAAGGTGGGCGAGAGGGTGCCGTCGTTGCCGGCCGCCCACAGCTTCACCATGTCGAAGGTGCCCAGGTTCGCTTCGTGGAAAACGGCGAAGATGCCGATCCAGATGAGCACGGAGCCCGCGACCAGCATGAGCGTGAGCTTCATCGCGCCGTACTCCTTGCGCGTGGAGCCCCACACGCCGATGAGGAGGTACAGCGGCACGACCGCGAGTTCGTAGAAGAAGAAGAAGAAGAAGAGGTCGAGCGAGAAGAAGGTGCCGTAGACGCCGCCGACGAGCATCCAGAAGAGGATGAAGAAGTCCTTGGGGCGGAAGTCGAGCTTCCAGGAGGCGAGGCAGCCGGCGAAGGCCACGACGCCGGTGAGCAGCGCCATCGTCGCGGAGATGCCATCGACGCCGAGGAAGAGGCTGATGCCGTCCTTGCCGAGGAAGCCGGTGTTTTCGACCCAGGCCCACCGCAGCTGCATCTGGATCTGGCTGCCGGGGCCAAGGCCGGGTTCGTGCACCTGGTAGGCGGCGAAGATGTAGACGCTGAGCCCGAGCATGATCGTCGCGAAGACGAGCGAGATGTAGCGGACGAGCATCTTCTGGCTGCCGGGCACGAAGACGAGCGCCAGCATGGCAATCAGGGGCGCGGCGAGCGTCGCGAGGACGGCGTAGCCCTGGGCCTCATCAAAGGTCATGGTTAGCCCCTCACCACGAAGCCGGCGGCGGCGAGCCCCACTACCCCGAGGGCGATGCCCATGGCGTAGTTCGGCACCTTGCCGGTCTGCAAGTACTTGAGCACGGAGCCGGCATAGCCGGTCACCTGCGCCGAGCCATCGACGCCGGTGTCGTTCACGACGTAGCGGTCGAACCAGGAGACGATGAAGCTGAAGCCGAGCAGCAGCTTATCGATGCCCCACTGGTACATCTCGTCGAAGTAGAGCTTGTTGCGGAGCATGTCGTAGACGCCGGGCTGCGCCTTCGCGAGCGCGGTGGACTTCTCGAGCTTGTTGCCCCAGTAGAAGTAGGCGCCGGTGAGGAGGCCGATGACGCCCATCGAAATCGAGGCGAGGGCCCAGCCGGGGGCGAATTCGTATTCGTGCGGCCCGTGGTGGGGAAGGAACACGAACTCGGTGATGCCGCCGGGGAAGCCGAGGGCCTTGCCGAACCCGCCGAACACGACCCAGCCGGCGCTAATCGCGAGCACGGCCAGGAACATCAGCGGGAAGGTCATGAAGATGTTGGACTCGTGGGTGTGCTCGAAGACGTGCTTATCGCGCGGGGTGCCCATGAACGTCCGGATGAAGAGCCGCGTCGTGTAGAACGCCGTCATGATCGCCGCGAAGGCGAGCAGGAGAACCGGCAGCATGCCCCACTTGTCGTAGAGGGTGACGAAGATCTCGTCCTTCGACCAGAAACCGGCGAGCGGCGGAAGGCCGGCGAGGGCGACGGAGCCGATGAAGAAGGTCGTGCCGGTGATGGGCATATTCTTCCAGAGGCCGCCGAGCTTGTCCATCTCTTGGTTGTGGTGCGTGGCGTGGATGACCGAGCCCGAACCGAGGAAGAGGAGCGCCTTGAAGAAGGCGTGCGTCATCAGGTGGAACATCGCCACGCCCGGGCTGCCAGCGCCGAGGGCGACGAACATGAAGCCGAGCTGGCCGACAGTTGAGTAGGCGAGCACCTTCTTGATGTCGGTCTGCGCGAGTGCCATGAAGCCCGTGAGCACGGCCGTCGTGAGGCCGACGCAGGTGACGACCAGGAGCATGCCGTCGGCCACTTCGAACACCGGGAGCATGCGCGCGACGAGGTAGACGCCGGCGACGACCATGGTGGCGGCGTGGATGAGCGCGGAGACCGGGGTCGGGCCTTCCATGGCGTCGGGGAGCCAGACGTGGAAGGGAACCTGCGCGGACTTGCCCATGGCGCCGAGGAAGAGGGCCATGCAGGAGACGAAGAGGTAGGTCTGGCTGTAGTGGCCGCCCTCGGCGTGGTGGATGATCTCCTGGATGTTGAAGGAGCCGGCGCCGCGGGCGAGGAGGATGATGCCGATCATGAGGCCGACATCGCCCGTGCGGGTGGTGATGAACGCCTTCTTCGCGGCCTCGGCGGCCGAACGCTTCTCCCAGTAGAAGCCGATGAGGAGGAAGGAGCAGACGCCGACGAGTTCCCAGCTGACGAGGAAGAGGAGCAGGTTGTCGCTCATGACGAGCATGAGCATGGCGGCGGCGAAGAGCTGGAGGAGGGCGAAGAACCAGTAGTAGCGCGGCTCACCCTTCATGTAGCCGATGGAGAAGATGTTCACCATGAGGGCGACGGTGGTCACGACGCCGAACATGAGGATGGTCATCGGGTCGATATAGACGCCGACGCGGACGTGCATGGAGCCGACGTCGCTCCAGCTCGTGCTGGCCATCCAGGGGCCGAGGCCCTCGCCGTGGGAGACGAAGTAGGCGCCGACGGCGAGCATGAGGACCCAGGCGGTGCCGGTGGAGGCGACGCCAAGGTAATCGCCGCCGCGCGGCATATAGCGCCCGAAGAAGGCGAGCACGAAGAACATGCCCGCTGGGATCGCAGCGAGCAACCAGGCGTTCTCGGGATTCATCGCTTCGTGAAGTCCCCTTCTACCACTTAAGGCTGGCCGCTTCGTCCACGTTCGAGGTCGAGCGGTTGCGGTACAGGCGGATGACGATCGCCAGGGCGAGCCCGACCTCCGCGGCTGCGACGGTGATGATGAAGACAGCGAACACGGCGCCGATGATGCGATCGGGGTCGAGGTACGCGGAGAAAGCGATGAAGTTCAGGCTGACGGCGTTGAGCATCAGTTCGACGCCCATGAGCACCAGCACCGCGTTGCGGCGGGCGAGCACGCCGTAGACGCCGAGGGAGAAAATGATGGCGCTGAGGACGAGGTAGTTCTCCAGCGGGACCATGCTACTCGTCCTCCTGCCGGGCAAGGATGATCGCCCCGATAAGGGCTACCAGCAAGAGTACGGAGGCGATTACGAAGGGCGCCCCGAAGTCCACGAAGAGCTTGTCGCTGATTGTGCCGATGAGGATTGGGGTGGGCTTGCCGGTATCGCCGGGCCACGCCGTGGAGACGGAGACCGCGACGAGGATCGCCGCGAGCGATCCGGCCACAATCAGGCCAATCGGCGCCTGGGGGCCGTTCGCGCGTTCGACGTTCCCGCCGGCGCCCATGCGCGTGAGCATCAGGGCGAGGAGGACGAGCACGGTCACGGCGCCGCCATAGACAAGGAACTGCACGAGCGCGAGGAACTCGACCGTGAGGAAGACGTACATCGCGCCGACGCCGGCGAGGCTGGCGATGAGGAAGATGGCGGAATGAATCACCGAACGTGAAAACACGACGCCGAGCGACGCGATCACGATGATGCCGGCGAAGATCCACCAGAGGACTTCGGTAGCGGACACGCTTAGCCTCCGGCCATGGGGCTGCCGAGCTCGCGCAGGGTGGCCATGACGTCATCGGGGATGGATTCGCCGCGGTCCTGCGCTTCCTTCGCACGCCGTTCGGCGCGCATGCGGCGAGCGCGGACTTTCTCGAAGCTGTTGGGGTCGCCCTTCGGGCCGATGCCGATGCCGGGCGGGAAGACCATTCCGCCATTGGCCGCCGCGCCGGCCGCGGCCGGGGCCGCTCCGCCGCCGCCACCACCGGCCGGGGCTGCGAGCGTGGCCCAGATAGAGCCACCGGGCGCGAGGTCGGACCCGAGGTCGTACAGCGTCTTCGCGACGTCCTCCGGGATGGCTTCGCCGGCGGCGGTGAGCTCGTTGAACTTGCGCTCGGCGCGCATGCGGCGGGCGCGGACCTTCTCGGCGGAGTTGGGATCGCCCTTGGGGCCGTCGCCAACACCGGGCGGGAAGCGCATGGAGCCGTCTTCCTTCGTGCCCGTGAGCGGCTCGGCGGCGACGCCACCACCGCCGCCGCTGCCGGCGAGGGTGGCCCAGATCGTGCCGCCGGGTGCGAGGTCGGACCCGAGGTCGTAGAGCGTCTTCGCGACGTCCTCGGGGATGGCCTCGCCGGCGGCGGTGAGCTCGTTGAACTTGCGCTCGGCGCGCATACGGCGGGCACGGACCTTCTCGGCGGAGTTGGGATCGCCCTTGGGGCCATCGCCAACGCCCGGCGGGAAGCGCATCGAGCCGTCTTCCTTCGTGCCGGTGAGGAGGACACCGGTGCCACCGCCACCCGCGGCGGCGCCCCCCGCGGTCGCGGGCTGGCCGGGCTTCATGTTGCGATACTTCGTGACCGCGGCCTGGACTTCGGCGGGCACGGGCTCGCCACGGTCGGTGTAGGCCTTCGCCTCGCGTTCGGCGCGCATGCGCTTGGCGCGGATCTTGGATTCGGAGAGGATTTCGACCTCTTCGCCACCGGCGGCAGCGGTGGCGCCGGCCGCACGAGCGCCGGCCTTGGGCTTCTCCGGTTCGCGCTCCTGGATGGCGGCGGCTTCGCCGCGGGCGACGCGCTCGAGCTGGGCCTTGCGAGCCTCGGGGCGGGCGCCCTTGAACGCGATCTCGGGGGGTTCTTCGCCCTTCACCGCCTTCTCGATCGCCTCAATGTTGTCCTGCGGGCGGAAGGGGATGGTGAGGAGCCCGAGGCGGCTGCCCTTCGTGAGCTCGTCGAAATCCATGTGGAGGTCGCGCCGGTCGTAGGAGCTGTGCTCGTGGCCCGACCAGTTGTTGTCCATGGTGATGGCTTCGAAGGGGCAGACTTCGACGCAGATGTTGCAGCGCATGCAGCGGCCGTAGTCGATCCAGAACTTCTCCACGATCTTGCGGCGGTTGCTGGTGCCCTCGGCGTACTTGGGGTTGTCGTGCATGACGGCGCTCATGCAATCGACGGGGCAGTTGCGCACGCAGACATTGCAGCCCGTGCAGAACGGCTCGTCGTGGTCGAAGTCCCAGGTGAGGACGGGGAAGCTGCGTTCGCGGACGGGCAGGAGGTGCTTGTCGTCCGGGTACTCGATGGTCACGGGCTTTCGCATGAAGGTGGAAAGCGTGACTCCGAGGCCTTTGAGCATGCCTTTCATGAGGTGGTCACCCCGGCCTGGCGGTACGTGCCGACGTATTTGTTCTTCGGGCGGCGCGCGGTCCGCGTGATGATGATGGCGATGAGGGCAACGGCGCCGGCGCCGCTGGTGGCCGTCAGGAGCTCCTGCGGCCAGTCATAGACGAGGATGAAGCCGTTCGCGAGCAGCTGCACGATGGAGAGCGGAAGGAGGACCTTCCAGCAGAAGCTCATGAGCTGGTCGATGCGCAGGCGCGGGACCGTGGTGCGAATCCAGAAGATGGACATGATCCAGGCGATGCTCTTCGCGAACGTGAGGGCGAGCTGCCAGCCCCAGCCCCACTCCTCGCCGAAGGGGAACGCCCAGCCGCCGAGGAAGACGACCGATCCGAAGACGCTGAATCCCCACATCGAGGCGTATTCGGTGAGCTGGAACATCGACCAGCGGATGCCGGAGTACTCGACGAAGTAGCCGCCGACGATTTCGGATTCGGCCACGGGAATGTCGAAGGGCGCCCGGTGCATTTCCGAGAGCATGGCGGTGAAGAAGATGACGAAGGCGAGCGGCTGGAGCAGGATGAACGGGCGGTCGGCCTGGAGGATCGCCATCTGGTTGAGGTCGAGCGTGCCGGCCACCATCGCGACGGCGAGGAGGCTGAGCACGAGCGGGATCTCGTAGCTGATCATCTGGGCGGCGGCGCGCACGCCACCGAGGAGGGCGAACTTATTCCCGGAGCCGAGGCCGGCCATGATGATGCCGACGATGTTCAGGCCGAGGACGGCGAACACGAAGAACATGCCCAGGGTGAGGTTGCGCACGCCCCAATCCTTCGCGAAGGGAAGGACGAGGAGCACGAGGAAGACGGGCACAAAGGTCGCGTAGGGGGCGAGTTCGAACACCCAGCGGTCGGCGTTGGTCGGGCGGATGTCCTCTTTCGCGACGAGCTTGAGAGCATCGGCGAAGGCCTGGAAGACGCCGGCCGGGCCCGTCTTCGTGGGGCCGAGGCGCTGCTGGAAGCGGGCGACGACCTTGCGTTCGCCGTAGGTGAGGTACATGACGACGAGCGTCATGGCGGTGACCACGAGAACCACGCGGACGACGGCATCGAGCCAGTTCCACATGCCGAACAGTTCGCCGCCGAAGCTGAATGGCGTCACTTGTCCACCTCTCCGAGGACGATGTCGAGGGAGCCGAGAATGATGATGGCGTCGGCCACGTAGCTGCCGATGACCATTTCGCGCAGGGCCGAGAGGTTGCAGAAGCTGGGCGAGCGGAGCTTCATGCGGTACGGCTTGTTGCCGCCCTTGGACATGGCGTAGACGCCGTATTCGCCCTTCGTGCCTTCGTAGCGGATGTAGGCCTCGCCGTTGTCGACGCGGAGCGTCTTGGGCAGGTCCGCATTGAGGACGAGGCCGCCCTTCGGCATCTCATCCAGGCACTGCTCGATGATGCGGCAGCTCTGGTACATCTCGCTGAGGCGCATCCAGAAGCGGTCGAAGACATCGCCCTGGAGGTCGGGCCGCCAGGGGATATCGAACTTCATGCGGTCGTAGACGCTGTAGGGCTCGGCCTTGCGAAGGTCCCACTGGAGGCCGGTGGAGCGCAGGATGGGGCCGGTGATGCCGAGCGCGATGGCGCGTTGGGTGCTCATCGGCGCCAGGTTGCGGCAGCGCTCGACGAAGATTTCGTTGCCCGTGAGCAGGCCGTCGAGGTCTTCGATGCCCTGGCGGATGGAGCCAAGCAGCCAGCGGCAGCGCTCTTCGAAGTTCTCCGGCAGGTCCATGGCGACGCCGCCGACGCGCATGTAGGTGGGGAACATGCGGTCCCCCGCGACCTCTTCGAAGAGGTCGTAGATGCGTTCGCGTTCGCGCCAGGCGTAGATGAAGGAGGTGCCGAAGGAGCCGACGTCGGCGCCGAACGCACCGAGGAAGAGGAAGTGCGAGTTGATGCGCGAGAGCTCCGCCATGATCACGCGGATGTACTCGGCGCGCTCGGGCACCTCGATCTTCGCGAGCGATTCGACGGCCATGACGTAGGCGTGTTCGCAGGCCATGCCGGCCAGGTAGTCCGTGCGGTCCCAGTAGCCCATAGCCTGGCGGTAGTCGTTGTTTTCCGTGAGCTTTTCAAGCCCGCGGTGGAGGTAGCCGATGTACGGTTCGCAATCGACCACGACCTCGCCATCGACGCGCAGGATCATGCGGAAGACGCCGTGGGTGGCGGGGTGCTGGGGGCCGATGTTGATGGTCATGTCGACCGTATCGAACTCGGCCTCGGCGGGCGTCAGGACTTTCTCTTCGGGCCAGATGCTCATTAGATGGTGAACCCCGGCGGTCCGCTTTCGATGCCCTGCATGACCTCGGCGGCCTGCAAGGGGTGGGCCTTCAGCAGCGGATGGATATGGAGGTCCTCTTCGAGGAGGAGGTTGCGCGGGTTGGGGTGGCCATCGAAGACGAAGCCGAACATCTCGGCGGCTTCGCGCTCGTGCCAATCGGCGGCCGGGTAGTGGCCGGTGAGCGACGGCACGTGCGGGTGGCCGGTGCCCGTGGGCACGGTGATTTGCAGCGAGTACCCGGTCTTAAAGGAATAGAGGTGGTACTTGAGCTCCATGCCCTCGGGCGACTGGTCGACGCCGCTCACGTTGCGGAGGTAATCGAAGGCGAGCTCGGGCCGGTTGCGCAGGGCATCGACGAGCGCGAGCAGGTGGCCGGCATCGACGCGAACGTCGATATCGGTGCGCGTCTCGCCGACTTCCATGGGGATGGAGCCGATGCCGCGGACGAGGGCCGCGAGGTCGGCGCGCGGGAGCTGGCGCGCGGCGGGGGGAAGGCTGGCGGAAGTGGCGTTGTTGCTCATCCGACCATCCGCTTGTCTTCCATGATCTTGCGCTGGAGCGCGAGGAAGCCATCGAGGAGCGCTTCGGGCCGCGGCGGGCAGCCGGGGACGTAGACATCGACCGGGATGATCTTGTCGACGCCCTGGAGGACGCGGTCGTATTCGGTGTAGGGGCCGCCGTTGGTGGCGCAGGCGCCCATGGAGATGACGTACTTGGGGTTCGGCATCTGCTCGTAGAGGAGCTTGATCGCCGGCGCCATCTTCTTGGTGACGGTGCCGGAGACGATCATCACGTCGCTCTGGCGGGGGCTCGGCCAGGGGACGATGCCGAAGCGGTCGAGGTCGTGGTTGGCCATGAAGGTGCCCATCATCTCGATGGCGCAGCAGGCGAGGCCGAAGGTCATCGGCCAGAGCGAGCTTTTGCGGCTGATGGCGAGGAGGGTATCGGCGCCGACCTGGAGCACGCCGGGGAGGGCCACCTTGTAGGCGGCCTTCGTCGCTGGCAGCTCGATGGGGGTGAGGCGCTCGGCCTCGGCACCGAAGTCGGGGACGTAGACGTAGGGTGCTGCTTCCGTCATTTCCACTCCAGGACACCGCGGCGCCACGCGTAGCCGAGGCCAAGCACGAGCACGGCGATGAAGACGAGCATTTCGTAGAACACGAACATGCCGAATTCCTCCGCCTGGCGGATGAAGGTCACCGCCCAGGGGAAGATGAAGACCGCTTCGACATCGAAGATGAGGAAGAGGATGGCGATGAGGTAATAGCGGACGTTGACCTGCGCCCAGCGGGAGCCGATCGGGAGCATGCCGCATTCGTAGGAGACGCCCTTGCCGCGCTCGGAGGCGAAGGGACCGAAGATCCTGGCGGCGATGAGCGCGGTGAAGACCAGGATGAAGCCGGCGATGGTGCCGATCATCAGGGCCGACCAGGAGTCGTAGAAGCTCATGAGCGAGGCCTCCCCGGGGTCATGGCGAGAAAAAAGCAGACCCGCGGACGCTGAAAAGCGACGGCGGCTCTGCTCATCACGGTGGCCCAATCCCCAGCTTCAGGAGTGTGCGGTTGCGCACTCTGGACGGTTGTGAGGTTACGCACAAACGCTACCACCGAGGTTGGGGGAGGGCAAGGCGAGGGAAAGTATCGCAGCGCCTGTGCAAATCGGTGGTTGATGTGCAATTTATTGCACGCCCTTCGCGCATGCGCCCGATCCAAGCCAAACTGGGGGAAACCCCGATGGTCTGGCCCCTTCCGCGGGCAGAACCTTCGCACCCTGGAAAGGTCTCCCACACGATGCCAGTCGAGGATGCGTCCCAATCCACCGCCATGAGCGGGGCCCGCGTGGTCCTGGTGGTGGACGACGAGGAAATGATCCGCACGCTCACGGAAAAGGCGCTGCGGCACTTCGGCATCCAGGTGTTGGCCGCCGCCGATGGCGAGGAAGCGGTGCGTGTGTATTCGGACCACGGCGCATCCATCGGCTGCGTGCTGCTGGACCTCTCCATGCCCCGGCTCGATGGCGAACAGACCTTTTCGCGGCTGCGGCAGCTGGACCCGGCCGCGCGCGTGGTGCTCATGACCGGCTACCCGATGAGCGAGGCCGAGGCGCGCTTCGGCGGCCGCGGGCTGGCGGCGTTCCTGCAGAAGCCGTTCGAGCTGGCGGAGCTGCGGCGCGTGGTCGAAGGCGTGCTGCTGGTCGCATAGGCAGCCCCCACCGTCCCCCGCTTCCCCCTCCCGGTGGGCCGTTCGCGCCGCGGCGGTAGACTTCGCTACGACGGGAACGATGCGACGAGGGGGAACGCGATGAAAGCAGCGGTGTACTACGAGACGGGCGGGCCGGAGGTCTTCCGGTACGAAGAGCTGCCGGAGCCACAGTGCCGGCCGGGCGGCGTCATCATCGATGTGAAGTTCGTGGGCATCCAGGGCGGCGACACACTGCATCGCGCGGGCGGCGAACTCGCGACGCACCCGCACGTCGTGGGCTACCAGGCCTCGGGCATCGTCCGCGAAGTCGGTGATCGTGTCTCCGAACGCAAGGTGGGCGACCGCGTGGTCGCGACGATGAGCTTCGGGTCGCACGCGGCGGTGGTTTCGGTGCCGTGGCAGGCTTCGTACCTGGTGCCTGAGGGTTTGAGCCTCGAAGAGGCGGCGGGCGTGCCGATCGAGTTCGCGACGGCGGCCGACTGCCTGTTCGAATTCGGGCGGCTGCAGGCGGGCGAGACCGTGCTCGTGCAGGCGGGCGCGGGCGGCGTCGGGCTCGCGGCCATTCAGCTGGCGAAGCGCGCGGGCGCGACCGTCCTCGCGACGGCATCGAGCGACGAGCGGCTCGAGCGGCTGCGCGAATTCGGGCTCGACCACCCCATCAACTACCGCACGCAGGATTTCGTGGTACGCACGATGGAGCTGACGGCCGGGCAGGGCGCCGACCTGGTGGTGGATTCGGTCGGCGGACACACGCTGGAAGGGAGCGTGGCGGCGCTGGCGTACCGCGGGCGCATCTCATGGGTGGGGAACGCGGGCCGCGAGAGCGCGCCGCCGGCGATTTCGCCGATCATGCAGAAGAACGCGAGCGTGACGGGCGTGTTCCTCGGGGCCGAGCTTTCGCGGAACCCGCAGCGCACGCGCCCGCTCATCGAGGGCCTGCTCCAACGCGTGGCGAGCGGCGAGCTCAAGGTCGTGGTGGACCGCGTGTTCCCGCTGTCGGACGCGGAGGGCGCGCACCGCTACATCGAAAGCCGGCAGGCGTTCGGGCGGGTGCTGATGGCGGTCTGAGGCCGCCGCCGGATGGAACCGTGAAGGTCGCGCTGATCGCGGATGTGCATGCGAACCTGCCCGCGCTGGAAACGGTGCTGCGCGAGGCGGAGCGTGCCGGCGCCGAGGCCGTGTGGTCGATGGGCGACCAGGTGGGCTACGGCGGCGACCCTGAGGCGGTGATCGCACGGCTCATCGCGGCCGGCGCCGCCTGCGTGCTCGGGAACCATGATGCGGCCGCCGCCGGGCTCATCGGGACCGAGGAGTTCAACCACCTGGCAGCGACCGCCGCGGGATGGACGGCGGGCGCCATCGGCGAGGCCTCGCGTGCATGGCTCGGCGGGTTGCCCGCGGTGCTGGAAAGCGACGGCTGGCAGCGCGCGCACGGCACCCTGCAGGACCCAACCTGGGAGTACCTCTCGACGATGCGGGCGGCGGAGCACCACTTCGCGGCGCAGACGGCGCGCTGGAGCGCGGTCGGGCACACGCACGTGCCCATGGTGGTGTGGGAGGACGGCGACGGGTTCGCCATCACCGCCCCGGGCGACGACACGACGGTGGCGTTAGACGAGCGCCGAGCCTGCGTGAACCCGGGGAGCGTGGGCCAGCCGCGCGACGGCGACACGCGGGCCTCGTGGGCGCTGCTCGACACGGCGGCCGGCGAAATCACCTTCCATCGCGTGGCGTACGACATCGGCGCGGCCCAGGCACGCATCCGCGCGGCGGGGCTGCCGGAAGGGCTGGCGCTGCGCCTCGCGCACGGGCGGTAGGCATTCGCGACAAAGGAAAACGGGGCCGCCCCGGCGATGGAGCGGCCCCATTCGGTGCTTACCGGACGCCCGGGATCAGGCGACTTCGCCGACGACTTCGCCCTCGATGGCGCCGTCCTCCGTGCGGGGAGTGCCGGCGCGCGCGGTGAAGGTGTAGGCGCCGTCGGCGAAATCGACGGTGACCTGCTGGCCGCCCTTCACGTCGCCCGCGAGGATGCGGCGCGCGAGCTCGTTTTCGATGCGGCGCTGGACCGTGCGGCGCAGCGGCCGGGCGCCGAACTGGGGGTCGTAGCCTTCGCGCACGAGCTCGTCCTTCGCGGGCTGCGTGAGCACGAAGTCGATGTCGCGCTCCTCCATGCGGTCGCGCACCTCCTGGGCGAGCAGGTCAACGATCTTCTCGAGCTCTTCGCGGGTGAGCGGTTCGAAGATGATGACCTCGTCGATGCGGTTCAGGAACTCGGGCCGGAAGAACTCGCGCAGGGCGTTTTCGACGTTCGCCTTGAGCCGTTCGTAGTCGGTCGCGGTCTCCTGGCGGCGGGTGAAGCCGAAGGAGGCGCGCTCCTGGGCGCCCGTCCCGAGGTTCGAGGTCATGACGATGACGGTGTTGCGGAAGTCCACCGTGCGACCGTGACCATCGGTCAGGCGGCCGTCGTCGAGGATCTGCAGCAGCGTGTTGAAGACGTCCGGGTGGGCCTTTTCGATCTCGTCGAAGAGGATGAGGCTGTAGGGCCGGCGGCGAATCTGCTCGGTGAGGCCGCCGCCTTCGTCGTAGCCGACGTAGCCGGGGGGCGAGCCGATCAGGCGGCTCACGGTGTGCCGCTCCTGGAATTCGGACATGTCGAGGCGGACCATCGCGTCCTCGTCGTCGAAGAGGTACTGGGCAAGCGACTTGGCGAGCTCCGTCTTCCCGACGCCCGTGGGGCCGAGGAAGATAAACGAGCCGATGGGCCGCGTCGGGTCCTTGAGGCCGGCGCGGGCGCGGCGAACGGCATCCGCCACGGCGACGATCGCGCGGTCCTGGCCGATGACGCGCTGGTGGAGGTACTCCTCCATCTTGAGGAGCTTCTCGCTCTCCGTTTCCTCGAGCCGGGAGACGGGGATGCCCGTCATCTGGCCGACGAGCGCGGCGATGTCCTCGGCCGTGACCGTGAGGTCGATGTGGTGCTCCTTCGCCCACTCCTCGCGCAGGGTGGCGTATTCGGACTGGAGCTGGAGCACCTGCTGCTTGATGCGCGCGGAGGCTTCGTAGTCGTCCTTCTGCACGGCGGCGTCCGCTTCGTCGGCGAGGGTATCGAGGCGCTTGCGGATGTCGCGAATATTGTCGGGCTGCGCCTGCGCATCGATGACGTGCTTGCTGGCGGCTTCGTCGATGAGGTCGATGGCCTTGTCGGGGAGCTGGCGGCCGGTGATGTAGCGGCTGGAGAGGCGCGCGGCGGCATCGATGGCGTCGTCGGTGATTTCGACCTTGTGGTGCGCTTCGTAGCGGGGGCGCAGGCCGCGAAGGATGGCGATCGTGTCCTCGACGCTCGGCTCCTCGACGTAGACGGGGGCGAAGCGGCGTTCGAGCGCAGGGTCCTTCTCGATGCGGGTGCGGTACTCGTCGAGGGTGGTGGCGCCGATGGCGTGCAGCTCGCCGCGCGCGAGGGCGGGCTTCATCAGGTTCGAAGCATCGATGGCACCCTCGGCGCCGCCCGCACCCATGACGTTGTGCAGTTCGTCGATGAAAAGGATGACCTGGCCATCGGAGGCCTTGACCTCCTCCATGACGGCCTTCAGGCGCTCTTCGAATTCGCCGCGGAACTTGGAACCGGCGACGAGCGCGCCCATATCGAGGGCGTGGATGCGCTTGTCTTTGAGGTTCTCGGGGACATCGCCGCTGGCGACGCGCTGGGCCAGCCCCTCGACGATCGCGGTCTTGCCGACACCGGCCTCGCCGATGATGACGGGGTTGTTCTTGGAGCGGCGGTTGAGGATCTGCATGACGCGGCGCACTTCGAGCTCGCGGCCGATGACGGGGTCGAGCTTGCCGTCCTCGGCGAGTTTCGTGAGGTCGGTGGCGTACTTTTCGAGGGACTGGTAGCTGCTTTCGGCGGTGGGGCTGGTCACGCGGGCCTTCCCCCGGATGTCCTGGAGCGCACGGTAGATGGCCTCCTTGGTGACCTTGAACTCGGCGAGGAGGCGGTTCGCGCCGCTCTCTTCGTTATCGGCGATGGCGATGAGGAGGTGCTCGACGCCGACGTATTCGTCCTTGAGGCGGTCGGCCTCGGCGTTGGCGGTTTCGAGCATGCGGACGACTTCGGGGGTCGTGTAGATCTGGACGACATCGTACTGGGCTGAGGGAGGCCCTTGAGCACCTGCCCGACGCGGTCGCGCAGACGGTCGAGGTCGACATCGAGGCGCTGGAGGACCTGCTGAGCAAGGCCGCCCTTGAGGCCGATGAGGCCGCGAGCACATGCGGCACGGCCCACTGGAATGCCGCTGGCGCACGGTTGCTGGGATTCGGCGAGCACCTGTTGTGCCTGCTCGGTGAAACGGTCCTGCCTCATCATGGGGTCACCTCCGGTGAAGAGAAGAGGAATGAGGAATGAGGAAGCTAGGAGAAGCCGCCGCTTTCGGGGCGGTTCCGATTCTCAATCCTCTGGCGGGCGACTGAGGCGCGGAGGCCGCCGATGATGCGGGAGACCTCCAATGCCTGGGCGTTGAGGGATTGGAACTGACCGGGCGAGAGCAGCCCGGCATCGAGTGCAACGTAGAGGAGCGATCGGACTTCGGCACAGGAACCCTTCGCGATCGTCAGTCCGTGGTGAAACTCGGCCCGCGAAGCGCGCTCGTATCCTTCAGCGATATTGGACATCACCGAGACGGCCGCGCGTTCCAGTTGGTCGCGAAACGCATACCGGCGCGCGAATGGTTCCGTCGCCGTGAGTGCGAACAGCGTCCTGACCAATTCCCTCGCTTTGCTCCAGGCAAGCAGGTCTTCAAAGCCATCAACGCGCCGGCTTTCCCGCATCCCCCCGGGGCCCTCCTCATTCCTCATCCCTCATTCCTCATCTCTCCCCCCCCCGATAGGGGGCCGGCAGCCTCGTCGCGCGGAGGCGGTCGAGTTCGGAGCGGGTGTGTTCGAGTTCGGTCGCGAGGAGGCGGAGCTGTTCGCCCATGCGGAGGATGATTTCGACGCCGGCGAGGTTGACGCCCAGTTCGTCGATGAGCTTCTTGGCCTGGCGGATGCGGTTGATGTCGTTGTTGGAGTACATGCGGATGTTGCCGGCCGTGCGGCTGGGCTGGACCAGGCCCGCGTTCTCGTAGTACCGCAGCGTTTGCTGGTGCATGCCGACGAGGCGGGCGGCGATGGAGATGACGTAGATGGGCTCGTCATCGGGCAGGCCGTGTCCTTTGGTTGGCGTGGCCATCGTGCGTCACCTCCTTCCCGGATGTGTCAGGCGGTCGCGCCGGCGCGGGCGCGGGCGAGTTCGCGGAGCTGTTCGTAGAGGGCGCGCTCCTCGGCGCTGAGGGTTTCGGGGAGCGAGACCTTCACCCGGGCGAAGAGATCGCCGTGGGCGTGGCCGCCGAGCACGGGCATGCCCTTGCCGCCGAGGCGAATCTGGCGGCCGTTCTGGGTCAGCTCCGGGATGCGCAGGAGGAGCTTGCGGTCCATGGTCTGGACCTCGACTTCGCCGCCGAGGATGGCATCGGCGAGGGGGACGGTGACGTCGGTGTAGAGGTCGTCGCCCTTGCGTTCGAAGCGCGCGTGGGGGAGGACGGTGACGAGGAGATAGAGGTCGCCGTTCGTGCCGCCGCCGGCGCCGGGGCGCCCTTCGTTGGCGACGCGGACGCGCGAGCCGGTCTTCACGCCGGCGGGCACCTTCACTTCGAGGCGGCGTTCGCGGGCGGTGGTGCCGGCGCCGTCGCAGGCGTGGCAGATGGCGCCAGCGACCTCGCCGGTGCCGCCGCAGGTGCGGCAGGCTTCGCCACCCTGGAGGCGGACCGTGCGCGTGGTGCCCTGGTAGGCCTCTTCGAGCGAGACCTCGACGGGGGTTTCGATGTCCTGGCCGCGGCGGCGGGCGGGCTGGCCGCGCGGACCGCCCCGTTCGCGCCGGAAGAGGTTATCGAAGATGGAGCCGAAGTCGCCCATGTTGGCGGATTCGAAGGTGGCGCCGGGGCCACCCTGCCGCGCCCAGCCGCCGGGGGAGGGACGCTTTTGCATTTCCTCGATCTGGTCGGCGTACTCCCAGCGTTCGCCGTACTTGTCGTACTTCTTGCGCTTGTCGGCGTCGGAGAGGACTTCGTAGGCGGCGGTCACTTCCTTGAAGCGAGCCTCGGCGGCCTTGTCGTTGGGGGTGACGTCGGGGTGGTACTTGCGCGCGAGCTTGCGGTACGCGGAGCGGATGTCCTTATCGGGGGCGCCGCGGGGAACGCCGAGCACGTCGTAGAAGTCCTTCGCCATGGAACCACTTTAGCAAGGGGCGGGGAGGGTCACAATAGATGAGGCAGTGAAGAACATTGACAATGCTTTACTCAGAGTCTCTTGGAATCCCTCGCCCCATCGTCCTACGATCGATCTCGCCAACAGCACACAACCAGGAGGAATGAGCATGGCAACGTCGATCACCCGCTGGGACCCCGCCAACGACATCGCCTCGATGCGGAGCATGATGGACCGGCTCTTCGATGGGTCGTTCGGGCGCTTCCCGGCCTTCCGCGGGGCGGGCGAAGAGCTCGGGAGCGCGGGCCTTGGGCTCGATGTCTTCGAAACCAATGACGCGCTCGTGGTGAAGGCCGCGATCCCGGGCGTAAACCCGCAGGACCTCGATATCGCCGTCGAGGAGGATGTGCTCACCATCAAGGGTGAGTTCAAGCAGGAAGAGACGAGCGAGGAGAACCAGTACCACCGGCGCGAACTGCGCTACGGCAACTTCGAACGGAGCCTGCGCCTGCCGCCCACGGTGGACCCGGAGAAGGCCGAGGCGACCTTCGAGCATGGGATGTTGAAGCTGGAGATCCCGAAGAAGCCGGAAGCGAAGGCGCGCAGCATCAAGATCACGCCGAAGGGCGTGGTGTAGCGGCCGTCGGCTGTCGGCCGTCGGCTGTCGGCGTGCCACGCGCCGAAGGTGATGGCCGTCCGGTGCAGCACACATGAAGAAGGGGAGCAGTTTCGCACTGCTCCCCTTCTTGTTACCGGTTCAGTTGTGTAGCCACCAGTACACCAGTTAGTCCTCGCGTCTGGCCACGTCGACGGCCGACAGCCGACAGCCGACGGCCGATAGCTATCCCGTCCTGCGCCAGCGGCGCTTGACGGGGCTCGACGCGGGGTCGGGAACGGCCTCGTTGGGAGCTTCGAATTCGATGGTGGTGCCCGGCAGCGGGAGTTCGATCGGCTCGGAGTCGGCGATGGCCGCGAGCTGCTCCTCCAGGTCCGCGAGCACGGGGTGGGGGCTTTCGTCGTGGGCAGGGCCGCCGGTGAACCCGAGCACGGCGAACTGCTCGGCGACCGTGAGGCCGGTGAGCCGCGACTCCAGGTCGACCGGGGACCAGGCGTCGAGCGCGGCGGCGGCGACGGGCGTTTCGATCGCGCCATCCGCGCTGCTTTCGGGGGCGATGGGTTCGGACGTGGTGACGGGCGCGCCGGCGGCTTCGAACGTGACTGCCGCGGCAGGCACAGCCATGGGGGCGAATTCGAAGGCTGGCTCGGGGGCTCGCTCCTCCGCCGCCTCCGTGCTCCCGATGCGGAAGCGCGAGGTCGAGCGTTCGAGCGACTCGGCGAGCTGGCGCATCTGCGAGGCGGTCGCGGCGAGCTCCTCGGACTGGGCCGTGAGCTCCTGGGTGGAGGCGGACACTTCCTCGGCGGAAGCGCTGGTCTGTTCGCTCGTGGCCGAGACCTGGAGGATGGCGTCGGTGACGCGGGCGGTATCGCCGGCCATGGTCGTGGCGCCGCGCGCCGACTCCTGGGCGCTTTCGACGATTTCGCGGGCGGAGCCGACGATGCGGTCGGCGCCCGACCCGAGGGACTGGATCTCGGTGGTGATCTTCTCCATCTCGACGGCGGCGAGCTGGACGCTTTCGATGATGCTTTCCAGGGCGGCGCCGGCCTGCGAGGTGATGCGGCGGCCCGCTTCGACATCCTGGACGCCGGCGGACATCGCTTCGACGGCCTCGCGCGTGCCGGATTGGACGCGGGCGATGAGCGTGGCGATCTCCTTCGTCGCTTGCGAGGAGCGCTCCGCGAGGCCGCGCACGTTCTCGGCGACGACGGCGAAGCCGCGCCCCTGGTCCCCGGCGCGGGCGGCCTCGATGGCGGCGTTGAGGGCGAGCAGGTTGGTCTGGCGGGCGATGTCGTCGATCGTCTTCACGATGGCGCCGATCTGCTGGCCGTACTCTCCGAGCTGGTTGACGGTGCCCGAGGCGCGCTCGACGGCTTCGGCGATGGAGTGCATGGAATCGACCGCCTGGCCGACGGCGCGCTGGCCATCGAGGGCGGCGCGGCGCGAGGCATCGGCGGCTTTCGCGACCTCTTCGGAGGCGAAGACGACGTCGCCGATGCGTGTGCCCATGGAGCGCGCCTCTTCCTCGGAGGCGATGGCGGCGGTGGCGTTCGAGCCCGCGACGGCGGCGAGCTGCTGGCTGCCGGCGGCGACGCGTTCGACATCCTCGGCGGAGCGCTGGGAGAGGGCGGAGAGGGTGGTGGCGGCGCTCGTGACCTCGGTGATGGAGGCGGCGATCTGGGTGCTGGCCGTGGCCATGCCGTCGCTCGCTTCGCGGAGGTCGCCCGAGGCGGCGAGCACGGCGCCGGCATCGCCGCGCACCTGGCCGACGAGGTGGGCAAGCCCGAGGCGCATGCTGTTGTAGCTGACGATGGTGTCTTCGAGCTTGCGCACGGTGCGGTTGATAGCGCTCGAAGCCTGCCCGATCTCGTCGCGCGATGGGTTGGCGATGAGCGGCGTGCGCGGCCGCACATCGACGGTGAGGTCGCCCTGCTCGACGGCGCGGATGCCGGCTTCGAGGTCGGCGACGGCTTCGGTTTCGAGGCTGCGGATGCGGCCCACAAGCTGGCGGACGTCGCGGCGGAGCTTGATGGAGATGACGAAGGCGATGGCGATGCCGAGGAGCACGGCGGCGGCGGTGGCGCCCATGAGGATGCTGCGCGCGCTGGCGGCATCGGCGCGCGAGGCTTCCGCGGCGGCGGTCGCGGCATCCTGGTTGCGTCCGATGATGGAGCTGAGCTGCGAATTGAGGGCGTCGAGGCGGCTGGCGGCGTTCCGCGAAGCCTGGCCCGCTTCCTTCGCCTTGCCCTGCTCGACGAGCGCGAAGACGGCCTCGCGTTCGGTCGCGACCTGGGCCATGGTGTCCTCGACCGCCTTCCAGCGGTTGCTCTCCTCGGAGCGGGTGATGGTCTGGCGGTAGGCGTCGGCGGAAGTTTTCGCGAGCGCGAGCTCGTCGCGGCCGTGCTTGAGGGGGAACGCGGTGCGGGTGGGGTCGTTCGCGAGCTCGACGAGGGCGTTCTGTTCGTCCTTCGCGCTGGCAAGGGTGTGAACCGCGACCTGGTTGGCCCAGTGCATCCCCATCGTGTTCTGGGCGTAGAGGCTGTCGGCGCGGCCGGCGCTGGCCTGGAGCGCGTCGATGGCGACGTAGGCGACGAGCGCGGTGAGGCCGAGCAGCAGGCCGAAGCCGCCGAGGAGGCGGGTCTGCAGGCTGAAGTTGCCGAACCAGCGCAAGGAGAGCCAGCCGAGGCCAGGACGTGACGGAACGAAGCGGCGCATAGAATCCCCCGAATCGCACAGGTGGTCGCGTCTATATTCGGAAACGCTTTACACGGCACGAATGAGGAGAACCCCTTACCCGGGGCACAATTTGGGCCATATAACTGCACGTTTTTAGACCAAACGACCGTGTGGACGGCGTGAACGGCCTCGCGGCGGCGAAGCTACCGCCGGGATGCGCGCGCGAACATCACGCAGCCGGCGACCGCCAACCCCAGCACCACCAGTACCGCCAGCGACCGGAGCACGGCCGTCGTGCCGCCGGATGTGGACTTCCCGCGAAGGATCGCATCGATGTCGTTCTCGGAATCGCTCGAGGAGGGGCAGGAGGTGCCGGTCGCGGGCACGCGCAGCTGAATGAGGTAGGCATCGACGGCGTTATCGACGCACCGGTCGTTGCCCAGGTAGGCGGTATGCCCTTCGCCCGCGAAGGTGAGGAGCACGCCGCTGGAGAGCTGCCGGGCCACCGCCACGCCCCATTCATACGGGGTCGCCGGGTCGCCGGTGGTGGAGACGACGAGGATCGGTGGCGCGCCCTGAGCAGTGACGGGGCCCGTCGGGTCGGGCGTGGCGGCCCAGTTCGCGCAGGAGAGCCCGAGCGCGACCGCCGCCCCGAAGTGCGGCGACACGGCCGCGAAACGCGCGGCCACGGGCGGGTAGTCCTCCCAGCGGGTGGGGAGCTTCGACGGCGGCGAATCGACGCAGTTCACGGCGAGGTTCGCTTCCGTGCTGTTCGTGTAGCTGCCGTCGGGGAGGCGTTCGAGGTACTGGTCGGTGAGCTGGACCAGCTGGGTGCCGTCGCCCGCGAGCGCGGTTTCGATCGCCCGGGTGAGCGCGGGCCAGGAGTCGCGGGAGTACAGGGGGGTGATGATGCCGAGGAGCGTCTCGCCGGGGCCGGCCGGGCGATTGGCGCGCCGCGCGGGGATCGGCGCCGCCTCGGCCTTCGCCAGCAGGTCGTCGATGGCCTGCAGGGGGTCGCCGCGGCGCGTGAGGCTGCAGAGGCTCTCGCGGCAGTCGCGGGCGTAAGCATCGAGCGCGCGTTCGAAGCCGAGGGCCTGCGCGAGGGCGCGGTCGTCGGGCGAAAGCGTGAGGTCGACGGCGCCGTCGAGCACCATCGCGCGGATGTTCGTGGGGAAGAGCCCGGCGTAGACCTGCCCGATCTCGGTGCCGTAGCTGTAGCCCAGGTAGGTCAGCTTCTCGTCGCCGATCGCCTCGCGGATGCGGTCCAGGTCGCGCGCGACGTTGCGGGTGCCCAGGTAGGGGAGGATGTCGCCATAGGTCTCGGCGCACTCCTCGGCGAAGCGGCGCGAGAGCGTGGCCAGAGTGTCGAACTCGGCGGGCGTGTCGGGCGAGGGGTCGGCGGCGGTCAGCGGCACGAGGCTGCCGTGGCACGAGATGGGGCTGCTGTGGCCGACGCCGCGCGGGTCGAACCCGACGATATCGAAGCGGTCGAGGATGCGGTCGGGGAGCAACGATGTCCAGTCGCGGACGAAATCGACGCCGCTGCTGCCCGGGCCGCCGGGGTTCACGACGAGCGAACCGATGCGCTTCGCGCGGTCGCCCGCGGGGTGGCGGATGAGGGCGATCGTGAGGGCGCCGGGGTCCTTTCCGGAGTAGTCGAGCGGGACCACGAGGGTGGCGCATTCGAAGCCTTCGCCGCAGTCCTCCCAGGCGATGCCGGCCGCGCGCGAGGAGGCGTGCGAGGACGCAAAAAGGCCGCCCAGGAGCGCGACGAAGACGAGGATGAGGCCGCGATGCACGGCTTTTGATACCACATTGGGGGGCAACGCGGCGGGCTGTGAAGGAACGTGCCGGCACTGGTGACACGCTCCCGCGGGTTTTGCTACCGTGTCGATGGCTCTCTCGATCCATCGGCCTCACGGAGAGGCTCTTGTTGTCACCGGTGCTCGATGACCGAAGGGATCCAGGAAATTTTAGGGAGGTCGGTCGGGTGCCTTTCACCGACAAAACGCTCACGTGCTCGGATTGTGGACAGCCCTTCACGTTCACGGCGGGTGAGCAGGAGTTCCATCAGTCGAAGGGGTTTACGAACGAGCCACGGCGGTGTCCGAACTGCCGGCGAGCGCGCCGCGGGGATAGCGGAGCGCCGGCCCGGCCGGAACGGGAGATGTTCACGGTGAACTGCGCCAGCTGCGGGAAGGAGGCCAAGGTGCCCTTCCAGCCGCGCGGTGACCGGCCGGTGTACTGCAGCGATTGCTTCCAGCCGCAGCCCCGGGGCACGAGCAGCTACGGCGGCCGTAGCGGCGGCGGTGGCGGCGGCTTCGGTGGTGGCAGCGGCGGCAGTGGTGGCTATGGCGGCGGCAGCGGTGGGTACGGCGGCGGTGGCGGCGGCTATGGTGGTGGTGGCGGCGGCTATGGCGGCGGTGGATACGGTGGCGGCGGCTACGGTGGCGGCGGCGACTACGGTGGTGGCGGCGGCGGCCGTGGCGACCGCGACCGCGGCGGCCGCCGTGGTGGTGGCGGCGGTGGCCGCGACCGGCGCTGGTAGGTATACCGACAGCCGGGCCCGTAGCTCAGCGGTGAGAGCGGCCGGCTCATAACCGGTTGGTCCTGGGTTCGAATCCCGGCGGGCCCACCATTTCCGGCAACAAGCGACGAGCGCGAGGGGTTCCCTCGCGCTCGTTTCGTTTCCCCCGGCAGAAAGACCAGCGCAAACGCGACCAGAGGTGTCGCGGTGCGGTCACAGGATGGCGCCATTCGAACATGGAGAGCGTACGAATGGCCGACCCGGCAGAACTCACCGCAGAACCCACGCCCACGGACGACACGGACCCCGGAGCGGGCACACCAGCGCATGATGTCGCGGACAGAGGTGCCGTCGCGACGGTCACGGAGGAGGGCGCCAGCCCGCCGGCGGTTCCCGTGATCGCCGCGGCCGTCCCGGTCGCACCGGTGCCGCCAATCCCGCCCGTGGCGACGGCCCCGGTACCACCGTCACCGCCAATCGTGATCCTCGCGAACACGGAAACGAACCTGCTGGTGCGCGCCCTCTGGTTCGTGTTCGTGGGCTGGTGGCTGAGCTGGATCGTGGCGACCCTGGCGTGGCTCGTGAACCTGACGGTGATCGGCATCCCCGCGGGCGTCTACATCTTCAACCGGCTGCCCCAGATCGCGACGCTCAAGCAGCCGAAGCAGCGCGTGCAGTGGGCGGTCGCCGCCGACGGCACGCACATCGCCCGCCTCACCGAACGCGAGCAGCGGCCATTCTGGCAACGCGCGCTGTACTTCATCCTCGTCGGCTGGTGGTTCAGCCTGGTCTGGGTGGAGCTCGCGTGGGTCCTGTGCATCCTCATCATCACCCTGCCGCTCGGCTTCTGGATGTTCGGCGCGTCCGGGAAGATCCTCACGCTGAAGCGGTAGCCGCGGAGGCACGCCGGCCATCGCGCCTGGCGTGCCTTCCCCGGTGGGGCGCGAACCGCGAGACTCCGGTCATGATTACCGTGTTCGCCGGCGGCGTCGGCGCCTCCCGCTTCCTCCAGGGCCTCGTCCACGCGGTCGACCCGGCCACCGTGACCGTGATTTCGAACACGGGCGACGACGTCGAGATGTTCGGGCTGCACGTCTCGCCCGATACCGACATCGTCATCTACGCGCTGGCGGGGGCAGTGAACCCGGAGACGGGCTGGGGCCTCGCGGGCGACACCTTCGCCGTCGTCGACCAGCTGCAGCGCTTTGGCTACCCGCGCTGGTTCAACCTCGGCGACCGCGACCTGGCGATGGCGATGCACCGCACGCGGCTCCTGCGCGAGGGCGTGCCGATGCACGAAGTGGTCGCCGGGCTCGCGCGGGACTGGGGCCTCGCCTGCCGCATCCTGCCGATGGCGAACGAGCCCGTTCGCACGAAGGTGTTCGGCCCCGAGGGCGAGATCGACTTCCAGGAGTACATGGTGCGGCTGCGGACGGAGGTCGACGTGCGCTCGATCGCCTTCGAAGGCGCGGATGCGGCGCGGCCGGCCCCGGGTGTGGTCGAGGCGATTGGCGATTCGGAGTGCGTGATCCTCGCGCCGAGCAACCCGTTCGTCAGCATCGGGCCGGTGCTGGCGGTCCCGGGGGTGCGCGCGGCGCTGGAGGGCACGCGGGCAGTGCGCGCGGCCATCAGCCCGATCATCGCCGGGCAGGTGGTGAAGGGCCCGGCCGCGAAGATGCTCCAATCGCTGGGGCACGAAGTCTCGGCGGTGGGCGTCGCGCGGGTGTACCGCGGGCTCATCGACCTGATGGTGATCGACGAGCAGGACCGCGCCCTCGCGCCCGCGGTCGAGGCGCTGGGAATGCGTTGTTACGTCACGGACACGATGATGACGAGCCTCGAACGGAAGACCGAGCTCGCGACGGAAGTGGTGCGGGAGGCGCGCCGGGGCCGGTAAAGGAGGCCACCCGGGCCCATGGCGGCGGGCCGGTTGGACGGAATTTCTCGCAGAAAGAACAGAAAGTGCTAACGATGCGGGTTCTCCCTCATATGCGAGGCAACGTCTTTTTCGAATTTCGCCATGACTGTTAGGGGCGAAGGGGAAAGAGACCATGGCGTTCATGTGGGACCGATCGTTGCGTACGAAATTGTTTGTAGGCTTCGGGGTGGTACTGGGATTCCTGCTGGGCATCGCCTATATCGGCATCAATAACCAGCAGGCGGCAACGGAGCGGACGAAGCAAATGTACGAGCAGGATGTCCGGGGGACGCGGAACCTGCTCACGGCCAACCTGAACATGGTGATGAGCGCGCGCGAGGAGCTGCGCGCGGTCACGGCCACCGACCCGCAGATGCGCTCCGACTTCGTGAAGCGCTCGCGCGAGGAGATGACGGCGGCCAAGGCCTCGCTGGACGAGTACCGCGCGGCGGCCGTGGTGGAGGGCGCGCTCGCGCGGTGGCAGGCCCTTGACGATTCCATGAAGGGCGTGCGCGAAGGCCGCGACGAGAGCCTGCGCATGCTCGAACAGGGCGATTCGCAGGGTGCGAGCGCGAAGCGCCAGCAGATGGTCGCGACGATCGACACGATGAACACGGCGATCTCCGCGGAGGCCTCGCGGCTGGAAGGGCTCGCCGATGCCGCCAACGCGGAAGCCCACGACGCGGCCGCCTTCGCCGAGAAGGTGCAGCTCGCGGCCGTGGCGGCGGCGCTCCTCGCCGGGGCCGCAATCGCCTACTTCACGGGGACGGCCGTGGCGCGCGGCGTCCAGCGCATCGTCGGGCGGCTCGAAAGCATGGAGACGCGCTGCGTGGCCGGCCTGCGGGCGGGCATCCTCGCCGTCGAGCAGGGCGACCTCACCGTCGCCGCACGGGCCGGCACCGACCCCATCCCGAACCCGCGCCGCGACGAAGTCGGGCAGGCGGCGGCAGCCATCAACCGCACGCTCGTGCAGCTCGGCGAGACCATCCAGGGCTACAACGCGATGCGCCAGGGGCTCGCCGACATGGTCGGGACGATTCGCTCCGAGGCGGACCAGGTGTTCTCCAGCGCGAGCCAGCTGCAGGATTCGAGCGGCCAGATGGCGGGCGCGACCGGCCAGATCGCGGCCGCGATCACGGACGTGACGCACGCCTCGGTCTCGCTGTCGGCGCTGTCGCGGGAGTCGGTCGAGCAGGTCGAGCTGGTGGCGGCGGGTTCGGCCCAGCTTGCGGCGAACGCAGAGGAGACGGCAGCCGCCGCTGAGGCGAGTGCCCGCGAGGCACAGGCCATCGGCCAACGCATCGCCGCCGCGGTGCGCGCGTCCGAGCTGGTCGCGAAGGACGCGGAGGCCTCGCGCGATTCGGCGCTCGAGGGCCAGCGCGCCGTGAGCCAGGCCGTGGCCTCGATGGACGCCATCGCCCGGGCGGTCGAGAACGCATCCGTGACGGTGAACCGGCTGGGCGAATACGGCATGCAGATCGGCGCCATCGTGCAGGTGATCGACGACATCGCCAGCCAGACGAACCTGCTCGCCCTGAACGCCGCCATCGAGGCCGCGCGCGCGGGCGAACAGGGCCGGGGCTTCGCCGTCGTCGCCGAGAACGTCCGCAGCCTGGCCGAGCGCTCCTCGGGCGCGACGAAGGAGATCGCGACGCTCATCGCGAAGGTGCAGGACGGCACGAAGGCCGCGGTTCGCGCCATGGAAGCCGGCGTCCAGGACGTCGCCGCCGGGCGCGACACCACCGAGATGGCTGGCGAGGCGCTGAACGCGATCATCGAAAACGTGCAGGAAGCAGCCGGCGAGATGCAGCGGATCGCGGTCGATGTGCAGGGGCTCGCCGATGGCGCATCGCGCATCATCGAAGCGGCGACGATGATCGCCGAGAGCGCGAACGAATCCGCGAACGGGGCCTCGCGCATCGCCGACGGCACGACCACCGTCCGGGGCGCCATCGAGAAGGTCTCGCTCACGAGCGAAGAGACATCGGCCTCCGCCGAGGAGGTCTCGGCTTCGACGCAGGAGCTTTCGGCGCAGTCCCAGGAGCTGGCGGCGACGGCGAACCAGATGCGGGGCCTCGCCGAAGCGCTGGAGCGGCAGGCGGCGCGGTTCGTCCTCGAATAAGCGCCCGGGCGGAGGCGATGACCGGAGAGGGGTGGCACGTCCACCCCTTTCTCGTGCCCGGCCTCAGCGCGGACGGGGTTGGTAGTGGCCGCCGGGGATGCGCATGGCCACGTTCAGGCGGTTCCAGCTGTTGATGACGCACACCGCGAGCGTGAGGTGCGCCAGTTCGGCCGGGGTGAACTCCTCGGCGGCGGCGTTGTACACGTCGTCGGGCACGAAGCCGTCGGTCAGCGTCGTGACCGCTTCGGCCCAGAGAAACGCGGCGCGCTCGCGGTCGGTGAAGACGTCGACATCCGCCCAGACGGCGACCAGGTGGAGGCGATCGTCGGATTCGCCGCCGGCGCGGGCCTCCTTCACGTGCATATCGACGCAGAAGGCGCAGTGGTTGATCTGCGAAACGCGCAGGTTCACGAGCTCGATGAGGCCGCGTTCGAGCCCGCCCTCGGCGGCGACGTAGGCGCCCACGCCGCGCAGCGACTTCGCGATGCCGGGGGCGAGGCTGAGGTAGTTGATGCGAGGCTCCATGGTCTCCTCCTTGCAGGGACGCGGGCGGGCGAACGGAATGGTCCGGTTCGCGGCAAGCGAGCAGCGAACGCGGCGTCAGTACCAGCGTTCGGGGCGAAGCGTGAGGAGCACCATGCCTTCGTGCCCCCCGGCGGCGACGGTCTGGCGCGCGACCTCTTCGCCGCGGTAGCGGGCCCAGAGCGCGAACCGCTCGTCCGCGGTCAGCGGCGTGATCGCGACGGGGCCCTCGGCGGTGAGGGAGGTCACGCGGCCGTCGCGTTCATCGATGCAGAGCGCGGCGCGGCCGTTGCGGGCGATATTGCGGGCCTTGGTGGAATCACGGCCGGTGACGATGCGCAGTTCGCCTTCGACCCAGCGGAACCAGACGGCGACAGCGTGCGGGCGGCCGTGGGCATCGACGGTGGCGATGACGGCGGTGCGTGGGACGGCGAGGAAGGCGTCGCGAGCTTCTGGTGACATGGGACCTCCGCGGGCACTGTGGCGAACGTGCCGGGCGGCGTCAAACGGCGGCGAAACGAGGCGCCGGGCGGCGCTGTTTCGAAGCCATCAACTTCACCGGACGGCCACTTGACAAGGGGTTTCGCGGGTGTAGGTTGAAGGTAGTTCAGGGATGCAGGCCCGGCGAGAAATGCCACAAGGGCCGGCCCGGTGACTGAGGAGGAAGAAGTATGCGAAGCAAGCTTCATGGCCTCTACGGAGTCTGGATCGTGCAGAGGTAGGGTCCGCGAAAGCGGGCCGGACACCGACCACCCGAAGTGCCACGATCCCAACCTCCTCCATCCACGCCGGACGCTACATGCCAAAGCCCGATGCGATGCGGGCGGTCCGGATCGCCCCAGGAGGGGCGGCGCGAGGGGGAATGGCCGGAAAATTCGGGTCGCTCGACTATCACTCGCCGCCCGGCGGGGGTAGCACGGAGCAAATGAAGATGAACAGGCCCCGGTTGGAACCGGGGCCTGTTTGCGTGTCCGGGGGTGAGCGGTCAGCGCGCGAGCACGCGGTCCAGGAACGACAGCATGATCTCGGCGCATTCGCGGCCCAGGCGTGGGTCGGCATCGAAGCCGTGCGGCTGGTTCGCGAACATGTGCATCTCGACGGGGACGCCGGCGCCGTGGAGCGCGTCGTACATCTGCTGCGCTTCGCGCGCGGGCACGACATCGTCGGCGTTGCCCTGGATGAGGAGCGTCGGGGGAAAACCCTCGCGCGCGTAGGTCAGCGGGCTGGCCGTGCGAAGGGTCTCCTCCGCCGCGCCCGGCCCGAACAGCGATGGCAGCCCGCCCCAGCTGCGGCGCTCCAGCCCCGTGGGCGGGTAGAAGGCGATGGCGGCCGAGACGTGCGTTTCGACGCCTTCGTTGCCGCCCGTTCCTTCCAGCTCGCGCCGATCCGGGGTGCCGGCGGCCATGAGCGAGAGGTGGCCACCGGCGGAGTTGCCGGAGATCACGATCTGGTCGTCGTTGATGCCGAGCTCGGCGGAGTTGGAGCGCATCCAGCGGAGGGCGCACTTCACGTCCTCGATCTGCGCCGGCCAGAGCGCTTCGCCCGTGAGGCGGTATTCGCTCGCGACGCAGAGGTAGCCGCGGCGGCCGAGGAGGAGGCCATAGCCGCGAAGCTGCGTGCGGTCGCCCTGGCTCCAGCCGCCGCCGTGGACCAGCAGGACGCCGATGCCGTTCTTGATGGCGGCGGGGGGTTCGTAGATATCGCAGTGGAGGTCGCGGCCGCCGCCGGTGCCGAACACGACATCGGCGCGAATGGTCACGCGGTTCTCATCGGTCACGGGCATGGGGCACCTCCAGCGGGATCCGGGCGACTGTACGCGCGGCCTTCGCCCCGAGGCAAGCGCGGTCACAGCGCGCGGAGCTTCTCCTGCACGGCTTCGGGGAGGTCCACGCGGCGGCCGCTGGCGGTATCGAGCCAGACCCAGCGATGCGCGAACGTCGCCACCTGCGCCCCCGTCGCCGCCGAGCGAATGACGAACTCCTGCTCGAAGCCGCGTTCGGTCACGGCGGTGGTCGTGACTTCGATGGCGGCGCCGTCACGCCAGGGCAGCGGCGCGTGGTAGAGGGCGCGGGTCTCGCGCTGCATGCACACGATTTCGGGGCTCTTGGCGAAGCCCAGGTGCTCCTCGACGCGGGCATAGGCCATCTCGGTGAGCGCGAGCAGCACGCCCGCGTGGACGAACCCGGTGGCGGCGAAGGTGTCGGTATGGCGCGTGGGGAACGTGACCGTGAGGGACATGCGGCCATGCTCGGACCTCGCGCGCGGCGCGGCAAGCTCGCTCAGGTAGCGAAGGACACCTCCACCGACGTCGCGCCGAGCAGGCGGCCGATCTCGTCGAGGCCGGGGCGCACGGCTTCGAGGCTCAGGGCGCGCGACTCCCACGGGCGGACGGTGACGGTCATGCGGTTTCCCGCGAAGCTGTGGCTCCAATTCGCGACGGCGCGGCCTTCGTGCAGCACGAGCGGGAGGCCATCGCCCGAGGTCGCGCCCGCACCGCCGGTCCCGCCACGTGAATACGCGAGCGCGAGGTGCGCGGCATCGATGAAGCGCGCACGGCCGGCGGGCGCGTACCCCATGATGAGGGCGTCCCACTTCGGGAGGAGCGTGATCGCGCCCGCGGGAATGGGCGGCGTGCGCTCCCACGCGGCGAGGCTGGCGGCGGGGAGGAGATGGCCGTCGCCCGCATCGGCGGTTTCGTGCGCGGCGACGGCGGCGCGGGCGGCGGTGCGCGTGACGCCCGCCCACCAGGCGAAGTCGGCGATGGTGGCGGGTCCGAATGCGCGCAGGTACTCGCCCGCGAGCCAGGCGAGGGACTCCGCCGCGGGGGGCGTTTCGAGCGGAGCGCCGAGCCAGGCCTCCGTGGCGACGTAGCGGAGTCTGTCCGTGCGCAGGCTGCCGGCCAGCCGCAGGACGAGGCCCTCGTGCGCCATCGTGCGGGCAGCGACATCGACTTTCACGTCCGGAACCGGCACGCGGCGTTCGAGGTCCGCGGCAGCGAGCGGCTCGGCCAGGGCTTCGAGGATGCGCGGCTTGAGCGCCTCGTAGGCGGCGAGGCTGAGGCCCGCCCACTCCAGCCGCGGCACCAGCTTCGCGACCGGGACGGCAGTGGCCGCACGAACCCGGGCGGCGGTTTCGACCGGCAACAAAAAGATGGAGCCCCGCGGCCCCGGCAGGCGAACGGCCCGGCGCTCGGCTTCCAGCGCGTCGAAGGCGGCGCGGTCGAAGTGGGCGCGCGCGAGAAGCGTCAGCGGCGCTGTGGGATGGCTGGAGTAGGCGCCGATGACGTTCGCGAGGGCCCGCGCGGGCGATTCTGCCTCACGCGCGAGGCCCTGGGCATGCCACGTCCAGGCGCGGAGGCGTTCGATGAGGTTCGCCATGCCGAACAGGATAGCCGTGCGAGGGCGTGGGCCGGGACCCATAATGTGGCGATGGAGCCATTCCGCATCGCCCTCTGCCAGGCCCGCGCGTTCGACCTCGCCGACGCCGCCGCGAACCTTGAGAACCTGCTGCGTGCGCTCGACGAGGCGGGCGAAGCCGGCGCGCGGCTGGTCGCGCTGCCCGAATGCAGCTACCCGGCCTACTACGTGGGAAGCGCGGACCCCTATGCCGTGCCCGGCGTGCCATCGTTCGAAACCGCGCGCGATGCCTTCGCGGCGAAGGCCCGGCAGTACGGTTACTGGCTCGCGGCGGGCATGGCGGTGCCCCACGCGGACGGCACCCTGACCAACAGCGGCCTCGTCTTCGGGCCCGATGGCGAGGTGCGCGGGCGCTACGACAAGAGCTTTCTCTGGCACTTCGATTCGCTCTGGTTCACGCGGGGGCGGGCGTTCCCGGTGTTCGATGCCGGCTTCGCGCGGTTCGGCATCCTCATCTGCGCGGACAGCCGCATCCCCGAAATCGCGCGGTCGCTGCGGGTGAACGGCGCGGAGCTGATCCTCGACCTGACAGCGTGGGTCTCGCAGGGGCGGGACATGGCCTCGCTGAACACGACCCAGTGCGAATACCTGATGCCCGCGCGCGCCTTCGAAAACGGCGTCTGGGTGGCGGCGGCGGACAAGTGGGGCACGGAGGACGGCAGCATCGTCTACGCCGGGCGCTCGACCGTCATCGACCCCCTGGGCGTGACCCGCGTGTGCGCGCCGAGCGACCGGGAGACAGTCGTGGTGTTCGATATCGAACCGATGGAGGGCGCTGCGCTGACGCGGCGGCCGTCGCTCTATGGCACGCTGCGGCGGCCGATCGCGAGCCTGCCCGCGTTCGCGGCCGAGGACGAACCGGTGGCGCCGCGCGCGGGCGGGCGCGTGGCCATCGTGCCTTCGCAGCCCGAGCTCGACGTGCGAACGATGGCGGCGCGGTTCGCGACCCTGCGGCGGCAGTCCGCCGACATGGCCGTGTTCGGTGGGACCACGGGCCCCGAAGGCTGGGAAGTGGGCCTCCCGGTGCTCGAAGCGGCGGTGCGCGAGCACGGCGGCGCGATCGCGATGGCGGTCGCGACGACGGGGTGCGTGGCCCTGCAATCCGCGGTGCTGGTCACACCCGAGGGCACCTTCGAACACACGCCGACGCACGGCCGGGGCATCGACCTCGGCGAAACACCGGCGCCGGTGGTGGCGACGCCGTTCGGGAACGTGGCGGTGCTGTGCGGCGACGAGGGCTACGTGCCGGAGGTCGCACGCGGGCTGGGGCTCGAAGGCGCGGACATCCTCGCGTGGCCGGCCTTCCACCCGCACCCGATGCTCGAGCGGGTCGCCCGGACGCGCGCGGACGAGAATAAGGCCTACGTCGCGGCTGCCTGGCCGGGCGGGGGCATGCTCATCTCCCCCGACGGCGCGCCGCTGCAGATTTCGCCCGAGGGCTCCGGCGTGGCGATGACGGGCGCGGTGTCGCTGGCGATGGCGCGGAACAAGAACCGCGCGCCATCGACGAATGTGGTCCGCGGGCGCATCCCGGAGGCGTATTCGCTTTAGGGTCAGGCGCGCGGTTTGCGGCTGTTCCAGCGGCGCGACCCGGCCTCGCGTGCGGGCGCCGGCACGCGCCGCGGAGCGTCGAACGGCACGGCGGCGATGATCGGCTGCAGCAGCGTGAGCGCCTTCGCCAGTTCGCCCGACACTTCGTCGGCGAGCTCGGCGGTGAGCTGCGAGAAGGCGAAGGTGCGATGCAGGCGCCGCCAGCTCGGCGTCCACGCCTCCAGCTCCCAGTCCGGCCCAAGGGGACCGATGAGGTCCGTCGCACATTCGGCGATGTAGGCGGCCCAGAGGTCGTTCGCCTCGGGCGTGCCCTCGAAGTGCAATCCAAGCTCGACCAGGCCGCGGGACGGCTGGGGCTGGAGTTCGAAATGGACATCCGGGTCGCCGAAGTGCAGCTGGAGGATGGTCCACATGACCTTGCGCTCGGGGCGGGGGAAGGCCGCGGGCAGGGCCGCCATGGCACGCTCCTCGACGCCGAACAGGAATTCGCGCGCTTTCATGCGCCGAGACCAGGGGGTGCTTCCATCAAGAGCACCAGTTCGGGGGCGCGATAGACACGCCCGCGCCTGGCATCAGGGAACGCCTCTTCGAGGATGCCCGCCGCAACCAGCGACCGAATCGAGGTGTACGCGGTCTGCGGTGATATACCGAGCATGCGTTCTGCCATCCTTGCATCCACCGCGATGAACTGGTGGACAAGGTCGGCGACGCGATGGGCGTTTTGAGTGGCCCGCGCCGCCGTGAGACGGTCATGCCACGTCCGGCCCAGCGCGATGATGCTGTGCGCGAGTTCGACACCCTGGGCGGCCTGCGATCGGACCGCTTCGAGGAAGAAGCCGAGCCACCCGGGCCAGTCGCTTTCGGCGCTCACCGCGAACAGCCGATCGTAGTATTCACGGCGATGTCGCTCGAAGAACGGGCTGACGTAGAGCAGCGGGTGGGAAAGGCCTCGCCGCCACGCGAGGAGAAGCGGTACAAGAAGCCGGCCGATGCGCCCGTTGCCATCGAGGAAGGGGTGGATTGCCTCGAACTGGTAATGAAGCCATGCGGCCTGCACCAGCGTCTGCGTCCTGGTGGCACTCATCACGAGATACTCGAACAGCGCGTCCATACCGTCGTGGGCCTCATCCGGCGGCGGGGGAACGTATCGCGCCTGGGAAGCGTGCCCCGCGCCGACCTGGTTCTGCACCATGCGAAACTCACCAGGAGCCGCAAAGGCGCCCCCTCGCCCACTCGTCATGAGCAGACGATGCAAAGTGCGCACGAGGTCCGCAGTGATGCCTTCCGCCGCCACATGACGCAACCCGTGGTTGAGCGCGCTTATGTAATTGAGTACTTCACGCGCGTCGGCCGTCGCGGTGGACGGCATCGTTTCAACGGCCACCAGGTCGCTAAAGGACGTTTGCGTGCCTTCAATGCGAGAGCTGAGCACAGCCTCCCGGCGCATGTACGGGCGGACAAGCAGGTCGGGATTGGGCAGAAAGAGCCCGAGGCCGTCCAGTTGGCCCAGGGCGTGGTTTGCCTCCGCAAGGGCGTTCGCGTTCGCGGCCACGGCATCAGCCTCGGCTTCCGGAGGTAAGGGCGCCGGGACGAACGCGGTATAGGGGCGGCCGTTCGAATCGGCCAACTGCAGTCCCGTCCCGGACGGCCGAGCGAAGCCGCTAAAGTCCACGCCCTTATTCTAATTCTGGGCACAAATCCGAAACAAGGCCGGGCCCCTGGTCTAGCTCTCGGAACCAGGCACGCGCGTTATTCCAACTTCATGGCCAAAATTGGAATAGCGCGCTGGTTGTTGCGAACGGCTGGAATAGCGTATGCGGATGATCATTCAGCCAGCGCCGCGACGAGCGCCGGGCGGGTCGTGCCGAGCGCGGTGTAGAAGGTGGGCATGAGTTCGCCCGAGGCGATGACGCCGCGTGCGAGGACGGCCGCGCTGAGCACGGTGACGCCGCCCTGGCGCGCTTCGGCCGCGGTCTGGTTGATGGCGGCGCGAGCGGCGCTGCCGAACATCACCGGCTGGCCGAGCTCGTCGTCGCTGGCGCCGTGGGTCTCGAGGAGGGCGGCTTCGAGTGTTTCCAGCGAGGGCAGCCCGCTCGTGCCCGCGGCGGCGAGCACCTTGAGCGCGCCCGCGAGCAGGTGTTCGGGCGTGACGATGGCGATGTTCGCCGCCCAGCAGAAGTTCTCGGCCTCGCGCAGGGCGCGTTCGAAGTCCGGCGCGGGCTGAAGGTCGGCCATCAGGCGGTGAATTCGAGCGGGCGGCGTTCGCCGCTGGGGGCCATGTCGAGGATCTCCAGCTCGACGCCTTCGCGGCCCCATTCGCGCGTGAGCGAGTAGACGATGTCGATGTCGCCGGAGGTATCGGCGCCGGCCTGGCGGAAGGCGATGGCGGGCCAGGTGAGGGGGCCATCCTTCACGGTGAGGCGAAGGTGCTCCTCCGTGCTGCCGATGACCTTCGATTTCGCGATGCGGACGCCGCGGCTGAGGAGCACGGGCTTGCGGTTGCCCTGGCCGCACGGCTCGAAGCGCATCAGCCCCTTCACCTCGAGGCCGGTGAGGGCGCGCAGAGGCGTTTCGACGTCGATATCGATGACCGGGCGCAGCTCGTCCGCGGGGAGAAGCTCGGCGGCGGTGTTGATGAGGCGCGCGCGCAGCTCGGGGATGTCCGCGGTGCGGACCGTGAAGCCGGCCGCCGCGCGGTGCCCCCCGTGGCGCACAAGCAGCTCCTTCTCCCTGCGGATGGCGCCGACGATGTCGAACGCGGGGATGCTGCGGCAGCTGGCACGGCTGTGTTCGACGCCCTGTTCGAAGACGATGGCCGGGCGGTGCCAGCGTTCGGCCAGCCGGGAGGCCACGAGTCCGACGATGCCGGCGTGGATGCGTTCGTGGCCGACCATGATGAGCGGGTCGTCGTTCGCGCCCACAAGCTCCTCGGCGAGCGCGTAGGCGTCGAGCGTTTCCTGCTGGCGCTGGCGGTTGAGGGCATCGAGCTCCTGGGCGATGGGGCGAGCGGTGGCCAGGTCCTCGGCGAGCATGAGGTCCAGCGCGATATTGGCGTGCTTGATGCGCCCGGCGGCGTTCATGCGCGGGCCGATGGCGAAGCCCAGGGTCTCGGCGTTGAATTCGTTCGGCTTCGTGCCCGCGATGGCGGCGAGCGCTTCGAGGCCGGGCCGCAGGCGCCGCTGCATCTGCCCGATCCCTTCGGTCACGATGCGGCGGTTCTCGTCGCTCAGGGGGGCGACGTCGACGACCGTGCCGAGGGCGACCAGGTCGATGAAGGCGCTCTCGTCGAGCGTGCGGCCGTACGCTTCGTACAGCATCTGCAGGTACCGGTAGCTCACGCCGACGGCGGCCAATTCGTCGAAGGGATAGGGCGAATCGAGGCGCTTGGGGTTGACGGCGGCGACGGCGGCCGGGAGCTCATCCGGCACCGTGTGATGGTCGAGGATGATGACGTCGAGGCCGAGGCTGTTGGCGTGGGCCACTTCGCTCACGCTGCTGATGCCGCAATCGGCGGTGATGAGCAGCGATGCGCCGCGCGCGCGAAGCGCCGAGATCGCGCCGTTGTTGAGGCCGTAGCCCTCGGCGAAGCGGTCGGGGATGTAGTTGATGGTGCGGGCGCCGAGCGGGCGGAGGCCGGTATGGAGCACGCTGATCGAGGTCACGCCGTCGACATCAAAGTCGCCGTAGAGGGCGATCGTCTCCTTGTCCGCGATGGCGCGCTGCGTGCGGCGGATGGCCTCGTCCATGCCGGGGAGGAGCATCGGGTCGTGGGCTTCGGCGAGGTGCGGCTTGTAGAAGAGGTCGGCCTGCGCGCGCGTGGTGATGCCGCGCGCGGCGAGCACGGCAGCGACGATGGGCGGGAAGTTCGGGATGCCCTTCTGGGCGGCGAAGGGGTCGCGCAGGCGCCAGCGGGAGACGGGCCGCGAAAGCGCCAGCGTGCTCAAGTCGCGGGCTCGTAGCGACGGAAGACCAGGCTGGCGTTATGTCCGCCAAAACCGAGGGAATTGCTCATGACCGCCTCGAGGCCGGCCGCCGAACGGGCCGCGCCGGGCACATAGTCGAGGTCGCAGGCGTCATCCGGTGTCACGAGCGTCGCGGTTGGCGGGAGGATGCCGTGCGTGAGCGCGAGAACCGAGATCGCGGCCTCGATCGCGCCGGCCGCGCCGAGCAGGTGGCCCGTCATCGACTTCGTGGAGCTGACCGGCAGGGTGTAGGCGTAATCGCCGAAGACCTTCTTGATGGCCAACGTTTCGAGGCGGTCGTTGAGCGCGGTCGAGGTGCCGTGCGCGTTCACATAGCCGATGTCGTCGGGCTGGAGGCCGGCCTGGGCGAGGGCGCGGCGCATGGCGCGCGTCGAACCGGCGCCCTGCTCATCGGGCTGGGTGATGTGGTAGGCGTCCGAGGTGGCGCCGTACCCGGCGAGCTCGGCGAGGATGCGGGCGCCGCGGGCGCGGGCGTGCTCTTCGGCTTCGAGCACGAGGACGCCAGCCCCTTCGGCGAGCACGAAGCCGTCGCGCGTCGCGTCGAAGGGCCGCGAGGCGCGCTCGGGCTCGGCGTTGAGGCCGGTGAGGGCCTTCGCGGCGGCGAACCCGGCGACGCCGATGGGCGTGATCGGGGCTTCGGTGCCGCCCGCGATGGCGACATCGGCATCGCCGCGGCGGATGATGTTGGCGGCCTCGCCGATGCTGTCGGCGCCGCTGGCGCAGGCGCTCACAAGGCAGTAGTTCACGCCCTTCGCACCCAGGCGAATGCTGAGCGCGCCGCTCGCCATGTCGGGCAGCATCATCGGCATGAGGAACGGGCTCACGCGGCCGGGGCCCTTCGCGAGCAGGGTGTCGTATTCGGCCATGAGCGTGGTGATGCCGCCGATGGCCGTGCCGATCACGACCGCGACGTTCGTGCCGTCCGCGGGGTCGATGGTGTAGCTGGCGTGGCGCAGCGCTTCCTCGGCGGCCACGGTAGCGAACTGGGAGAAGCGGTCGGCGCGGCGGGCTTCCTTGCGGTCCATGTACTTCGCCGCGTCCCAGTCCTTCACTTCGCCCGCGACCTGGCTGTCGTAGCCGGTGGGATCGAAGAGGGAGATGCGGGCGGTGCCGGACTTGCCGGCGACGAGGGCATCCCACGAATCGCAGGCGTTGTGGCCAACGGGGGTGACGAGGCCAAGGCCAGTGACGACGACCCGGCGGCTCAAGAAACGCTCCAGGAAACGGTGAAGGTGTGCAAGCAGTATAGCATTGGCGTTAGCCCATCAGTTCCTTGACGACGCGTGGGAGCTTCGTCGCGATTTCGCTCGCGAGGAGGCCGGAATCGCCGTACTCCTCGCGCAGGGATTCCCCGGTGGCGGCGTGCAGGTAGACGCCGAGCTTCGCCGCTTCGAACGGTTCGAGGCCCTGCGCAAGGTAGGCCGCGATCATGCCCGCGAGCACGTCGCCGCTGCCGGCCGTGGCGAGCAGCGGGTTGGCGTAGGGGCTCAGGGCGACGCGGCCGGCGGCATCGGCGATGACCGTGTGGGCGCCCTTGAGCACGACCACGCAGCCGTACGCGGCGGCCGCTTCCTTCGCCGCGTCCAGCCGCCGTGACTGGATATCGGCGACGGTCGTGCCCAGCAGGCGGGCCATCTCGCCCGGGTGCGGCGTGAGGACGGCGTTCGCGGGCGTTCGTTCGCGGCCGTCGGCAAGGGCGGCGAGGGCATTCAGGCCGTCGGCATCGATGACGGCGCCGCGCGGGAGGTCACTGGCGATGTCGGCGAGCGCCGCCCAGAGGAGCGCGCGGGTCGCTTCGCTGTCGCCGATGCCGGGGCCGACGACGGCCGCGCTGAAGGACGGCCACTCCGCGCGCAGGGCGATGGCCGCTTCGCCCGCGAGGCCACCGTCGGCCGCGGAGGCCTGGGGGAGCCACGTCGTTTCGGCGATCGAGGGTGCGAGCGCGGGCACGAGGCCGGCCGGGCAGGCGATGGTGACGAGGCCGGCCCCCGCGCGATAGGCGCCCTTCGCGGCGAGCACGGGTGCGCCCAGGTAGCGCGGCGATCCGCCGGCGATGAGCACGCGGCCGAAGGTGCCCTTGTTCGCGTCCTCGGGGCGGGCGGGCAGCGCCGTTCGCGCCCAGCGAGCGGTCAGGAGCTCCAGCGGCACGGCATCCTGGGCGGCCTTCGGGATGCCGATATCGATGACCTGCACGCGTCCGCACTTGCCGCTCGCGGGGGCCTGGTACATGCCCACCTTGGGCAGCCCGAACGTGATCGTCTGGTCGGGCACGACCGTGAGGGGATCGACGGAACCGGAGTCGGCGTTGACGCCGGTGGGGAGGTCGACGGCGAGCAGCTTCGGCGGGTTGTAGCCGGCGCGCGCCGCTGCGAGGGCGATGAGCGGCTTCGCGACCGGCTCCTCCGGGTCGAGCGGGCGTTCCTGGCCGATGCCGAGGAGGGCATCGATGACCAGGTCGCAGCCGTTGAGCAGCTGTTCGAGGAGCTGGCCCTCCGCGTCGTCCTCGCCCGCGACGACCTGCATCTCGCGGGGAGCGAGCTCTTCGACGAGGGTCATGTCGCGGCGCCGGCGGGGGATGTAGAGGGTAGCTTCGGCGCCCCAGTCGTAGAGGTGGCGGGCGGCGACGATGCCATCGCCGCCGTTGTTGCCGGGCCCGACGAGGGCGACGATGCGCCGGCCTTCGAGCGTGCCCAGCGTCATCCACGCTTCCTGGGCGACGGCGAGCCCGGCCTCTTCCATGAGCTGGCGCTCCGTGACCCCGGCGGCGACGGCGGCGGCCTCGAGCTCGCGCATCTGCGCGGCGGTGACGAGCTTCATCGCAGGCCCTCTTCCTCGACCAGGCGGCGGGCGTTGTCGCCCTTGCGGGGGGTGTCTTCCTCGGCGGTGAGGGCGCGTTCGCCGACGGCGGAGGCGATGGCGTACTCCTTCGAGTGCGTCAGGGAGATTTCGAGGCCGCGCAGCTGGATGTGGCGCGCGCGCGCGGCGCCGCGGCCGTAGAGGAACACCAGTGGCTTGCCGCGGCGGTTGGGGAGGACTTCGATATCGCGCCAGCCCACGCCGCGGACGCCCGTGCCGAGCGCTTTCATGACGGCTTCCTTGGCGGCGAAACGGGCGGCGAGCTCGTGCACGCGTCCGCGGCAATGGGCGATTTCGTCGTCGGTGTAGACGCGCTTGAGGAAGCGGTCGCCGTGGCGCCGGATGACGTCGGCGACGCGGTCGATTTCGATGATGTCGACGCCATGGGCGAACTTCGTGGCCATCGGTGCGCATGGTACGTTCGGGCGAGCGCGTGGGCGAGCGCGGGGACGATTTCGGCCGCGAAGGGGCAACGAAAAGGCCCGGCGCGTGGCCGGGCCTCTCGCGGTAGTGCGAAGCGGGATTATTCGACTTCGACGGTGGCGCCGGCTTCGGCGAGCTTGGCCTTGATGGCCTCGGCCTCTTCCTTGTTGACGCCTTCCTTGACCTTCGTCGGGGCGGCCTCGACGAGGTCCTTGGCTTCCTTCAGGCCGAGGCCGCTGATGACTTCGCGGATGGCCTTGATGACGTTGATCTTGTTGTCGCCGAAGGACTTGAGAACGACGTTGAACTCGGTCTTCTCTTCCTCGGGCTCGGCGGCGGCGGCGCCGCCGGCGGCCGGGGCGGCGGCCATCATCATCGGGGCGGCGGCGGTGATGCCGAATTCGTCCTCGATCGCCTTGTTCAGGTCGCGAAGTTCGAGGAGGGTCATGCCCTTGATGATTTCGAGCGCGTCTTCAACCTTACCCACGGTATATCTCCTTCTGTGTGATGCGGGGCGAGCGGGCGGGGCGCCGCACTAGGCCTCGAGCTGCTGGGCGCGGGCATCGATGAGCCCGGCGAAGTTGCGGATGGTGGACTGGAGCAGCCCCGAGAAGTTGTAGAGCGGGCTCTTCAGCTTGCCCACGACCTCGGCCACGAGCTGTTCGCGCGAGGGCAGGGTGGCGATGCTTTCCAGCTCGGCGCGGTTCAGCACCTTCCCTTCGAGCCAGCCGCCGTGAATCGTGATCTGCATGCGGCGGGCGCGGAGGTGTTCGGTGAGCAGCTTCACGGGCTGCACCGGGTCTCCAAGGCCGAAGGCGATGGCGGTGGGCCCCTGGACGACGTCGGCCATTTCCGGGTGGCCGGCGGCCTTCGCGGCCATGGAGGCCAGCGTGTTCTTGACGATCTTCACCTCGACGTTCGCCGGGCGCAGGGCGCGGCGAAGTTCGGTGAGCTGGGCGACGGTGAGACCGCGGTAATCGGCGCTGATGAGGACCGAGGCCCGCGCCATGCGGTCCTGGATTTCCTCCAGCATTGCGGCCTTCCGTGCGGTCGGCATAAGCGTCCTCCGATGATGAACGGGGGCGGCACAATCGCGGCCCCGGAATGGGAAGCCCGGAAAACGAAAATCCCTGCCGCCGGGGCAGGGAACGAACGGCGAGGCCACACGGGCCACATCGCCGGAACTCCGCCTCGGCAGGCGCCTTTCGGCTTATCCCCCCGCCGGGTGGCGGGTCGCATCGGGACCTGCGGTCTCTGGCTCTTCAGTTGACCGGATTATCGTACGGGTTGTCTTCGTCGCGGACAACCGGGCGCGCACGCCCTGCCGCGCCGGTCGCCTTCGCAGGCCACACAGGAGGTACGGCGCCACCATCCGCGTTCGCTCCGCGGCAAGGGGCGGCGGCCAGGCGTCCCTTAGTCGACCTTCATCTTGCTGGTGAAGCGGAAGAGGAAGATCCCCCAACCGATGACCAGCACGCCAAGGACCGCGCTCATGATCAGGCCATTGGTTTCCATTCGAGCCTCCGGCGGGCGAGCAGCCGCCCGGGTTGGCCCGTACGGTGGCCCGTGGCACGCCCGCCGGGCACGCGCGAACGGCCCGGATGCGTGGGCCCCTTCGACCCCTTCCGCTCGTTAGCCGCCGAGCCAGTCGTACCCGGCGGCGACGAGCCCCGCGCGCGCGGCGGCCTGTGGGCGCGTGTCCGGGTGCGTCGGCACGTAGAGCTGGTTCTCCTTCACCGCGCGCACGACCAGGGCGGCGACGTCGTCCGGCTCCATCGAACTCGCGCCCGCCGCGGCCGTGCGGTATTCGACCGGGACGGCGACGGGGCCGCCGAAGCGTTCCGGGCGGTGCTCGGTCGAAGCGGCGATGTTCGTGCGCACGCCCCCGGGGCAGAGCACGGAGACGCCGATGCCGAGCGGCGCGAGGTCGTACCGCATCGCCTCGGAGAGGCCCACGACGGCGAACTTCGAAGCCACGTAGGCGGCGAGCCCGGGCATGCCGTACAGCCCGGCGATGGAGGCCGTATTCACGATGTGGGCCTCGCCGGCGGCGCGCAGGGCCGGCAGGAAGGCGCTCACGCCGTTGAACACGCCGTTCACGTTCACCGCCAGCGTCCAGTCCCAGTTCGCGGGTGTGGTGTCCTGGATGGTCGCGAAGGGGACGACGCCGGCGTTGTTGCAGAGCAGGTGCACGCCGCCGAAGGCCTCGGTGGCGCGCGCGGCGAGGGCGGCCACGCTCTCGCGGTCGGAGACATCGCAGCGGACGGGGACGGCCTGCACGCCCTTCGCGCGGACCTCGGCGGCGACGGCCTCGGCGTTGGCGAGTTCGATATCGGCGAGGACGATGTTCATGCCTTCGCCGGCGAAGGCGAGGCTCAGGGAGCGGCCGATACCGCTGCCCGCGCCGGTGATGACGGCGGTCTTGCCGCGCAGTTCGCGCATCGCGGCCTCCTCGGGGGTGGGATTTCGATCCAGCGTACGCCACGGCGATCGCGCTTCCACGCGCGGCCGGTCCCACCGGAAAGGGCCACCCGCACGTGAAGGCGGCACTCCCCAAACGGCCGCGCGCGCAATACCGTAGGCCCATGCCGAAGGACGCCATGGAGATCGACGTGGGCGGCCACGCCGTGACGATCACGAACCCCACGAAGGTGTTCTTCCCCGAAACGGGGTACACCAAGCTCGACGTCGTGAATTACTACCTCGCGGTCGGCGAAGGTGCGCTCGTGGGCATTCGCGACCGGCCGGCGGTGCTGAAGCGGTTCGTGAACGGCGCCGCGGAGGAGCCGTTCTTCCAGAAGCGCGCGCCCGCCGTGCCGGACTACATGAGTACCGCGCACGTCACCTTCCCGAGCGGGCGCTCGGCCGACCTCGCGGTGGCGCGCAACGTCGCGGGCGTCATCTGGATGGCGAACCTGGGGTGCCTGGACCTCAATCCCTGGCCTGTTCGCGCGAACGATGTGGACCACCCGGACGAGCTGCGCATCGACCTCGATCCCACGCCCCAGGCGACGTTCGCGATGGTGAAGGAGGTCGCGCTGGTGGCGCGGGAGGTACTGGCGGCGCATGGCTGCGAAGGCTTCCCGAAGACATCGGGATCGCGGGGCATCCACATCAACGTGCGCATCGAGCCGCGCTGGACGTTCACGGATGTGCGCCACTGCGCGCTCGCCATCGGGCGGGAGATCGAACGGCGCGTGCCGGCGCTCGCGACCACGGCATGGTGGAAGGAAGAGCGCCACGGCGTGTTCATCGACTACAACCAGAACGCGCGCGACCGCACGGTGGCCTCGGCCTATTCCATCCGGCCGACGAAGGACGCGCGCGTCTCGTGCCCGGTGACCTGGGAGGAGCTGCCCGGCGTGGAGCTGGCGGACTTCACCATCGCGACGGTGCCCCGGCGGTACGCCGAAATGGGTGACCCGGGCGCGGGCGTCGATGCGCGGGCATATTCGCTGGAGCCGCTGCTCGCGCTGGTGGAAGCGCAGAAGGCCGCGGGCATGGGCGAAGCACCGCTGCCGCCGCACTACCCGAAGGCCGAGGGCGAACCGGTTCGCGCGCAGCCGAGCCGCCGCCGCAAACCCCCGGCCGAACCGAAGGCGTAGCGCGCCGGGGGATCAGTCGCGGACGGCGGCGAAGAGCCCGGCGACATCGAGGGAGAAGGCCGAGAGCACGGGCGCGGCATCGAGCGTGTCCCCCGCCACGGCGGTTTGTGCTTCGGCGCCCGGGCGGAAGACGGTGATGCTCTCGTCCTCGGGGTCGACCAGCCAGAGGAGCGCCGTGCCGTTGCGAAGGTAGAACTGCACGCGGTCGGCGACGCGCCCCGGCCGGTCCTCCGGGGAGAGGACTTCGATCGCGAAGGCGGGGTGCTGGCGAACGAGACCGGTGCGCGGTGGGCCTGAATACTGCGTGGACGGCGTCACGTTTATGTCAGGTAGGAACACCCGCTGGTCGACGTTCGACACGGTTGCGTGGCGGACTTCCGTAACGATGCGCGCTTCGGCGTGCTGGCGAAGATAGATGCCGATGGCGATGATCAGCTGCGCGACGACGGCGCCGTGCTTCTCGTTTGGCATGGCCTTCGCCTGGACCTCCCCGTTCACGAACTCCAGGTACGGCTTCTCCTCCGGGAGCGCGAGGAATTCGTCCAGGGTCATGCGCGTCGCGCGGACAGGTGCTGCCATCTGTTGAGTATAGCGAACCCCGGGAAGGGAGAAGCCCGCCGGGTGGCGGGCTTCAGTCAGCGCTGCGAGTGGCGGAGAGGGGGAGATTCGAACTCCCGGTGACTTGCGCCACACCGCTTTTCGAGAACGGCACCATCAACCACTCGGACACCTCTCCACTCGCGATTGTACCCAGAGGGCGGCGGGACGGGCAAAACCGCGCCTCAGGCGGGGAGCGCCGCCATGAACTCGCGAATGTGCCGATCGAGCTGGGCCCATTCCATCAGGAAGGCGTCGTGGCCGTGCTCGGAGTGGATTTCGCGGTAGCTGACGGCGTTGCCGTTCGCCTTCAGCACTTCGACGATCTCCTGCTGCTGCCACACGGGGTAGAGGATGTCGGAATCGATGCCCATGACCAGCGCGGGGCCCCGGAAGGGCGCGAGCGCGGCCTGCGCCCCGCCGCGCACGCCGCCGCCCACGTCGTAGGCGTCCATCGCCTCGGTGATACGCATGTAGGCGTTGGCGTCGAAGCGTTCGACGAGCTTGCCGCCCTGGTAGTGCAGGTAGGATTCGACTTCGAAGCGGCCCGAGTCCTCCTCGCCGGGAGGGGTGACCTGGCGGCCGAACCGTTCGCCGAAGGATTGCGCCGAGCGGTAGCTGATCATCGCGATCATGCGCGCGAGGGCGAGGCCGCGATGGGGCGTCGTGCCCCGGTGAATGTAATCGCCGTCGAGGTAGCCCGGGTCGTTGCGAATGGCCTGGCGGGCGCATTCGTTGAAGGCGATGGTCCACGCCGCGTGCGCGAGGTTGGTGGCGACTGGCATGATCGACCGCGCCATTTCGGGATAGCGCGCCGCCCATTCGAGCACCTGCAGGCCGCCCAGCGAGCCCCCGGTCACGCACGCGAGCGATCGCACGCCGAGCTTCTGAATCAGCGCATGCTGGACGGCGACCATGTCGCCGACGGTGACGGTGGGGAAGCGGCCGCCGTAGGAACGGCCGGTCGCCGGGTCGACAGAGCGCGGGCCGGTGGTGCCGTAGCAGCTGGCGAGGATGTTGGAGCAGATGACGGCGTAGCGGTTCGTATCGATGGCCGCGCCGGGGCCGATGAGCGGGTCCCACCAGCCCTGTTCGCCCGCGGCGCGCGCACTGCCCGTGAGCGCATGGCAGACGAGGACGGCGTTATCTCCCGCCGGAGAAAGGCGCCCATAGATCTCGTACGCGGCCTCCACCTCGAGGTCGGCACCGCTTTCGAGACGCAGGACGCCCAGCGGTTGCACGAGCGAGGGGCTGCTGACGTTCGGCATGTCAGCCTCAGCTTTCGGACAGCGGGCTCCCGGCTGCTACCGCCGGGAGCCCGGAAATCACCGTCCCAATGGGACTAGGAGGCGGCGAGCGCCTGTTCGAAGTCGGCGATGATGTCGTCGATGTGCTCGATGCCCACGGAGACACGGACGAGGTCGGGGGTGACGCCGCTGGTGAGCTGTTCGTCCTCGCCGAGCTGCTGGTGCGTCGTCGAGGCGGGGTGGATGACGAGCGTCTTGGCGTCGCCCACGTTCGCGAGCAGGCTGGCGAGCTTGACCTGGCTGATGAACTTCTTGCCGGCCTCCATGCCGCCTTCGATGCCGAAGTTCAGGATCGAACCGAAGGCGCCGTGGCGCAGGAACTTCTTCGCGTTCTCGTGGTACGGGTGGTCCGGCAGGCCCGGGTAGTTCACCCAGTTCACCTTCGGGTGCTTCTGCAGCCAGAGGGCGAGCTTCATCGCGTTCTCATCGTGCCGTTCGACGCGCAGCGAAAGCGTTTCGAGGCCGACGAGGTTGAGGAACGAGTTCATCGGCGCCTGGCACATGCCGAGGTCGCGAAGGCCTTCGACGCGGGCGCGAATGGCGAAGGCGATGTTGCCCATGCCGGGGAAGTCGCCGAAGACCTCCCAGAACTTCATGCCGTGGTAGCCCTCGCTGGGCTCGGTGAACATGGGGTGCTTGCCGTTGCCCCAGTTGAACTTGCCGCTATCGATGATGATGCCGCCGATGCTCAGGCCGTGGCCGCCGATCCACTTGGTGGTGGATTCGACGACGATGTCGGCGCCGTGCTCGAGCGGGCGGCAGCGGTAGCCGCCGGCGCCGAAGGTGTTATCGACCACGAAGGGGATGCCGTTGTCGTGGGCGACCTTCGCGATGGCGGGGAAATCCGGCACGTTCAGGCGGGGGTTGCCGAAGGTCTCGACGTAGAGCGCCTTGGTGTTGCCATCGATGGCGGCGCGGAACGCCTCCGGGTCATCGCCTTCGACGAACTTCACGTTGATGCCGAGGCGGGGGAAGGCGACCTTGAACTGGTTGTAGGTGCCGCCGTAGAGGTTCGAGGTGGAGACGATGTTATCGCCGGCCTGGCAGATGGTGGCGAAGGCGAGCAGCTGCGCGGACTGCCCGGACGAGGTCGCGAGCCCGGCGATGCCGCCTTCGAGCGCGGCCATGCGCTGTTCGAAGACGTCGTTCGTGGGGTTCATGATGCGCGTGTAGATGTTGCCGAATTCCTGGAGCGCGAAGAGGCGCGCGCCGTGTTCGGCATCGTTGAAGACGTAGGACGTCGTTTGGTAGATGGGGACCGCGCGCGACCCGGTGGTGGGGTCGGGCTGTTGTCCGGCGTGCAACTGCAGCGTCTCGAAGTGCATGTGGGGAACTCCTGGGGGCGCGCGCGGGCGCGAATGCTCCCGAACGTATGGAAGTCGAGCGAGTGAGTCAAGAATTCCGCCGGCGAAGGCGCTCAGGAGCCGCGGAACACCTGCACCTGGACATCGAAGGCGGCCTGCCCCGCGGGGCTCACGCGGATGGTCCCGATGATGCTGCCCGTGCCCGGCGGCGGGTTCGCCGTGAAGAACACCTGCACGCTCGCGAAGCCGGGCACGCTGGTCACGAGCGGCGCTTCGACGCTGACCCAATCGGTGAGGCTCGCGACCGCGAAGGCGACGGGGTCGCAGCCGCTGTTCGAAAGCACGAACGACGCGCGCACCCCCGGCGCAGCGCCCACCACCGCCGAGTTCGCCGAAAGCGACCCCGGGCAGGCGGTCGGCGTCGGCGGGACAGGCGTGGCCGTGGGCGGGAGCGGCGTGGGCGTGGGGGGCGCCGGTGTCGCCGTCGGCGTGGGTGCGATGGGTGTCGCGGTAGCGCTGGCCGCGGGCGATGGCGTCCCCGGGGGGCGTGTGGCCGTCGGCGCCGCGGCCGTCGCGGAGGGGATGCCCACGGGGGCCGTGCCGCCGGGAGATGCCGATGGGGACGCTGACGCGGACGGCGCCACCGTCGCCGTCACCGTGACCGGCGGCGGTGTCGGCGTGATGACCGTCACCTGCACGACCTCGGCCGGCGTCATCGATGCGCCCACGATGATGGCGGGGCCGCGGATGCTGCGGTCACGGGTCAGCGCGACGGGGCTCGCAGGGAGCAGGAGCGCCAGGGCCAACCCACCGGCGGCGAGACAGAGTGGAGCCGCCCAGGCGAGTCCCCGGCGCCGGAACGCGGGCTCGGCGGCCACGGGCTCATCGGCGGGGGAGGGGGCGGCGCCGGGCCACTGGCCCTTGAGCCGCGCGAGAATCGCCGCCGCCGTCGCCGGTTCGGGGGTGATGGTCGCGAGCGCGGTCACGACGGCGAGGCCGGGCACGAGGCGGTCGCCCCGCCGTGCGCAGCGCTGGCAGGCGTGCGCGTGGTCGACGGCGAGGACGCGGATGTCGCGCCAATGGAGCCCCTCGGCGGACTCGCGGGCGAGGATGGCGGCGAGATCCGGGCAGGCCTGGGCGAGCGCGGCGAAGCGGAGGCGCTCCTCGGCCATGGCGCGCAGGCGATGGAGCAGGGGCGCGCCGTTTTCGCCACTCATGCCCGCCGCCGCGGCCAGCTCCTTCGCATCGAAGCCGTGGCGGGTGGCGAGCAGGAGCAGGGAGCGCTGCGCCAGCGGGATCGCGCCGAGCCCGGCCTGCACGGCGGCCGCCATGCTGCTCGCGACGCGCTCGTCGTGCTCGAGCGGGAGGAGCGCCTCATCGACGGCGGGCGGCGTGGGCGGCGCTTCGTCCCCGGCGCGCTCGGGGAGCCGTTCGAGGGCGACATCGCGGACGAGCGTCAGCAGCCATTCGCGGGGGTCGCGGTGGTCCGGTTCGAGGCTGTTGGTCGCGCGGCGGAGGGCGAAGACGGTGACGGAGGCCGCCTTCGCGGGGTCGGCGGTGAGGTGGGATGCGAAGTCGTAGAGCTCGGGGAGATGGCGCGCGGCGAGGGCGTGGAAGGCGGATTCATCGCCGCCACGCGCGCGTGCGAGCAGGACGTCGTCGGATTCTTCGCGCATCGTCGCCCGCCCGGGGAGAGACCGGGCTCTTCGCATGCTAACGCCACAGGCCGGTGATTGGTTGCGAAAGCACGACACCGGTGGTCGCGGCAAGTGCCGAATTCCCCGCTCCGATACCGGCGTGCTTCGCTCCGTTGGCATCTTCGACCGATGGCGTCGATGGGCCCGTGGCCGCCCGCCGCAGCCCGGTTTCGTCACGAACTCGACCCTCTGACGACTGTCGAAGGGTAGCCGAAGGGTGTTGGATGGGTACCCGACCGGTGGTTCAAGGGCTGTGCTGCGCAGCCATCGACGACGGACCGCCGGTGGACCATCCGGCCGGCTGACGACGGCCATCCTTCGCCCACGACGGAGTGCCCATGGGCGGCCAGTTGCGACGACCGCCAGTGGACCGTTGCCACCCTCCGCTCCGAATCTGGAGAGGGTCACTCCATCCCGGGACGTGGACGTCGCCCAGCACCGGCGTCCGCACGCGTGGGCGGTGCCCGGCACCATACCCGCACCGGGCGGGCATCGGGCATGCATTGGGCCGGCACCGGGCGAGCATCGGGCCGGCCCCGCCGATCCAGTAGCAGATCCAGATCCGGTAACCGGTAACCAGATCCAGAAGCCCATTCCCAGTAGCGGCCCGCACGGGCGAGGCCCGCCGAGCAGCCCCGCACTGCCCGGGCACGACCCAGGCACGGACGAGGCACTGCCCTGGCGATGCCCGGGACGCGCCTGGAACGCCCTCAACCCTTAACCCCTTAATCCCTAACCAGATCCAGAAGCCCATTCCAGGCAGCAGCCCCGCGCGCGAGCCGGCCCCCCGGCGCGGGCGACGGCCGGCGCTCGCGGCCAGCGTGGTTAAGATGCGAAACCCCGATGGTTCGCTCGCGAGCGAACGGCGAGTACCATCCCGCCGCGATGGGAACGATCCCGAATGCGATTCGGACAACCTACCTGGGGCATCCGTTCGAATACCCGGCGGGCAGTGACCTCGGGCGCTTGGTGGCAGACGGCCACGAGTGGGACGCTGTGCTCGTGCCGATCATCCAGGCCGCGTTCGCAGGTCCGACGCCGTTTATCTGCGAGGTGGGGAGCAACATCGGAACCTCCACGCGGCAAATCCTGAAGGCGGCACCGGGGGCGCGCGTGCTTTGCTTCGAACCGATCGAGCGATTCCGTTTGTTCCTGGAGCGGAACCTGGCACTGGCCGGGCAAGCGGCCGAGATCCTGCCGTACATCGCCGGGAACCGCGGCGGAAAGGCCGTGCTGCTCCGCGATGGGACGACGGGGTCGGTGGTGCGAGAACCGCGCTTCACCATCCCGGAGGAGGCGCCGGTGATCCGGCTCGACGATGTCATGGCCCGGCGGCCGCGGCTGGACTTCCTGAAGATCGACACCGACGGCTACGACTTCGAGGTCGTGCGGGGGGCGGAGCAAACCATCCGGCGGGACCAGCCCGTGATCACCATCGAGTACACGCCCGCCTACCGGCGCTATGGCGGGCCGAACGGCCTCCGGCGCCTGCAGGGCATGGGCTACCGGCGGCTTCACCTGCTCGACCCCGCGGGACACTACCTGCTGAGCACGGACGATGCGAACGAAGCGCACGCACGATCGGACCAGCACATCTACGGCACGTATTGCGACATCCTCGCCTGCGCCGCCGGTTCCGAGGCCGAAGCGCGGCTCGAACGGCGACTGGTCCTTCGCCCCGGCGCGCTGCCGGTGCTCGCGCGCGAGTGACGAGCGCCCCTGTCGCGTGCCCGGAGCGCGCGGCGATGTGCGCACCGCGGCCACCCTGTAGGCTGCCGGGAATGCAGCCCCTGCCCGAGTCCCGTTCGACCACCTACCTGAAGCGGCCGTTCGAGTACCCGGCGGAGAGTAAGCTCGGCGAGCTGATCTCCCGGGGCCAGGAGTGGGACGCGGTTCTCGGGCCGATCATCCAGGCGCTGGTGGCGGGCCCCGCGCCCTTCATGTGCGAGGTCGGCAGCAACATCGGGTCTTCCACACGCCAGCTCTTGAAGGCGGCGCCGGGCGCGCAGATGCTCTGCTTCGAACCTTCGAACCGGTTCCGTTCGTTCCTTGAGCGCAACCTCTTCCTGGCAGGGCATTCGGCCGAGGTTCTGCCGTACATCGTCGGGAAGGAAGCGGGCGTCGCGGTCATCCATTCGAACGAGACGAGCGGGACCGTCCTGCCGGCGCCGCATCTCCCGACGGCGCAGGAGTCGCCGATGGTGCGGCTGGACGACGTCCTTGAGGGCCGCCCGCCGCTCGATTTCCTGAAAGTGGACACCGACGGGTTTGACTTCGAGGTCCTGCTCGGTGCCGAGCAAACCATCCGGCGCGACCGGCCCGTGATCTTCTTCGAATACGCTCCGAGCTTCTATGCGAACGGCGAGGGGGTGAGCGGCCTCCGGCAGCTGCAGGCCATGGGCTACCGGCGGCTTCACCTGCTGGACCCCGCGGGAAAGTACCTGCTCACGACGCAGGACGCCGAAGAGGCGCACGCGCGCTCAACCCGGCACCAGCACGGCACCTACTGCGACATCCTCGCGTGCGCGAGCGGTTCGCCGGCCGAGCTCCGGCAAAGGACGCTGCTGCCTCTCCGACCGGGAAGGATGCCCACCGTCGCCCGGCGCGGGCCGCTGGGGTGGTTTCGCCGCTAAGGCTAACCCTGGGGGCGGGCGCCGAAGGCCTGGGCGAAGCGGGCCTGGCGCTCCTCGGGGGTGCCTTCGCGATTACCGAAGATGCCGCCCGGCTGCAGCGTGATGCCGCCGTCCACGACGATCGCCTGCCCGGTGACGAAGCTCGACCCCTCGCTCGCGAGCCAGAGGGCGGCCTCGGCGATGTCGTTCGGGAGGCCCGCGCGGCGCAGCGGCTGGTTGTTCGCGAAAGCCACCTTCATGGGCTCGACGGTGAGGTCGGCCTGTTCGTTCGAAAGCCCCATGGCCTTGCCGAAGATCGGGGTCGCGATGGCGCCCGGGCAGATGGCGTTGATGCGGATGCCCAGGGGGCCGAGCTCGACCGCGGTTGTCTTCGTGATGTGAATGATGGCGGCCTTGGCGGCGCTGTAGACGTGCGGCCCGAAGATCGCGCCGACGCCGGCGATGCTGGCCGTGCTGACGATGCTGCCGGAGCCCTGGGGCTTCATCACCCGGACGGCGTGCTTGATGCCGCAGACGACGCCGCGAAAGAGCACGGCCATGGTCTGGTCGAAGGCGGCCATGTCGAGCTCATCGATGGGGCCGGAGACGCCGGGGAAGCCCGCGTTGTTGTACATGCAATCCAGGCGACCGAAGCGGCGGACGGCGGTATCGATGGCGTTGGCAACGTCCTCCTCGCGGGAGACATCGGCGTGGACGTAGGTGGTGTTCGTGCCGAGCTCTTCGGCGAGCTTCTCGCCGCGCGCGTCCTGGACGTCGGCGATGACGACGCGGGCGCCTTCGCCGGCGAAGAGGCGCACGGTGCCTTCGCCGATGCCGCTCGCGCCGCCCGTGATGACCGCGACTTTGTCCTGCAACCTCGCCATGGCGGCGCCTCCTCCCGGGGATAGGCGCGGAGTCTACCGGTTTCGCCGCTACTGCGACTCGGGCACGGCGGGGTTCGCGAAGCCCGCGAAGGGGAAGACGGCGAGGATGCCGTTGTGGTCGCTCGCGTAGATCACGGTGCCGTCGGGCCGGCTGACCGTCTGGTCGGCGAAGAGGCGGACGGCGAGTGGGGTCCAGCGAGCCGACATGAGGTAGTCGGTGCGCACCTTGAGCGGCGGTTGTTCGCCGATGGGCGTTTCGCGGCAGCAGGTACCGAGCTGGAGCTTGTAGCCGGCCTCGTGCAGCCCGAGCCCGGGATAGAGGTCGTAGGTGGACTCGGCCTGGGGGTCGCTGCTGCCGGCCATGACGAGGGTGGGACCCTTGCCGCGCGTGGCCTCGATCCAGGAGGCGAAATCGGTGGCCTGGGCGCGCCGCGTACGGTCGCCGCCGCCGGTGAGATGGGTGACGTAGACATCGACTTCGCCGACTGGCTGGGGCACGCCGATGACGACGTGGAGGGCGACGCGCTGCTCGCCGGGTTCGCCCGTGCGGGGGTTGAGCGCCCGCGTTTCGCCGCGAAGGACCTTGTAGCGCGAGAGGACGAGCTCGCCCTCTTCGAAGCCGAGCTGCTTCACGAGGCCGTCGCTCTGTTCGCGCGATTGGCCGGGATACCAGGGATTTGCGCGGGCGTAGAAGAACTCCATCTTCAGTTCCTTCGCGAGGCGGGAGATGGCGCTGCCGTGTTCGCGCGTCCAGCTCGCTTCGTTGAAGGCGATGAGGTCGGGGTTGAGCTCCTTGAGCTGGGCGATGATCGCTTCGAGGCGGTCGTCGTAGGTTTCGCCCGTGAGGACGTTGTTGGCGTCGGAGCTGATGGGCGCCTGGAGATTGATGAACGCGACCTTGAACTCGGCGGGCGGCGGGGGCTCCACCGTGGGCGTGCCGAGGTCCGGGGCGGCGGTGGGCGCGAGGGTGGGGGTGCGCTCGGGGTAGACCTCGCCGTCGCTGCCTCCCCCGCAGGCGGTCATGAGCACGCTGACGAGGGCCACGAGCGCGAGCAGCGCCCGGTGGCGGACGAATCCTTGACACCGCTCGCGGCGGGGCGCTTCACTGGGTGGCACAGGCGACGACGGAGACGAGTAGCTTCGATGCTGCCGCACAGCGAGCCCCGGGTGGTGCGAGGGGGCGCGGCGGGCCGGGGCGAAGATCCCTCCCGAGCTTTCCGCCGAACGCGCGGCGCGGGCCGTGCCAGTAGGCCGGGACGGATGCCCACCGTTAGCAGGGGCAGGGGCGTGATGGCGCTCCGCTGAGTGCCCGCCGTGCGCGGCGGGAAGCAGGGTGGTACCGCGGGCGTGCACGCTCGTCCCTGGCCGTTCCGGGGCGAGCGTTTTTTCTTGTCCGCGGAACGGGCGAAGTGCGCGCATCATCTCTCCATACGGTACGGCACGGGCAGCGTGCCGGTCTTCCGTATCGAGGCCATCGAGGCGACGGAGGGCGCGAATGTTCCGGGCAGTGGATCCGAAGGTGAGTTTCCCGCAGCTGGAGGAGGGCGTCCTCGCCTTCTGGCAGCAGCACGATGTCTTCAAGCGGAGCATCGACGAGCGCCCCGCCGACCGCCAGTTCATCTTCTACGAAGGCCCGCCGACGGCGAACGCGCGGCCCGGCATCCATCACGTGCTCGCGCGCGTCTTCAAGGACCTCATCCCTCGCTACAAGACGATGCGGGGCTACCGCGTGCCGCGAAAGGCCGGCTGGGATACCCACGGCCTGCCGGTCGAGCTCGAAATCGAGAAAGAGCTCAACCTCCAATCGAAGCCGGAGATCGAGGCGTTCGGCATCGCCGAGTTCAACCAGCGCTGCAAGGCGAGCGTCAGCCGCTATATCGACGAATGGACGCGGCTGAGCGAACGGATCGCGTACTGGGCGGACCTCGAACACCCCTACGTGACCTGGCACAACGAGTACATCGAAAGCTGCTGGTGGATCCTCAAGCGGCTCTGGGATGCCGGGCTCGTGTACCAGGACTACCGCGTGACGCCGCACTGCCCGCGCTGCGGCACGAGCCTCAGCGACCACGAGGTGGCGCAGGGGTACGAGGACGATGTGCCCGACCCGAGCGTCTTCGTGAAGTTCCGGGTGGCGTCCTCGGAGTTCCCGCGGGAGCTGCCCGGCGGCGGGCCGATCTTCCTCGTGGCGTGGACGACGACGCCGTGGACGCTACCGGGGAACACGGCGCTGGCGGTGAAGGAAGACGCCGACTACGGCGTGTACGAGGTCGAGGGCGAACGGCTGGTGCTGGCGGCGGCGCTGGCGGAGCGCGTCATCGGCGAGGGTGCGACGGCCGTGGGCAGCCTGCGCGGCGACGAGCTCGTGGGCATGCGCTACGAGCCGTTGTATCTCCCCGAGCACGCCGGCGTGGATGTGATGCGCTTCGACAGCGACGGACGCCTGCGGCGCATCACGGCGGAGGAGGCGGACGGCCTGCGGCGCGTGGTCACGGCCGAGTATGTCTCGCTCGATGACGGCTCCGGCATCGTGCACACGGCCCCCGCCTTCGGCGCCGAGGACTTCGAGGAAGGCAAGCTCTTCGGCCTGCTGTTCGCCCAGCCGATCGACCTGCGCGGGCTGATGGCCGAAGGGCTCCCGGGCGCGGGCAAGTTCGCCAAACAGGCCGACCGCGACGTCATCAAGGACCTCACGGAGCGCGGCCTGATGGTGAAGAGCGGGACGATCAAGCACACCTACCCGTTCTGCTGGCGCTGCAAGACGCCGCTGCTCTACTACGCGAAGCCGAGCTGGTACATCCGCACGACGCGCCAGCGCGACGGACTGACGGCGGGGAACGAGCAGATCAACTGGTACCCGGGGCACATCAAGCACGGGCGCTTCGGTAACTGGCTCGAGAACAACATCGACTGGGCGGTGAGCCGCGAACGGTATTGGGGCACGCCGTTGCCGTTCTGGCGCTGCGAAGCCTGCGGCACGGATGCCTGCGCGGGATCGAAGGCCGACGTCGTCGAGCGCGCCATCGACCGGGCGAAGGCGGAGGCCCTGGACGACCTCCACCGGCCGTACATCGACGACATCCTCCTGCGCTGCGACTGCGGCGGGACGATGAAACGCGTGCCCGAGGTCGCGGACGCGTGGTTCGATAGCGGCGCGATGCCCTACGCGCAGTGGGGCTACCCGTACGAGAACAGCGAAGCCTTCGACCGCGCCTTCCCGGCGGACTTCATCTGCGAGGCGATCGACCAGACGCGGGGCTGGTTCTACACGCTCCACGCGGAGGCGACGCTCCTGCATGCCGCCGAAGCCGTGCCCGAGGGTATCGCCTACCGGAACGTGATCTGCCTGGGCCACATCCAGGACGAAAAGGGCCAGAAGATGTCGAAGAGCCGCGGCAACGTCGTCGTGCCCTGGGACATCCTCGACCGCTTCGGCGCGGACGCGACGCGCTGGTACATGTTCTCGGCGGGGTTCGCGCGCACGAGCGGGCGCTTCGGCGCGGGGCTGGTGGAGGAAGGGCTGCGGCGCTTCCTGCTCACCCTCTGGAACACCTACAGCTTCTTCGTCAGCTACGCGAACATCGACGGCGTCGACCCGCGACAGCGGCCGGCGGGCACCCTCCCGGAGATCGACCGCTGGCTGCTGAGCGAGCTGAACGTGCTCGTGCGGCGCGTGACGGACGAGCTGGAGAAGTACGACCCGACGGACGCCGCCCGCGCCATCGACGGCTTCGTGGATGACCTTTCGAACTGGTACGTGCGGCGCAGCCGGCGGCGTTTCTGGCGGGGCGCGAGCGAGAGCGACAGCGACAAGCAGGCCGCCTACTGGACGCTCTACACGGCGCTGGTGACGCTGACGAAGCTGATCGCGCCGTTCACGCCGTTCGTGGCCGAGGAGCTCTGGCAGAACCTGGTGCGATCGGTCGATGCGGACGCGCCCGTCAGCGTGCACCTGGCGGCCTGGCCGGAGGCGGATGCGGCGGCCATCGACGAGCGGCTGAACGCGGAGACGCAGCTGGTGAAGCGGGTGTGCTCGCTCGGGCGGGCGGCGCGCGCGAAGGCGCAGATCAAGGTGCGCCAGCCGGTGGCGGAAGTGCTCGCGAAGGCGCGTTCGGCCGAGGATGCGGCGGCGCTGCGCAAAAACGAGCAGCTCGTGCTCGAGGAGCTGAACGCGAAGGCCCTCACCCTGCTCGAGGACGAGACGGCCGTGCTGCGCTACGACGTGAAGCCAAACCTGCCCGTGCTGGGGCGCAAGTACGGCCCTGGCGTGGCCGCCATCCGCGCGGGGCTGGCCCAGCTCGACCCGGCGGTCATCGCGGCGGAGGTGAAGCGGGGGGCGAGCATCGAAGTCGGCGGGTTCGCGCTCGAAGCGGAGGACATCCTCCTGCAGGCGCAGGACACGGCCGGGTACGCCGCCGCCGCGGACGCGGGCGTGACCGTCGCCATCACCACGGCGCTGACGCCGGAGCTGGAGGACGAAGGGCTCGCGCGCGAAATCGTTCGGCGGGTGCAGGACATGCGCCGCGAAGCGGGCTTCGAACTCGCCGACCGCATCACCCTTTGGTACCGCGGGACCGAAGACGTCGAGCGCGTCATGCGGTCGCACGGGGCGTACATCCAGGGCGAAACGCTCGCGACGGAGGCCGTCAGCGGGCACGCGCCGGAGGACGCCCACGTCGCGCCCCACGACCTGGAGGGCGCGAGCGTCACGCTGGGGGTGCGCCGCAACGGCTGACGCCTAGCGGAGCGCGGACACGGCGCGGGCGAGGGCGAGCGAGGCCGCATGCCGGAGGTCGTCGGTGAAGGCGGCGCGTTCGGCCGTGCGGCGGGCGTCGTCGTCCATGCGGAGGATGGCCGAGGGGTGGAGCGTGGCCACGACGCTGCGTCCGGCGGGGTCGAGGATGACCTCGCCCCGGTGCTCCGTGAGCCGGAAGGTGCGCCCGAGGATGGCCTGTGCCGCCGTCGCCCCCATCGCGACGATGACGGCGGGTTCGATCTCGGCGAGCTCGGCATCGAGCCAGGGGCGGCAGGCACGGACTTCGCGGGTGCTCGGCCGGGTGTGGATGCGGCGTTTGCCCCGCGGCTCCCATTTGAAGTGCTTCACGGCGTTCGTCACGTACACCAGGTCGCGGTCGATGCCGGCGTCCTCGAGGCAGCGGTCGAGGAGGTGGCCGGCGGGTCCGACGAACGGGTGCCCGAGGCGGTCCTCGGCGTCGCCGGGCTGTTCGCCGACGAGCATCATGCGGGCGTGGGGATTGCCTTCGCCGAAGACGGTCTGGGTGGCGCGTGCCCAGAGCGGGCAGCCTTCGCAGTGGAGGCTGGCTTCACGGAGGCTGGCGAGGTCGCGGCGGGGAGGCAGGAACGCGGCCGCCGACGGTTCGAGCGATGCGCGGCGAGGCATGGATCCAGCATGGCCACGCGGGGTATCGAAGCCGGGCCAACGCGGCGGGGGAGCCATTGCGAGGGTGTGCGAGGGGCGGCGGCCTTTACCCGATGCGCTCGACGAAGACGTCCATGATGCCGCCGCAGATCTTGTCCTCGCCGTCCGTGGGTTCGGTCAGGTTCACGGTGACGATGCGGGCCTTGCCGTCCTCGAGGGTGACCATCGCCTCCTGCCAGACCTCGGCTTCGCCACAGCCGCCGCCGATGGTGCCGAAGAAGGTGCCATCGTTGCGGACGACCATCTTGGCACCGGTCTTGCGGGGGGTGGAGCCGCGGGTGCGGGCGACGGTGGCGAGGACGACGGGTTCGCCCCGTTCGATGGCGCCCGCGATTTCGCGATAGATCTCTTGCTGCATGCGACGATCGTGGCGCGTCGCGCGCGGCGCCGCAAGGGGGGCCGGTTAGCCCTTCGCCTGGGATTGCCAGCGCGGGTAGCTGCCGAAGACCTTCACATCGGAACAGAGGGGGGCGATGGCGGCGAGCACGTCGCGGCCCGAGGCGTCGTCTTCGTGGGCATCGAAATCGACCAGGAAGACGTATTCGCCGAAGGCCGCGCGCGTGGGGCGGCTCTCGATCTTGGTGCAGTTGATGTGGCGCTTCGCGAATTCGTCGAGCACGCCCGCGAGCGACCCGGCGCGGTCATCGGCGAACCAGAAGGCGATGGACGTGCGGTCCAGGCCGGTGGCGGGCTGCTTACCGCGGGAAAGGAGGACGAAGCGGGTGACGTTGTGGGCGGCATCGCCGATGTCGTGGGCGATGACCTCGGCGCCGTAGAGTTCGGCCGCGCGCGAGGTGGCGATCGCGGCCGCGTCGCCGCTCCGGGCCATCGCCAGCTCGACGGCCCCGGCCGTGGAGAGCGCGGGCTCGATGGTGACGCGCGGGTAGTGTTCGGCCAGGAACTTGCGGCACTGGCCGAAGGCGGCGCTGTGCGAATAGATCACGGCGATGGCGGATGGCTCGGTGCCCGGCTTCACGGCCAGGTCGTGGACGATGGGGAGGACGAGCTCGCGCTGGATGCGGAGGTCGGTTTCGTGGATGAGGATGTCGAGCGTCTCGGCGACGGAGCCGTTGAGGGCGTTTTCGATGGCCACGACCCCGGCATCCGCGGCCCCGGAATCGACGGCGCGCGCGACCTCGGCGTGGGAGGGGCAGGGGAGATGTTCGGCGGCGGGCGCGAAGAGTCGCGCGGCCTGCTCGCCGTTCGTGCCCGCGGGGCCGAGGTAGGCGACCTTCACGGCGGCGGCCCTAGGTATCGAGGCCGTGGGTGGAGCCGATGAGCGCCGCCCGGAGCATGGGCGAGCTTTCGCGCCGGGTGACGACGACGAGGGCATCGCCGGGGTTCAGGCGGGTATCGCCGCTGGGGATGCGCGGCACGCCGCCGGGGTCGACCACGAGCGAGATGAGGGACTCGGGCGGGAGGAGCACTTCGCGGATGGAGCGGCCGCTCACGGGCGAGGTCTCGGGCAGCTTGATTTCGACCAGCTCGAGGCCGCTGTGCATCTGGAGCAGGGGAATCATCTCGCCGGTGGGGAGTTCCTGTTCGATCTGCGCGAGCACGGCCTGCGTGGCGGAGATGGTGGTTTCGATGCCGCGGCGCTTGAAGAGGAGCTCGTTCTTGGGGTTGTTGATGCGTGCGATGGTGCGGGGCACGCCGCGCTGGCGGGCGATTTCGCAGACGACCAGGTTGTCCTCGTCGTCACCCGTCACGGCCGCGACGAGGTCGGCGCGGGCGACGCCGGCGGCATCGAGGGTGGTGGCTTCGCAGCCGTCGCCGTGCATGGCGTTCTCGCCGAGCTCTTCGATGATGGCGGCGACGCGGTTCGCGTCCTGTTCGAGGATGAGGACTTCGTGGTTGGACTGGAGGAGTTCCTGGGCGAGGTAGAAGCCGACCTTGCCGCCGCCGGCGATGAGCACGTACATGGTTAGCTTCCCTTCGGGGTGGGGCCTTTGAGCAGCATGTCGACCATGATGCCGGCGCCGAGGCTGGTGGGGCTGAAGGTTTCGAGGCCGAGTTCGCGGAAGATACCTTCGCGCACGGGGTCGTAGATGCGGCAGAGGACGCGCTTCACGCCGTAGACCTCCTTCGCGAGCTGGCTGGCGAAGTAGTTGCGGTTATCGCCCTGGGTGACGGCGAAGAAGGCATCGCAGCCCTGGATGCCGGCCTTTTCGAGGGCGGGGCCATCCATGCCGTTGCCCACCGTCACGCGGCCGCGAAAGCCTTCGGGGAGGCGCCGGAAGGCGCTGGCGTTGGTATCGAGCACGGTGATGCTGTGGCCCTGCTCATCGAGGAGCATGGCGATCCGCGCGCCGAGGCGGCCGCAGCCCATGATGATGACGTTCATCGGGGGAGCTCTCCCTTTGCGAGGCGATCAGCCGTGGCCATGGCCATGCCCTTCGCCGTGCGTGTGATTGATCGCCGAGACCGCCTGGCGGACGACCCAGACCTGGCAGGACGCGTTCTTGAGCACGAAATCGACCGTGCGCCCGACCTGGAAGGCGCCGATGAGCCGCTTGTACCCGATGCCCATGACGAGGACGTCGACCTTCTGGTCGCGGGCTTCATCGACGATCGCCTGGCCGGCCTCGCGGGCCTGGACGAGCTGGCCGGAGATGTGGAGGCCGGCGTGCGTGGCGGCTTCCTCGGCCTTGCGCAGGAGCTGCTCGCCGCGGCGCGCTTCGACTTCCATCTCGGCGTTCAGGGGGAGCGAGCGCAGCACTTCGATGACGTGCACGGCGAGGACTTTGCTCTTGCGCTGCTTCGCCAGCTGGCAGGCGACGGTGACCGCCTCGATGGAAGCGGGATTGTGGGTGACGGGCACGAGGATGGTGTGCTGGGAAGCCATCGTCAGCCGCGCCGCGGGGTCCGTGTGGAATCAGGGGTAGCCGGGATACGGGGTGAGTTCACGATTCGTCGTCGTCCTGTGCGAACCAGATGCGCACGGCTCCGTTGAGGATGAGCACGATGCCAATCGCCGTGCCGATATTGAGGTCGCTCCGCTGGCTGAGCATGAAGAGAACGAGGGCGATGCCCAGGACAATCGAGGTGACGGAGAACACATAGTTGAGGGTGCGCACGCTGCTCACCATTCGGGCACGGCTCCTGTCCCAGAGGGGGATGGTACGCCCGGCAACGGGAACGTCAAACCGCCGGGATGGGACGATCACTTGCGGTGGAGTTGCTCGGGGGCCGCGCCCGTGGCGATCTCGGGCCCGCCCGGCACGTTTTCGGCGGGGCTGACATCCGGTTCGAGCGTCAGGAAGAGGCGCGAATAGACCGGTGGGATGGAGCGAATCTCGATGTAGGCGGGGAGTTCGCGCGGGCGGAAGACGCGGAGCAGACGGGGGCCATCGGGCGTATCCGCCCAGAGCTTGTAGATGGTCCCCTGGCCGCCGGCCGTGAGGCCTTCGAAGGTGCCCAGCCCGCCCCGGCCCGACGCCTCCAGGTAGACGGTGCCGCGGACGCGTTCGCCCTCCATGGTGATGATGCCGGCGCGGGTGGTGAGGAGGGTGCGCGCTTCGTTGGCATCGAGCTGGGCTTCGCGCCAGCCATAGCCGAAGACCGCGGCGGCGCCGCCGAGGACGAGCGTGAGGAAGGCGAAGAGCAGCGCGGCGCCGCCCCAGCTGCGGCCACCGCGGTTGATCGGGTTGCCTTCGTCGTCGTAGAGGGCGAGTTCCTCGTCGGTGAGGTCGGCGAAGTCGTCGTCTTCGTCGATGTCGACGTCCTTGGGTGATGGGGGCTTTGGCGCGCGGCGGAAGAAGCGGCGGCGGCGGGGGGCTTCGGGCCCGGGTTCGGGTTCCGGCTCGGGGGCGAGGGCGACGGGAGCCACGGGTTCGGGTTCAGGCTCGGGCTCCGGCTCGGGTACGAGGGCGGGCTCAACCTCCGGAGCGAGGGCCTCCGGCACTTCCGGTGCGGCTTCAGCGGGCACGAGGGCAGCCGGGGACTCCGCTTCCGGTGCAGGGGCCTCGGTCTCGAACTCCAGTTCAGGCTCCGGCTCGATGAGGGCCGTATCCGCGGCGGGTGATTTCCGCCGCCAGAAGAGGAAGCGGCGGCGCGGCCGCTCGGGCTCGGGCTCCAGCTCGGGTTCGAGCGCGACTTCCGGTTCGGGCTCGGCTTCGACCACGAGGGCGGCGGGCTCTTCTGGTTCCGGTTCGGGTTCGACTTCCACAGGCGCGGTCAGCGCTTCCGGCTCCGGCTCGGATTCGGGTTCGACTTCGACCGGTGCGGCCGGTGCTTCCGGTTCCGGCTCTGGTTCGACGTCGACCGGTGCGGCCGGCGCTTCCGGTTCCGGTTCCGGCTCTGGCTCCGGCTCTTCCACGAGCGCGGTGGGCGCTTCCGGTTCGGGTTCGACCTCAACAAACTCGGCCGGCGGTTCCGGTTCCGGCTCGGGAGCGATCGCGGCGGGGGCCGCTTCCCCGGGCTCGGGGGCGGGCGCGGTTCGCCGCCAGAAGAGGAAGCGGCGGCGGCGAGGCGCCTCGGGCTCCGCCATTGCGGCAACGTCCGATTGGGGTTCCGGCGCTGGTTCAGGTTCCAACGCAGGTTCGGCCTCAACGAGCGCGACCGGTTCCTCCGGTTCGGGCTCGAGCTCGACCGGTGCGACCGCGGCTTCCGGCTCCGGTTCGGCCTCCACCAGCACGACCGGGGCTTCGGGCTCCGATTCCGGGGCGAGCGCGACGCGTTCCGCCGCTTCGGGCTCGACCTTGACGGGTGCGGCCGGTTCCTCCGCCTCTGGTTCGACCCCGACGGGTGCGGCCGGTTCCTCGGCTTCCGGCGCCGGCGCGAGCGCGACCGTGTCCTCCGGGGACCAGGCTTCGGGCTCGGCGGGCTCGGGCGCGAGCGGGACGCCGGCGACTTCGGCGAGGGGACCGGCGCTGATCGCGTCCTCGCTCTCCGCCGGGGGCAGCGGCGAAACGGGGGCAAAGTCGTAGATCTCGCCGGGCTCGTCGTCGAGCGGCGCGGCCTGGGGCTGGCGTGCTTCGCGCTCCTGGCGGCCGCGGCGTCCGAACAGGCGGCGGCGCGATGGCGGTTGCGCGGGCACCACCGGCGGCGTGCTCGGGCTCGCGGTGGACGCTTCCGTTTCGAGCGCGTCCGGGGCGTTCGATTCCGCGGCTGGCGGTTCGACCGGCACGAGCGGGAGCTGCCCGGCCGGGGCTTCCGGCGTGCCCGCGAGCGGCGCGAGCAGCTCAGGCGCGACTTCGCGGCTCGGCAGGGGCGCGCGCTCGACCGGGATGGGCTCCGGGAGGTGGACGACGCTCTCGTCCTCGCGGCGCTGGTGGCCCCGGCGGAAGAGCCTCGGCTGGCGTGCCCGCGCCTCCGATGGGGCGAAGCTGCCGGCGGGCAGCCGCGCGGCGACCCCGGCAGTAATGCGCTCCAGGGCTTCGACGGGGATGGGAATCGGCGGCGCGCTGAGGACGAGCGCCTCGACGGCCTGGGCATAGAGCCCCGCTTCCGCGCGCCACGCCTGGTTCGCGACCGTCGCCTCGAGGAGGGCGTCGGCCTCGAGCGGTTCGAGGAGGCCCAGCGCGAGGTCGGGGAGGTGATCGCGGCCGGCGGTGGGAGTCACGGGGTGGCGGCCCCGGATGCAGCGCGCGACAGCCCTTCGCGCACGCGAGCGAGCGCGGCCCGGAGGTTCTCGCGGACGATCTCCTCGGGGACGCCGCGGAGGCTGGCGATTTCGGCGGGCCGCAGCCCCTTCCAATAGGCCAGGGTGAGGGTCTCGCGCTGGGCCTCGGTGAGCGCTTCGAGGGCGCCCCGCACCATGAGGGGCGTCGCGCCGCGCATCACCGCGTTCCAGACTTCGTCATCGAGCAGGGCGGCGGCGGCTACGGCGGTCATGGGTTCGCGGGAGCCACGGTAGCGGCTCTGGGTGCGAAGCGCGGCCACGGCGGCGTCGCGCACCTGCCGGAGAATCCAGACGGCCTCGACATCGGTTCGCGGGTCGAAGGCGAGGGCGTCGGAGGCGGCGCGGACGAAGGCGTCCTCGGTGGCCTTTTCGGCGAGACCGCGGTCGCCGAGGACGGCGATGGCGAGGGAGTAGGCGGGACCGGCGTAGGCCGCGACGACCCCGGCGAAGGCAGCGGGCTCGCCGTCGCGGAAGCGCTGGAAGGCCGAGGGTTCCGGGGCTTCGGGCATACGCCACTCCGGTTCGGGGCCGGGCCAGCCAGCGGCACGCGCTTCGCCGGGGCTGCCGGTGGCGGGGATCCCGGACATCGAATCCATCGTACGGGCTTGTGCGCGCTGCGAGCGAACCTTCATGGCCCATCGATTATCGCCCCGGGCGCGTGGCGGCTGAATCGCAGGTATCACAATGGACGAAAACGGGCCGTCCCCTTGCGGAGACGGCCCGTGTGAGCGCGCGATGCGATGCCGGTCAGGCGGCGGGCGTGGTGGGACGCGTGCGGCGGGCCATGCGCCGCGAGCCGAGGGCCACGAGCACCAGCGGGATCGTCAGCCAGATGGCGGCCACGGCCACGACGGCACCGGCGTTGGCGACGTTGCGGGCGATATCGAGCGAGGTTTCCCAGGCGTCGGCGAAGCTGCCGCCGAAGCTGCGGGGGCCTTCGTTCCCGCCCTTCGCGACCGTGAGCGGCGCGAGCGAGACATCGATCGTGGCCAGCTCGGTGGCGGCATCGAGCACCTTCAGGCGGCCCTGGATCTGCTCGATCTGCGAGCGCACGCTGTTCACGCGGTCGTTGACGGTGAGGATTTCCTGGATGGTGCGGGCCTGCTTGAGGAGCTCGAGGTACTGCGCCTCGGTGCTCTGGAGGTTGCGAAGGCGGCTCTGGAGGTCGGTGTACTGCTCGGTGACCTCGTTGGACTTCGTGCCCTCTTCCTTCACGGTCGCGCCATCGATGGTGCGCAGCGAGGCGAGGCTCTCCTGGTAGCGGTCGACGGGCACGCGGAGGGTGACCGTAGCCGAGCCTTTGCGGTCGCCGCTGCTGCCTTCGAACGACGAGCGCTCGACGTAGCCGCCGGCCTCGCGGGCGATGGCGCTGGCGCGGTTGAAGGCGACGGCGACGTCCTTCACTTCGAGGGCGACCGTGGCGTTGAAGATGATCTTGCGGTTGAGCTGGTCGCCGAGCGCCGGGCCGGTGACGTCGGCATCGGCGGGCGCGGGGGCGGAGGCGTTCGCGCTCGTGCCGCCGGAGGTGGATGGCTGGGCGCTGTAGGCCGCGGACTGGGAGGGCGCGCCGGCGCGGCTTTCGGCCACGGACTTGTCCGCGGTGGTGGAGGTGCTGCCGCCCATGGGCGGGATGCCTTCGTCGCGGGAGCCCGCGTTTTCGGCGGCGCCACAGGCGGCCGCGAGGAGGGCGGCGCCGGCCAGGCCGGCGATGGACGCGATACGGACGAAGCGGATGTTCACCTGGATTCCCCTGCCGGCCGGGTTGGCCGATGGAGGAGAAACGCCGGCCGCTCGCGAATGGTTCCCTCGCGCACGAGGCAATTCGGGAAACAGCAGGGAAAGGCGCTCAGCCGGCGGCACGGCTCCGGCGTTCGGCGGTGCGCGCGGCGGTGGCGTGGGCAGCGCGTTCGGCCTCGTCCGCGAGCGGTGGGAGGGTGACTTCGGGGCCGTAGCGGCGGCGCAGCGCGAGCAGGATCAGCTCGTCGGTGAGAACGGGGTTCTTGGGCAGGAGGCTGCCGTGGAGGTAGGTGCCGATGGCGTTCGCGGTGCGCGCGCCCTCGGTGCCATCCTCGGCGTTGTTGCCAAAGCCGCGGCGGACGCGGCCGAAGGGGGCCTGCCCGGGCGCGAGGTAGGTGCGCCCGCCGTGGTTTTCGAAGCCCACGACCTCGCCCTCGGGCGTATCGAGGATGACGTCGCCGATGCAGCGGTCGGCACGCGGGCCGGGGTGGCGGGTTTCGAGGTCGAACACGGAGATGCCCGGGATGACGCCGCCCTGGTGGTCGACGTAGCGGTGGCCGAAGAGCTGGAAACCGCCGCAGACGACGAGCGCGGGCAGCCCGCCATCGATAGCCGCGCGAAGGGCCGGGCCGCGGGCCTGGAGGTCATCGGCGATGCGGCGCTGTTCGCGATCCTGGCCGCCGCCGACGAGGATGATGTCGCACTCCGCCGGGTCGAAGGCGTCGCCGATGGTCACGTCGCGGACGTGGAGGGCGATGCCGCGCGCTTCGCAGCGGTAGCGCAGGGCGATGACGTTCCCGCGGTCGCCATAGATGTTGAGGATGTCGGGGTAGAGGTGGACGGCGGTGAGCGCGTAGGCGGGGGTGCTCATGCGGACATGGTAGCGGGCCGCCGCCGGGGCGGCCCACTGCATGCGGCGAACAGGCTCAGCGGATGAGCATGGTGGGTTTCGCGGTCCCGGCGTAGGGCAGGCCGCTGACGGTGGCGCGCACTTCGATTTCGACCTGCGTGGAGACGAACTGGCGGCGGGCCGCGCCGGTGACTTCGTACGTCCACGCGAGGTCGCCATCGGAATCGGTGCCGCCGTTGGCGAAGACGTCGCTCTGCCAGGACGAGGTGGCGCCGTTCCAGTACTTGCCGTCGCTCGCGCGCTTGATGACGAAGGAGACGGCGGAGATACCGGAGAGGTTGCCCGTGGTCGCGCGGAAGGTGAGCCGGCTGCGGCCGAACGGCTGGCCAGCGGTGCCCGTGAGCGCGACGAGCTGGTCGGTGGCGGTGGTGGCGGGCGTGCCGATGGTGAACGTCTGGCTGGCGGAGATGCCACCGCCCGGGGCGGCGTTGAACACGGTCACGTCGGCGGTGCCTTCGGCGAGGATGTCGGCGGCGGTAATCGCGGCCGTGAGCTGGCCGGAGTTCACGAAGGTGGTCGGCCGGTCGAGCCCGTTCCAGCGCACGATGGACGCTCGCACGAAGTTCGAACCCGTGACCGTGAGGGTGAAGGCGGCGCCGTTCGCGGCCGTGCTCGTGGGCGAAAGTGCACTCACCGCGGGCAGCGGGTTGGCGATGGTGAACACGGCCGCGGGCGAGGTACCGCCGCCGGGCGCGGGCGTGAACACGACGACGTTCGCCGTGCCCGCGGCGGAGATGTCGGCGGCGGTGATGTCGGCCGTGAGGCGGGTGGCGGATTCGAAGACGGTCGGGCGGTCCTGGCCGTTCCAGCGCACCTTGGAGGCGCTGGTGAAGCCCGTGCCATCGACCGTGAGCGTGAACGCGGCCGAACCGGCGACCACGTTGTTGGGCGAAAGGCTGGGCGTGCCGGGCGCCGCGTTCGTGATCGTGAACGTGGACGCGGGCGAGGTGCCGCCCCCGGGCGCGAGGTTGAACACGGTCACGGCGGCCGTCCCGGCGTTCGCGACGTCGGCGGCATCGATCGTGGCCGTGAGCTGCGTAGCGCTCGTGAAGAAGGTCGTGCGGTCGTTGCCGTTCCAGCGCACCTTCGATCCGTTGACGAAGCCGGTGCCGTTCACCGTGAGGGTGAAGGTGCCGCTCGCGGCGGGCGCCGAGCTGGGGTTGAGACCCGTGACCGCGGGCGCCGGGTTGTTGATGGCGAAGGAGGCGGCGTTGGAGGTGCCGCCGCCGGGGGCGGGCGTCGAGACGGTGATGCTCGCGCTGCCCGTCGCGGCGAGGTCGCTCGCGGGGATGGCTGCCGTGAGCTGCGTGGCCGAAACGAAGGTGGTCGTGCGGTCGGATCCGTTCCAGCGGACGACGGACGAGGCGGTGAAGCTGGAGCCGTTCACGGTGAGGGTGAAGCCGGTGCCGCCGACGTTGCCCGCCGAGGGGGAGATGCTCCCCAGCGACGGCTGCCCGTTCGGGGCCGAGCCGATGCTGAACGGCAGGGTGAGCGATGTGCCGCCGCCGGGCGCCGGGTTCGTCACGGAGACGTTGGCGGTGCCCACGCTGGCGATATCGGCCGCGGCGATGGTGGCCAGGAGCTGGGTGCTGCTGATGAAGGTGGTCGAGCGGTTCGCGCCGTTCCAGAGGACGGTGGCGCCGCTGACGAAGCTCGTGCCGTAGACGGTGAGGGTGAACCCGGCGCTGCCGGCGTTCGCGCTCGAGGGGCTGAGGCTGGAGATGCCCGGCGCCGGGTTGGGCGCGCCGCCGATGCTGAAGGTCGAGCCGCCGGAGGAGCCGCCGCCCGGCGCCGGGTTGTACACGGTCACCGTCGCGCTGCCCGCGGCGGCGATATCGGCCGAAGTGATGGTGGCGGTGAGCTGCCCGCCGTTGACGTACGTGGTCGAGCGGTCGGAGCCGTTCCAGCGCACGACGGAGCCCGCGACGAAGCTCGAGCCGTTCACGGTGAGGGTGAAGGTGCCCCCGCCCGCGGTCGTGGTCGCGGGGGAGAGGCCGGAGATGGCGGGCACCGGGTTGTTCGCCTGCACGGCGAGGGAGAGTACGTTCGTGCCGCGGGTCACGGCCTGGGTCGAAAGGCTCGTGGTGTCGCCGTTGTACCCGGCGGTGACGGTGTAGCTGCCGGCGTTGTTCGGCGTGAAGGAGACGCCGCTCTGGGCACCGCCGCAGGTGCTGCTGTCGAGGTAGGAGTACGAGATCGCGCCGCCCGGGCCGGTGACGGTGAAGTCGCCGGAGGCGAGCGGACTCACGGGGGTGAGGTTCGAAGTCCCGGCGACACCCGCGGCCTGCGCGGACCCGGCGGCGCTATCGCTGACGATGTCGGCGAAGACGGTGGCCGTGCACACGGCAATCGGCACGCCCAGCGCCCACGCCGGGGACGAGGTGGATTCGAGGCCGACTTCGCTGACGGTGACGGTGGTGATGGCCGTGCCCGCGGGCGCGGAGGCGGCCTCGTTCGCGGGAAGGCCCAGGCTGGGGGCGACGAGCGTCGCGACCAGGTCGTCGCCGGCCGCGGTATCGCGCGTGCGCACCTGGAACGAGAGCGTCGAGCCGCTCGCGATGGTGGAGCCGGTGCAGCGCGCCGTGTTCGATGTCACGGAGGCGACGCCGGTGCCGTTCGGGCAGGAGACGGTGCCGGCCTGGACGTCGCCGTTCGTGACGCTGACATCGACCGGCTGGACCGTCGGGCCGAGGGACCCGAGGGCGTGGCTGAAGCTGACCGTGACCGTCGTGAGGCTGCCTTCGAAGAGCGCGGCGGGCGACGCGGCCGTGGCGACGGTGATGTTGGCGTTGGCGCCGAGGATGTTGGCGACGGTGAAGCCGCCGACGGAGGCGTCGTAGGAATCGCCGCCGCCGATGGTGTCGGCTGCATCGCCGGAGTTGCGGAAGCCGGTGCCGGGGTCGCTGACGATGCCGGCGATGGTGTTATCGCTGTAGATGGTGCCCGCGGCGGAGGGATCGATCGTGAGGTTGATGACGATCTCGGTGCCGCCCGTGGAGAGCGCGCCGCCGGGCTGGGCACCGCCCGCGCCGATGGTGCAGCGAACGTAGCCCGCGGAGGGCGTGTTATCGGCGCAGGAGGTGATGATGTTGCCCGCCTGCTGCCCGAAGCCGGCGTAGGTCGTGTTCGCGGGCTTGCGGAGGTCGAACACGACGGGCCCGGAGTGCGCGTTCGGGGCGTCGGTGATGTTGACCGAGAAAGCGAGCACCTGGCCGACCTGGAGGACGGCGCCGAGGGCCGGCGATTGGGAGATGGTGTAAGTGATGGCGTCCTCGGTGGTGGCGCGCGCCGGGCGCTGCGCGGGACCGAGGGCGAGGAAGAGCCCCAGCAGGAGGGCCGCGGCTGCCCACGAACGCCGGGCGAGCCGATGGCCGCGGGCCTGGTGTGTCATGTCGTTACCTCGTGTAGGCGATGGAGACGCCGCGGAGCTTCGTGCCGGCGCCGCCCGTCAGGTCGACGACCAGGAAGTAGACGTTCGTGCCGTTATCGACCGTGTGGGCGAAGGCGGTGGCGGTCTGTGGCGACGCGCCGGCGGAGGAGAGCACTTCGACGAGCTTGAAGATGTTGGCGGTGGTGCTGCCGTTGCCGAGCGGGGTGTAATCGAGGCGGACCTGGACATCGCCGCCGGTGGCCTCGAAGTGCGCGGTCATGCTCGAGATGGTGGCGCCGTCGGGCAGGTTCACGGGCGCGTAGTAGCGCTTCGAGGCGTCATCGGTGCCCGCGGGGCGGAGCTCGTTGAAGGTCTTCTCGTAGAGCGCGAGGTCGCTCGCGGGGAGGAAGGCGCTGGCCGGGATGGCGACCTTGCCGGGGCCGCTGGTGCCGCCCGTGCCGCCGCTCGTGTTCAGGCTGGGGAGCGAACCGCCGCTGCCGGTGACGTTGATCCAGACGGCGTCGCCGGTGGAGAGCGAGGTCATGGAATTGGCATAGGAAGGCGCACCGGGGGCGTACATGTCGTACGACTGCGACCCGGGGTTCCAGCGGTAGACGGCGGCGTACTTGCCGGCGATGCCCGAAAGCGCCTCGGAGGGCGGGCGGGTATCGCCCATGTAGGCGACGTTGTTCCAGCCGAGCGAGAGCTGCGAGGTGGCGCGGGCGTCGTGGCCGTTCGCGGCGGCGGCGGCCAACGTCGCGACCGCGGGGACGAGGAGTGCAAGGGTGAGGGCGCGCTTTCGCATCGTCGCTTCTCCGGTGTTCCCGCGCGAGACGGCGGGATGGGTCAGGACGAGGGTACGCACGGGCGGCGGGACCCTTAATGGGCACAGTCCCCTGTCGCGGGGCGGGACAACCCCAATCGGCGATGGGGAAACCCCCGCTCGCGGCGGCCCACCGCACCGATGGCACGGGGCGCTTTCATGGCGAGCGCGCGGCGATGTCCCGGGTGGTCGCGGTGGTGCCTGCTAAACGGGCGGGCAACGAAAAGGCGCCGCATGAGCGGCGCCTTTGTACGTGGATTGCGAGCGCGCGGCCTAGAAGATGCCCGGCTGGTTGTCGCGCTTGGTCTCGGTCTGCTGCGCGGGCGGCTGCTGCTGCGCGGTCGGCGGGGACGGCAGTTGCGTCGTCGCCTGAGCCGGCGGCGTCTTCGTTTCGTCTTCGTCCTTCACGGCGCGGCGGAATTCCTTGACCGAGCTGCCGAGGTCCTTCCCGAGGCCGCTCAGCTTGCCCACTCCGAACAGGAGAATCAGCACCACCGCGATGATGACGATCTCCGGCGTACCCAGCGATCCAAACATAGCCAACCACCTTCGCCCGGGAACGACCGGGCCGCACTGCCTACTCTAGCACCCGCCGCACTCCCGGGCGCGAGACGGAGTTTACGTGTTCGATACGTCCGCGCACGCACTTCACGGTTGGCGGCCGCGCCGGGCCGTACACTCCCTCCAATGAAGTTCCGAACTGGTCCCCGGCTCGTGCTCATCGCCGCCGCGCTGGCGGGCGCCGCGGTCACCTTCGCCGCCTGTGGCGACGACGACGCGAAGCCCACGCCAACGCCGGCTTCGTCCGCGACGGCGCCTGCGCCCACGGCGGCCGCCAGCGCCACGGCCGCGAGCACATCGTCCCCGGCACCCGCAACGGCCACGGCCGGCACCAGCACCACGAGCCCCGTGGAGATGCCCGCCCGCGTGCCGTCGGGGTTCACGGGGGCCGCCCTGTTGCGCGATGTCCGCATCGGCGTCCACCCCGAGGAGAGCGGCTGGGACCGCATCGTCTTCGAATTCACGGGCGCGCTCCCCGCCGCGCGCGTGGAGTACGTGCCTTCGGTGGCGTCGTGCGGTTCGGGCCAGCCGGTGACACTGCCCGGCACGGCCACGCTTGCGGTCACCTTCCGGGGCGCGGCGGCCCACAACGACGCGGGCCAGGTCACGTTCGCGCAACAGACCATCCCGGGCCCGGGCAAGACGATCCTGCAGGCCCGCCAGACGTGCGACTTCGAGGCCGTGCTCGCCTGGGCGGCGGGTATCGCGGGCAGGCAGAACTTCAGGGTCTCGCAGCTGGAGAACCCCTACCGCCTGGTCATCGACGTGCAATTCACCCCGGGGCAATCGCGCTGAACATCTCCGGGTACTTCTTCAGGCTCTGGCCGCCGTCGATATAGAGCGTCTGCCCGGTCATGAGGGTCGAATCGTCGGAGGCCAGGTAGAGGGCGAGGCCGGCGACGTCGTCCGGTTCGCCCACGCGGCCCATGGGCGATTCGTGCACGAACGCCTCCGCCAGTGCGGGGCGGGACATCATGCCCACGGTGAGCGGCGTGTTGATGAGCCCGGGCCCGATGGCGTTGACGCGGATGTTGTGGCGGCCCAGTTCGAGCGCGGCCACTTTCGTGAGCATGGCGACGCCCGCCTTCGCCGAGCAGTAGGCGGCGAAGCCCTCGGTGGCCTGGAGGGCGTTCACGCTGGCGACGTTGATGATGGAGCCGCCGCGGCCCGCGCCGATGAGTTGCTTCGCTTCGTGCTTGATGCAGAGGAAGGTGCCCGTGAGGCAGATGCCGACGATGCGTTCGAAGTCGGCGAGGGCGTACTCCTGGACGGGCGAGAAGTGGCCCGTGCCGGCGTTGTTGAAGGCGATATCGATACGGCCGAAGCGGCGCACGGCGGCGGCCACCATCTTCTCGACGGCGGCTTCGTCGCGCACATCGAGGGCGGCGCCATCGCACTGGTTGTGGCCGAGCTGGCCGATCATGGCGCCGATGCCGTCGCCGTTGAGGTCGCCGATGAAGACGCGCGCGCCCTCTTCGACGAAGCGCTCGGCGGTGCGCTTGCCGATGCCCGAGCACCCGCCGGTGACGATTGCGACCTTGCCTTCGAGCCTGCCCATGCCGTTCCCTCCGTGAATCCCCGCGCAGGATAGTGCACCGCGCTGAGCCGAACGAAACGCGGCGGTAGAATCGCGGGCGGGCGTCCTGGCGGCGCCGGAGGTGGCGGCATGACCGAGGCAGTGGCGATCTCCGAGCAGCGAAGGGCCGCGGTCGACCGCGCGCGGGCGTACTGGCGCGAGCGGCTCATGGACTTCTCGCGGCGCAACAACCTGCTGTTCTATCGCGACCTGCGCTCGGGGACGCTGGACCTGACGGCGATGCCCGGCGTGCTGGCGGACTTCATCGGCGGCGACGCGGTGCGCATCGATGCCACGACGAAGGAGGTCGGCGACCGCCTGCGGCGGATTCGCGCGAAAGCGGTCGAGAACCAGGAAGAGCGCGGGCTGGAGACGCTCTTCGTGGCGGCGGGGATCGCGCACTGGCAGGAGCCCGATGGCGGCAGCGATGCCTCGGCGCCGGTGCTCCTGGTGCCGGCGGCGTTGCGGCGCAAGGGCGCGGACAGCGTGAGCTACACGCTCGAACGGCTGGGCGAGGCGCAACTGAACCCGGCGATGGTGGCCCGGCTCGCGGCGATGGGGAAGGTGCTCGCGGCGGACACCATCCTCCATGGAGAAGCTGCTGCGGCGGAGGCGCCCCAACCAGCCGCGGAGGCCGCGAAAGCCGAAGATGCCGCGGAGACCACCGAACCTGCGAACGACGAGCCCGAGGGCAGCGCCGCCGACCTGGAGCAGGTGTACGAACGGCTGACGGCGGCCGCCGCGGGCATCCCCGGCTTCGCGATCGAATCGCGCCTCATCCTGAGCAACTTCTCGTTCCAGAAGATGGCGATCGTGAAGGACCTGGAGCAGGCGGGCGATTCGCTCGCCGCGCACGACATCGTGGCGTCGCTGGCGGGGGCGCCGGACGCGCGCGAGGCGATCCTCGGACGGCGCGTGCCGATCACGCTCGAGAGCCTCGACAGCGAACCGCCCGCGACGGAGTTCGCGGTGCTGGATTCGGATTCGAGCCAGAGCCGGGTGGTGCGCGCGGCCGTGGCGGGCCAATCGGGCGTGGTGCAGGGGCCGCCGGGCACGGGCAAGAGCCAGGTCATCACGAACCTCATCGCCGGGCTGGTGGCATCGGGCCAGCGCGTCCTCTTCGTGGCCGAAAAACGGGCCGCGCTCGAAGTGGTGCTGAAGCGGCTGGAGCAGCGCGGGCTCGGCGACCTCGCGCTCGACCTGCACGGCGCGGACATTTCGCGGAAGCAGGTGGCGGCGCGGCTGGCGCAATCGCTGGCGAACGTGCGCAACGCGCCCGCGGTCGAGGACGACGCACCGTTGCAGCGGCTGGCGGAGCATCGCGCCCGGCTGAAGGCGCACACGACGCGCGTGCATCGGCCGCAGTCGCCTTCGGGGCTGAGCGTGTACGGCATCGAAGGGCGGCTCCTGCGGCTGCCGGCGGACTCCGAGTGCCCGGTGCGCTGGCGCGGCGACGCGCTGCATCCCCTGACCGAAGCCGCGATCACGGAGGCGCATGACCTGCTGGCAGACCTCGCCGTGGACGCGCGCATCGTGCAGCGAGCGGCGGATTGCCCGTGGGCGAACGCCAGCCTGCGCACCGTCGCCGAGGCGCAGGCGATGACGAACCTGGTGCCATCGCTCATGAGCGGGGTGGCGGCGCTGCGAGCGGACACCGCCGCGTTCGCGCAGACCACGGGCGCGCCCGAGGCGGCGACGCCGGGGGCGTTCAACCAGCAGCTCGCGGCGTCGGCGCTGGCGAACGGCGTGCTCGCCGAATGGCAGCCGGGCGTGTTCGATGAGGACATCGAGGCGCGCGTGAAGGCGCTCTGGCCGGCCGAATCCGGGGGCCTGCCCGCCGTCATCGCGCGCTGGTTCAACGGCGGCTTCAAGTCGGCGAAGAAGTCGGCGGGCAAGCTGCGGAAGTCGCCCACCTCGCCGAAGGGGCTCGTGGACGGTCTGCGGTCCGTCGCGACCGCTCGTGATGCCTGGAAGAAGGCGGCGCCGGGTTCGAAGCCGGTCGAGTTCGCGGCCCTGGGCGAGGTGAGCGGGCGCACGGGTGCCGTGGCAGGCGACCTGGGCACGTTCGGCGCACTCTTCGGTCGGGACCTTTCGGCCATGCCCCTGGCGGAGATGACGCCCTGGCTGGAGTCGCTCACGGTCGACCCCGAATCAGCGATGCGCGTGCCGGCCGTGCACCACGCCGAGGAACGGCTCGCCGAGCTGGGCGTGGGCGCGTTCGTGGCGCACATCCGCGAAAGCGCGCTCCCGCCGGAGGCATGGGGACGGCAGCTCGATTTCGCCTGGCTGCGGTCGTGCCTGGATGCGGCGCTGGCGGCCGAGCCCGAGCTCGTGGCCTTCGACGGCGCGAACCAGCAGCGGCTCGTGGACGAATTCGTGCAGCTGGACAAAGCCCACCTGGACCGCAACACGCGCCGCGTGCGCCGGGCCTACAGCGAACGCGCCATCGAGGTGATGAACCAGTTCCCGGACCAGGCCGCGCTCATCCGGCGGGAGGCGCAGAAGCGGGCGCGGCACCTGCCCATCCGGCGGCTGCTGGCGGAAGCGCCGGACGTGCTCACCGCGCTCACGCCCTGCTTCATGGCGAGCCCGCTTTCGGTGAGCCAGCTGCTGGGGTCGGAGCGGCGCTTCTTCGATGTCGTGGTCTTCGACGAAGCGAGCCAGGTGCTTTCGGAGGATGCGGTGACATCGCTCATGCGCGGTGAACGCGCGCTCGTCGCGGGCGACCGCCACCAGCTGCCGCCGACGCAGTTCTTCGCCAGCGGCGAGGACGACGAGAAGGAGGACGACGACGGCGCCCCGGCGGAGGACATCACCGTGCAGGGCTTCGAGAGCCTGCTCGACCAGATGTCGGCGTTCCTGGAGCCGTGGATGCTCCAGTGGCACTACCGCAGCCGGGACGAGCGGCTGATCGCGTTCTCGAACGCGCACATCTACCACGACCTGGTGACCTTCCCGGGCATCGGCGCCGACGGCATGGGGGTCTCGCACGTGCTCGTCGAAAGCGCGGGCCGGACGGGCGCGGAGAGCGTCGAGGAGGAAGTCGCGCGGGTGGTGGAACTGGTGGTGGAGCACGCGCGGACGCGGCCGAAGGAGACGCTGGGGGTGATCGCGCTCGGCATCACGCACGCGCGGCGGGTGGAGCAGGCGATCGAGGCGCGGGTGGCGCAGCTGCCCGAGATCGCGGCCTTCTTCGCCGAGGACGCGCCGGAGCGCTTCTTCGTGAAGAACCTGGAGCGCGTGCAGGGCGACGAACGCGACCACATCATGCTCACGCTCGGCGCGGGGCCGGGACCGGACGGGCGGGTTTCGAACATCCGCTTCGGGCCGCTCAACCGCGAAGGGGGCGAACGGCGGCTGAACGTGGCCGTGACGCGATCGAAGCGGCGGATGACGCTGGTGTCGTCGTTCACGCACCAGCAGATGAGCCCGGGACGCCCGGGGACAGGCACGGAGCTGCTGCAGGCGTACCTGGCGTACGCGGCCGCGGGCGGGCAGGTCATCACCAGCGCGGCGGGTTCGGGGGGCGAACTGACACCGTTCGAATCCGACATCCGGGATGCGCTGGCGGCGCGAGGGATGCCGGTGGTGCCACGGCTCGGGGCTTCGGAATCGAAGATCGACTTCGCGGGCCGCGCCGAAAACGACCCCGCGCGCTTCGTGCTCGCCATCGAGAGCGACGGGCCCGGGTACGCCGGTGCACCGACGGTGCGCGACCGCGACCGCCTTCGCCGCCAGCAGCTCGAGGCGCTGGGGTGGAAGTGCCATCGCATCTGGACGGGCGACTGGTTCCGGCGGCGCGACGCGGAGATCGAACGGGCCGTGGCGGCATACCAGGCGGCGGCGGCGCCGAAACCCGCCGCACCGGCGCCCGCGCCCGCTCCCGCGCCGGCTGCGCCGCCACCGGTGACGGCCACGCTCGTGGCGGAGAGCGCACCGGAGCCGCCCGGGCGGGGGCCGAAGCCGCGCGTGCCGCAGGGCCACCCGTTCGAGGACTACACGCCGCGGCAGTTCCGGCAGATGGTCGACTGGGTGCGCGCCGACGGGAAGCTGCGGACGGACGACGAGATCGCGGAGGAGGTGCGCGAGGCGATGGGCTTCACGCGCCGGGGCGCGCGCATCGATGCCGCCATCCAGGCCGCGATCGACGAGGCCACGCGCGGCTGACGGCGGCGTGCGCGGCAAGCGTAGAATCGCCCCAGAACCAGGTGAGGAAGCGCATGCCCGCCGAGTACCAGGTCACGGCATTTCTCGATAACGAGGACAGCCCGGACATCATGAACCCGATCCATTCGACCGAAGTGGCCGCGACCTACGGGTACAAGGCGCCGCTTGTCGGGGGTGTGACCGTCTACGGCTGGGGCGCGCGGGCGATGATGGCCACGCTCGGCGATGCCTGGCTGGAGGACGGCTGGGTCGATGTCAGCTTCCGGCGGCCCGTGTTCCCGGGCGACGTGCTGACGATTTCAGCCACCGAGGACGGCGAGGGCGTGCGCCTGGCGTGGACCAACGAGGCCGGCGCGGCGTGCATCGAAGGCAACGCGGGGCGCGGAAGTGCGCCCTGGCTGGGCGAAATCGCCATCCCCTCGCGGCGGCGCGCCGAGCCACAAGCGGACACGCTTCCGCGGCTGACGATGGAGAACGCACCCATCGGCGAGGACCTGCGACCCTGCGCGTTCCCCTATCCGATGTCCGAGGCGGAGGAGTACGCCCGCGACCACCAGCGCGACCTGAGTCCGCCGTGGGCCGGCGAGGGCGCGCGCATTCACCCCGGCTGGCTCGCGGGGCGCATGACGCGCTTCCTGCACCACAACTACGACTACGGCCCGTCCATCCACGCGCGGTCGCAAATCCAGCACCTGGCGCCGCTGCTGGCGGGCCAGACGATCACGGTCGCGGGGTCCATCGCGCAGGTGTACGAACGGAAGGGTCACCACTACGCCATCGTCGACGGCCTCGTGCTGGACGAAGGCGGCCGCGAAATCGCGCGGATGCGCCACACCACGGCGTTTACTCTCGCCAAGCGCGAGTAAACGAGTTCCCAGTGGTCAGTTCCCAGTTCCCAGGGGATCAGCCCTGATGCGAGGCTGTCGCGGCCTCGTGCTGGATGAAGGCGGCCGCGACCGGGGTTCACGACGGGGTAGCCCCTGGGAACTGGGAACTTGGTACTGGGAACTAACTCAACCTTGCCTCGGCGGCGGAGATGGCGGCGCGGACGTCGGCCTTGAAACCCTGTTCGCGGAGGATGCGGCCGAGCGCGGAGAGGCAGAGCAGGACGTTGCCGGGGCTCGAGGATTCGCCCATGAGGCCGATGCGCCAGACCTTCGCACGGAGGTCGCCGAGCCCGCCGCCGACTTCGATGCCGTGCCGCTTGAGCAGCGCGCCGCGCACTTCCGCGTCGTTCACGCCCTCGGGGATGCGCACGGTGGTAAGCACGGGAAGGCGGTAGCCGGCGTCGGCGTGGAGCACCAGCCCCATCGCTTCGAGCCCGAGCTGGAGCGCGCGGCCATTCTGTTCGTGGCGGGCCCAGCGGTTCTCCAGCCCCTCTTCGAGCACGAGCGCGAGCGCTTCGTGGAGCGCGTAGACCATGGAGATGGGCGCCGTGTGGTGGTAGGTGCGCGTGTCGCTCCAGTAGGCCTCGAGGAGCTGCATGTCGAGGTACCAGGTGTTGCTGGGCACTTCGCGGGCGCGAACCGCATCCCAGCCGGCGGGCGAAATGGTGATGGGGGCGACCCCCGGCGGCGCGGAGAGGCACTTCTGCGTGCCCGAATACACGGCATCGGCACCCCACGCATCGGCCTCGACGGGGACGCCGCCGAGCGAGGTGACGCAGTCAACGAGCAGCAGCGCGCCGTTCTCGTGGGCGATGCGCGAGATGGGCTCGACCGGGGTCTGGACGCCGGTCGAGGTCTCGGCGTGGACCATGGTGACGAGCTTCACGGGGCCGCCGGCGTTCTTCACCGCGGCTTCGACGGCGGCCGGGTCGACGGGCGAGCCCCAGGCGGCGTTGACGCGGGTGACGACGCCGCCGGCACGCTCGGCCATCAGGGCGATGCGTTCGCCGAAGTAGCCGCAGATGCCGGAGACGACACGGTCGCCGGGCGCGACGAGGTTCATGACGGCGGCTTCCATACCGCTGGTGCCGGTGCCCGGGGTCGCGAGCGTGACCTGGTTGGAGGTGCGCAGGACCTGCCGGAGCATGTCGCGGCAGTCATCCATGATGCGCAGGAACTCGGGGTCGAGGTGGCCGAGGAGGGGAGCGGTCATGGCGCGCAGGACGCGGGGGTTCGCGCCGCTGGGGCCCGGGCCCATGAGGACGCGCGTGGGGGGATTGAAGGCAGGCGTCGCAGTCATGGCCGTATGCTACGCCGCCGCATGAATGCGGTCGCGACGGCAAGGCGGCGTAGGATGGCGCGGTGACCGCCATCGACTGGGCCGCGAAGGCGCGCGAGCTGGCCATCGGTTTCGCCGAGCGCGCTGAACGCCACGACCGCGAGGGTTCGTTCCCTTTCGAGAACTTCGCGGAGCTGCGCGAGGCGGGATTCATGCGGCTGACGGTGCCGCGCGCGCACGGCGGCGAGGAAGCCCCCATCGCGACCTACCTCGCCGTGCAGGAGGCGCTCGGGCAGGGCGACGGATCGACCGCGCTCGCCTTCATGATGCACACGAAGCTCTTCGGGCAGCAGCGCGACGGGCCGAGCTACCCGGAGGCGTGGTTCGCGGAGTTCTGCCGGGGCGCCGTCGAGGACGGCTGGATGGCGAACACGATCGCGACCGAGGAAGGGCTGGGGAGCCCCTCGGGCGGCGGCGTACCGGATACGGTGGCGCGCGAAATCGAGGGCGGCTGGGTGATCGACGGGCGGAAGACGTTCGCGACGCTCGCGCCGGCCCTGCGCTCCTTCATCGTGCTGGCACGCATCGATGGGGCGAACGGCGAGCCGCCCGACCTCGCGAACTTCGTGGTCTACCGCGAGGATGCGGGCGCGCGCGTGGTCGAGACGTGGGATGCGCTGGGGATGCGGGCGACGGGGAGCCACGACGTCGTGCTCGAAGGGTGCCGGCTGCCCGCGGACCGTCTGCTCACGCGGCGAGGGCTGCGCGAGCCCGACCCGAAGTCCGAAGCGGGGACGGCGTGGTTCGCGCTCGGGCTGGCGGCAACGGTGATCGGCGTGGCGCGCGCGGCGCGGGAGTACGCGGTCGCCTTCGCGCGCGAACGCACGCCGAACAGCGCGCGCACCATCGCCCAATACCCGGGTGTGCGCGAACGGATCGCGCGCATCGACCTGCTGCTGCAGCGAAGCCGCGCGGAGGTGGCCGACGCCGCGCGCGCGTGGGAGGCTCGCGACGCCATCGCGGCGGGCGAAATGGGTGCGCTGGAGCGCATCGCGGTGGCGAAGGTGGACACGCTGAACAGCTGCATCGAGGCGGTGGACCTGGCGATGCGCGTGGTCGGCGGCGTGAGCCTGCAGAAATCGCGGCCGATGGAGCGCTACTACCGCGACGTGCGCGCGCCGCTGCACAATCCCCCGCTGGAGGACCGGGCGCTGGAGTGGCTGGCGAAGGCGGCGCTCGAGAGCTGACCCCGGGGCTTTCAGAAGCGAACGCTGAAGCCCTCCCCGGCGATGGCGGCGGTGGGCATGGCCTCGAAGGTGGCGACGTACGAACCGCCCGGGCCTTCGCGCATGGCGGCGGCGAGCGCATCGAGGGCGGCGGCGGGCCCGGCGGCCACGGCTTCGACGGAGCGGCCGTCGGGGAGATTTCGCACGTAGCCGGTGAGTCCGAGCGCCCGGGCACGCGCTCGCACGAAGTCGCGGAAGCCCACGCCCTGCACGCGCCCGCTCACGACGTAGCGGCGCGTCTCGACGGCGTCGGGAGGCATGCGGCTACCGGCGCCGGCGGCGGGAGTTCGCGGGGGCGGCGTCGCGCTGCTTGCGGCGGAACACGCGCGACCAGAGCGCGTTGCGGAGGCGGCGGTAGGCGCTCACGGCGTCGTCGTCCTTGATGCGCTGGAGGTCCGGGCGGCCGTATTTCGCTTCTTCGTAGGCGGCGGCGAGGCGCGACGCTTCACCCGGGACGGCGACGGCTTCACCGACCCGGCGAGACCACTCGCGCGGGGTCTCTGCGGGACGGCTGCCGAGGCCGGCCCAGCCCGCGAGCCGCTGGGTCTTCGCCCACATGCGTGCACGCCCTTCGAGCCCGCCCAGGCCGAAATTCCAGGCGACGCGGCTGCCAAGGAAGCCGAGCGCGGTCACGGCGGCGAGCCCGAGCAGGGTGAAGAGCAGCGCCCACGGCGGGCTGTTCTTCTCGATGGGCTTCTCCTGGAGGGCGGCGATGGCGGCGTTCACATCGGGCTCGGTCAGTTCGCCGGCGAAGAGGTCGTCGAAGCCGCCGGTATCGAGGATGCCGCTGGTATCGGTCGTGCTATTGCCGGCGAAGTTGCCGTTCGCGCCGCCGGAAGGACGGTCGGGCGTGGGGTTGAAGGTGACCCAGCCGTAGGTGGGGAAGAAGACTTCGACCCAGCTGTAGGCGTCGTCCTTGCGGACGATGTAGGTGGTTTCGTTCACTTCGTCGGGATCGAGGACGTAGCCGACGGCGAGGCGCGCGGGGATGCCCTGGGCGCGGAGCATGACAACCATCGCCGTGGCGTGGAAGTCGAAGTAGCCCTGCTTCACATCGAAGAGGAACCAGTCGACGGCGTCGCGGCCGACGGGGGCGGGTGGCACTTCGAGGCTGTAGGGGAATTCGCGCAGGTAGGCTTCGATGGCGATGGCCTGGGTGTAGGGCGAGGTGCCTCCGCCGGCGCGCGCGGCCTCGGCGCGGACGCGTTCGGGGAGGTTCTTCGGGAGCTGGAGGTAGCGGTCCTTCACCCACTGGGGGTAGTCGGTGCCGGCGGCGGCGAGGTCCTGCGCGGTGGCGACGCTTTCGCTGCCGATGGTGTTGTAGGTTTCGCCGCTCTTCAGGGACTTGCGGGAGAGGAGCTGCTCGATGTCGCCGCGGAAGCCGTCCGGGGTCTCGATGCGGGCGTCCTTGTTCGTGCCGAGCGGCATGCCGGCGGTGAGGAGGCTGGTCTCGGCATCGCGGACGGTGACCTGGAGGGTGGCCAGGTTGCGCTTCTGGTACTGGGCGACTTCGGGCGAAGCGGCGAGCGCGCCGCCATCGACGCGTTCCGAATCGCGGGCGGTGGAGCGCCAGCCGACGCCGGTGTAGGTGTCGTAGCTGGTGGCGCGCACGAGGCCGGGCGAGCCGGATTTGACCTCGGCGAGTGTCTTCGTGCCGAGCTTCACGTTGCCCTTGATGGGGAGGAGGCTGCCGAAGCTGTGGAGGCGGGCGCCCTTGCGGGAATCGACGCTGTTGAAGAGGCGGCCGAAGGTTTCGTCGTGGCCGGTGAAGGGGCCGGTGACGGCATGGTAGGCGCCTTCGAAGGCCGCGGCCTGCTTGCCGAGCGGCACCATCCACGCGGCGATGATGAGGCCGATGGTGATGGCGACGGTGAGCTGGATGGCGGAGAGGCTGATGAAATCGGGGTATTCGATGCCCTGGCGGCGCCAGCGGGCCTGGTTGCGCTGGAGGTGCATGCGCGCCACGAGCACGATCGCGCCGAAGATGAAGAAGAGGAAGGCGCCGCTCTCCTGGCCGCGCTGGAAGCCGAGGTTGGCGAGGATGACGAGCCCGCCCGGGAGGACGGCGACCCACGGCGTGTGCCAGCGGTAGATGGAATAGGCCGCCAGGTAGGCGGTGAGATAGACGATGGAGTGCACGAGGAAGACGAACGGCAGGTTGTCGTTGCTGATCTCGTTCGCGCGGACGACGATCCACCATTCGTGCATGCGGGCCTGGGTATCGGCGACGCGCTCGGAGAGGGTGGCGCCGTCGGCGTAGTTCTGCACGCCGAGGATGACGATGGCGAGGCCGAGGGCGATGGCGATAGGATGGCTGATGAGCCCGTGCACGCGAATGCGCGCGGCCGCCATGCCGATGACCAGCCCCAGCGCCGAGGCGGGGAACACCGAGGGCATGTCGCGCACCCAGCGGGCGTGCTCGATCGAATAGGCGACGGCGATGAAGCAGACGATGGCGGCGCCGAGGGTGAGCCAGTCCTCCCAGCTCATGACGACGCGGGGAGCGCGCACCGCGGCGGTGCCGAGGCGCTGGCCCGCCGAACGGTTCATCGGGACGTTCATCCCTGCCATACAGCCGCACCTCCCGATGGACTCAGGGCGAGGCCGAGGTCATCGCCACGCCGCACGACGTAGGTGACGATGTCGCTCGCGGTGAGTTCCCCATACATCATGAGGGGTGAGCGGCCCGCCCCGAAACTGCCGGGATCGACGAGCACGACGGCCGCGCGCACGCCCCGCTGGGTGAGCGACTGGATCGCCGTCAGCCAGGAATCGTCGGTGGAGCTGGTGACGACGACGAGGGTGGTGTGGCGGCCGAAGCGGCGCTGCTCTTCGTAGAGGATGTTGCCGAGGGGGGCATCGCCGATGGCGCGCACGGTGGCGAGGGTCTCGAGCACGCGCGTCATCTGCTGGCCGCCGCGTTCGGGCTCGACGATGCGCAGGTCGCGGCCGAAGGAGATGAGGCCGACGGAGCGGTTCTGCACGAGATAGTGCCGCGCCACGGAGGCGGCGACGCGGACGGCGTACTCCTCGGTGCTCTCATCGCCGGAGCCGGCGTGGACGCGGCGTTCGAGGTCGAGCACGACCCAGATGTCGCTGGCGGGGTCGAGTTCGAAGGTCTTCACCATGAGTTCGCCGGTGCGGGCGGTGCTGCGCCAGTGGATGCGGTTGTAGGCATCGCCGGGGGCGTATTCGCGGACGCCGCTCGCGTTGGGGGTGACGTAGTGGGTACGGCGGCGGAAGCGGCCCTCGCCGGGGAGGTTCGCGGGCGGCGCCTGGAAGTGGGGCAGTTCGAACACGGGCGGGTACACGAGGATCTGCTCGCGGCCGCCGAACTCCTTCACGCGCCGGAAGAGGCCGAAGGGGTCGGAGCTGACGACACGCACGGGGCCCCAGTCGTACAGGCCGCGGCGCAGGAGCGGCGTGTTCACGACCCAGTTCCGCGAACGGCGCGGGGGCACGACGACGACGCGCCGGGAGCGATGCCCGGGCATGTCGCTGGGGTCTTCGACTTCGAGCCAGAGCTTGGGGAGCCAGAAGCGGTTACGGACTTCGATGATCTCCTGGGCTTCCTGGCCGACCTGGGCACGGTCGGTGCGGCGTTCGGCTTCGACCTCGAGGTGCATGGTGTTGTAGCGCGCGATGAGCCAGGCCACGGGGATGGCGAGGCCGAGGACGTAGGTCAGGCGGAAGAGCAGCCAGAAGCCGGTGCCCATCGCGACGAACGCGGCGACGGAGAGCAGGACGACGAACAGCGTCAGCGTCCTGCGGTCGGCCGCGAGCGAGGCCCGGATGAACCGGCGCATGGGGTGTCAGGCCCGGGCGCGCGCACCGGGGACGGGCACGCGGCGGAGGCAATCGGCGACGACGTCGGCGACGGTGGCGCCCTTCACCTTCGCGCCGGGGCTCATGATGATGCGGTGCCCCAGCGTGACGAGCGCGAGCTCCTTCACGTCGTCGGGGGTGACGAAATCGCGGCCTTCGAGGAGCGCGCGGGCCTGCGAGGTGCGGAAGAGCGCGAGCGAGCCGCGGGGGCTGGCGCCCAGGTATGCCGATTCGTGGTCACGGGTGGCGCGGGCCAATTCGACGATGTACTGCTTGATCAGGGGGTCGACGTAGATCTCCTTGACCGCCTTCTGCAGCTGGAGGATCTCGTTCGGGTCGGTGACCTGCTGGATGGTGTCGACGGGGTGGCTGGTCTGCTGGAGGTCGAGCACGAGGACTTCGTCGGTGGCGCTGGGGTAGCCCAGGTGGATGCGGATGAGGAAACGGTCGAGCTGGGCTTCGGGCAGCGGGAAGGTGCCCTCGTATTCGATCGGGTTCTGGGTGGCGAGGACCATGAACGGCGCGGGCATCTTGTGGGTGATGCCATCGACGGTGACCTGGCGCTCCTCCATCGCTTCGAGGAGGGCGGACTGCGTCTTGGGCGTGGCGCGGTTCACTTCGTCGGCGAGCACGACCTGGGCGAGGATCGGGCCGGGGCGAAATTCGAACTCGGAGACCTTCTGGTTGTAGATGGAGACGCCGGAGATGTCCGAGGGGAGCAGGTCGGGCGTGAACTGGATGCGCTTGAAGCTGCAGCCGGTGGAGGTGGCGATGGCGCGCGCGAGCATGGTCTTGCCGACGCCGGGGACGTCCTCGATGAGCATGTGACCGCCGCACATGAGGGCGGTAATGGCGAGGCGAAGCTCCCGTTCCTTGCCGACGATCACTCGTTCGACGTTCTGGATGATTCGCTCGGCAACAATCTTCGGGTCTTCCAAGCCATCACTCCGTGGGCGCGGCCCATGTTTGGGAAAGGCGATTCGCGGCAATTCGCGAATGTCGCGGATTATAGCAACCTGCCAGGCGCGGCCGGTTAAGGGTTCCCTTTGCCCGGGAACCGTCGGACACGCGCATGACAGATTCGCAGCCGGCAGCCGACAGCCGACGGCCGATAGCCAGCGGCCGACAGCCGCCACCCGTGATAGCATCCCGAGCGTGATTCGGCCGGGTATGGTCGCCCTGGTAGTGCGCCTCAGCGGGATGGTGGCGTGGGCGGCCATCGGCGCGGTGACGGCGCGCTTCCTCAGTGTCAGCGAACGGGGTGAGTACGCGGCGGCGGCGCTGGGCGTGACGGCGCTGGGCATGGCGGGCGGAAGCCTCGGGAGCGCCGCCGGTCATTATGTCGCACGGCGAAATGAGCCCCGGGGCGCCGTCGCGCGCACCGCCGCCGCTTTAGGGCTCGCGGTGGGCATCGCGCTCGCGATCGTGGCAGCGGCGGTGGTGGCCGTCACGGCGGGGACGGTGCTGGCGATCCTCGTGGCGCTCGCGGTCGTGCCGGCGGTGCTGCGAACGGCGCTCGCGGCGCTGCTGCTGGCCGAAGGACGGGCCGTCGCCTACGCGCTCACGGGGTATGTTACGGCGTACGTGGGGCTCGCGCTGCTCGCGCTATGGCTCGCGGACGAAGGGCATCGCACGCCCGAACAGGCGATGGCGATGTGGGCGGCGGCGCACTACGTCTCGCTGGCCGCGCTGCTCTGGTGGGGGCGGCACTGGTGGCGCGCGGACGGCGATGCCGCTCCCGGGCTCGCGAAGCGGTTGGGCCGATTCGCCGCCCCCTCGATGGGGGGCTCGGTGGTCGGCTTCCTGAACGCGCGCGCAGACCTGTTCCTCGTGGTCGCGTTCGCGGGGGCGGCGGAAGCGGGCCTCTATTCGGCCGCCACGGCGGGCGCGGAGGTGCTGCTGGCGTTCACTTCGAGCGTGCCGCTGGTGCTCTACCGCCGGATCGCGAAGGCGAATGGCACCGAAGCGGCCCAGTGGACCATGCACGGCGCGCGCCGGAGCGTGGCGATTGCGGTGGTGGGCGCGATGGGCACGATGGTAGTCGCGCCGCTGGCCATCACCATCGTCTTCGGCGACCGCTACGAGCCGGCGGCGAACGCGCTGCGAATTCTCGCGGTGGCGGCGGCGCTGCTCGCGCCCCAGGCGGTGCTGAGCACGTACTTCGATGCGCACGCCGGGCGCCCGGGCGTCGGGTTCGCGGTCAAGGGCGCGATGGCGGCGACGGATATCGTGCTCTGCGCGGCGCTCATCCCGGCATGGGGCATCACCGGGGCCGCGTTCGCCTGCCTGGCGGCGTACGGCGTGGGCACGCTCGCCTACGCGGTGCTCTTCCAGCGGGCGACGGGCACGCCGGCGCTGCGGCTGCTGCGGCTGACGGCCCCGCGGGCGGCGGCGAAGGTTTCGCACGCGAAGGGCTGAGGCGGCGCGCGACACGCTCCCGTAGCGATTAGTAAGGACACCCCATACTATCCGTCCCGGTGAAAGTGCTTCGCCTCGGCAACAGCAACGACCGCGCCCTCGACCTCCCGGAGCATCTGCGGAGCTGGCGCATCGCCGAGGGGGTGCTGGCGGAGGCCACGGGCGAGCCGGTCGAGACGGTGATTCGCGAGATCTGGCCCACGAGCGACCTGCCGGACCTGATCGATGGGTGGATTCGCCGCTACGAGCCGGACCTCGTGATCCTGAAGCAGAACTCGTACTGGACGAGCGCCGAATCCGTGCCGCTGCGCCTGGAGCGGCTCTTCGGGCGTGCGGGAAAGGCGCTCGGCAAGGCCGGCACCGATGCCGTGGAGCGGCCCATCGGCCAGACGCGGGGATTCAGGCTCGCGCGGCGCGTGCTCCTGAAGACGATCGGCGGTGACTCATTCTTCGAACCAGAACAGGTGCTGGCGGTGATGGAACAGTGCCTCCGGCGGATCGTCGCGCACGAGGAGCTGGTGGTGGTGGTGCAGGGGAGCGCGGGCCGGGCGCCGGGCATGACCGGGCGCGGCGGACGCGAACGCCGTCTCCGGCGCCGGACGATCATGCACGAGGGCATGTCGCGGATCTGCGCGGGCCTCCGCGTGACCTACTTCGGCACGGACAAGACGATGTCGGAAGCGGAGACGAACCGGCTGCGCGGCGCCGACGGGACGCATCGCGGGGTCGAAGGCCAGCGCGCCGACGGGCTCACGCAGGGGCGGCACATGGCCGAGGCGTGGCTCGCCGCGCACGGGCGGACGGCCGCGAAGCCGGGCTAGGGTCGCGCGCGCACGGCATCGAGAAAGAGCACGGAGAGGCGCTCCGTGGTGCCTTCGACGGGGACCGTGCGGCGCAGCTCCAGGTAGGCCATGAAGAACGCATCGAGGAAGGCGGCGAGGAATTCGCCCGGCATATCCGTGCGGAACACGCCCGCCTGCTGCCCGCGGATGATGACGCCGGTGACGATGCGGAGGAATTCGAGCGAGCGGTCCTCGGGCACGCAATCGGGGGGGAGGCCGCCGGAGAAGAGCGCCTGGAAGAGGCCGCTGTTCGCCTCGGCGTGGTCGCAGGCGACCTGGATCATGGCGGTGACGGCTTCGGCGGGGTCCTCGATTTCGCTGGCGCGGGTGATGAGCTCGACGGCGCGGTCGATGGTGCGCAGGAGGACGGCGGCGACGAGGTCGTCCTTGGTGGCGAAGTTGCGATAAATGGTGCCGACGCCGACGCCGGCGCGTTCGGCGATGGTCTTCATCTCGGCGGGGATTCCGTGCTCGGCGAAGACGGCGGCCGCGGCATCGAGCAGGCGCTCGCGGTTGGCACGCGCGTCGGCGCGCTCGGGGATGCCGGCGGTCATGTGAAGGCCCTCACAGTGTCGCATCGTAGAGGGGGCGGGCGCGCTTGACAAGAACCGGAATTCCGCTTCACTCTCGAAGCTGGCTCTTTCGAGCCCCGACGCAACAGGAGGCGCCATGGCGAATCGCAAACTCCCTTCCACGTCGGGCATGCCGTTCCTCGAACGGTGGGCCCGTTTCGCGCACCGCCACCATTGGAAGGTGGTGGGCGCGTGGCTGGTCATCCTCGTCGCCCTCATCGGGGGGGCGAGCGTGGCGGGCGGGCCCTATGAAGACGACTTCCGCCTGCCGGGTTCGGAGTCGCAGCGGGGGTTCGACCTCCTCGAGCAGCGCTTCCCCGCGCGCTCGGGCGATTCGGCCGACCTGGTGTTCGAAGCAGCGGGCGGGGTGCGCGAGCCCGCCATCCAGGCCCGCATCGAGAAACTGCTGACCGAAGCGTCGGCGCTCCCCGGCGTCGTCGCTGTCGAATCCCCGTTTGGCGAGCAGCCGGGGATGATTTCGCAGGATGGCACGATCGCACGCGCTTCCGTGGCATTCGACAAGCGCGCGAGCGAGCTGGATGTGGCGGACGTCCAGGCGCTGGTGGACCTCGTGGACGCGGCGGCGGGCGACGGCCTTCGGACCGAAGTCGGCGGCAACCCGGTGTTCGCCGTGGAGCAGCCGGCGTTCGGCTCCGAGTTCGTCGGCCTCATGGCGGCGGTGGTCATCCTCTTCGTCGCCTTCGGGTCCCTGATCGCGATGGGCCTGCCGATCGGCGCGGCGCTGTTCGGCATCGGCAGTGCGTTCTCGGTGATCGCGCTGGGCGCGAACGTGCTTTCGTTCCCGGAGTGGACGGGGCCGTTCGTGGGCATGATCGGCATCGGCGTGGGCATCGACTACGCGCTGCTGGTGGTGACGCGCTTCCGCGAGGGGCTCCATCACGGCAAGTCGGTCGAGGATTCGGTCGTCCTCGCGGTGACGACGGCCGGGCGCTCGGTGATCTTCGCCGGCGTGGTCGTGACGATCGCGTTCTTCGGGCTGTACGCGATGGGCATTCCCTTCCTCGCGGCGGCGGGCACGAGCGCGGCGATCGCGGTGGCGATCTCGGTGCTGGTGTCGCTCTTCCTCATGCCGGCGCTGCTTTCGCTCGTGGGCAAGCGGGTGGACAGCCTGAAGGTGCCGTTCCTGCATTCGACCGAGGGCGTGGACCCGGCGAGCGGCTGGTACCGGATGGCGAAGGGCATCCAGCGGCGCCCGCTGCCGTACGCGCTGCTCGCGGTGGCCGTGCTGCTGACCATCGCCTCGCCGACGCTGGCGATGGAGATGGGCTTCACGGACGCCGGCAACGGCCGCGAAGAGCTGCACACGCGGCGCGCGTATGACCTGCTGGCGAAGGGCTTCGGGCCCGGGTACAACGGGCCGCTCATGGTCATCGTCGAGAACGGCGCGGGCGTGAAGGCGGATGCGGACCGCGTGCAGGAAGCGATCGCGAAGGGCGGCGGGTCGATCGCGGGGGATGTGGCGTTCGTTTCGCCGCCGATCCTGAACCAGGACGGGGACACGGCCATCCTGATGGTGTACCCGGCGAGTTCGCCGCAGGACGCGCGGACCAAGCAGCTCGTGCACGACCTTCGCGACGAGGTGCTGCCGCCCATGGTGAAGGGCACGCCGACGCAGGCGATCGTGGCGGGCGGCAACGCGGCCTACATCGACATCGGCGACAAGATCGGGTCGCGCATGCCGCTGCTGTTCGTGGGCGTCATCGGCCTGAGCTTCCTCCTGCTGATGACGGTCTTCCGTTCGGTGCTGGTGGCGCTGAAGGCGGCGGTGATGAACCTGCTGTCGATCAGCGCGGCGTATGGCGTGCTGGTGGCGATCTTCCAGTTCGGCTGGGGGTCGAGCCTGCTCGGCATCGAGAAGGGCCCGATCGAGGTGTTCCTGCCGATGATGATGTTCGCCATCCTCTTCGGCCTCTCGATGGACTACGAGGTCTTCCTCATCAGCCGCATCCGCGAGGAGTACGTGCGGACGGGCGACAACGCGACGGCGGTGGCGCACGGCCTGGCGGCGACGGCGCGGGTGATCTCGGCGGCGGCGGCGATCATGGTGGCCGTCTTCCTCGCCTTCGTGCTCGGCCCGGACCGGGTGGTGAAGGAGATGGGCATCGGCCTCGCGACAGCGATCTTCGTGGACGCCACCATCGTCCGCCTCGTACTCGTCCCCGCGACGATGGAACTGCTCGGGAACGCGAACTGGTGGCTCCCGGGCTGGCTCGACCGTCTCCTCCCGCACGTGAACGTCGAAGGCGTCTCGGACCATTCGATGAAGCACGCCGGTTCCCCGGCAGGGGGGAAGTGAGCCGTCGGCCGTCGGCTATCGGCCGTCGGCGGGACAACCCCAAGAGAAAGAGCCCTCCCGAACTGGGAGGGCTCTTTGCATTGGGGTTGTCCGCGAATAGCTAACAGCCGGTGGCTAACAGCTCCCCGCGGGGTTGCCCCGCCGACAGCCGACGGCCGACGGCCGACAGCTAATGGTGCGCTTCCTCGACGGCCTTCTTGTGGTCGGCGGCGACGCGCTGGGCGATTTGCGATGGGACTTCGCCGTAGTGGTCGAATTCGAGTTCGAAGCCGCCGCGGCCCTGGGTGATGGAGCGGAGGTCGCTGGCGTAGCGCTGGACCTCGGCGAGCGGGACTTCGGCTTCGATCACGGACATGGCGCCATCGGGGTTGATGCCGTGGATCTTGGCGCGCTTGGTGTTGAGGTCGCTGACGATGTCGCCGGCGTTGGGCTCGGGGGCCTGGACGCGGATGGTCATCACGGGCTCGAGCAGCTGCGGCCCGGCCGAGGCGACCGCTTCCTTCAGCGCCTGCGAAGCGGCGAGCTTGAACGCCATTTCGCTCGAATCGACGGGGTGGTGCTTGCCGTCGTAGAGCACGACCTGGCAGTCGGTGAGTTCGTAGCCCGCGAAGACGCCGGCGGTGGCGGCCTCCATGATCCCCTTCTCGACGGCGGGGATGAACTCGCGCGGCACGGCGCCGCCGACGACCTTCTCCGTGAACTGGAGGCCAGAGCCGCGCGGCAGGGGGTTGAGCTCGATCGCGACGCGGGCGTACTGGCCGTGGCCGCCGGTCTGCTTCTTGTGGGTGTAGTCGCCGCTTGCCTTCTTCGCGATGGTCTCGCGGTAGGGCACGCGCGGGAGGCTGAGCTCGACTTCGACGCCGAACTTGCGCTTGAGCCGCTCGACGGTGACATCGAGGTGGGCATCGCCGAGGCCGGCGAGGATGACTTCGCCCGTGGAGGGATCGCGGCTGAGGCGGAGGCCAGGGTCTTCCTCGACGAGGCGCTGGAGGCTCGGCCCGAGCTTATCGACGCCCGCCTTCGAGGTCGGGTGCACGGACTGGCTGTAGACGGGGCTCGGGAACTGGATCTCGGGGAGGGTGTACTGCTGCTCGCGGGCGCAGAGGGTATCGCCCGTGGCGGTGGCGGCGAGCTTGGCGACGACGCCGATATCGCCGGCGCGCAGCTCGGGGACGGCCAGCTGCTCCTTGCCGCGCTGCACATAGAGCGTGCCGAGCCGCTCATCGGCGGCTTTGTTCGCGTTCCAGATGTGGGAATCGGCCTTGACCACGCCGCTGATGACGCGCAGGTAGGTGAGCTTGCCGACGTAGGGGTCGGCGGCGGTCTTGAAGACCTGGGCGGCCACCGGGCCTGCGGGATCGGCGCTGAGGCGCGCTTCGCCTGCCTCGAAGGGGTCGCGGTCGGCGGGCGAAGGGCCGCTGAAGGCGACGTTGTGGAGGACCTGGCGGATGCCGATCTGGCGGGCGGCGGAGGCACAAACGACGGGGAAGATGAGGCCGTGGTCGAGGCCGCCGTGGAGCACGCGGCGGAGCTCGTCCTCGGTCAGCTCCTCATCGGCGAAGTACTTGGTCATGAGGTCCTCGTCGGTCTCGACGATGGCCTCGATGAGCTTCGCGCGGAGCTCGTTCGCTTCGGCTTCGAACTCGGCGGGAATGGGTGCTTCCTCGCCCGATTCGCCGACGTAGGCCTTGAGGTGGAGGAGGTCGATGACGCCCTTGAAGGTGTCGTGGGCGCCGAGCGCGATCTGCAGCGGCGCGACCTTCGGGCCCCAGCGCTGCTGGAGCTGGGCGAGGACCTGCTCGAAGTTCGCGTTTTCGCGGTCCATGCGGTTGACGACGAGCATGCGCGGCAGGCCGTTGCGCTCGGCGATGTTCCAGGCGCGGTCGGTGCCGACTTCGGGGCCGGAGACGGCATCGACGAGGATGAGCGCCATATCGGCCGCGCGGGCGCCGCAGATGACTTCGGAGATGAAGTCGGCGTAGCCGGGGGTATCGATGATGTTGATCTTCCGGCCTTCCCATTCGACGGGGAGGATGGAGAGGTTGAGGGAGAACTTCCGCTTGTGCTCGTCTTCGTCGTAATCGGAGACGGTATTGGCATCGGAGACGGAGCCCATGCGGGTGGTGGCGCCACTGACGAAGAGGGCGGCCTCCCCGAAGGTGGTCTTGCCGACGGACCCATGACCCATGAGGACGACGTTCCGGACGTCCTCGGTGGCATAGACTTTCATAGACGGCACCCTCCTGCTCGAAAGACGAACACGCCGCGTGTCGCGGTGTGCCGGGATTCTAGGCTTTCGGGTGAAGGGGTCTCAAGGGAGGGTCGGCGGCCCGGAATGGGGCATCTGGCCCTGTTTACGGGGTTGCAAGCACGCCCGGCCCCCGTGACATACGCGGCATCGCCCGCCAACCGGGTGGCTGGCGGGCGATGGATGATGGTGCGCGCGGGAGGGAACGGGGCTAGTCGAAGCTCTCGTCGTCCTGCTGAATATCGACATCGACGCCGGTGCCGTCCATGTCGGAGCCTTCGTCGTGCCAGCCGCTCTCGTCCTCTTCGGTGTCCTCGGCCTCGTCGTCGTCGCCGTAGTCGATGTCGTCGCCGCGGAGGAGGCCCTTGCGGGTGTAGGCGCGAACTTCGGCGCTGGAGCGGACCTGCTGCGGGAAGCTGACGCGGCCGATCATGGCCGGGGCCTGGAAGGTTTCGCGGATCATGACGCGGATGTCGCCGGTCGCGAGGAGGGCGGCGCTGTACTGGTTCCCGGCCTCCATCATCTTCGAAAGGCGCAGGCCGATGCGCGGTTCGACCATGCCGATGTACTCGCCGTTCATGTTGACGACGTTGACGGCGTTGCCCTGGACCTGGAGGTCGACGAGGTCGCCGGCATCGAGGAGGGCGGCGGCTTCTTCGTTCACGGCCTGGAGGATGGCGACGGCGGCCTTGCCCGATTCCTCGATGAAGAGGCGGGTATCGAGCTGGCTGGGCGCGGCGGCGGCCAGGGCCGAATCCTTCATCGTCGCGAGGCGGTCGAGGTTGCGCCGGGCGATGGTGTTCGTGGGTTCGATTTCGAGCGAACGGCCATAGGCCTTGCGCGCGTCGGTGACCTGGCCGACTTCGGAGAGCGCCTTGCCGAGGCGGTTGAAGGCTTCGGCCTCATCGCCGAAGACGCGGATGAATTCGCGATTCACGGAGACGGCTTCGTCCCAGCGGGAGCTGACGGCGAGCTTGATGGCCTGGTCGCCCATCTGCTTGCGGAGGCGGGCGCGTTCATCCGGTGGGAGGGATTCGATGTTGGGTTCGTTGCTCATGGTGCCCCTGAGCGCTCGGTTCCGAGCGATCGCTATCGCGCCCGTTCCGGCCGGAGCGAGCGTGCGTTCAACTTTGCCCGCGTGCCGGGAACGGCGCAAGGTCCGTTTGGGCGCTTCGGCGATAGGATGGAGCGGTGAGTGACGCCTTTCACACCATCGCGGCGCGAACGTGGGCGGAGGTCGCGGAGCGCTTCCCCAACTACGACCTGGTGACGCCGGGAACGCCTTCGTTCGCCTGCCTGATGGGGGACTGCCCGGTGCACTGCTGCAAGCGGTTCAGCGTCAGCCTCGGTGAGCGCGAACGGGACCGGCTGGAGGCGGTACACGGGATCGCGCCCGCGGACTTCCTCGAGATGTTGGACGGCGAGCCGCTGGCGATGCCCCTCGCGCAGCCGTTCTTGCTCGCGCGGCGCGAGGGCCGGTGCGTGCTGCTGCGGGACGACCTGCTCTGCGGCGTGCACGAAGGGCGGCCCGATGCCTGCCGCCTGTACCCCCACTTCGTCCTCTTCTTCGAAGCCGAAACGCTGCGGCCGAACCACGCGGACGTGGACGGCATGCGGAGGGCGATGCACGCGGCGCTCGCCGGCGATTTCGACGCGATGCCGTACGTGCCGCTGCTCGTGCGCCACCGCGAATGCCCCGGGTTCGTGGGCCCGCCGTACGGGGACGGCGAATGGCGGGCGCTGTTCGCGGAGACGGCGCGCCTGCAATACGCCGACGGCGCGCCGGGGTGGCCGGAGTAAGGGCTCGAGGCTCGAGGCTCGAGGCTCGAGGGCAACCCCAACGGGGCCGATCCCCTGGGAACCGGGAACTGACAACTGGTAACTTTCCCTGATGAAGATGCCGCCGGCGCTGGTGTTGGCCGTGCTCGCGCCGGTGTGGGGCGCATCGTTCCTGTTTATCCGGGTGTTGGTCACAGCGGGCGTGGAGCCGGTGGGTGTGAGCGCGGGCCGCACGGTCCTGGGGCTCGCGACGCTGCTGCCGTTCGCGTTCGCGACGCGGCGGTCATTCCGGTTGCGGCCGTGGCAGTGGGCGGCGCTGGGCGTGCTCGGCGTGACGAACTTCGCGCTGCCGTGGACCTTGTTCAGCATCGGCCAGCAGTACGTGCCGAGCGGCGTGGGCAGCATCGCGAACTCGGCCCAGCCGATCTGGGCGGCGATCTTCTCGGCGGCGATGATGCGGACCGACCGGCTCGGGCCGCGGCGCGTGGCCGGGCTCGCGCTGGGGTTCGCGGGCGTGCTGGTGCTGATGGAGGGGCGCGTCGGCCAACTCGATGGCGAGGCCTGGCGCGGCATCCCATTGATGGTGCTCGCCACCGTGCTCTACGCGGCGTCCGCGGTGTCGATCCGGCGCTGGCTGGCGGATGTCCCGCCCCTGGTGTTGACGGTCGGGCAGGTGGCGGCGGCGTCCGTCGTGCTGGCGCCGCTGGCCCTGGGGACGGGCGCCTACACCGGAGCGAGCTTCGGCTGGCAGGAGTGGGCGAGCCTGCTCGTGCTTGGGGGCGCCGGGTCCGGCCTGGCGATCGTGTTCTACATGTGGCTCCTGCGGGAGGTGGGCGCGGTGGCGGCCTCGGCGGTGACCTACCTCATGCCGCCGATCGGCATCTTCCTCGGGTGGCTGCTGTTGGATGAGCCGGTGAAGTGGCCGATGCTCGCGGGCCTCGCGCTCATCATCGCGGGGGTGGGGCTTGTGCAGAGCATCTCGCTGCGACGGCCGGCGCGCGCGGCGATGGCGGCGACCGCGCCGGCCGGCGGCGATTAGCGGCGACGCAATGCGGACACATGAATCTGCTACCCTCGCGGCCATGATCGTGCCGATGAGTCCCCGCTCTTGAGCCGCCTGCCGCAGGTTCGTTCCGAGGTCAACGCCATCGCCCGCCAGGTCATCCAGACGCGGCGCGAGTTCCACGCGTACCCGGAGTTGAGCTGGAAGGAGACGGAGACGCAGCGGCGCATCCTCGAGCGGCTGCGCGCCATCCCCGGGCTCAGCGATGTGCGGCCGATCGCGCTCACGGGCGCGACGGCGCTGCTCAAGGGCGCGAAGGGCGGCAAGACCGTCCTCTGGCGCGCGGACATCGACGGGCTGCCGATCCCGGAGCGCTCTTCGGAGCCGTTCGTGTCGAAGAACGAGGGCGTGATGCACGCCTGCGGCCACGACACGCACATCGCCATCGCCCTCGGGATCGCGGAGCTGCTGGCGGCGCGGCGCGACCGGCTGGCCGGGTCCGTGCGCTTCGTCTTCCAGCCGGCGGAGGAGGCCTCGGGGGGTGCGCAGCGCTGCATCGCCGATGGCGTGCTCGAATCGCCGAAGGTGGACCGCGCGCTGGGGCTGCACATCAGCGCCGACATCCCCATCGGCATGGTGAACGTCGCGCCCGGGCCGTTCTTCGCGGCGCCGACGTCGTTCAGAGCTGTCATCGAAGGGCGCGGCGGGCACGCGGCGGCGCCCCACCAGGCCGTCGATGCGATCGTCATCGCGGCGCACGCGATCGTGGCGTTGCAGACGGTGGTGAGCCGTTCGGTGGCGCCGCCGGACGCGGCCGTGCTCACCATTGGCAAGCTGCAGAGCGGGTTTCGCGGCAACGTGATCGCCGAATCGGCGACGATGACGGGCACCATTCGCAGCTACGAAGAGCGCGTGCGCGAACTCATGGTGCGGCGTGTCGAGGAGATCCTGGCGGGGGTGTGCGCGGCCTTCGGCGCGAGCTACACCTTCACGCACGCCACGAGCTGCCCGCCGCTCGTGAACGACCCGGGCGTGGCGGCGTTCGTGGTCGAGCAGGCGGCGCGGCTGCTGGGCACGGCGAACATCGTGGCGGCGCCGAGCATGGGCGCCGACGACATGGCCGATTTCCTCCTCGCGCGGCCGGGCTGTTACTTCTGGCTGGGCGCCCGGAACGAGGCGAAGGGCATCGCCGGGCGGCACCACGACCCGGGATTCGCGATCGATGAGGACGCGCTGCCCCTGGGGATGGAGCTTGGCCTGCGGCTGATCGAAGGGTCGCTCGCGTAGCCTTCGCGAAGCTGCAACGGCAGCGCAGCCCGTGGTGAGCCCTCGCTGGCGGCCACGGGCGGACACTGGAACGATGAACAACCAGGGCAAGCCGAAGGGCGAGAAGAAGCCGGCGCCCGAGCCGATCGAGCCCGCGGGCGCGAAGGGCAAGAACTACCCGCTGAAGTCGCCGCCGCCGTCGTTCGAATTCGACCCGGCGCGCACGCGGACACCTTCGGACGGGGGGCCGCCCGGCAGTTGAGGCCACTCCGGGGCTATCCTTGGGACGCGAGGAGCCGCCCCTGGAGACGCGCGTCATCCCCATCGACCCCGAGGCCCCGGACGGAGGCGTGCTGGCCGAGGCCGGCGCGATCATCCGCGCGGGCGGCCTGGTCGCGTTCCCGACGGAGACCGTGTACGGGCTGGGGGCGAACGCGCTCGACGACGCCTCCGTGCGCCGCATCTTCGCGGCGAAAGAGCGTGCCCTCGATGACCCATTGATCGTGCACCTGGCAAGCGCGGCGGAACTCGGGCGAGTGGCGGCGGACGTGCCGGCACTGGCGCGGGAGCTCGCGGCGGCGTTCTGGCCGGGGCCGCTGACGCTGGTCCTTCGCAAACAGCCGGAAGTCCCCGCGAGCGCGACGGCCGGGCTGGACACCGTGGCCGTGCGCGTGCCGGCGCACCCGGTGGCGCTGGGGCTCATCCGCGCGGCGGGCGTGCCCATCGCGGCGCCGAGCGCGAACCGCTTCACCCGTACCAGCGCGACGACCGCTGCGCACGTCCTGGAGGATCTCGGCGGGCGCATCGAAATGGTGCTGGACGGCGGGCCTACAGCGTTCGGGGTGGAGTCATCGGTCGTGGACGTGACCGGCGAGCCGCCGCGGCTGCTGCGGCCCGGGGCGCTGACGCTGGAGGCGCTGGAACGGGTGGCGGGACCGCTCGCGCTCGGGCCGGGGAAGGAGCGGCCGGCTTCGCCGGGGATGATGGAACGCCACTACGCGCCTCGCGCGCGGCTGGTGTACGTGCGGGGGGGCGCGATCGAGGTGCTGCGCGCACGGGTGGCGGATGCCCTCGCGCGCGGGCTGCGAACGGGCGTCATCGGCACCGATATGGATGCCGCGGCCGTCGCGAACCTGGATGGCGTGCGCGTGGTGGTGCTGGGTGCGGAGGGCGACCACGCGGCCTTCGCGGCGGGGCTGTTCGCGGGAATGCGAAAGCTCGACGCGGAGGGCGTCGAGCTTGTGGTGGTGCGCCGGCCGGGGACGTCGGGGCTCGCCCGGGCAGTCGATGATCGCCTGCGCCGGGCGGCCGCCGAAGTCGTCGAATAGCCCGCGGTGCTTAGCGGCTGACGGCGTTGATCTCGCGCTCGATCTCCATGAGTTCGGTGAGCAGGCGCTCGCGATAGGCTTCGAGCATCTCGATCTCGGATGTGCGGTCGGCGGGCGGGCGGGGGCCGCGGTCGCGGCGGATTTCGCGGAGTCCCATTGCACTCATCGCTGCCATGTCGGTGACCTCCCGGGTGTGATTCTCCGCGGCCAGTGTCGCGCGGGGGGCGTTGCAGCGCGTGTCGGGCCGGTGAGCCAAAGGTTGCGATTTCGCTACGGGCATAGCCCGCTTCGATATCGATCACCGTGTGGTATAGCCGATGGTGGGGGACAGGTCCGGTAAGCCCCGTCATTTCGGGCCGGATGGAGGTCCGGGACGCCCCTGGAGGTGAAACGCGCTCGCGAGCGGACGGCCCCCGGCGTTAGCGGCGCGAAGCGGGCCGCGGGCGACGATCGGGGCGTGAGCGGGAACCCTCGGGGCGGGGAGTGATGCATGTTGGAGCCAGTCGCGGCGGCGTCGCTGGTGCAGCTGTTCTTCATGGCGACGGTGCTGGGCGCCAAAGGCGAGCGGCTCTCGCCGCTGATGCTCGTGCCCATGATCGTGATGGCCGGGGCGGCGAGCGCGGGTGCGCTGACGCTGTTGCAACACTAACGGGCCTGAGTTTTACGGAGGTTTTGCAGTTTCAGGTTCGTTTCATGTACGTGACGAAACGGGGTGCGTGGGAAGATACCGCCATGAACACGCGAACGGTCGCTCGTGGCGCCAAGGAGATTCCCCTGACGGTTGTGTGCGCGTGGTGCGGCACGTGTCTCCGGCGGGGTGGCAGCCAGATTTCGCACGGGATGTGCGAGGCCTGCGCCGCGAGCTTCTTCAAGGCGAGCTGAGCGCCTTCTCCCCTTCATCCCCTGGAGCAGCCGCCGGTCAGTCCATGACCAGCACCGCGGCGCCCGAGATCTGCCCGGCGGCGAGCCGCGTGAGCGCGAGATTTGCTTCGGCCAGGGGGAACGCCTCGACCTTCGTGCGAATGGGAATGGCGGCCGCGAGCGCGAGGAATTCGCGCGCATCCTGGCGGGTGAAGTTCGCGACGCTGCGCAGGCTCCGTTCCCACCAGAGGTCTTCGTAATCGAACCGGGGAATGCGGTCCAGGTGGATGGCGTTGATCGCGACGGTGCCGCCGCGCGCGAGTGACTTGAGCGCGGCGATGACGACGTCGCCAGAAGGCGCGAACGTGATCGCGGCATCGAGCGCGACGGGCGGCCGGTCGGCGTAGCTGCCGGCCCAGGCGGCGCCGAGTTCGCGGGCGGCCCCCTGCTCGCGTTCGGAGCGAGTGCAGACGAATACCTCGCACCCCCAATGCAGCGCGACCTGGATGGCGCAGAGGGCGGAGGCGCCGAAGCCGAACAGGCCAAGCCGCCCGCCCGGCTGGATGCCCGAGACGTGCAGCGAGCGATAGCCGATGACGCCGCCGCAAAGCAGGGGCGCGGCCGCGAGGTCCGGGAAAGCCGCGGGCAGGCGATGGGCGAAATCGGCGCGCACGGCGATGCGCGTCGCGAAGCCGCCATCGCGGTCCCAGCCGGTGAAGGTAGCGGCTTCGCAGAGGTTCTCGCGGCCGGCGAGGCAGGAGCGGCAGAGGCCGCAGGTCCCGGCGAGCCAGGCCACGCCCGCGCGGTCGCCCATCGCCCAGTCCGTCACGCCCTCACCGATCGCGCGGACGCTCCCGACGGCCTGGTGACCGGGAACGATGGGCAGGCGGCGCGCGGCGAGGTCGCCTTCGGCGAGCTGGAGGTCGGTGCGGCAGACGCCGCAGGCGGCGACCTCGAGGACGATTTCGCCGGGCGCGGGGGCCGGGTCCGCGAGCTCGGCGAGGGTGAGCGGCGCGCTGGCCGCGGGTGCGGGCGAATCGAGGACCATGGCGCGCATGGGCGGCCTCCCGGCTGGAGTGAAACGATTCAGCGGCGGACAATGCCCGCTGCGCGTTGGCGCGAACTCAGGGTACCGGTGGCGCCGCCGGCATGCGCGCGCGGCCCCGGAATGCGCGAAATCGCCCCGCGCGGAGGTTCCATGTCGAGTATCGCGGATGTCGTCGCGGCGCTGCCGCTGCCCCTCATTTGCGCCCCGATGACGGGCGTTTCCGGCCCCGAGCTGACGGCGGCGGCGTGCGTGGCCGGTGTCGCCGGATCGTTCCCCACGGGGAACTGCCGAACGAGTGAGGAGCTGGACGGGTGGCTCGCGGGCATCCAGGCGGCGCGATCGGCCGCGCGGGCGGCGGGCCGGCAGGTGGGCCCCCTCGCGGTGAACCTCATCATTCGCGGCAACCGGCGCATCGCCGAGGACATCGACCTGATCGTGAAGCACGGCGTGGACTTCGTGATCACGAGTGTCGGGTCACCGGCCGAAGTGGTCGGGCCGCTGCACGCGGGCGGGGTTTCGATCATCGCGGACGTGGCGTCGATGCATCACGCGGCGCGGGCGCTGGAAGCGGGCGTTGATGGGCTGGTGCTGCTGACGGCGGGCGCGGGCGGGCACACGGGCTGGGCGAACGGCTTCGCCTTCGTGCGGGCCGTGCGCGCGGAATACGCCGGGCCGGTGGTGATGGCGGGCGGCATCAGCGATGGCGCGGCGCTGTGGGCGGCACGCGTCCTCGGCTGCGACCTCGGCTACATGGGCACGAAGTTCATCGCGACCGTGGAGGCGCGCGGCACGCCCGAATACAAGGGAGCGCTGGTGACGAGCAGCCTCGACGACGTGACGCTGGGCATCGCGCCGAACGGCATCGCCGCGAGCTCGCTGAAGAGCGGGTCCGGGAGCGCGGGGCATTCAGTCTCGGGGGTGCGCGCGATCACGACGGCGGCGGAGCTGGTGGAGACGACGCGCCGGGAATGGTTCGAGGCGATCCGCGGCACGGAAACGCTCGCGGGGAAGCTGCTGGCCTAGCCTTCGAGGCTTTCGCGCAGGCGTATGAGCCATTCGAGGCGCTCGCGGTGCCACTTGCTCGCGAGGCCGCTCGAGCTGGGGATGACCCACGGCACGGTGACGCCGCCCAGGCGCTCGGGCTGCGGCCCATAGGGGCGCGCGGCGAGTTCCCGTGCGGGCAGGGCGAGCGCGTGGCGGCCGAAGTGCTGGTAGATCCCGCGCCCGCTGAAGACGGCGACCCGCGGAGCGTGCGCCTCGAGTTCGCCGAGGAGGCGGCGGGCGCCGGCGGCGATCTCATCCGGGCGCAGCTCGCTCGCGCGGATCGTGGGCCGGCAGCAGAGGTCGGTGAAGCCGATGCCCGCTTCGTCCATGAGCGCGGCATCGTCCGCGGCGGTGACATCGCGGCCGGCGAGGCCGGAGGCACTGAGCTGGCGCCAGAAGACGTTGCCCGGGCGAGCGTAGTAGTGCCCGGCCTCGGCGGAGAAGATGGCCGGGTTGTAGCCCACGAACACCAGCCTCAGGCCGGCGCGCAGATGGTGCGGGAGCGTGCGGACGCCTTCGCACCCGGGTTCGGGCGGCGTCACTTCTCGCGCTCCTCAAGGTGAAAGCGCACCTTCGGCAGGTGGAGGCGCACGATCTCGGGCCGGGCATCGCGGCGTTCGGTGCCGGGGAAGCGGATGACGACGCGCCGTTCGTCGCCGAGGGGCAGCGCGAGCGAGGTATCCGCAATGGCCGGGTCCGGTGCGAGCGCGGTGAGCTTTTCGCCGGTGGTGAGTTCGAGCTCCCAGTCCGAGGGTTCCACGGGCCACGCCTTGCGCGCGGTGATATGGAACACGGCTTCGAACTGGCCGGGGTACTCGCGCCCCTGGGCATCGGGGATGCGGTTCACGGATTCGAGGACAATGACCTTGCCGTCGTTGTCGTAGGTTTCGCCGCGGAAGATATCGGAGACGCCGAAGTAGTGGTCGAAGAGGCGGGGCATGACGAAGAGGGCGACGACGACGCCGACGGCGATGCCCAGGACGGCGCCGAGGGCAAGGCATCCGGTCCGCCCGGCGGTCTCCGCGGGGTCTTTGACATCGAGGCGGCGGCGCTGGGTCACAGGGCGATGGTAGCGCCGTCCGGGCTTGCGGTCGGGGTCAGGCGGCGCCTTCGGCGCGGGAGTTGCGGGCGGCGCGTTTGCCACCACGCCGGGGAGCACGGGTGAGGGCCTCGACGTGGCGCAGCTCGGTGCCGGAGAGGCGAGGGGCGCGCCGGAGCACGGGCGCGAGCCAGTCGCGGGCCTCGGCCTCGCTCTCGAAGGCGGCGATGCCCTCGGCGGGGATGCGCGAATAGCGGGCGAGGCGCTCGGCGAGGCGGCGGCGCGTGCCTTCGCCGATGAGGGCGAGGCGCATGCCTTCGCGGTGGCCGGCGGCGAGCGCGGTCGCGACGAGGAGCAGGCCACCCGGGCCGCGACGCAGTGCCGTCGTATCGCAGACGATCGCGGCGATGCGGCCCGCTTCGGCGAGCGTGAACGCCTGCGAGGCGGCGCGCAGCGCTTCGGCGGTGGTGACGCGGCCGGTGAGGGTCACCAGCAGCTGGTTGGTCTCGGGTTCTACGCGGATGGAGTACATGGACGGCCCCTGCCCACTTTGCGGACAGTCTGCGACGGCCGCAGGCGGCGAACAGTCAGGGGTTCTCCGGATTGGGGGCGGTTGATCCCCCTGAACGGCGCGCTATCCGGCGGCTTCGAAGCGGGCCGGCGCGGGCGTTTGCTCGCCGGGGCGGACGCGAACGCGGCCCCGCAGCAGCGCGCCGAGCCGTTCGCGCACGAGCGGGAGGTCGGTGCTGGGGGCGCGGGCGAAGAGGGCGATGGTATCGGCATAGGCGCCAAGGTCGTCGTAGCCGCGGGCGAAGCGGCGGCAGAGCCAGGCGGCCTGGAACGGCGTCGTGCCGGGGAGCGGTTCGAAGAGGATGGCCTCCGGGAGCGGGGGCAGGGTCGCCACACGCGGCAGGAGGGTCGCTTCGTCGCGGCTGGTGATGCGCTGGCCGCGAAGGGCGCGGGTGAGGGCGCCGCTGACCTGCTGCGGCGTGACGGGGAGGGTGAGCCAGTCGCTGGCGCCGGCACGGAGGGCGCCGCGCAGGTCGGATTCGGTGGCGATGGTGGTGAGGACGACCTTCGCCTGGCGCCGGGTTTCGTCCTCATTGGCGCGCTGGCGGGCGTAGCCGCTGCTGGAGGCTTCGATGAAGAGGACGGATCCGCCGCGTTCGATGGCGACGCCCATCTTCTCGCAGGCGGTCTCGACGGCGGCGCGGGCGGCGAAATCGCCGATATCGGCGTCGACCGTGAGGCTGCGGAGGTTCGGATGGGGCCACTCGCCGTAACGGCCGTCGATGACGCGGAAGGAACGGCCCCGGGCGCTCGCCCCTGCCCCGGCGAGGGAGCCAACCCAGGCGGCACAGGCGGTGCACACGAGCAGCTTCGTCCACGGCGCCCGGGGGACGTCGGCGACGATGGAGAGCGGGCCATTGGTGGGCACGCGGCAGACCTGGCACTGGTCGGCGAACACCATCGCGCGGCCGCCGCCGCTGGGCGAAGCGAGCAGGCCGGTATCGCCGTCGGCACGCACTTCGCCGACCGTGTGATCGAGCCAGCAGAGGCAATCGAGGCAGAGGGCGCGCTGCCAGCCGTCGGCGGCGGGGGCGGCGCCACGCACGGCGAGGACGAACGCCGCCTCGGCGCTTCCGCAGCAGGCACAGGCTCTCGCGGTCATCCCTTCGATCATCGGACGGGGAAGGGCGGAATGAACGCCTGAATCAGCCGATTTCGAGCTCGGCGGCGACGGCGAAGTGGTCGCTGGGGTAAAGGGTCGGGTCGGCGGGGTGCGGTTCGTTGCAGGCGAGCCAGGCGCGCAGGGCGGTGACGTTCCCGCGGAGCCAGAGGTAATCGACGCAGGCCGGGTCGCCGTCGATGTCCATCGTGGGGGCCTGGATGCCGGAGGGCCAGGTGAACGCGGGCTCGGCGCCGTTGGCTTCGACGAAGGCGGAGCGGAAGCCGCCCGCGCGCATGACCTCGCAGGCGGGCTCATCGGGGGGCGCGTTGAAATCGCCGGCGACGATGCAGGCGTCCGCGGCGGGGGCTTCATCCATCCAGCGGACGATGGCGGCGGCCTGGCGGGCACGGACTTCGGGCTCTTCGCGCCGGTGGTGGAGGTGCGTGTTCGCGACCCAGACGGTGCGCTGGCCTTCGAGCAGGAGCAGGACGCGGTGCACGACACGGTTCGGTTCGAGCCGCAATTCCTGCTGGCCCATGGCGTCGCCGGTGCGGACGAGGATGGCGTTGCCGAAATCGGGGTAGCGCGGGCTGCGGGCGATGAAGCTGCGGTAGGTGTGCGCGGGGACGGCGTTCGCGAGCAGGTCGTCCTGGCGGTCCTCGCCGAAGCTGACTTCCTGGAGGGCGGCGACATCGGGCGCGAAGGCGGCGAACGCGGAGGCCAGCAGCGGGCGGCGCTCGCCGTAGCGGTCGTTGAGGTTGCGGAGGTTGAAGGTGGCGGCGGTGATGCGCACGGGCTTCCTTTCGGGCGTGGGTGTGGGTTTTGGAAAGATGGCGGGCCGGGAGCGTGCCCGATGCTGCATTACAATGCTCGCATGGCCACGTTCGCCGGTCTCGGGACGGCACACGACTGGCGGCTGGCGCTGGACCAGGCGCTGGGCGAAGGGGCACCGGGGAGCGCCGACGCCGTCTTCGTGTTCGCGAGCTCGCACTACCTGGCGGCGTTCGGCGACATCCTGGGCGTGGTGCAGGAGCGGCTGCGGCCGAAGACGCTGCTCGGCTGCTCGGGGCAGGCGGTCATCGGGACGGGCCGCGAAATGGAGGGCGTGCCGGCGCTGAGCGTGCTCTCGCTGCGGCTGCCGGGCGCGATGCTGCGGGCGTTCCACATCACGCAGGAGTTCCTGGCGCTGGCGGAGGCGCCGGAGGCCTGGCACGAGGCGTTGGGATTGCGGCCGGAAGCGGTCAACGCGTGGGTAATCCTCGCGGACCCGTTCACCTTCGATAGCGAAGCATTGCTGGCGCGGCTGTCGAGCGCGTACCCGGGGGTGCCGCTGGTGGGCGGCATGGCGTCTTCGGCGGGGGTCGGGCAGCACACGCAGCTCTTCCTCGGCAGCGAAGTGCACCACTCCGGCGCGCTGCTGCTGGCCATCGGGGGGGCGTGGGGCGTGCGCCCCGTGGTATCGCAGGGGGCGGCGCCCATCGGCGAGACCTGGACCATCACGGAGGCCGACCGGAACATCGTGCGCGCCATCGGCGGGCGGCCGCCGCTGGAGGTGCTGGTCGATACGCTGCGGGCGCTTCCTCCGGACGTGCAGCAGCGGGCATCGCGGAACCTGCTCGTGGGGCTGGCGATGGACGAGTACCGGGACGAGTTCCGGCGCGGCGACTTCCTCATTCGCAACCTGCTGGGGGCCGACCAGGCGTCCGGGATCGTGGCCATCGGCGATGTGCCGCGCGTGGGGCAGACGCTGCAATTCCAGGTGCGCGACGGCAACGCCGCCGACGAGGAGCTGCGCGAGATGCTCATCGAGGCGCGGGCCGGTCTCGATGCGCGGGAACCGGCGGGGGGGCTGCTGTTCGCGTGCAACGGGCGCGGCATGGGCCTCTTCGGTTCGGCCAACCACGATGCGCAGGCGATCGAGCGGGAGTTCGCGGGCCTGCCGGTGGCGGGCTTCTTTTGTAACGGCGAAATAGGGCCGGTGGGTGGCAGGAACTACCTGCACGGGTTCACGGCGAGCATCGCGCTCTTCGTGCCGGTGGCCTGAGCGGCGGCTGCGCGGCGAAGTTCACACAGGCGGAAATCGTGCTTGCGGCGCGTTCGCGGCGTGTGCCACGATGCCGGGACTGCTTCGCGGAGCGAGGGCCTGGATGCCGTGCTGAGACCGGATTCGCCCGCTATGGCGGCTGCCTGAGGCGCAGCCAGCGATGCAGCGCGCCGCACACCGTGCGTGCCGCGCCCACTCCCCGGAGTTCCCCAGTGACTGAAAACGCGGTCGAGGCGCGGGGCCTCGTCAAACGGTATGGGCCGTTCACGGCGGTCGATGGCATCGGTTTCGCCGTGCGCGAGGGCGAATGCTTCGGCTTCCTCGGCCCCAACGGCGCCGGCAAGAGCACCACCATCAAGATGATCTCGTGCCTTTCGCCCGTGAGCGGCGGTTCGCTGCGCGTCGCCGGGCTCGATCCGCGAACGGACGCGCGGCGGATCAAATCGCAGCTGGGCGTGGTCCCGCAGGAAGACAACCTGGACGAGGACCTCCCGGTGCGGAAGAACCTGGAGGTCTACGCGCGCTACTACGGGCTTTCGAAGGCAGTGGCGGACGCGCGCATCGACGACGCCCTGGCGCTGTTCCAGCTCACGGAGAAGGCGGGCTCGAAGATCGGGGACCTTTCGGGCGGGATGAAACGCCGCCTCGTGATCGCGCGTTCGCTGGTGAGCGAGCCGCGCATCCTCGTGCTCGACGAGCCGACGACGGGGCTGGACCCGCAGGCGCGCCACAACGTCTGGCAGAAGCTGCGGCTGCTGAAGGCGCGCGGCGTGACCATGATCCTGACGACGCACTACATGGACGAAGCGGCGCACCTCTGCGACCGGCTCGTGATCATGCACCGCGGGACCATCCTTACGGAGGGGAACCCGCACGCGCTCATCGGCCAGCACGCGGGCACGGAGGTGCTGGAGCTGCGGATGGAACCGGAAGAGCGCGCGCCGCTCCTGGGCGAGCTCGGGGCGATCGCGGGTGTGACCGTGGAGGAGGTCGAGGACCTGGTCTACGTGTACGGCGCGGGGCAACGGGCGCGCGAGCTGGCGCTGGGCATCGGCGACCCGGGGAGGGCGTTCCTGCGCCCGGGCAACCTGGAGGACGTGTTCCTCCGCCTCACGGGAAGGGGGCTGCTGGATTGACCGCGTTCGTGAAGCAACCGGATCTTTCGGCGGGGGCGCTGCACGTGTGGCAACGCAACCGCGACGTGCTGCTGCAGCTCTGGAAGTCGGAGTTCATGGCGCAGCTGCTGGAACCGCCGTTCGTGATCTTCGCGCTCGGCCTGGGGCTGGGGAAATTCGTCGAGCTGGACAACGGGCAGGATTACGTGGCGTTCCTCGCGCCGGGGCTGCTGGGGATGTTCCCGATGTTCACGGCCGTGTTCGAATGCGCCTGGAACAGCTACCTGCGGCTCGACCAGGGGACCTACCGCGCCATCCTCGCGACGCCCGCGAGCATCGACGACATCATCACCGGGGAGATCCTCTGGGGGGCGACGCGATCGACGGTGAATGCGGCGTACATCCTGCTGGTGGCGGCGTTGCTGACACCGTGGCTGGGGATGGTGGATTCGCCGTGGGCGGTCCTGTGCGTGCCGGTGGCGGTGATCCCGGGCATCTTCTTCAGCGCGATGTCCATCCTCTTCGCCTCGGTGGCGAAGGCGATGAGCCAGTTCGGCTACTTCTTCAACCTCGTGATCAATCCCATGTTCTGGTTCGGCGGCGCCTTTTTCCCGACGGATTCGCTGCCGGCGTGGGGGCGGGTGGTGGCGTGGTTCATCCCGCTCACGCACGCGACGTCGCTCTACCGGGGGTTCATCACGGGCGAGATGGCGTGGAGCATGGCGGGGGACTTCGCCTGGCTGGTGGTCGCGACGGGCATCACCTACCTGGCGGCGCTCTGGAGCATGCGGCGGCGGCTGACGGAGTAGCGTCGCGCATGGACAGCCCGTAACCGATGCCCGCGGGGCATGAATGTGCGGCCCACGCGTTCTTGGACTGCGACGGGATGTGCCGCTACTTTTGAGCCATCACGCCGGAGGCAGCGCCATGCCCAGCTTCAAGATCCTCGTCACGCCGGGAGACGGCATCGGGCCGGAAGTCATGGAGGAGGCCCTGAAGACGCTGGGCCGCGTCCAGCGGAAGTTCGGGCACGAGTTCGAATACGACGAGGAGACGATCGGCGGCGCGGGCATCGACAAGCACGGCGTGGCCCTGCGGCCGGAGACGGTGGCGAAGGCGAAGGCATCGCGGGCGGTGCTGTTCGGCGCCGTGGGCGGCCCGAAGTGGGATGACCCGAAGGCGATCGTGCGGCCGGAAGACGCGATCTTGGGGATGCGCAAGCAGTTGGGGCTGTTCGCGAACCTGCGGCCCGTGCGCGTGCACCCGCTCATGCTCAGCGATAGCACGCTCAAGCCCGAGGTGCTGGAAGGCACCGACATGGTGGTCATCCGCGAGCTCACGGGGGGCCTGTATTTCGGCCAGCCGAAGAAGCGCTGGGAGAGCGCGAGCGGCCGCCAGGGCGTGGACACCCTTCGCTACAGCGAGAAGGAGATCGTGCGGATCATGCACGTCGCCTTCCGGCTCGCCCGCCAACGTCGCAAGAAGGTGACGAGCGTCGACAAGGCGAACGTGCTGCGCACGGGCCAGCTCTGGCGGGAGATCGCCGTGGAGGTGGGCAAGGAGTACCCGGATGTGGCGCTCGAGCACCTGCTCGTGGACGCGGCGGCGATGCAGCTCCTGCGGCGCCCGGCGAGCTTCGACGTGATGGTGACGGAGAACATGTTCGGCGACATCCTCACGGACGAGGCGGCGATGCTCGCGGGGTCGATGGGGATGATGCCCTCGGCCAGCCTGGGCAAGCGCAAGAAAGACGGCACGGGCATCGGGCTCTACGAGCCGATCCACGGGAGCGCGCCGGACATCGCCGGGCAGGGGAAGGCGAACCCGCTGGCGATGATCCTGAGCGCGGCGATGATGCTGCGGCTCTCGCTCGGGCTGGAGGCGGAAGCGGCGGCGATCGAGGAGGCCGTGGACGCGGCCATTCGCGACGGCTACCGCACGCCGGATATCGCCGGCACGGGCGCGCACGTCGTGAACACGGCGAAGATGGGCGACCTGGTGGCGGAGCGCCTGGCCTAGCACCCGCGGGGCGGCACGGGCCGCTATCGTTGGTGCATGCGGACCATCATCGAACTGCGGACGGACCAGGTGCGGGCGTTGGACGCGCGTTGCGCGACGTCGGGCATATCTCGCGCGGAAGCGATTCGCCGCGCGGTGGATTCCTGGCTGGAGGGCGCCGGGACGGGGGGCTCGGACGACGAGCGCCTGTTTCGTGAGGCGTTCGGCATGTGGGCGGACCGGGACACGGACGCGCTCGAATACACCCGGCGGCTGCGCGCTGAATGGGACCGCTGACCGGCCGCGTCCTCGATTCGAACATCACCCTGCCTCTTCCCCTGCTCCCGGCGCCGCCCTACGCTCCGTGACATGGCGCGTGTTGCCCTGTTCGATCCCTGCTACCTCGGCGCGTTGCGGCCGACCGATGCCTTCCATGCGAAGCGGGTGCTGGAGGCGCTCGGCGATGAGGTGACGCTCATCGATGGGCGCTGCTGCGGGCAGCCTGCCTACAACAGCGGCTTCCGCACGGAGGCGAAGCGGGTGTCGCTTTCGCTGCTGCGGGAAGCGCGCCGCCACGATGTGGTGATCACGGCCTCGGGGTCGTGTACGAGCATGGTGACGCACTTCGTGCCCGGGCTGTTCGAAGGTTCGAAGCGCGAGGGCGCGGCGCGCATCGCCGGGCGTTTTCGCGAATTCTCGGCGTACGTGGCCGGGCACCCCAATCTCGACCGGCTGGCGCTGATGCTCGAAGGCACGGTGGTGTACCACGACAGCTGCCACATGCGCCGCGAGCTGGGCGGCACGGACACGGTCCTCGGCTTGCTGGCGAAGGTGGAACTGCTCGAAGTGCGGCGCCTGGCGCATGAGGACGAGTGTTGCGGCTTCGGGGGCGCCTTCACCGTGAAACTGCCCGAGGTGGCGGCCGAGATGATGACGGCGAAGCTCGACGACATCGCCGCGAGCGGTGCGAAGGTCGTGGTCTCGGCCGACTTCTCCTGCCTCGCGCACCTGGAGTCCGGCGCGCGGGGCACGAACCAGCGCATGGAGACGTGGACCGTGGCGGAACTCCTCGCGAGGGCGCTGGGATGACGACGTATCACGAACGCGCGGCGCGGGAGATCGCCACCGAACACCCTTCACGCAACGTGACGCCGATCATGCGGAAGCTGGTCGACGATTCGCGGGCGATGTTGCGGAGGTCGCCGGCGGATGCGAAGACGCGGGCCGCGGCCGCGCGCGCCGATGCCATCGGCCGGCTCGAGGAGCTGCACGCGCAGGTTCGCGCGAACTGAACGCCGCGGCATCGGCTATCACCGCGCGGCCACGCCGGGCGACGCCGTGCGCATCATTCGCGGCCTCCTGGGCGATGCGAAGCGGGTGGCGAAGTCGAAATCGATGGTCGGCGAGGAGGTCGGGCTGACGCACGCGCTGCGCGACGCGGGCATCGACCTGCTGGAGACGGACATCGGCGAGTACATCGTCGATATCGAGGGGCGCGGGCCGAGCCACATCACGGCGCCGGCCATCCACCTCAACCGCACTCGTATTCGCGAGCTGCTCGCGCGCGGCGGCGCCGACATCCCCGACGACGACCCTGTGCGCCTTTCGCGCTACGTCCGCGACGTGGTCGGGGCGTTCTTCCAGGATTGCGACGCGGGCATCACGGGAGCGAACGCGGTGGTCGCCCGCTCAGGCCGCGTGATGGTCGTCGAGAACGAAGGGAACGTGTCGCTGGGCGCGAGCCACCCGAAGCTGCACATCGTCATCACCGGGCTCGAGAAGGTGGTCGCGGACGAAGCGGGTGCGCTGGCGATCCTCGAAGTGCTGGCGCCGAGCGCGACGGCGCAGCCGCTGACCTCGTTCTCGCACTTCCTCGCGGACCCGGCGCCCGGCCAGCAGCGGCACGTGGTGTTCGTGGACAACGGGCGGTCGGAGATCGCGGCGGGGAAGTATCACGACGTGCTTCGCTGCATCCGCTGCGGCGCGTGCATGAACGCGTGCCCGGTGTATCGCGCGGCGGGCGGGCTTTCGTACGGCGCGCCGTACATGGGCCCGATCGGCGCCGTGATCGCGCCGCTGCTGTGGAAGGATGGCCGCTACGCCGACCTGCCGCTCGCATCGAGCCTGTGCGGGCGGTGCACGGAGGTGTGCCCGGTGGGCATCCCGCTGCATCGCATGCTGCTCGACCTGCGCGCGGACGCGGTGGCGATGGGGCAAACGGGAAGCCGCATCGAACGGCTGGCGTGGCAGGCCTGGTCGCTCACGTTCGAGGGGGCGACGCGTGCGCGCGCGGCCTCGGCGCTGGGGCGAATCGGGCTAAACGGCGGCGGGCGCTTCGTTCGCGCACAGCGAACGGCGAGCGACCCGCGTGTCCTGCCGCACGCGGGCGCCCCGGAGCGCGACACGGCCAACCTGGTGGCCGATCCTCCGCGGCAGGCGGCGGTGGTCATCGCGCCCGAGGAGATCGAACCGGCGGACCTCGCGGAGCTCTTCCGCATACGAGCCACGGCGCTGGGCGTGACCCTGCTCGATGCCTACGAGCCGCGCGAGGGCGACCGCGTGTTGCACGCGACGGCGGCGATCGCGGCGACGGGGAGCGTGCTGCTGCTCGGCGATGCGGCCGCGCGCCGGCCGCTGCTGGGCGCGAAAAGGGTGGTCGTGCACCTCGACCCGGCGACGATCGTGCGGTACCTCTCGGGGCTCGCGGAGTACCTTGGCGATGTCGATGCGCTCATCCTCACCGGCGCGAGCCGCACGGCCGACATCGAGAAGCAGATCGTGCGGGGGATCCACGGGAGCGAGGAGCTCGCGGTGGTGCTCGCCGGCGGCTGAGGCCACGCCGCGCGGGTCTCGGCGCTGGATGTCCGGAGGGCGACATGGAAGTGACCGCGATCTTCGAACAGGACGAGGGCTGGTGGATCGGCTGGACCGAGGAGCTGCGCGGGCCGGTCGGCCAGGGCCGCACGATGGACGAATGCCGCGAATCGCTGCTGGAGGCGATCGAGGCGACGCTCGCGTTCATGCACGAGGAAGCGGAACGCCGGATCGACGGCCGGCCGGTCGTCCGCGAACGGATGCGCGTCGCTGCGTCACGCGGAGGGAAGTCGCGACGAGCGCGCGCTGGGGCTGAGGGCAGGGCACGGCGCCGCTAGAATGGAGCGCGGCGGTGCGCGCCCGGAGGACGACATGGAAGTGACCGCGATCTTCGAACAGGACGAGGGATGGTGGATCGCGCGGGCAGTCGAAGTGCCGGGCGCGTTCGGGCAGGGCCGAACGATCGACGAATGCCGGGAGTCGCTTACCGAGGCGGTCGAACTGATGCTGGAGGAGATGCGCGAACGTGCGGCGCGCGAGACGGCCGGCCGGGAAACGGTCCGCGAACGGATCCTCGTCGCGTCGTGAGGCGGCAGGAGTCCGTCGCCTGTCGTCGCGCGCACCCATGGGAGTGAAGCGGCCGGCGGGACCGTTCCTGAAGTGGGCCGGGGGGAAGGCGCGGCTCGCGCCGCGCATCCTTGAGCGCGCGCCGGTGCGCTTTGGGCGGTACCACGAACCGTTTCTCGGCGGCGGGGCGGTGTTTTTCGCCTTCGCGGACGCTGGACGGGCGAAGGGCGCGCGGTTGAGCGATGCCAACGCGGCGCTCATCGCGTGCTACCGGGCGGTGCGCGACGAGCCCGGGGCCGTCGCGGACGGGCTCGCGCCGATGGCGGAGGCGTACCTCGCGCGGGAGGCGGGCGAACGGGCCGCGTACTACTACGCGGTGCGGGCGAGCGCGCCCGGCGTGCCCGCGGAGGCGGCGGCGCGGCTGATCTTCCTCAATCGCACGGGATACAACGGGCTCTACCGGGAGAACCGCAAGGGCGGCTTCAACGTGCCCCACGGCCGCTACGTGAAGCCGCGCATCCTCGATCGGGACGGGCTGATGGCGGCGGCGAACGCGCTTCGCGGGGTCACGCTCTGCGCCGGCGACTTCGAACAGGCGTGCGCGGCGGCCACGGCCGGCGACTTCGTCTACCTGGACCCGCCGTACCAGCCGCTCTCGGCGACCTCGCGGTTCACGGCCTACACGCGAGGGGAATTCGACCCATCCGAGCAGGAACGGCTGCGCGACACCTTCGAAGCGATGACCCGGCGGGGCGTCGCGGCGCTGCTTTCGAACTCGGACCACGCGCGCATCCGGGAGCTGTACGGGGAGCGCGGCTTCGGGTTCGAGACGGTGATGATGTCGCGCGCGATCAACTCGGTGGGGAGCGGGCGGACGCCGATCGCGGAGTTGCTCATCGATAACTTCGGGCGCGCGGAGGTGCGGCGGGCGCTGGAGGGGTAAGGGAGCGGCCGAAGGGGCCTTGCCGGGGCCAGCCGCCGGTGCTACGAAGGGCCGAGCACCGCGCGCCGCGCCAAGGAGCCCACATGCCCGCCGAATTCACCGCCGCCGGCCTCGCCCTCCAGGCCGAAGTCAAGCGTTTCATGGATGAGCTGATCTACCCGAACGAGGAGGAGTTCGAGCGCCAGTACGCCGCGCTCGGGCACCATTCCTACCCGCCCGTGCTGGACGATCTGAAGGCGGAGGCGCGCAACCGCGGCCTCTGGAACATGTTCATGCCGCACCTGCGCCCGGGCGACCCCGGGACGAAGCTCACGAACCTGGACTACGCGCCGATTTCGGAAGAGCTGGGGAAGGTGACGTTCGCGCCCGAGGTGTTCAACTGCAACGCCCCGGACACGGGCAACATGGAGATCCTGAACATGTTCGCCACCGAGCGGATCCGGCAGGAGTGGCTGATGCCGCTGCTGAACGGCGACATCCGCTCGGGCTTCGCGATGACGGAGCCGGAGGTCGCCTCCTCGGACGCGACGAACATCTCGCTGCAAATCACGCGCGATGGCGACGAGTACGTGCTCAACGGGCGGAAGTGGTTCACCACGGGCGCGCTCGCGGACCGCTGCAAGGTCTTCATCGTGATGGGCAAGTCGAACCCCGGCGAGGCGCGCCACAAGCAGCAATCGATGATTGTCGTGCCCAAGGCCACGCCCGGCGTGACGGTGGAGCGTTCGCTGACAGTGTTCGGGACCGAGGACCGCGGCGGGCACGGGCAGATCCTGTTCGAGAACGCGCGGGTGCCGGCCGACCACATCCTCGGGGAGGAAGGGAGCGGGTTCGCGATTTCGCAGGCGCGGCTCGGGCCCGGGCGCATCCACCACTGCATGCGCACCATCGGCGTGGCCGAGCGGGCGCTGGAGCTGATGTGCAAGCGCGCGATGACGCGGCACGCCTTCGGTTCGCTGGTCGCGCAGAAGGGGCTGATCCAGGACTGGATCGCGGAGTCGCGCATCGAGATCGACATGGCGCGCGAGTACGTGCTGCGCTGCGCGCACATGATGGACACGGTCGGCAACAAGGGCGCGGCGAACGAGATCGCGGGGATCAAGGTGGCGGTGCCGAACATCGCGCTGAAGGTCATCGACCGGGCGATCCAGGTGCACGGCGCGGCGGGGGTGACGCAGGACACGCCGCTGGCGGCGATGTGGGCGAACACGCGCACGATCCGGCTCGCGGACGGCCCGGACGAGGTGCACAAGATGACGATCGCACGGCGGGAGCTGAAGAAGTACGACCCGGACTTCCACCTCACGCCGCAGGCCGGTGGGCACGAGCCGCAGGTGTTCACGCGCCCCTGACGGTGGCCCAGATCGACTTCACCCAAACGGGCGGCGCCAGTTGCGCCGCCCGTTTCGTTCATCCTGCGCGACGCGGCCTCCCCCGGGGTAGCCCTTGGGAACTGGGAACCGGGAACTGGGAACTACCCCCCGTCGAACACCCCATTCACGTGGTCGAGCATGCGCCGGGCGACGCGGACCGAGAGGCCGATGTCGCTGGAGCCTTCGAGCCCGGACTGGACGACGGCGTGGAGGATACGGCCCGTGCGGAAGCAGACGACGGTATCGACAGTCGTCGGGGATTGGCCGCTGCGGGTGGTCACGAGGTAGCCGGCGGCTTCATCGCCGAGATGGGGGACGGGGAATTCGCGCACCTCGTCGTTATCGCCGATGAGGACGCCGCAGCTGGCTTTGGCGTTGGCGGCGCTGGCGCGCATGTCCTCGGAGGCGGCCTTCGCCTCGGTGTACAGCGTCGACTGGGTGATGATGGCGCGCGGCCCGGCCTGCATCTCGTACGGATCGCTTCGCACGAAGAACTTGAGGTGCCCGGTGAGGCGGCCGATGGCATCGAGGCGGTTGGTCTCGACGTCGGGGTCGTCGGCGAAGGCTTCGGCCCATTCGCGGTTGCTGAAATCGACCTCGGCGGTGTCGCCGTTCTGGTCGGTGTACGGCTCCATGCCGGAGGGTGCGGCGTCATCGGGGAGCGCCATGGCGGCGAGGTCGTAGTCCTTGTCGTCGAGGTTTGTCGGGTAGTCACGGCCATCACTGCAGGCGCCGGCGAGAAGCGCGAGGCTGGCGAGGAGCGCGAGAGCGAGGCGAACCTTCATGGGGCCATCCGGGATCGGTATCGGGCTATGGTACGCGAAAGCCGGGCGCGCGGATGGCCGGCGCGGTGGAGCGGCGGCCAGCCCCCGGGTATGCTCCGCCGACCAAGCGAACGAGGTGTCCCCCATGGGCCTGTCCGTCGAAGACCAACTCGCGATTCAGCAGCTGTACGCGCGCTACAACCACGCCATCGACTCCGGGAACGGGGCGGCCTGGGCCGATTGCTTCACGGCCGACGGGACGTTCAGCTCCGGCTCGGGGAACTTCGCGGGCACGGAGCAGCTGGCGGCGTTCGCGACCGGCTTCGCTTCGCGGCTGAAGGGCCGGCACTGGATCAACAACCTGGTGGTGGATGCCGAGGGCGACGGCGCGAAGGGCTCGTGCTACCTCGTGCTGTGGAAGCTGAACGACCCGGGCACGCCTCCGAACGTGCTCACGACGGCGATTTACCACGACACGCTGGCGAAGGCGGCCGGCGGCTGGAAGTTCGCGAGCCGCACCGTGAAGGGCGACGCCTGAGCACGCCCGGCGCGCGGTCTGACGGGGAGGCCCGGCCATGAGGGTGTTCCTCGCGCAGGCGGCGGTGCTCCTGGGGGCGGTGCTCGTGGTGATGGCGGTCGTGTTTCGCAACCAGCAGGCGCGGAGCCTGTTGCGAACGCTCCGGAACGCGGCGCTCATCTACATCGCGCTGGTGTTGGCGCTCGGGCTGTACCGGCTCTGGCAGCAGGGGTTGTGAGCGGGCGCGGCTCGCGCCCGCCGTGTCAGACGCCGTGGATGGATGCGAGCCGCGCCGAGCGGCGGGGCACGTAGTCGTCGTCGCGGGGGATGTTCCAGAGCGACCAGGCGCCGCTTTCCCATTCGCCGCGGCCGATGCCCCACTGCAGGTAGCGAAGGCGGCGGCGTTCGACGATCGCGCGCTGGACGTGCCAGGGGAGGTCGGTTAGGGGGGCGGCCGGCAGCGGCGGCGAACCGCCGTAGTGCCCTTCGTTCGGACGGAGCTCGCGGTTGAGCTCGCGCTGGAGCGCCCAGATGACGAGCTTCACGTGCTCGTCGGGCACGGGGTCGATGCCGGCATCGATGCCCGGGTAGTAATGGTGGGGATTGTCGAAGGCGGCGAGCCCTTCGCGGATGTCCTCGTTGATTTCGTCGCCGAGGTCCTGGAGGGCGGGCGGCAGGTCGGGGTCGCGCGCCGTCCACTGGTTCTCGGGCGGGATGTCCTCGACGAGCGGGCGGGGATGGCCGAGGCGCAGCGGCAGGGTCGCAAGCGCCTGCCGCACCGACGCGAGGCCGGGGTCGTTCTCCACGAGGTCGAGAAGTTCGCCGTAGGTCAGTGGCTTCCCCGGCTGGAGGAACGGCTGGTGGGTATCGCGCAAAGCGACGGAGCCGGTGGTGGGGTCGACGCTGTGCACGAGGGTGGCGAAGGCCCGGAGCCGCCGCCCCGGGCTGGGGTCGATGCGGCTCGGGTCGAAGGCACTGATGTTGCGGCCGGCGAGGGGGACCCAGCGCGCGGGCTCGGGGGCGCCGGTGGCAAATCCCGGTTCGAACCAGAGACCGGCCACGGCTACGGCGCCACGTCGGGCGAGGCACCCTCGCGCCGCTGCTGGGGGCAGATGCGGGCCGGGTCGGTGTAGCGTTCCGGCCAGGGGCTAATGCCGGGGTCGATGCCGGGAGTCGTCGTGGTGGGAGTGGTCGTCGGTGCGGGCATGGGGTTGACCTCCTAGCCGCGCTGCTGGCGCAGGCGTTCTTGCAGTTCCTCGCCGGAGAGCGAAACGGGCTCGTCGGCGGTATCGAAGTCCCCGCCCTGGATGGCGCGGCGGGCGCGGAAGGACTTCATCAGCACCTGTTTGCCGATGGCCACGCCGCTGGCCGCCTTGGCCGATTGGGGGACGCAGTAGTCGATGACGAGGCAGTCCTCGTAGGTGAGGATGAGGGCGGCCTCACAGAGGCCAAGCTCGTCGCACCGGAGGATGGACTCGGCGACCTGGTCGTTGAGGGCGAGGCCGGCCGGGGGAATGCGCCACTGCTCCTGCTGGGCGGTCTCGTGGCGGATGACGGACTGCAGGAGCCAGAGTTCCTCGTCCGTGAAAATCGCCGTCGCCGTGGGCGCGGCGGCTGGCCTGTTGCTGTCCATCTGGCAGCTCCCGGAGAAGCATCGGTCGGGGCCGGGGGGCGCTTCTCGTTGTCTTCCCTCAGCGTGCGCCGGGAGCCACGGAGCATGGGTAACACGCGTGTGTGCCTTTATAACGGGTCCCTACCAAGGGCCCCGCGGGGCCCAGTTCCCAGTGATCAGTTCCCAGTTCCCAGGGGATCAACCCTGTTTGGGGCGGCCTGGTCCCCTGGGGTTGCCGCCTGGGAACTTGCAACCGGGAACTGGGAACTCGTTAGCGCCCCGCGAGCCATGCGTTGAAGTGGGGGTCGCGCTTTTCGCGGAAGGCGCCGGCGCCCTCGCGCGCGTCGGGGTGGTGGTCGCTGATGGCCGTCTTCGCCGCGATTTCGTCCAGGGCGTGGGCGAAGGTCATCTCGGCGGCGTTGTAGATGGACCGCTTGAGCAGCCGCATCGCGACCTGCGGGCCGTTCGCGAGCTCGGTGGCGAGGGCCATGGCGCGCGGCAGGAGCTCGTCGTGCGGGACGACTTCGTGCACAAGGCCGAGTTCGAGCGCCTCGGCGGCGGGCACGATGCGTTTGCGCATGAGGAAGTCCATCGTCTTCGCGACGCCCATCATCTGCACGAGCAGGAACTGGCCGCCTTCGTCGGGGAGGAGGCCGAAGCGGAGGGTGGCGCTCCCCAGGCGGGCCTGGCCGGAGGCGATGCGGAAATCGCAGGCGAGCGCGAGCGATAGGCCGGTCTGGATGGCGAGCCCGTTGATCGCGGCGATGCAGAGCTTGTCGAGGTCCCGGATGGCGACCTGCACGGGCTGCGAAAGGCGGCGCAGGCCGTTGTAGGTGCCAATCGGCTCGCGGTGGCCGTGGGCGATGGGCGGCACGAGCGCGGGCGCATCGGGGAGGGGGCGGCCGGTCATGTCGTCGCCGGCGCAGAAGGCACGGCCGGAGCCGGTGAAGACGACGACGCGAACGGCATCGTCCATTTGCGCCTGGATGAGCGTCTCGACGAGGTCGCGCTTGATGTCCTGGGTGGTGCCGTTGAGCCGTTCGGGCTGATTGAAGGTGATGAGCGCGATGCCGGGCGGCTGGATGGCGACATCGAACCCGCGGAAGGTTCCCTGCTGCAACATGGGTGGGCTCCGGCCGGCGGCTCCGGCGGGGGAATCCTGCTCCGGGAGCGAAGGATCGCGCAACGGTTCGCACGCGGTAAGCAAATTCTGGTAGGCTGGCAAAACCCTAACGTAAAAGTGAGAGTGCGGGGGATGCCCTTCATTCGCTTCATGCAGCGGACCTTCTATTCGCTGGAGAACCCGCGCTACCGGGTGCTCTGGTTCGGGACGCTCTTTTCGTTCCTCGGAATGCAGATGCAGGTGCTGGCGCGGGGCTACCTCGCCTTCGACCTGACGGGGCGAAACTCGGCGCTGGGGGGCGTGATGCTCGCCTTCGGGCTGCCGCAGCTCATCCTTTCGATGTGGGGCGGGGTGCTGGCCGATCGCCTGCCGAAGCGGAAGGTGCTCTGGGTGGCGCAGGGCATCATCGCGATCAATTCGGCGTGGCTGGCGACCATGATCGAGCTGGGCATGGTGCAGTACTGGATGCTCGTGGTCGCGGGCATCGTGCAGGGCAGCGGGTTCGCCTTCGTCGGGCCGGCACGGCAGGCGTTCATTTCGGAGCTGGTTGGCAAGGACAAAATCGGCAACGCGGTGGTGCTGCAGCAGCTGAGCATGAACAGCACGCGTGTCATCGGGCCGTCGATTGCGGGCGCGCTCATCGGCATCCACTTCTTCGGCGTGGCGGGCGTGTATTACCTGACGACGCTGGGCTTCGTGATCGCGAGCATCACGCTCGTGAAGCTGCCCAAGGGCGAGCCGAAGAAGAAGAGCGAGCGGTCGCCGGTGGCGGACCTTGTGGATGGCTTCCGCTATGTGAAGGGGCGGCCGTCGGTTTCGCAGCTCATCCTCGTGGCCTTCGCGGTGATGATGCTGGGCTTCCCGTACCAGTCGTTCCTGCCGGCGCTGGCGAAAGAGGAGTATGGCGTGGGCGCGACGGGGCTCGGGACGATGAGTTCGGTGGCGGCCATCGGCGCCGTGACGGCGACGATCTTCGTGGCGGCGTTCGCGAGCCACCAGAAGGCGTGGTTCGCGCAGCCGATCCTGGCGTGCCTGTTCGCGGGTTCGCTCATCCTGCTGGGGATGGCGCCGAGCTTCGAGGCCGGGCTGCTGGCGATCCTGCTGGTGGGGGCGCTGGCGAGCGCGTTCCAATCGCTCAACAACTCGCTGACGATGATGCTCACGGAGCAGGAGTACCACGGGCGGGTGCAGTCGATCAGCAGCATGAGCTTCAGCCTCTTCGGCATCGCGGCGCTGCCCATCGGCGTGCTCGCGGACCACATCGGCCTGCGCGAGACGCTGGGATTGATGGGCGGCTCGGCGATGGCGATCGTGGCGTTGCTGCAGGTGGTGGCGAAGCTGCAGCACGCGGCGGACGACCGCCTGCCGCGAATCGTCGCGACCGAGGCGGCGGCCGGCGGGCAGTGAGCGCGGGCCCGTTCGATGTGCGGCGCATCGCGATCGAGGTCGCGCGGCCGCTGCGCGTGATGGTGCTACGCGCGGGCATGCCGGGTGACCCGGCGATTTTCGCGGGCGACGACGAGCCGGAGACGGCGCACTTCGGGGCCTTCGCGGCGAACGGGCTCGTGGGCGTGGTGACGGCGATGCACCATCCGCGGCCGGGCGCGGGCGCGGAAGAGTGGCAGCTGCGGGGCATGGCGACGCTGCCCGCGGTGCGCGGCCAAGGGCACGGCGCGGCGCTCATCCGCGCGGCCGAGGCGTTCGTGCGCGAGCAGGGCGGGCGCATCGCCTGGTTCAACGCGCGGCGCGCCGCCGAGGGCTTCTACGCGCACGTGGGCTACACGACCGTGAGCGAGGAGTTCGACGTGCCGGGCATCGGCCCGCACGTGGTGATGGAGAAGCGGCTTGCGGGGTGAGGTTCAGCGGTAGCGGTCGTTGATGCGCTGCTGGCGCCGGTGGGCCCATTCGGGGATGCCCTGTTCGATGAGGAAGGCGGTCCCGGCGCCGCCCAGGCAACACCCGCCGGCGGCGAAGGCCACTGGATGGCCGGATAGCACCGCGCCCGCGAAGAACAGGGCGGCGAGGACGGCGAAGCCGGCGATCACGATGGCGGCGCGGCGATGGGGCAGCCCGAGAAAACGCACCTGGCCGGGTTCCCAACGGTCCGCCATGCGGGGATGCTAACGCATGCTTTCGAACATGCGGATGGCGGCGTCATCGCTCGCGGGGAGGGCGCCGGCGAACGTGAAAATCACCGTGCCGTCCGTGGTCTTGAACGTGTGCTCGACTCCACCCGGGCCCTTGGCCTTGTAGATGCGCACGCCGGCGCTCGTCTCCTTCAGCAATGGTCCGGAGCTGTTACGGAACACGGTGGCCGACTGCAGGATCTCAAGGGTTGCCCGTCCCGAACGGTCGCGAGGCGATGTCCCGTCGCTGTAATGAAGCACGGCGACGCGCGGCCCCGCGGGCTCGGCCACGCCCTCGACACTGACGCGTCCATCACCTTCGCCGCGGTGGCGAATTCGCCGGGCAGCTTCACGGTGAAGCCGAGCCGGGTGCTGGCATCGCGCAGGCCGGAATCGTTCGCGGAGTAGCCTCGAGGCTCGTCTTTGGGAGAGGCCACGACCCGGGCTGAAACAACGAACAGCAGCGCCGCGGCGGCGACCGCGATCGGGATGACGATGCTCCGTTTGAGAGGAATCGTGCGGGTCATGGATGCCCTCCGCGCGGGAATCCGGCGGGAGCAGGGTAGCCCGGCGGCACGGGGAATAGCATTCCCCAAATTTCGAGTGACCCGGGCGCGGCGGCGACCGCATGTTTTCGCCGGCGCCTTTCCCTTCGTGAAGAAAGCGACATCGGGTGTCCCGATTGCAGAACGCTTGTTCTATAGTCGGAGGTCCGATGCAGGTCGCATGCCTCCTTGTCGCGGACTTCCTTGTGGCGCTCGCGCGGCGCGATGACCCGTCGCTGCGTGGGCAGCCGGTGATCGTGGGCGGGTCGCCGGAGGAGCACGCGGCGGTGGTGGCGTGTTCGCCGGAGGCGGTGGCGGCGGGCGTGGGCATCGGGACGACGTTGCGGCGGGCGCTCGCGCTTTGCCCGAAGGCGGTCTTCCTGCCGCACCGCGAAGGCGTGGCGACGGAGGCATCGGGGGCACTGCTGGACCTGCTGCGGCTCTACAGCCCGGCGGTGGAGGCGATCGCGCCGGGGCACGCGCACCTCGATATCCACGGGCTCGCGGAGATGGCGCGCATGGACGACGCGGCATACCTGCGCGACCTCCAGGAATCGGCGGAGAACGCGAGCGGGCTGCCGGTTTCGCTGGCGGCGGCGGACACGGTGTTCGCGGCGCACGCGGCGGCGACGGTGCAGGCGCGGGGGGCGATGCTCGTGCACGCGGGCGAGGCGCGAACCTTCCTCGGGCGGCTGCCGGTGGAGGTGCTGCCGGTTTCGCCGCTCATGCACCAGCGGTTGCGGCTCTTCGGGCTGAACTGGCTGGGGCAGGTGGCGGAGCTGACGTTTTCGGCGATGCAGGCGCAGTTCGGGCGCGAAGGCGCACGCGCGTGGGAGCTGGCGAACGGCCGCGACGACGCGCGCATCGTGCCGCGGCCGGAGGAGGTGCGCATCAGCGAGGAGCTGGAACTGCCGGCGCCGGCCGCGCTCAGCGAGCCGCTCATCGCGGGGACGCGCGCCCTGCTGCTGCGCGCGCTCGAACGGCGCGAGATCAAGGGGCATTCGCTGCGGCGGCTCGATTGGCGGCTGGGGCTGGAAAGCGGCGAGCAGCTGGCACGGCGCTGCGTGTTTCGCGAACCGACGAACGACGCGGCGCGCATGCTCTTCGCGCTCCAGCCGAAGATCGAGCGGCTGCAGCTGCCGGCCGCGGCAGTCTCCGTGGGGGTGACCCTTTCGGGGTTATGTAGCGAATATGGCCACCAGGCGAACCTCTGGCAGGTGGGGCCGCGCCGCCACCGGGAGTTGCTGGAGGCGGTGGAGCAGTTGAACACGCGGGTGGGCGGCCCGCAGGTCTTTCGCATTGTCGAGGTGCAGGGATGGTCGCGAATTCCGGAACGGCAGCTGGGGATGGTCGCTTTCGGCCCCTGAACGAGCCTTCGCCGGCGGCGGTGGAGGCGACGCCGCGGGGCGCGCCGAAGGCGATGCTCTGGCGGGGGACGTACCGGCGCGTGGTGGCCGTGCACGACACCTGGCGTATCGACGACGAATGGTGGCGCGACGAGATCGCGCGGCGCTACTTCGTGGTCGAACTGGAAGGCGGGCGGCGGGTGACCATCTTCCACGACCTCGTGCGGGACCTCTGGTACCAGCAGGCGTATGACGCTCCGAAGGCGGGTGCGCCGATGGGGAGGAAGCGGGCGGGATAGGGGCGGTTCGCGCCCATGCCGTCTCGTGAAAGATGCCGCGGGCCTGGTCGTTCGCCCTTCGCGGTCACCGTCGAGCCGCCTCCGGGCGGACAGAATCACCCGGCAGTTACGCCGGACAGAATCATCCGGCACCTACGCTGGACATAGTCACTGGGCAGTTAGCCGGACAGAGCCACCGCCGGAAAGATTCACCCGGCACGTACGCCGGACAGAATCACCCGGCACCTACGCCGGACAGAATCACCCGGCAGTTGCGCGGACAGAATCACCCGGCAGTTACGCCGGACATAGTCACCCGGCACTTACGCCGGACAAAGTCACTGAGCAGTTTGCCCTGCGCTTTCGCTGCTCAGCGACAGGCGGGCGGCGCCGACTGCGCGAACGGCGTTCGAGGACGTAGACTGCCGCGATGCCGATTCTCGTGCCCTTTGACGTTCTTTCGCCCAGCGATGCGCCGGAAGCGGGCGGCAAGGGCGCGAGCCTCGCGCGGCTGTGGGCCGCCGGCTTCCGCGTGCCGCCGGGTTTCATCATCTTCCCCGCGGGGGCGCACGCCATCGCCGCGGGCGAGGGCGATGCCGATGCGCGCGCGGCCGTGGCGGAGGCGGCCGCCGCGCTGCTGGAGCACGGTCCCGTGGCCGTGCGCTCTTCGGCGCTGGATGAGGACAGCGCGGAGGCTTCGTTCGCGGGCCAGCACCTGAGCGTCCTCGACGTGCGGTCGGTGGAAGGCGTATTCGAGGCGATCCGCGCGTGCGTGGCGTCGCTGGCCTCGGAATCGGCGGCGGCGTACCGCGCGGCGCGCACGGCGAACGGCGAGGCGCGCATGGCCGTGGTGGTGCAGCGCATGGTCGCGGCCGAGGCCGCCGGCGTGGCCTTCAGCATCGACCCGGTGAGCGGCGACGCGACGCGCGTCGTGGTCGAGGTCGTGGCCGGCAGCGGCGAGGCGCTCGTCAGCGGGCAGGCGGAAGCGGACCGCATGGTGCTCGAACGGCCGGGGCTCGCGGTCGTCGAGCGGCACCACGCGGGCGAACCGGTGCTGACGGAGGCGATGGCGCACGAGGCGGCGCGGCAGGCGTTGCGCGCGGAGGAGATGTTCGGCGCGCCGCAGGATATCGAGTTCGCGTTCGAAGGCGGGCTCGCCTGGATGCTGCAATCGCGGCCGATCACCGTCGCGGGGCAGGCCGCGGACGCCGGCGCGGGCTGGCTGAACGAGTTCGACACCGCCACCACGCTCGATGACCACTGGACGAGCGCGAACGTGCAGGAGGTGCTGCCGGGGCTGCTCACGCCGCTTTCGATGACGATGTTCGCGGACGCGGCGCTCGTCGCCTACAACGAGGGCTACCGGCGGCTGGGGATGCTGCGCAAGGACGAGAACCCGAACTTCGTGGGCATGTTCTACAACCGTGCGTTCCTCAATATCACGGCCACGCGCATGATCGCGGACCGCGCGCTGGGGTCGAGCGGGGACGCGATCGAGCACCGCTTCCTGGGCGGCGAGTACACGGGGAAGACGAAGATCGCGCACTCGCGCGAGCTCTGGGGCTTCCGGCTGCGCAGCGCGGTGCCGGGCATCAGCATGCTTATCCGCATCCACAAGGAGGCGGACCGCATCGAGCGCGCGACCATGGCGTGGCAGCGCAAGGTGCGCGCCGATGACCCCGCGTCGATGTCCGGGCCCGAGATCGAGGGCCGGCGAAAGGCGCTCACGGCGTTCGTGGCCGATATCTTCCAGGTCCACCTGCAGGCGAGCGGCGTGGCGGGCACGGGCTTCGACACGGTTGCGGGCATGGTGCTGCCCATCCTCGGGGAGCAGACCGAGGGGCGCGTGCCGGCGCTGTTTTCGGGGATGCACGGCGTGGAGAGCGCGCAGATCGGGCTCGACCTGTGGGGCCTTTCGCGGACGGCGATCGCCTGCGAGCTCGAGGCGGCGATTCGCGGCGAGGGATTCGCGCCCATGGCCCTCGAACTCCCCGGGGCGTGGCGGGCGACGTTCGCGGCGTTCATGGAGCGGCACGGCCACCGCGGCCTGAACGAGATGGAGCCGGCGGTGCCGAACTGGCGGCAGGATCCATCGCAGGTTGTGGCAATCGTGCGTTCGTACCTGGACTTGCCGGCCGAAAAGGCGCCGCCGGCCACGCTGGAGCGGCAGGCGGGGGAGCGGCTCGCGCTCACGGCGGAACTGGAACGGCGGATGAACCCCGTGAAGCGCGCGTTCTTCCGAAAGTCGCTGGGGTGGGCGCAGGGCTGGGTGGCGCTGCGTGAGCGAACGAAGTCGATCGTGGTGCGCGCGGCGCGGCTGTTCGATACCTACGTGCCGCGCGTGGGCGCGATGCTCGTCGAGCACGGCGCGGCCGAGCGCCCGGGCGACCTCTTCTTCCTGACGGACGCGGAAATCACGCGCTTCCTGCTCTCGCCGGGCGGGGGCCACGACTTCCGGGCCGTGGTCGCGCGGCGGCGGCGGGAGCTCGAACGGAACCGCTACGTGCGGCTGCCCGAGCGGTTTCGCGGGCGCCCGGTGCCGCTCCCGCCGGACCTCGCGCACGCGGCGGGCGAGGTGCTCAAGGGGATCCCGGTGAGCCCCGGCCAGGTGACGGGCCGCGCGCGCGTGATCCTCGATCCGCGCACGGACGGGCCGCTGCTCCCGGGCGAGATCCTGGTCGCGCCCGTCACGGACGCGGGTTGGACGCCGCTCTTCGCGCTCGCCGCGGGGCTGGTGGTGGACCTCGGGAGTGCGCTCAGCCACGGCAGCACGGTCGCGCGGGAGTATGGGCTGCCGGCGGTGGTGAACGTGCGCAACGGCACGACGCACATCCGCACGGGCGACCTCATCGCCATCGACGGCACGGCCGGAACGGTGACGGTGGTCGAGGCGGGCTAACCCCGCGCTACGGCTTCGCGGTCGGGCTGGGGGCCGTCACAGTCGGGGGCGTTTCGCTGACTTCGAACAGTTCGACTTCGAAGGCGAGGTCCGAGTTCGCGGGAATGCCCGGGCGGGTACCGGACCCGTAGGCGAGCGCGGCGGGGATGATCATGGTGCGCTTGCCGCCCACCTTCATGGTCGAAAGCCCTTCGGCGAAGCCTTTGATCACGGAGTTCATCTGGAGCCATTGGCGGGCGCCGCGACGGTAGGAGCTATCGAATTCCTGGCCGGTGGCGGCGAGCGAGCCGCGATAGTGGACCTGGACGTAGGAGGCCGCGCCAGGCTGCGCGCCGGTGCCCACGGTGACGTCCTGATACTTCACACCGGAGGGCAGGACGGTGGGGTTCGCGAGCACCACGGGCGTGCCCTCTGGCAGCGGCGTGGGCGTCGGTCCGCCGGCCGGCGTGGCCGTGACCGAGCGTTCGGGGATTTTGCAGGACGCGAGTGCGACGCCCAGGGCGGGGACACCAAGGAGCAGCGTTCGGCGATTCACGCGATCGAAGATAGCGCCCGGACCGGTAAGATCACATGCGGGCGAGGCGATTGGCTGCCTCGGCGAGCGTCTCGGGCGACTTCGAAAAGGTGAAGCGCACGAGCTTCGCGCCCTTGCCATCGCGATAGAACGAGGAGCCGGGCACGGAGGCCACGCCGATGTTTTCGATGAGGTGGCGGGCGAAGGCGTAGTCGTCGCCGGGGAACCCGAGGTGGGAGAAGTCGGCCATGATGTAGTACGCGCCCTGGGGCAGGTGGCATTCGAATCCGGCCTCGCGGAGCGCGGTGTGAAGCTGGCGGCGCTTGGCGTCGTACATGCCGCGCAGCTCGGGGTAGTAGCTATCGGCCTGCTCCATGGCGATGGCGGCGGCTTCCTGCAGCGGCGCGGGGGCGCCGACGGTGAGGAAGTCGTGCACCTTGCGAATGGCATCGCTGAGCGGCGGCGGGGCGAGCACGTAGCCGAGCCGCCAGCCCGTCACGCTGAACGTCTTCGACAGCCCGGAGATGGTGACCGTGCGGTCGTACATGCCGGGGAGGGTGGCCATGGGTACGTGCTCGTGCTGGTCATAGAGGATGTGCTCGTAGATTTCGTCGGTGATGCAGAGGCAGTCGAACTCCTGGCAGAGGGCGGCGATCTGCTCGAGTTCCGCGCGGGTGAACACCTTGCCGCTGGGGTTGTTCGGGGTGTTGACGATGATGGCGCGGGTGCGGGCGCTGAAGGCGGCGCGCAGGGCCTCGGCATCGACGGCGAAATCGGGCGCGCACAGTTCGACGAACACGAGCTTCGCGCCGGACATGGCGGCATCGGGGACGTAGTTTTCGTAGAAGGGCTCGAAGACGATGACCTCGTCACCCTCCTCCACGAGCGCGAGCATGGTCGCCATCATCGCCTCGGTGGCGCCGCAGGTGACGGTGATTTCGCGCTCGGGGTCGAAATCGAGGCCGTAGAAGCGGCGCGTCTTGGCGGCGATGGCCTGGCGCAGGCGCGGCGAGCCCCAGGTGATGGCGTACTGGTTGATGTCGCTCGTGATGGCGAAGACGGCGGCTTCCTTGATGAAGTCCGGCGCGGGGAAATCGGGGTAGCCCTGGGCCAGGTTCATCGCGCCATGGAGCATCGCGAGGCGGGTCATTTCGCGAATCACGGATTCGGTGAAAACGGACGTGCGGGTGGCGACGCGAACGGCGGGGGAGGGCATGGAGGCGATTGTAGGGGCCGCGCGGCGGTCGCGGCGAACCCGTGGGGCGCTATGCTTGGTGGCGATGCAGGCGCCCGCGGACCACTATGCCACGCTCGGGGTGGAGCGGACGGCTTCGGCCGAGGAGATCAAGGCTTCGTACCGGCGGCTTTCGCGCGAACTGCACCCGGACCGCAACACGGCGCCGGATGCGAACCGCCGCATGGCTGCGATCAACGACGCCTACGCGGTGCTTTCGGACCCGCACCGGCGGGCGGAGCACGACCGCCAGCTCGCGCGGAGCGGGCCGCGGGTGGTGTATCGCCGGGAGAACGCCTGGACGCCGGCGGCGACGGCCACGCCACGAGCGGGGGGCACGCCCTTCGCGCAGGCGCGGGCGAACGGGCAGGTGCGCGAAACGCCGCGGCAGTATCCGCGGCAGCGCCAGCCGTTCGCGAAGCCGCCGGTGGGCGGGCGCGGCGGGCTCGAGGCGCCAGGGGGATTCCCCGACTACTACGCTTTCCTCGGGGTCGAGTGGGATTGCGACCCGGCGATCGCGCTGGCGGCCGCGAACGTGCTCTCGGGCGAGTTCGTGCGCGCGCACTACAGCCCCGAAGACCATGCCGCGCTCGAACGGCAGCTGCGCGAGGCGACGGAGGCCATCGCGAACCCGCGGCTTCGAGCCATCTACCTGGACGCGCTCGACGGGGTGAAGGCGCCTCCGCCGGGGACGCACCCGCGGTGGCATCGCACGCACTACAGCTTCCTCGGGGTGCGGCCGAAAGCCGACGCGATGCGCATCGCCGAGCAGGTCACGGCCCTGAGCGAAGGGATGAAAGCGGGCACGCCGGAGTACGCGGCGCTGATGGCCGCCTTCCAGGTGCTGCGCGACCCGGCCCGGCGCGCGGAGTACGACGCCTCCATCGGCCTGGCCTGACGCGCCGGCCGGGCGGCGGATGGCCGCGGCGCGTCCATCTGCGATGATGGCTCCATGGCCGCATCGCTCGCGGGGAAGCTGCTGGTGGCGACGCCCTCGCTGGAGGACCCCAACTTTGCGCGCACGGTGGTGCTCATCTGCGAGCACAACGACGAGGGCGCGCTCGGGGTGGTGCTGAACCGTCCCCTGGAGCACGCGACGATCGGGGAGCACCTGCCGGAATGGGGCCCCTTCGTGAGCGCGCCGCCCGTGATTTTCCAGGGCGGGCCGGTCGAGCCGGCGACGGCGCTGGCGCTGGGCGAACTGGCCGGCACCGGCACGCGGGACGGCTGGTCGCCGGTGACGGGGCGGGCGGGCCTGCTGAGCCTCTCGCGCGAGCCGGCCGCCTTCGCCGATGACCTGGAGCGGATGCGCGTGTTCAGCGGCTACTCGGGCTGGAGCGAGGGGCAACTGGACGGCGAAGTGAAAGCGGAGGCGTGGTTCATCGTCGATCCCGAGCCGGGCGACCTGTTCACGGACGAGCCGGGGACGCTCTGGCGGCGGGTGCTGCGGCGGCAATCGTCGAAGCTGGCAATTTTCGCTTATTTCCCAACGGATCCTGGCGCAAACTGACGGCGGCCGGCGCCGGGCGACGTATCATCCCGCGCCATGAGCAAGACAGTGGTATTTGGCGTCCTCGGCGGGCTGGCGTGGTTCGCCGCGGGCATCTTCGTGGGCTGGGTGATCTGGGCCTGACGGCGCGCTAATCGACGCGGTCGGCGAGGACGACGGTGCGTTCGGAGTAGCCGTGCGTGGCGACGGGGCCGCTGCATGTCATGAGCGCGATGCTTTCGCGCCCTTCGCGGCCGGCGAGGATGGCGCCCATGTCGATCGATTCGAGGGCGTAATCCACGACCGAGGTGACGCGGTAGCGGTGGACGCTGCCATCGGTGAGGGTGACGGCGACTTCATCCCCGGGCACGAGCGACGAGAGGCGGTTGAAGACGCCCGGGCGGCCCGCGTAGGTGTAGTGGGCGGCGAAGAAGGTGGCGCCGCCTTCGCCCGGGAGACTGTTGTAGGCGGGATTCCAGCCGATGGTGCGGGTGTCCTGGGGGATATCGAGGCGGCCGTGGTTATCGAGGCCGTAGCGCCCGACGGGGTTGTCGACGCCGAGCGCGGGGATGGCGACACGCGCGATATCGACCTCGCCGGGGGGCGGCGCGGGGATGGGTTTGAACTCCTCGATGCCGTAGAGCTTGTAGCTGCGTTCGATCTCGGCGATGAAGCGGTCGTCGACGAGAGTGGGCATGCCGGTGGCGCTGTCGCGGCCGATGTAGCGCAGGCGGGCGGCGAGGGCGGGAGCGGCCGAGGGTGCAGCCTCGCCGGCGAGGGCGCCGCTGAAGGCGACGGCGGCCATCGCGATGGCGAATGCGGCGATGGCCCGGGCGAGTGGAATTCGGCGCACGGCGGCAGTGTACTCCCGGGCGGATCATCGGCAGAGGAGCGGGAAAGCTGATGGAAGCGGGAGAGAAAGGGAGCGCCGCCGGGCGTGTCAGCGGGTGTTGGAGATCCGCCAAAAGGCGGAGAGATTTTGTATTGACGAGTAACCTTTTCGCCCGTACTGTCGTTCTCAACCTTGAAGCGCGGGATATCCGCCGGGAGTGAGCACGATGGCCAAGCACTCGACCGTTCTTTCCGGCGTCCGCGGCGGCGCAAAGAAGCGTTAGCAGACCGCTCCGGGTAATCGGCGTACGAAACGCCGTACCGGGAACGGTACGGCGTTTTTCTTTCACCGCCGTCCGGACACCAGAGCAGGCACATTCTCCCCGTCGTACCGGCGTGCAGTTTCGCGTCGATGCGGTACGTACTGTGGGCATCTGTGCGCGCTGAACAGGCGCGCCAGACGGAGCGCTCTTACCGGAGCAGCTCGCGGCCCTGCCGTTCACGCTACCAGCAGCAGTTCAAGGATCAGAAGCAGCCATGGATTCCCAACCGATCATCCGTGTGCGGCAGAACGCCGCCATGGCCGATGCGGGCGTGGCGCTGAAGTACAAACAACTTCGGCAAATCTCGCTCGAAATCACCGCCAATCCGTTCGCAATCGCGGCGCCAACGGCGCACGAACAAGCGACGACTCTTCCCCCGTTAACGCAGGAGTAATGCGATGTCCCCGATCGTTCCGATGAATCTCGAAGAGCTGGCGAAAAGCCAGTCGCCGCGCGGGTACTTCCCGGGCGAGGCAGAACCGGATTCGCTGTACCGCCAGGCCGAGGTGCGGCGGCTGATGAAGCAGCTGCAATCCGAGCCGGCGCCGGCGAATGAGCAGGCCCCCCGCGGGCTCCTCAACCGCTTGCGCTTCGCCTTTGGGAGGTAGCGAGTTCCCAGTTCCCCGGTTCCCAGTTCCCAGGGGGCTACCCCGGGGGTGCGAGCCACCCCCGGGGTGGCCCTTTTCTCTTTATCCTCCTGTCGGGATCGTGGCTGGTGATGGGCAGGACACCACGCTACGATACCCGGGTGGACTGGAGGGGATGACGTTTGACTCGAAACCGCGTTAGCCTCCTTCTCCTCGTAAGTCTCGCCTTCGTTCTCGGGGTGCACGCGAACGACGGTGCAATTGCCGCCCCTGTGCTTCCAGCGCCGGTCGCCGGGCTTACGGCCGAACCCCTCCCTGACGGAACCGTGTGGCTGTCGTGGTCGAGTTCACCGACTCCGCCGGTGGCATTCGCCATCTACCGCTGGCGCTGGGGCATCGGCGAACCGCTTGAACTCGCCGGGGTGATCGAAGGCGGGAGAACGGGTTTCACCGACAATCAGGGGCCAGTATTGGAGTCCTCGACCCTCTACTACTATTGGGTCGTCGCGTCGAACGAAGCAGGCGGAACCTGGAGCGTGGCGGTGAACGCTGTCACAGCCGGTGGGCCGCCCGGTGCACCGCGTGATATCACCGCTCTGTCGGTGGCGCCGGGCGTTGTAGACGTGAACTGGACCGACACCGCATCGAATGAATTGGGAGTCATCCTCTGGAGGTTTCCCGGCCCGGGAACCGATGTGAACAGCCACACTACCCTGTGGCTGCCCGCGAACACGACTTCGTACCAGGACCGTGATCTTGAGCCCGACCGCTACTACCGATACTGGGTCTGGACGTGGGGCTGGAACGGCTACTCAACGAGTCCATATGTCACCCTGCTCACACCGCGGGGATGTGTGCCCGAGCTTCTGACACCGCAACCAGGTGACTACCTCGACAATGGACGCACCGACGGCAATGACTCGGTCGATTGGCACTTCGACTGGACAGATTGCGCCGGAGCTGAAGCTTACGAGGTCAAACTCGTGGCCCGATTGGTACCTGCGTCGTCCAACACGTTCTTTGGGCCTGTAGCAACGCAGATTTCCGAGCTGGACAACCACTGCTCCGGTTGCGCGTACGCCAGCGGGTACCCCGTGGCCAGAATCGAGGTGTACATTCGGGCCAAGGTCGCGGGGAGTTGGGGAGTCTGGTCACAGCCCGTTTCGGTGCACTTCGAACCGGTGGACACAGATCCTCCTCAGCCCTGACAGGCGCCTCGTTCGTTCTTGGGAGCGTGCCCATCCGCCGCCCGTTCCCGCACGCCCTTCTCTCTTTCCTCTTTTCTCTTTTCTCTTGGGTTTATCCACCGCGGGGAAACCCGGCTGTTCCTCGTTCGGGATGGTGCCGACAACCACCGCAGATTCCTTGTTCACCGGGGTGCAACCGTGGCCCGAATGGAAAAAGCCTGCCCGTTTCCCACGTCCGCTCGCGCGGGGCGCTGTGCCTCGTGCTGCGATGCCAACGGATCGCTGACGCCGTGCGTCACCGCATGGTTGGCGGCCGCGACGCTGGACCTGGCGCGCGAAGCGGGGCCGCGGGCTACGCCGTCTGTTCCGTCTCCGTGGCGGAGGGCCGCGTAGCGGCTTCGCGATCGCGCAGCCACTCGTCGGCCATGGCGCACCATGCGAGCAGCGAACGCTCGACGTGCAGGCCGGCGTGGAGGGTGAGCTGTTCGCCGAACTGGCGCGCGTCGAGGTCTTCGGCGGCGCCGGGTTGGGCGCGAGCGGCTTCTTCGAACCTGGCGAGGCGCAGTTCGTGGTGCGTGCGATGGAGCGAGAGCGCGCGCCGGGCGGCCGCCGGGTCGACCATGCCGTAGCTCCAGACCTTCATCAGGAAGTCGTCCTTGGAGAAGCTGGGCGGCGATTCGGAGAGGACCCACTCGCCGAGGCGGTCGCGGCCGATCTCGGTGATGGCGTAGAGACGCTTATCGGGGCGGCTGGCCTGTTCGACCACGCGGCTGGTGAGCAGCCCCTGCTCTTCGAGGCGTACAAGCTCGGGATAAATCTGCTGTGAGCGCGCCTGCCAGAAGAGGCCGGGCGACCCGGCGAGGCGGCGCGTGAGTTCGTACCCCGAAAGCTCTTCAACATTGAGCTGGGCGAGGAGCGCGCAACGAAGGCTCATCTGCGAGGATTCTGCCGTGCGCCGCTGGCCAATGGCTACAGTTACGCCTTGTTTATGGTGATTGCTCGCGAAAATGCGCGCTGGCCCCGAATGCCGACCCATGGCACATTCTGAACATGCCGAAGCAGGTGTCGAATGTCGCGACCGATGACTACCTGACGACGATCTACCGGCTGCACCACGACGAGGGACTGGATGTCATCGCCGTGCGGCTCGCCGATCGCCTGGAGATCACGCCGCCATCGGTGGCGGGAATGTTGAAGCGGCTCCAGCGGGATGGCCTGGTAGACATCGATGGGAAGAAACAAATTCACCTCACGCAGGAGGGACTGGTGCGGGCGGAGGAGATGGTTCGCCGTCACCGCCTGGCCGAGTGCCTGCTGACGGATGTGCTCAAGCTGGAGTGGTGGCGCGCCTACGAGGAAGCGCACCTGCTCGAGCACGGGATATCGGATGTGACCGAACCCCGCCTCTACGAAATGCTCGGCCGGCCCCAGAAGAGCCCGTTCGGCTACCCGATCCCCATTACGGGCGCGACGCCCGTCCTCCCCATGACGACGCTCGCCGATGTGACCGAGGGCACGGCCGTGGTCATCGACCGGGTGTTCGAAGAGGACGAGCAGCTGCTGCGCTTCTTCGATGAGGAAGGGATTCGCCCGGGGGTGACGGCGATGCTCGAATCGGTGGCGCCGTACCGGGGGACGATCACGGCGCGCATCGGCGAGCGTACGGTGGTGGTGGGCACGCAGGTGGCCAATCGCATCTGGGTCCGCCCCGAGACGTCATAGGGTAAACACGGCATTCAGAGCCTCTCCCCGGTGCCGAAACACAAGGGGATGAATGCGCGATACCCGGCGGGCGGCGAATCGGATCTGCGTGTGCTCGTGGTCGAGGATGACCCGTCGCTGGGGCGGCTGGTCCAGCTCGTGCTTTCGCGCTTCGCGGGGTCGGTGCAGGTCGAGCGCACGGGCGGGGCGGCGATCGAGGCCGCGCGCCACAACCTCTTTCACGCCGTCGCCTGCGACATCAGCCTGCCGGACATGTCGGGGCTGGATGTGATCGCGGCGTTGCGCCAGGCGGTGCCGACCATCGGCGTCGTCGCGATCACCGGTTTCGTCGATGTCGATGTCGCCGTGCGTTCGATGAAAGCGGGCGCGGACGACTTCCTTGGCAAGCCGTTCGATGCCGAGGTGCTGTGGCACCTGCTGAACAAGGCGATTCTCACGCGGCGGCAGCGAATTGCCGCGGAGCAGGCCGAGGTCTACCGCCAGCTGGCCTACACGGACGCGCTCACGGGCTGTCCGAACCGGCGCTTCGTCGACGAGTTCATCGATGATGCGGTGGAAACGGCGCGGCGCGAGAACAACGCGATGGCGGTCGCCTACTTCGACATCGACAACTTCAAGCTCCTGAACGACTTCGTTGGCCACGACCAGGGCGACGCCGTGCTGCGGGGCGTGAGCAACGCGCTCGCCGAGCACGTGACGGAGCCGAATGTGTACGGCCGCTTCGGCGGCGATGAGTTCGTGGCCGTGTTCCCGAAGAGCTCGGCAATCGAGGCGCGGCGCATCGTGGAGCGCATCCGCGAGGCCGTGCAGCGCATCGAAGTGATGAACGGTTCGCAAATTGTGCTGCCGACGCGCGTGAGCGTGGGGATTTCGACGTTCAAGGGCATGGAGACACCGCGCGACCTGATCGCGGCGGCGGAAGACCAGATGTACGTCGATAAGTCGGTGACGCCGGCGCTCATTGGCAGTGCGATGGAGCACGCGACGCCGGACGCGATGAAGATTTCGAACCTGAAGGCGCTGCGCAACCTGGTGAAGGCGATCGACCGGCGCGATAGCTACACGCGCTTCCACAGCGACCACGCGACGCACCTGGCGGCGACGCTGGGGCGGCTGCTCATGCTGCCGCCGGAGCAGATGACGGCCATCAGCATCGGCGGGCCGATCCACGACCTGGGCAAGATCGTCGTGCCCGATGACGTGCTGCGGAAGCCGGGCCCGCTGACCCTGGAGGAGCGCAAGACGATGGAGGAGCACCCGGTGATGGGCGCGGCCATCGCGGCGGCGGTGACGGACCTGGACACGGTCGTGAACCTGGTGCGGCACCACCACGAACGCTTCGACGGCGAAGGGTACCCCGGCGGGCTTGCTCGCGAGGAGATCACGTATCCGACGCGCATCTTCACGCTCGCCGACGCCTACAGCGCGATGACCACGGACCGGCCGTACCGCAAGGGGCTCAGCCTGGAGCAGGCGGTGGACCAGATCATGCGCGGGCGGGGCACGCAGTTCGACCCGGACCTGGCGATCGAGTTCGTGAAGATGGTCGAACGCGAATACGGGGCGCTGCGCGAGGACGCGGCGTGAGGGAGCGCGGCTACTGGCTGTTCGAGCTGGTGGCATGGCCGGCGGCGGCGTGGTGCGCCATCGAGGCCGCCATCCGCGTGGGTTCGGGCGCGACGGACGGGCTCGCGGCGACGGTGCTGCTGGGGCTTTGCGCGGCGGGGACCATCGTCGCGGCGCGGACGCGGCAGGCGGCGCTGCGCGAGGCGCGCGTTCGCGGGTAAGGATTCGCACGCGGGCACTCCGGGGCGGCTATATTTGGTCGCACCCTTACCGGAGAGCAGTCCCCCCTAATGACCACGACCCCCACGAGCCATGTTCCAACCCAGCTGGGCCACATCGCGCTGCGCGTGCGCGATGTCGAGAAGGCCGCGCGCTTCTACGCGGACGTCCTTGGGCTGACGCTGCGGCGCGGCGGCCAGCGCATCGCGTTCCTTGGCATTCGCGAGGACGCCTCGCACGAGATCGCGCTGATGCCGCTGCCGGCGGACGCCCCCGGGCCGGACCCGGCGCGCGTGGGCATGTACCACATGGCGTGGGAGATGCCATCGTTCGAGGCGCTGGAGGCGCTGCACCGGCGGCTGATCGAACACGGCGTGCACATCGCCGGATACAGCGATTCGAACTCGTCGGCGAACGTGATGTTCTTCGACCCCGAGGGCAACGAGCTGGAGGCGCTGTGGGAGCCGCCGGCGGAGGAAGTCGAACGCATTCGTGCGAGCGGCAAGGCGTGGCCGCAGCTGGAGCGGGTGGCGCCGAAGGCGTAGCGGGCTACCGGGGCGTGAAACGCGCGCGTAGGATGCGGCGCACAACACACCCGGAGGGAGCCTGCCAATGTCCTGGATCGAAGTGGGCGGCAACGACATCTACTACGTGGAGGAAGGCGCCGGGCAGCCGATCGTCTTCCTGCATGGCATGAGCTCGTGCGGCGAGGCATGGTGGCAGCAGTTCGCGCACCTGCGCGACCGCTTCCGCTGCATCGCCTACGACAGCGTGAACCACGGCCACTCGTCGAATTCGCCGCGCGATGCCGATGAGCCGGACCGCGTGGACGAGCTTGAGGGCTTCCTCGCGGCGATGGGCATCACGCGGCCCATCCTCGCGGGCAACTCCATGGGCGGGAACACGCTCACGCGCTGGGCGACGCGGCATCCCGGCGACGCGCTCGCGCTCATCCCCTCGGGGGCGGGCGTGACGCTCGATGGCGCACCGATGCCGGCCGCGCGGCCGCTCGACCCGGAGGTGCTCTTCCTCCCCATCGGCGATTCGCTCACGGACGGCTTCAAGGCGGCGCAGCCGCGGATGTACGAGCGCTACCTGCGCATCCGTTCGACGGCGACGCGCATCGAGGCGTTGCGGCACCCGCGCGCGGCATCGGCGGCGACGGTGGCCGAGCGCAATGGCATGGGCAAGGCGGTGAGCCGGATCACCTCGCCGATGTGCATCATCGTGGGGGCGCTCGATGGCGCCGTGCCGCGCTGCGAAACGCTGCACGAGCTCGTGCCGCACTCGGAGTACCACGCGATCGCGGGGGCGCCGCACAACGTCTACTACGAGGCGGCGGGACCGTATAACGCCATCGTCGATGCCTTCCTGGCGAAGGTGGCCGGGCCGGTGGGCGCGCGCTAAGCCGCCCAAAGCCCCCATTTCGCAGCCAACGGCCCGTGACCGCGAGCGGCGGCACGGGCCATGCTGTTGTCATGGACGCCACCAGTAGCCGGCCGGCGGAACCCGGGACGCTCGTACGAAGCCTCGGGCTGGCCGAGCTCACGCTGGCGGGGCTGGGCGTCATCCTCGGCGCCGGCGTGTATGCGCTCATCGGGGCGGCGGCCGAACAGGCGGGCCCGCACATCTGGGCGAGCTTCCTGCTGGCGGCGCTCGTGACCGTGTTCACCGGGCTCAGCTACGCCGAACTCGCGGCGGCCTACCCGGCCGCGGGGGCGGGCTTCGAATACGCGCGGCGGGCGTTCGGCATCCATGTCGCGTTCGTCGTCGGGTGGCTGACGGTGACGGCCGAGATCGTGGCGGGCGGCACGGTCGCCCTGGGCTTCGGCGGCTACCTGGAAGCGCTCACCTCGCTGGAGCGCGGCGCGGGCGCGTGGGTCGTGCTCGTGGCGGGCCTGGGCATCGCCGCGACCGGCGCGCTGGGGTCGGTGCGCGTGGCCGGGCTGCTGACGGTCGTCGAAGCGAGCGGCCTGGTGCTGGTGTCGGCGATTGGCTTCTGGGACTTCGATGCCGCGAACCTGCGGGCGGCGATAGAGCCGCTGCCGGTCCTGCAGGGGGCGGCGCTCATCTTCTTCGCCTACATCGGCTTCGAGGACCTGGCCACGCTTTCGGAAGAGGCGCGCGACCCACAACGGAGCGTGCCGCGGGCGATCCTCATCTCGGTCGTCGTGGCGACGGCGCTCTACGTCGCGGTCTCGGTGGCGGCGGTGGGAGCGGTCGGGGCTGACGCGCTGGCGGCTTCGCGGGCGCCGCTGGCGCTGGTGGCGGAATCGGCGCTGGGCACGAAGACGGCGGACACGCTGAGCGTCATCGCCCTCTGCGCGACCGCGAACACGGCGCTGCTGCTGGTCATCGCGGCGGGGCGGCACCTGTACGGGATGGCCTCGGCGGGGGCGCTGCCGGGAGTGCTGGGGACGGTGAGCGGCCGCGGGCGGGTGCCGCTGCCGGGGCTGGTGATCGCGAGCCTGACGGCGGCCGTGGTGACGCATTTCGGGGCGATCGGCACGCTCGCGGACGTGACGAACTTCGGGCTCTACATCGTGTTCTGCGTCGTGAATGCGGCGGTGATCTGGCGGCGACGGCGCGGCGAAAGCGGCGGCGGGTTCACGGTGCCGGGGACGCTGCGGCTGCCGGCGCTGGGTGTCGTGCCCGTGTTCCCGGCGCTGGGAATCGCGGTGAACGTGCTCTTCCTGGCCGCGCTCGAACCGCGCGCGATCGTCTCGGGCGCGGGGCTACTGCTGCTGGGCGCGGCCGTGGCCGTGGCCTTCCGGGGCCCGCTTTCGCGAGCGGATGCGAACGGCGCCTGATGCGGTCAGCTGCCCTGGAGGCGCTGCCATTCGAGCAGCCGGGCCATCGCGTTGCCCGCGCGGACGATGCTCGGGAATGTGGCGATGCCCCGTTCGGCACAAAGCTCCTGGAAGTAGGCGCCGTGTTCGAAGCCGTCGCCCGTTGTGGCCGGGCGGATGGCGACGACAATGGGCTTGCCGTACTCCTCCTGGAGCTTCGCGAGGGAATCGGCCTGGCGGGGGAGGCGGTAACGAGGGTCGCCGCCACGGGAGCTGCCGCCACCGCCGCCGAAGCTGGTGTGATGCAGGATCACGTCCGTGTTCGGGGCGGCCATGATCGGCCGGAAGGTGCCTTCGAAGCTGCCTTCGTCCCAGAGCGAGGTCGTGTCGATGGGGTTGCGAATGCTCGTGCCGGCCTCGTGCGTGACCTTCGCGAGCTGCTCCTGCGTCTCCGGGAGGATGGGCGGGAGGACGAGGCCGGCGGCATCGAGGTCGTCCGCCGCGAGCACGCTGGCGCCACCGCCGCCGCCGACGACGACGACGTTCGGGCCGTTGAGCTTCTTGATGTAGCGGAAGGCGACGGCGACATCGACGAGCTCTTCGAGGCTTTCGACGCGGAGCACGCCGGCCTGCTTGCAGAGGCCATCGAACACCTTGATCGCGCCAGCGAGGGAGGCCGTATGGGAGTTCGCCGCCCGCGAGCCGGACTCGGTGCGGCCCGACTTGAGAATGGCGACGGGCTTCGTCTTGCCGGCGCGGCGGATGGCGCGGGCGAGGCGGGGGCCGTCCTGGATGCCTTCGAGGTAGGCGACGATGATCTCGGTCTCGGCGTCGTCGGTGAGGTAATCGAGGAAGTCGGCGGCCTTGAGGTCGGCGCCGTTGCCGAAGCTGATGACCTTGGAGCAGCGGATGCCGCGGGGAGCCGAGTAGCGCACGAATTCGCCGGCGTTCATGCCGCTCTGGGAGACCATGCCGACGGGGCCGGCCTCGGGCGATTGACCCTGCATCATGGCGAGGCGCGAATTGGGGGCGTAGAGCCCCATGCAGTTCGGGCCGATGAGGCGGATGCCGACTTCGCGCGCACGGGCGACGACGGCCAGCTCCATCTTCGCGCGCTCGGCGTCGCCGGTTTCGGTGAAGCCGGCGGTGAAGAGATGGAGGACGCGCACACCCTTCACGATGCAGTCCTCGAGGAGGCTCGGGACGGCACGGGCGGGCACGGAGGAGATGACGTAGTCGACGTTGTCGGGGATGTCGGTGAGGCGCGGATAGCACTTGATGCCGCGGATCGCGGGCGCCGTCGGGTGGATGAGGTAGATGGGGCCGCGGAAGCCGATTTCGAGCAGGGACTGGACGAAGCCGCCGCCGCCGAAGCCGGGGCCTTCCTTCGACGAGACGCCGGCGATGGCGATTGAACGGGGGTGGAAGACGAAATCGAGGGCCGGAACGGCGGGCGCGGGTGCGGACACGGTGCTTCTCCGTGGGAGTGTGTAATGGGGCCTCGGGGGGCCGGTTCATGCTACCAGAGGGCCGCGCTGTGGGCCCGGACCAGTATGAACGCGGCCGTTTGCGGCGAAGGTCCCCGGCGCACGCGGTTGGAGGTAGCCGATGCGCCCGCCTAGAGTGGGGGCATGCGGATTCTTGGCATCGACCCGGGGCTGAACGTGACGGGATGGGGCGTGATCGAGGTCGAGGGAGACCGGTGCCTGCACGTCCACCACGGGGTGTTGCGCACGAAGCCGAGCGAGCCGCTCGCCGCGCGCCTGGTGGCCTTGCGCGATGGCGTGCGGGCGATCGCGGCGGAGTGGGCGGCGGAGGCCGCGGCGATCGAGTCGTCGTTCGTGGGGAACAACGCGCGGAGCGCCCTGCTCCTCGGGCACGCGCGCGCGGCGGCGATGCTGGGGCTCGCGGACGGCGGCTGCGGCGTCACCGAATACGCACCGGCGCTGGTGAAGCAGACGGTCGCAGGGTACGGGCGCGGCGAGAAGTCGCAGGTGGCGGAGATGGTGCGCATCCAGCTCGCGCTGGCGCAGGTGCCCACGCCGGCGGACGCGGCGGACGCGCTCGCGGTGGCGATCACGCACTGGGCGCACGCGCGCATCGGGGCGCGGCTGGCGTAGGCGGGGCTACTCCATCGCGCGGGCGAGTTCGTCCTCGTCGAGGTTCGGGCCGACGACGGCGCAGTGGAGGCGGTCGCGCAGGAGCAGGCGGCGGGCGACGGCCCCGACCTGGTCCGCGGTGATGGCCTCGATCTGGTCGACGACGGATTCGATGCTTTCGATGGCGCCCTTGGTGAGCAGCAGTTCGCCGTTGCGCTGCCCCTGGGAGTGCGCGGTTTCGAGCGAAAGGCGGAAGCGGCCGATGTTGTGGTCTTTCGCCTTGCGCAGCTCTTCTTCGGGGACGGGCTTCTCGGCCATCTTCCAGGCTTCTTCGAGGCAGACCTGCACGGTCTCGGCGAGCTTTTCGCGGTTCACGCCGGCGGAGATGGTCATGACGCCGGCGTCGGCCAGGTAGCCGTAGCCGGAGCCGACGGAGTAGGCGAGGCCGCGGCGCTCGCGCACTTCGCGGAAGAGGCGGGAGGACATCCCGGCCCCGAGGACGTCGTTCATGATGCGCAGGGAGAAGCGGTCCGGGTCGTCGCGGCCGAAGATGGGCAGCCCGAGGAAGAGGCTGCACTGGTCGATATCGCGGCTATCGACGGCGACGCGCGGGCCGGTGATGGACGCGTCGTAGGGGATGACGGAGGGGATTTCGCCCACGGGCATGTCGCGGAAAAGGGGCTCGGCGATGGCCATCACCTGGTCGTGCGAGGTGTTGCCCGCGACCGAGAGGACGATGTTCGAGGGGTGGTACCAGTCGCTGATGTGGGAAACAAAGTCGGGGCGCTGCATCTCCTGCACGAGCTCGACGGAGCCGCCGACATCCCAGCCCGAGGGCTGCGCGCCATAGACGGAAGTGCCGATGAGGCGGCCCGCCCAGGCGCCGGGGTTGTCGTGGTTGCGCTTCAGTTCCTGCTGGACGACGGTTCGCTCGCGGTCGATCTCACTCTGTTCGAGGCGGGAATGGAGGAGCATGTCGGCGGTGACATCGAGGGCCGTGGCGAGACGGTCGTAGGGGACGATGTTCCAGTAGCAGGTGAATTCCTTGTTGGTGTAGGCGTTGATGGTGCCGCCGGCGCCTTCGATCTCCTCGGCGATCATGATGGCGTCGGGGCGCTTATCGGTGCCCTTGAAGACCATGTGCTCGAGGAAGTGGGTGATGCCGTTGAGGCGCACGGGCTCGGAGCGGGATCCGACTCCCACGAAGAGGTTCACGGAAACGGCCTGGGTGGACGGCATCGCGGTGGTGACGATGCGCAGGCCATTGGGCAGCGTGCTGATCTGAATGGATTCGGCCACGTGTCTTTTCTCCCCCCGGCTGCCGGGCTGAGGCGCCATTCTACGGATACGAGCCGTTGCCGGAACCCCTTTCCTACCATACGGGAAACACCGCGCCTGGCACCCGCGGGCCGTACACTCGAGCGCATGGTCGAACTGGGGGCGCGCATCGCGCCGAACTGGACGAGCGCCGCGGGGGCGCTGGAGGGCGTGCTCGGCTTCCTCGGCGAGGCGCTGCCGCGGCACGCGCTGATGGGGCTCACGGGGCACGCCTGGCACTTCTGCCTTGGCGCGCGCGACGGCGTGGTCGCGCTGCCCTCGGGGCCGGCCGACCTCGACCGCGAAGCGATGGCCGCGCGCTACGAACGCACGGGCCGGCACTTCGAACGGTTCGCGGCGGATGCGTCCGAGGCGGATTCGCGCGAACGGGCGGCGGCATGGGCCTCGACGCACCTCGACGCGGGCCGCCCGCTCATCGGCTGGGATTTCCACCTGCACGAGCACGCGGTCGTCTACGGCTACGACGCGGCGCGCGGGGGATTTCTCGTCGATGACCTGCTGACGGGCGAAGCCGGACCGTTCGTCGCGCTCGGGGACTGGCCGTCGGCGCTCGGGCGGATTGAGCTGCTCGCGCCGGTGGAGCCGGTCGAGGTGAACGCCGAAGAGGCCGTCGCGGGGGCGCTGACGACGGCGCTGGACTGCTTCGCCGGGCTCGATGGCGCGAACGACGGCCAGCCTCGGGGGACGGCCGGCATCGAAGCGTGGGCCGAGGCGATGGACGGCGAGGGCGAGGTCGACCGTGCGGGGAACGCCTACCAGCTCGCGGTGCTGCAGGCGGCGCGGCTCGATGGCGCGGACTTCCTGGCCGATCTCGCGGCCGCGATCCCGGGGCTGGCGGAGCCGCTGACGGAGGCCGAACGCGCGATCCGCGAGGAGACGAAGGCGCTCTCGCCGCTGCTCACGCTCTTCCCCTTCCCGACGGGTGGGCACGGCAACGTCGGCAATGCGGGCTTGCGCCGGGGCGCGGCGATGGCGCTGCGCCGCGCGGCCCAGCATGAACGGCGCGCGGCCGAGGCGATCGTGCGGGCGCTCGCGCTGGAGTAGTCAGCCGGCGGCGCGGGGCGGGCGGCGGCGGCGGGGCGCCGGCGGCGCGGGTGCGATCTCCTCCGGGAGGGCGCGCGCGCCCTGGCGGGTGGCTTCGTAATGGGCTTTGACGAGGGGCGCGCACTCGGCGCAGAGGGTGTAGGCGACCATGCCGCCGCGCCAGCCGAGTTCGCGGCCGCACCATGCGCAGAAAAGATTGGCCTTGTGTTCGCCGCGCATGGAACCCTCCGGCGCCCCGGCCCTTCCCCGCTGCGGTTGTACGCCCGTGCCGCCGTCCATACGAGTGCCGGACGGTGAAGATTTCGCGCCTGCCGGGGAAAGGCGTGCGTCAGGCTTCGTCGTGGAAGCTGCGTTCGCCCGCGCGAATGTGGACGGCGAGCACGTTTTCGCGCGGGGGAATGGGGCAGGACCAGGCGTCGTTATAGGCGCAGTAGGGGTTGTAGGCGTAGTTGAAGTCGAGGTGGATGCGCCCGTCGGGATACGGTTCGACATCGACGTAGCGCCCGGCGCCGTAGGTTTCGGTGCCGCGGCCGGCGTCCGCGAAGGGGAGGAAGAGCTCGTCGCCGCCCGGGGTGGCGAAGAGCGTGAGGGCGGCCAGCTGGCCTTCGACCGTGAAGGCGATGCGGCCCCAGCGGAAGTAGGTGGCGGTTTCACCGTCGCTGGTCTGCAACTCCACCATCTCGGGCGCGTCGGAGGGCTCGACGTTGAGGTCGAAGACGAGGGCGGGGTTCTCCGGGTAGTAGCGGAGGCCGGTGAAGCCGGGGCGCTGCGCGGGCAGGAGCGGCGATTCGGGCGAGGATGCAAAGAAGGCGTCCTTGCGGGCGCGAAAGGCGTCGAGTTCGGAGGCGGAGCCGGTGCTCATGGCGACAGCGTACGGGATGCGCGAGGGCCGGGGGACCTATTGCCGCTACCCCGGTGTGCCGTAGCATTACGTCAGATACCCGCATTCGTGGCCGCGCTTATCGAGATGGGGTGGAGGGACCGGCCCTTTGAAGCCCCGGCAACCTGCCGCAAGGTAAGGTGCCAATTCCGGCCTCCGTTCGGAGGAAGATGAGAGCGACAGCGCTCGAACTCGGATCGGCCCACGCGGAAACAGGAGAACCAATGATGGCTTCCCTCCCGGGCCGCATGGTCATGCTCTAGCCCCTCGCTGAAGGGGCTCCCCGCGTCCGAAACCGTCCCGCGCCATCGCACCGTAGCGCCGTGCGAGCGCCGATCGCCCACTGTCCCCGTGGGCTTCGCGGAGTTTGAGCATGTCGTACGCCACTGCCCTTCGTTGTCGCGAATGTCATCGCGAATACCCACTCGCCGCGCAGCACGTCTGCGAGTTCTGTTTCGGGCCGGTCGAGGTCACCTATGACTACGACCGCCTTCGCCGCAACGTCACGCGCGAATCGATCGAACGCGGCCCGGCGAGCCTCTGGCGCTACCGGGATTTCCTGCCGGTGGATGCCGACGCGGCGATCGATATCGGCGCGGGCTACACGCCCCTCATTCGTGCGAAGAACCTCGGCAAGGCGCTGGGGCTGAACAACCTCTACATCAAGAACGACACGGTGAACCCCACCTGGTCGTTCAAGGACCGCGTGGTGGCCGTGGCGGCGAGCCGGGCGCGGGAGCTGGGCTTCGGGAAGCTGGCCTGCGCGAGCACGGGCAACCTGGCCAACAGCGTGAGCGCGCACGCGGCCGCGGCCGGTATGGAGGCGGTGGTCTTCATCCCCACGAACCTGGAGCTGGGCAAGGTCCTCGGTTCGCTCATCTACGCGCCGACGCTGGTGAAGGTGCGCGGCAACTACGACGACGTGAACCGCCTCTGTGCCGAGCTCGCGGGGCAATACGACTGGGCGTTCGTGAACGTGAACGTGCGGCCGTACTACTCGGAGGGTTCGAAGACGCTGGGCTTCGAAGTGGCCGAGCAGCTGGGCTGGCGGGCGCCGGACCACTGCGTCGTGCCGATGGCGAGCGGGTCGCTCTACGTGAAGATTCGCAAGGGGCTCGAGGAGCTGGCGAAGGCGGGCATCATCGATGAGCCGAAGACGCGCATGAGCGGTGCGCAGGCGACGGGCTGCTCGCCCATCGCGACGGCGTGGCAGGAGGGGACGCTGAACTTTCGCCCGCAAAAGCCGGACACGATCGCGAAGTCGCTGGCCATCGGCAATCCGGCCGACGGGTATTACAGCCTGGTGCAGCTGCGGGACACGAACGGGGGCTGCGGCAACGTGACGGACGAGGAGATCATCGCGGGGATGAAGCTGCTGGCCGAAACGGAGGGGATTTTCGGCGAAACGGCGGGCGGCGTGACGATCGCGAGCCTCAAGCAATTGGCGGAGCGCGGTACTATTCACCCCGACGAACTGACGGTCGCGTTCATCACGGGCGCGGGGTTCAAGACGGTGGAAGCCGTGGTGGACCACCTGCAGCCAGCGCTGGAGATCGACCCGACGATCGAAAGCTTCGACCGCGCGTACGCGGCGGGCCATCTCACGGAGGCAATTGCCTGATGTCGGTCAAGCGGGTGCGATTCACCTTCCCGGAAGCCCTGATCCAGGAGCCCGTTATCTACCTGATGGGCCACGAGTTCCGCGTCATCACGAACGTCCGCATGGCGGACGTGGATGAGAAGACGGGCTGGGTGATCCTCGAGTTGGAGGGCGATGCGGACGAAATCGACCGGAGCCTCGCATGGGCGCAGGCGAAGGGCGTGCGCATCGACCCGGTGACGGGGGACGTCGTCGAGGGGTAGCGGGCGCGCGAACGACCCAACCAGACACCATCGCGGGCGGACGCCGCGGCGCGGCGCCCATCGCGGCCACCTTTGCCACAGGAGAAGTGACATGGCCCTCAATGTGCGTGTTCCCCAGCCGCTCCGCGGTCTGACCGGCGGGGCATCGACGGTGCAGAGTTCGGGCGGGACGCTCAACGACTGCGTGAGCGCGCTGGAAGCGAGTTACCCCGGCATGCGGGACCGGCTGCTGGACGAAGGCGGGGAGATCCGCCGCTTCGTGAACATCTTCGTGAACGGCGACGACGTGCGCTTCCTCTCGGGGCTGAAGACGGAGCTCAAGGATGGGGACGAGGTGAGCATCGTGCCGGCGGTGGCGGGGGGCTAGGGCCCCCCGAGTTCCCGGTTCCCAGTTCCCAGTTCCCAGGGGATCTGGCTCCGCCAGTTCCCGGTTCCAGGTTCCCAGTTCCCAGGGGATCGGCCCCGATGACGGGCAGGCTGCCGTGATGGCGGGCTGCCCGTTCTTGTTGGGCGGGCGAGAGAGTGAGAGGGGTGGCTGGGGCGGGGAGAATGGCGGGGCTTTCGTTGCCGGTTGGGGTAGCCGAATGGGGCCGGGTGGCCGTAATTCACACAAAAAAGCCAGTCCGAACTAATATCACATTCCCCTGCGATGGAGAGTCTGCAAAGTTGGATTTACATCGGCAGGAGGATGTAAATCATGCGGCAGCACCAGAACTTCATCGCGGGGACGGTGGCGGCGATCGTGATCGTGCCACTCGCGGTCCTGTTCAGCGCCGTCATCACGGCGGGGCGCACCTCAGCGGGCAGCACCGGCGGGACGAACGGCGCTGGCGGGAGCATTTCGATCGAGCTCGGCGACCTGTACGTGAAGCCGTCGAAGATCAACGTTGCCCCGGGCCAGAAGGTCACGCTCGTGGTCACCAACGCGGGCAGTGTGCAGCACGACCTGAAGGTCAATGGCACGGAGGGCACGGAACTGATCGCGCCCGGGAAGAGCCAGACGATCGAAATCGGGCCGTTCGATGCTTCGACCCAGGCGTGGTGCACGGTGCCGGGCCACAAGCAGGCGGGCATGATCCTGAACATCGAAGTCGCCGGCGCGGCGGCGAGCAGCGGCAGCGGCACGCACGCGATGACCGCCACCCAGAACGGCAACAACGCCACCATCGATGCCAACGCCACCCCGGCGGCGGGCTGGAAGCCGTTCGACCCGGCCCTGAAGCCGGCGCCCGGCGGCACCGAGCACAAGATCACGCTCACGGCCGAGGAGACGATGGTCGAGGTCGCGCCGGGGGTGAAGCAGCTGATGTTCACCTTCAACCAGCAGTTCCCGGGGCCGGTGATTCGCGCGAAGGTGGGCGACATCGTCACGGTCACCCTCGAGAACAAGGGAACGATGGGCCACAGCATCGACTTCCACGCGAGCAAGGTCGCCTGGAACGACGAGATGCGGACGATTAACCCGGGCGAGTCGCTCGTGTACCAGTTCGAGGCGAAGTTCGCGGGCGCGTTCATGTACCACTGCGGCACGGCGCCGGCGCTGCACCACATCGGCAACGGCATGCACGGGGCGATCATCATCGACCCGCCGGGGCTGGCGGCGGTGGACCACGAGTACATCTTCATGCAGTCGGAGCTCTACCTGGGGCCGAACGGCGAGGCCGGCGACCTGGACAAGATGATGGCCGAGCAGTTCGACGCGGTGGTGTTCAACGGCTACTACAATCAGTACAAGTTCGCGCCCATCCGTGTGGAACCGGGGCAGCGGATTCGCGCCTGGGTGGTCGATGACGGCCCGAACGAGAACAGCGCGTTCCACATCGTGGGGACGGTCTTCGACACGGTGTTCAAGGAAGGGGCGTACACGCTGAAGCCGGACGCGAGCAAGGGCGGCGCGCAGGCGCTGGACCTGCAGCCTTCGCAGGGCGGGTTCGTGGAGTTCACCTTCGACGAGAAGGGCTTCTACCCCATCGTCACGCACAAGTTCGCGAACGCGAGCAAGGGCGCGCTGGGCCTCTTCCAGGCGGGCGATGTGACGCTCGCGGCGGGTGCCGGGCACTAGCACCAACCTCACGCGACGCAGTGGCGAAGCCGGGCAGCAGTGGCCCGGCTTCGTCGCGTCCGGGGCTATTCGTCCCGGAAGTTGAGGTAGTAGCGGCTCGGCGTGGGGCCTTCCTGGTGCTGATACTTGCTGCCCGCGGCGGTCGAACCGTAGGGGTGCTCGGCGGGCTCCGTGAGCCGTAGGAACGAGATCTGCGACACCTTCATGCGGTGGTAGAGCATGATCGGAAGGTTGGCGACGTTCGAAAGCTCGAGCGTCAGCGCGCCATCCCAGCCCGGGTCCACGTACCCGGCGGTCGAGTGGATGAGCAGCCCCAGGCGCCCGAGCGAGGATTTGCCTTCGAGCCGCCCGACGATGAAATCGGGCAGGCGGACGCGTTCGTAGGTGACGGCGAGGGCGAATTCGCCGGGGTGCAGGACGAACGGGCGGTCGTCGTCGATGGTCACCAGCTCGGTCAGGTCCGGGTACTCCTTCTTCACGTCGATGAACGGGATTTGGGAGTTGCGGAAGACGCGGAACTGGTTGCCGAGGCGGAGGTCGACGGAGGCGGGCTGGATGGCGTTCGGGCCCAGGGGGTCGATGACGATGCTGCCGGCTTCGAGCTCGCGGCGGATGGTGCGGTCGCTGAGAACCATGCCGGAAGGCTAACGGCAGCGCGGCGAAGGGGGCAGTGCGCGAACGTTCAGGATGCGCGCCGGGCCTCACCGAGCGCGGCGAGGAAGGCGGCCTGGGCGCGGAGCGCGGGCAGGTGGCGCAGCATCCATGGCTCGCCGCGGGTGGCGATAGCGGCGGCGATGGTGGCATCGCTCGCGCCGGGGAGGCGTTCGCGCCATGCCTGGAGTGCCGTCGTTGGTGCCGAATCGCGTGTCATGGGGACAGTCTCGCCCCGCTTCGCGACACGGCATGTCGCGCGTTTCAGGGGAGGGTCGCCGTGCAGGCCGCGCTCGACCAGACCCAGTACGCGGCGCCGGCATCGATGGTCGCGAGCGTGTTCAGGGTCGGGGGTGTGCCGCGCACCCACGCCGTCCAGCCGAAGCCGCCGTGGAAGTAGATGGCCTGCACGCACGGGAGCTTTTCGACCACGGGCTGGAGCGGCCCCGAGGGCAGCACGACCAGGTTCCAGCCCGATGTGAGCGACAGCGAGACCGGCGACGGCGCGGGCAGCGGCGCGATCGGCGCGGGTGGCACGGGCACCTGTCCGGCGGGAGTGGGGTACAGCGAGGAGACTCCGGCCGCGTCGTCGGCGCCGAGGGAGCGCTTCACGCCGGCGTACCGCCAGTACATGACGGCCTCGGTTTCGAGCGGCGAGCAGACGCCGATGAGCGGCTGGCAGCTGTGTTCGAGCCCGGCGAGGTGCCCGGCTTCGTGCACGAGGATGGACTGCGCATCGAGCGTGCCGTTCGCGCCCGAACCGAGCCCCGCGCCGGGGTCGGTGTTCATCACGACATCGACCTCGTGGACGTCGGGGAGCTTGCTCGTGACGCCGAGGACGCAGCCTTCGGCGCAGCCCAAATCGAGCCAGCCGATGGTGTTCTGGCCGTCGGCGATGCCCAGGTGGACGCCGGGGTGGGCGTTCGTCAGTTCGAGATCGGCGAAGCGGAAACGGCTGGTGGTGACGGCGTTCCACGGTGCGAGCGCGGCGGACACGGTCGCGGCGGTGACGCCGGCGGGTGCATTCGCGGGGTTATAGGCGATGCGCACGGGGAGCTCGTCGTCGTTCCACTTCCAGGGCCAGAGCGCGAAGGCTGCCGTGGCGACACCGGACCCGGCGGGGGCTTCGCCGCCAATGGCGGAGATGGTCGCGCCGGGGGCGAGCTCGCGCGCGGCGAGGAGGGCGGCATCGCGGGCGGCCGCGTCGCTGCGAGCGTTCACGAGGAAGTGCAGCTCGACGGCGGGCTCGCCGGAGCGTTCGACGCGGAGGTCGAGGGTGCGCACGGCGTCCTCGGCGGCAGCGGGGCGCACATCGCCATGGAGGGCTGTCGCACCGAGCAGCACCGCGAACGCAACCGTCGCAAAACCGTATATCCACCGCATCGCGGCCTCACCATAGCCGGGCGTCCCCCCGGCTGAAACCCGTTTGTCGCCGATTCGACGAGCCGCCCACGCGGTCGTTGAGCGATCGTGGTATCGGCAGTGGAGGGCCGGTGGACAGGGCCATAGGGCCGCCCAAACGGGCAGTTTCGCTCCAGGAGCAGGAGAACTAGGCTCGGAGGAGATGCGATTCGACCACGGGGACCTCCAGCGGCGGCGCAAGGCACGCCCCCAGCGGCCGGCCTGGCCGACGCTCAAGCGGGCGGTGAGCCTGCACCGGCCGCATCTCGGGCTCGTGATCCTGCTGCTGACGACGATCGTCATCGCCGCGGTGGTCGGGCTGGGGCCGCCGCTGCTGCTCCAGCGCATCATCGATGACGCGCTCAAGCCGCCGGGCGACGGGCGCGAGCTGAACCTGCTCGTGCTGGCGATGGCGGTGCTGGTGGCGCTCTCCGCGGTGCTCGGGGTGGCGCAGTCGTACCTGAGCACGTCCGTCGGGCAGGCGGTCATGCTCGACCTGCGGACCGCGCTCTACCGCCACCTCACGGGCATGCCGCTGCGGTGGTTCACTTCGAACCGCACGGGCGAGGTGCTTTCGCGCGTGAGCAACGACACGGGCGCGGTGCAGGGCGTGGTGAGCGACACGCTCGGGGGCGTGGTCGGCAACCTGATCACGGTGGGGAGCACGTTCGCGCTGATGCTGGCGCTGGACTGGCGGCTGGCGCTGTTCTCGGTGGCGTTCCTGCCCATCTTCATCATCCCCGCGCGGCGCGTCGGCAATGTGCAGCGCACGCTGATGGCAGAATCGCAGGAGCAGCTCGCGCAACTCACGGCGCACATGCAGGAGACCCTTTCGGTCAGCGGCGCGCTCCTGGTGAAGACGTTCGGGCGGCAGGAGTACGAGATCGACCGCTTCGACGAGACCGCGCGGCACATTCGCCAGCTGAACGTGCGGCGGGCGATGGTGGGCCGCTGGTTCGGCGTGACGATGGGGCTCTTCGGGTCGATGGCGCCGGTGGTGGTGTACTGGTACGGCGGACACCGTGTCATCGGCGGCGAGGCGACGCTGGGCACGGTGGTGGCGTTCGCCGGGCTGCTCGGGCGGCTGTTCGGCCCCACGACGGCGCTGCTGAACATCCATGTGACGCTGCTCAGCTCGCTCGCGCTGTTCGAGCGGCTGTTCGACTACCTGGACCTGGACCAGGAGATCCACGACCGGCCGGGAGCGGTGGAGCTGCGCGATGTTCGCGGCGAGCTGCGCTTCGAGGATGTGCGGTTCAGCTACCTGGCGGGGACGCCAACGCTGCGCGGCCTGAGCTTCACGGTGCCGCCGGGCAAGTTCGCCGCGCTGGTGGGCCACTCCGGGGCGGGGAAGACGACAACGGCGTACCTGGTGCCGAGGCTGTACGACGTCGATGGCGGGCGCATCGCCGTCGATGGGCACGACATCCGCGAGGTGACGCAGGCGTCGCTGGCGAACGCGATCGCGATGGTGAACCAGGAGCCGTTCCTCTTCCATTCGACCATCCGCGACAACCTGCGCTACGCGCGGCCGGGCGCGACCGACGCCGAGATCGAGACGGCGGCGCGAGCGGCGAACATCCACGAATTCATCGCGGCGCTCCCGTACGGCTATGGCACCATCGTCGGGGAGCGCGGGTACCGGCTCTCGGGGGGCGAAAAGCAGCGCGTGGCGATCGCGCGGGCGCTGCTCAAGGACCCGGCGATCCTGATCCTCGACGAGGCGACTTCGAGTGTGGATTCGGGGACGGAGCGGGCGATCCAGGATGCGCTGGCGGTGCTCACGCGGGGGCGGACGGTGCTCGCCATCGCGCACCGGCTTTCGACCATCCTCGCGGCGGACGTGATCCTCGTGTTGGAGCGCGGGGTGCTGGTGGAATCGGGCACGCATTCGGAGCTGCTCGCGCTCGGCGGGGTGTACGCGGAGCTGTACCGGCAGCAGTTCGAGGCCGTGGGCGGCGAGGCCGCCGGCGCACCGGCCACCGCGGGCGTCTAGAATCGCGCGATGAGCGACCCCATCCCGGACCGGCCGAACCTGGGCGCGATTATCCCCGCCGCGGCGAACGAGGGCGAAGGGCTGTTGCCGTGGGCGTGGGCACGCGAACGGCTGGAGGCATCGCGGAACTACTGGCTTTCGACCGTCAACGAAGACGGCACGCCGCACGCGATGCCCGTCTGGGGCGTGTGGCTGGACGAGCGCTTCTGTTTCAGCACGGCGACGCAGTCGCGGAAGGCGCGGAACTTCCTGCGGGCGCCGGCCTGCGTGGTCACGACAGAGCTGGCGAGCGAGGCCGTGATCATCGAAGGGAAGGTGACGGCGATGGCGGACGGCACGGTCGCGAACTTCCTCGGCGCCTACGTCGCGAAGTATGGGCCGAGCCTGGATGCGAGCTATGCGCCGTTCTGGGTCGTGCGGCCGGAGCGGGTGTTTGGGTTCATCGAGTCCGAGGAGCGGTTCGCGACCACGGCCACGCGCTGGCGCTTCGGGTAATCGCGCCGGCGCGTCGCGCGGCCGTTCGGTGCGGTACGGAGCCCCGAAGCAGTTGCAGGCGCATCGAAATCCATGACGTCACGTCAAATTCCATAGCGCCGGTGCGGGCTGGCCGCGTAGGGTGGCGGTGATGCGGCACCGCGCCGCCGGCGACACGCGTTTACGGTCCGGCGGACGGGGGAGACGCCGGCCGAGTGCTACGCGGCCGTTTCGTTTCCATTCGCACGGCGCTTTCTTTTTCCGAAAGTGCCGCTCGTTCCCCTATGGCCATGACGGGTGGTCTTGCGTCAAACTAACACACATTACAGCGGTTAAATTCGCGATGACGGAGTGTGTCTGGGCCGGGGTGGGTGCGTGAACGACATGGGCGGGGAGGGATTCGCGGGTGCGCCGGGCACGCCCACCGATGGGCGGCCGGGACGCTGGCAGGCCGTGCCCTGGACGGCGACACGCGTGGCGCTCGCCTACGCGGTCGCCGGGATCGCGTGGATTCTGCTCTCCGGGTGGGCGGCCGGGCTGATCGGGCACGATGCCACGCGGGCGCGGGTGGAGAGCCTGAAAGGCACCGCCTTCATCCTCGTCACGAGCGCGCTGCTGTGGTGGCTGCTCCATCGCTACCTCGGGCGGCTGCAGGAATCGGCGGGACGGCTCGCTCGCAGCGAGGCCGAGTATCAGCAGCTCGTGCAGTCGGTGCCGGTGATCGTCTGGACGGGCGACGCGCACGGGCGCATCGACTACCTGAACGGCCGCGGCCGGGCCTATTTCGGTGAGGAGCGGATCGCGGCGGGCGGATTCGCCTGGAACGAATGCGTCCACCCCGATGAGCGCGAGGAGGTGCAGCGGGCGCACGACGAGGCGGTCGCGCAGGGCCGGGACGCGCGCATCACCTTCCGGCTGCGGGACACCCACGGCCACTATCGCTGGTTCGAGGCACGAACGGCGGCGATTCGCGACGCACGTGGCCGGCCCGCGCGCTTCTTCGGCACGCTCGCCGATGTGCACGAGGCGATGGTTGCGCGGATGGCGCTGCGGCGCGGGCAGGAGCAGCTCGCGCGCGTCGCCGACACGATCCCGCCGGGGATGATGATCCTTTCGTTCCAGCTGCGGCCGGACGGGCGAAGCCTCATCCCCTATGCGAGCGCGGGCATCGCCGACGTGCTCGGCCTGAGCGCGGACGACGTCGCGGAGGACGCGAGCATCATCTCGGAGTGGACCCACGCGGAAGACCGCGCGGCCGTGCGCGCCACGATCGCGGCGTCGGCGGAAGCGCTCACGCCGTGGCGCTGCCAGTTTCGCTATGCGCACCCCACGCGCGGCGAGCTCTGGATCGAGGGCCATTCGATGCCGGTGCGCGAGGCCGACGGCAGCACTACCTGGCACGGCGTGATGATGGACATCACCGAGCGGCGGCGCATCGAGGATGAGCTGCGCACGACACAATCGCGGCTGGTGGCGGCACTCGACGGCGCCGGCATCGGGACCTGGATCTGGGACTCGGGCAGCCGTTCGCTCAACATCGACGCGGGCGTGGGACGGCTCTGGGGCCTCCCCCCGGGGAGGACGCGAGTCACGTCGGAGGAGATGGCCCGCGTGATCCACCCGGATGATGTCGCGGCGACGAATCGCGCGATTCGCGACGCGTTCGAGGGACGCAGCAGCTCCGTGGCCGTGACGTTCCGGGTGCGGCGGCCCGGCGGCACCGGCTGGGTTTCGCTCACGGGACGCCGGGAATCGGCGGATGGCCGCGACCGGCTGGTTGGCGCCGCCGTCGATGTGACCGAGTTCAAGCAGGTGCAGGAGGCGCTGCGCCCGAGCGAGGACCGCTTCTCGCGCGCGTTCCACCTCAGCCCCCTCGGCCAGGTGATCGTGCGGACGGAGGACCAGCGCATCATCGAGGTGAACGAGGCCTACCTGCGGCTGCTCGGCTACACCCGGGAGGAGATGATCGGGCAGGTCGCGGAGCAGGTGAGCCCCGCGATCAGCGAGGCCGAGCGGGCCGCCGCGTGGGAACGGATGCAGTCCCAGCGGTCGGTGGCGGACGTGCTGTACCGGTTCGAAAGCCGCGATGGCACGCCCCGGGCCGCGCTCTTTTCGGCCGAATCGATCGAGATCGGGGGCGAGCCACACTGGCTCATCGCGCTCAACGACGTCACCGACCGGCGGGCGACGGAGGATGCGCTGCGCGAGAGCGAGGAGCGGTTCCGCGAGCTGGCCGAATCCATTCGCGAAGTCTTCTGGCTGACGGAGCCGGACGGCCGGATGCTCTACGTGAGCCCGGCATACGAGGCCATCTGGGGCGCGGACGCGGAGGCACTCTATACCTCGCGCGAGGCGTGGCTGGCGAGCATCCACCCCGACGACCGAGGCGCGGTGGCGGTGGCGCGCCGGCTCGAGGCGGGCGGTTCGTACGACCAGGAGTACCGCATCGTGCGGGCCGATGGCGAGATCCGCTGGATTCGCGACCGCGCCTTCCCCGTGACCGGCCGAAACGGTGAGGTCGTGCGCGTGGCCGGTGTCGCCGAGGACGTGACGGACCGGCGGTCGCTGGAGGAGCAGGTCCGGCAGACGCAGAAGATGGAATCGGTGGGTGAGCTCGCGGGCGGCGTGGCGCACGACTTCAATAACTGGCTCACGGTCATTCAGTCGTATTCGGACCTGCTGCTGGAGGAGCTTCCGCAGGACGGCGAGGTGCGCGAATACGTGCAGGAGATCCAGGCCGCGGGCGAACGGGCGGCGTCGCTCACGCGGCAGCTGTTGGCCTTCAGCCGGCGGGAGATCATCGAGCGGCGGGTGGTCGAGGTGAACGCCATCGTGCTCGACACAGAGAAGATGCTGCGGCGGCTGCTGGGCGAGGATGTGGAGGTGCGCACGCGCCTTTCGCAGGGGCTGCCGCGGGTGCACGCGGACCCGGGCCAGGTGGTGCAGGTGCTGATGAACCTCGCCGTGAACGCGCGCGACGCCATGCCACGCGGCGGCACGCTCACCGTCGCGACGAATGAGGCGCGGCCGGACGACGCCGCCCCGGCGCAGCGCTGGGTCGAAGTGTGTGTGAGCGACACGGGCACGGGTATCCCGGCGGATGTCGTGCCGCGCATCTTCGAGCCGTTTTTCACCACCAAGGGCGTGGGCAAGGGCACGGGCCTGGGGCTTTCGGTGGTGCACGGCATCGTGCAGCAGGCGGGCGGGCGCATCAGCGTCCAGAGCCGCGCGGGCGAAGGCACGACCTTCACCGTGCTGCTGCCGGGGATCGAGCAGGCCGCGGGGCCGGTCCAGGATGGGAGCGAAGGCTCGAGCCAGCTCGCGGGCACGGAGACGATCCTGCTCGCGGAGGACGAAGAGAGCATCCGCAAGCTCGTCGCGCGCGGGCTGCGACGGTATGGGTACACGGTTCTCACCGCCGCCGATGGCGAGGAAGCGCTGGCGCTGCTGAACCAGCGGGGACGCGAGATCGACCTGCTGGTGACGGACGTGGTGATGCCGCGGCTCGACGGGCAGGGGCTCGCGGACGCCCTCCGCCGGGAGGCGCCGCACGTGCGCATCCTCTTCTCCAGCGGCTATACGGACGACGCCATCCTGCGGTACGGGGTGCTACACGCCGAGGTCGCGTTCCTGCAGAAGCCGTACACGGTCGAGGCGCTGGGGCACAAGATCCGGCAGATCCTGGACGCGCGCTAAGGCAGTTACGCCAACCGCACGCCAAGGCTGCGGGGGCCGCGAATCAGGAGGTCCGGGGCGCGCTGCGGGCCGGGCGCCAGCACTTCGATGCTGGAGAAGCGTTCGAGCACCATGCGCATCATCATGCCGAGCTCCAGGCGCGCGAGCGGGGCGCCCAGGCAGAAATGGATGCCGTGCCCGAAGCTCAGGAGCCGCCCCGGCAGACGGGTGATATCGAAGGTGTCCGGGTCCTCGAAGACGTCGCCGTCGCGGTTGGCGGAGCCGACGAGCGCGAAGACGCTTTCGCCCTTGCGGAACTTCTTGCCTTCGAACTCGTGGGGCACGCGCACGAAGCGGTTGATGAGCTGCACCGGGCTGTCCCAGCGCAGCACCTCATCGACGGCGAAGGGGACCGTCTCCGGGTCGTTCTTGATCGCGGCCATGGCGTCCGGGTGGGCGGCGAGGGCCATGAGCATGTTCGCCGTGGCATAGGCCGAAGGGCCGTTCCCCGCCGTGGTGATGTGGATGATGAGCATGATCACTTCGTCGAGCGAGACGCGCTCTTCGGCGACGGCTTCCATGAGCACGGCGATGACGCCGGAGTGGTTCGGCGTGTGCAGCAGGTAGGAAGCGAACTGGTCGCGGGCGTGCGCGGAGGCCGACACCTGCGCCGGCGTGGGATGCGTGGTGGAGCGCGCGGTCATGATCGGGTGGGCGAGCGCACGCACGCGGTCGAGGTGCTCGGGGTGCACACCGATGAACGCGAGGATGGAGATGACGGCATAGGGCTCGGCGAGCGCGGGCACGACATCGAACGGGCGGCCGGCGGGCAGGCGGGCCACGAGGTCGCGCGCGACGCCTTCGATCTCGGATTCGAACTCGCGGATGCGCCGCGGCGTGAAGGCGGCGCTGACGACGGCGCGGATGCGCGTGTGGTCCGGCGGGTCGCAGCTCCCGAGGATGGGGACTTCGCCGAGGGGCGCCTCGGCACGCATCGTGCTGACGACTTCGCCCATGCCGGAGCGCGCGGTCGCCGGGTCGGACGAGAAGCGCAGGTCGTCCTGGAGCACGCGCTGGCAATCGACGTGGCGGCTGACGATCCAGGCCCCGAATTCGGCGCTCTTGAACACGGGCGACTTCTCCCGCAGGCGCGCGAGGAAGGGATAGGGATCGGCCAGGTAGGCGGGCGAGAACGGGCGGTAGACAGGCACGTCGGGTCGATCCTACCCGCGATCGGCCCACGGTGAATACTTCCGGCGCCGCGATTCGTACGCCTTCGCCACACCATCGAAGGCGGCTATGGGCATGCGGTCAGCGGGCGAGGAACTCGCGCACGGCGTTGGCGAAGGCATCGGGCTGGTGCAGGGGAATCTGGTGGCCGCTGTCGGGGATTTCGATGAATTCGCCGCGCGGCAGGCGGCGGACCATCTCCTCCGCGATTTCGGTGGAGAGCATGCGGCTCTTTTCGGCCTTGACCACGAGCGTGGGGCAGGTGATGTGCTCGAGTGATTCCCAGAGGTAGGGGATTTCGACCAGCGCGGCGCGGCCCGTGGCCTGGTTGATGAGCGGGTCGAAGCGGAAGACGAGATTGCCCGAGGCCTCGTCGAGCGTGAGGGAGGCGGCGAGCTGGCGTTCGAGGAAGTCGCGGCTGGCGCCGGGGTACATGCCGGCGAAGTGCTCGATGGCCTCCGCTTCGGTGCCGAAACCGGGGGCGCTGCGCGCTTCGCCGGTGCTCTTGCGAATGCCGCGGGCGCCGGCGTCCGCCATCTGGGGGCCCATGTCGGCGAGCACGAGATGCTTCAGGCGGTGGCTGTGGTCGCGCGCGTAGGACATCGCGACGCGGCTGCCGATGGAGTGCGCGACGAGGTCGAACGCTTCGAGGTCGAGCTCCTCGACGACGCCTCGGAAGTCCATCGCGAATGCCCAGACGAGGTAGCCGCCGGGGGCGTGCTCGGATTCGCCGTGGCCGCGAAGGTCGGGCGCGTAGACGGTATAGCCGGGCCGCATGCGCTCGGCGATGTGCTCCCAGTAGCGCGCGTTGTTCATCAGGCCATGCAGGAAGACCACGGGATCGCCGGCGGGGTCGCCCCAGCGGATGTAGTGGTGGCGAAGGCCGTGGGCGTGCACGTAGCCATCGAAGCCGTGCTCGGGGTGCGCGGTGTGGGCGGAGAGCTCGTCGGTCACCCCTGCAGTATAGAGGTGAGGAATGAGGGATGAGGAATGAGGGGGTGGTCGGCCGAAGGGTGGAGAGGTGTTTCAGGCCAGAGGTGGGGTGAAGCGGCGGCGGGAACTGGTGGAATACGGGCATCGGAACGAACGGCGAGGAGGCCCGCGATGTACGACCACGAACTGCTGCTGATGGAGACGCGGATGCGGGCCGACCGGGCGCGCCGGCGGGCGGAGCTGAAGGCGAGCCTCGGGCCGGTGCCCGCGGTGGAGCGCATCCTGCCGTTCGCACGGAAGGTCATCCCCCTGCCCGGCGTGGTGGATATCATCCCGAACGGTGCGGGCCACTGGCACGGCGGCCCGACCGCGGCATAGCCGGTCGCTACGGTGCGCCGGTGGTGCCGCCCGTCACCGTGCCGAGCTGGTTGCCGGTGGCGTCGAAGGCGGTGATGGTGAAGGTTTCGCCCCAGCGCCCGGCGCTGAGCAGCGCGAACCGCTCCTCGACCGGCCAATCCGGCGGCGGTGCGCCTGTCGCGACGGTCTTCGCTTCGCCGCCGGCGGTGATGCGCACGGAGTAGACGTTCGCGGGTGTGCGGACGATGACCTGGGGCTGGCTATCGACGCCCGTCCAGCCGAGCGGGGTGACGCTGACCTCCGCGGGCGCGAGCGACGCCGGGTCGCCGCCAATGCACATCCGCATGCCCATGAGGCCGGTCGCGGAGAAGGTGGCGTAGCAGTAGGTGCCGGTTGGCGAACGGAACACGCCCAGCCAGGCGGCATCGGGGTGGCCGTCGAAGCTTGCCACGCGCTGGCTCAGGAGGGCGGCGGCGCCCATCGACTCCGCGCCGCGCGAGCGGACGCCGCTGCTGGACGCGACCTCGGTCCCGGCGGTGCTTTCGACGTAGACCTGTGACGCGAGCTGTCCGGGCTTCCCGTCCTCGAGCAGGACTTCGATGGTGACATCGCCCAGGGGCCCGCGGCCGTCGCGCAGCGCGACCTGCTTCGCCGTGAAGGCGAAGTACCAGGCATCGCGCGTAACGCCGTCGTGGTACGTCCAGTAGTTATCGAGGCGGCCCGCGCCCGAAAAATCGACATCCATCGCGCCGGGAGCGAATCGGGCGGAGGCGAGCGTAAGGTCGCGGACGGCCAGCGGGCGGGCGAACTTCGCGGCGAGGTCCGGCTCCGCGAGCATCACCGCGACCTCCGCACGGGCGCGGCGAAGTGCCTCCTCGGGTGTCCACTCGGTCCGCTGGGTCACCACGGGCAGGGGCGCGCCGGGTTCGTCCGCGGTGGCGGCGCCGCTCGCGCGGTAGATGAGCACGCCGGCCACGGCCGCGGCGCCGGCGCCCAGGGTGACGCCCGAGACGGCCGCCGCCAGTTTCAGCGAGGGAACCAGCGCGAGGGACCGGAGCCAATGGCGGGCGCGATTGGCCAGACGGTGCTCGTCGTGCCAGCGGTCGGCGAGCTCGTCCCGCGAGGAGGCATCGAGACGGTCGAGGAGTTCGCCGACGTGCCACTTCGCGCCATCGAGGGAGATGCCGAGCAGGGCGGCGATCTCGGCGTTGGTGTGGCCGCCGGCGACCAGCCGCCAGACTTCGCGCTGGCGGCCGGTGATGGCGGGTTCGCGGTGCCGTATTCGCTCCATGCGGCCCATATTCGCTGCCGGGCAGGGGGATGTCCCTACCCGGTGGCGAACATAATGGCGTTCTGCGGTCGGCGGACTTTACCGATGCGAGGGCCGAATGGCACCCGGGGTCGTGCCGTGGCGGACCTGCTGGTCGCGCTCGGCCTCGGCGTCCTCGGGGATCATGCCGATGTGGTGGCGGAAGGTCATTTCGCCGCCGAGCCAGCCGGCGAGCAGCAGACCGCCGACCGCCACGGCGTGGAGCGCGACCACGGCGGCGAGGCTGCCGCCATCGAGCGCGCCGTCATCGAGCATGAGGAGCATGGCGATGGTGAAGAGGGCGACCACGCCGAGGTTGATGCTCATGTGCATCAGGCCGGTGCGGCGCGCCTCGGTGTGAGCGACGACGGTGAAGAAGTCACCGAGGCCGGGGAGGGCGGCGATGAGCGCGGAAACGATCGCGCCGATGCCGGCCCAGAAGGCGATGTCGTACCACATGTGGTCCTTGCCGGTGCCGATGTAGGCGATATCGGCGACCAGGGTCCAGGCGTAGAGGCCGATGGGGATGGCGACGAGGATGGCGTGAATTGGGTGATCGGCGATGGCGAACTTACTGCGCAAGGCTTCCTCCCGCCGCCCGGAAGGGGCGGTCCCCTTCGATTCTGCGCCGGGACATCGCGCGGCCGGGGTTCGAGAAGGCCAACGGCGTTGCAGTCGTGCTGCAAGTGGGCGGTTCGTGGAAAAGAAGCGATACGGACAGTTCCATTGAGGGAAATGCGCGCGCGGGAGTAGTGTGTGGCCCGAATCGGGCGGCGGGGGGTGATATGCCCGGGGAAGGTCGGCAATCAGCGACCGCGGCCGCCAGCGCCGAAGCTGGATTCGAGGCGTTCTACGAGCGCACGGTGGGCGCGGCCTACTCGCTGGCGCTGCGCATCACGGGCGACCGCGAGCACGCCGCGCACGCCTGCGAGGGGGCATATGCCGACGCCTGGCAGGAGCGCGCCGGAGCGGGAGCGCCGCGGGAACGCGACCTGCTCGCGCGGGTACGCGTGCGGGCCCTCGAAATTGGGGCCATCCCGCCGTCAACAGAAGACGAAGACGGTTCGTATATTGGCGCGAAGCAGGTGCGCGAGGTGCTCGCCCGGCAGCAGCCGGAAGTGCGGCGCGCGCTGGAGCTTGCGTATTTTGGGGGACTCCCGGTGAGCGAGATCAGCGAGTTGCTGGGAATGCCGGCGCCGCCGCTGCGAGCGGCCATGCGGGCGGCACTGCTCGAACTCGGGGCGCTCGGCCGGAAGGGGCAGGAAGAGGACGCATGAGCACGACGGACCCATCACCGTTCGCCGCGCTGCTGGATGAGCTGGCGGAGAACGACGAGGAGCGAGCGGCGATGTCGGCGGCGCTGGAGCTGCTGGCCTATGCGGCGCCACCGGCCACGCCCGCGCCCGGCCTTCGCGAGCAGGTGCTCGATCGCATCGCGGGGGAACGGCCGCCGGTGTTCACGGTGGGGATTTCGCTGTTCGCACGGTCGGCGGCGATGGAGTGGCTGCCGTACGCGCCGGGGGTGGAGGTGAAACTGCTCTACGCCGACCCGGCGACGGGCGCTCAGACGGTGCTGGTGCGCATGGCGCCGAACGTGCCTTTCCCGGAGCACCCGCACCCGGCGATCGAGGACCTCTTCCTCATCGAAGGGGACGCGTATGTGGGCGACGTGCTGATGCGCGCGGGCGACTATTGCCGCGCACCCGCGGACACGGAGCACAACGACGTCCGCTCCGGGCCGTCGGGGGCGCTTTCGCTCGTGGTCAGCCGCTGAGGGCGGGCGGCGGATTCGTTCGGGCCGGGCTTACGAATGGAAACATGCTGTTCATCTGGCACTGCCAGACTGCGCGCATGGAAACCCATTGCGAACATCGCTGGCGGTATTTCGTCCATGTCGTGAGCCGTTCGGTGCGGGTGCGCGAGTGCGAGCGCTGCGGCCGCCGTTCGCTCATCCCCACGGAGCTGGCGCCGATGCCGCGCACGCTGCCCGCGCACCGGCGCCCGGCCTGAATCAGCCGCCCTGGCGGCGGGCCACTTCCTCGATGCGCGCCTTGCGCTGATTGGGCTCGGAGCCCTTGAAGTTGGGCTGGTATTCGCTCTTGCGGCCGAGGATCTGAGCGCCGTGTTGGCGGTCGTGGCGATAGAACGAACGGAGCCACTGGAGCACGGTGAGGCTGCCGAACATGGGGCTCACGGCGGTGCGGTCGAAGGCTTCGAGCGGCATCGCGTCGATGAGGCCGTGGGTGTAGGCGCGTTCCAGTTCGAGCGCGTGCACGAGTTCGCCGATGGTGCGGCCGTTCGCCTGCTCGATGGGGATGGCGACGGGTTCGCCGCGCACGCCGCGCAGGTCCACGCCATCCTGCTGGAGGGCAGCCTTCACCCACGCGTCGTAGCTGCGTTCCATCTCCCAGAGGTGGGCGAGCTGCTCGAGGGCGGTCCACTGCTCCTCGCCTTCGGCGTCGACGGGCACGCGCAGGGCGTCCTCGGGGGAGAGGGAACGGGCCGCGGCGAGCAGCTCGGCGCGCTGCTCCTTCATCTTCGCCACGAGTTCATCGACCTGTTCGCGCGTCGTCATGGGAGCCTCCAGGGAGCTTCTTCGCGAGCCATCGCACTCCCTGCCAGGCGCCATAGGGGATGGCCGCCGCAAGGGCGATGAGCATCACGGCGCCACCATACAGGGTTCCGGAGGCGAACGAGATCAGCCAGTCGAGGACGCCCACGCGACGAGTATAAGAAACCCACGGGGCTGATCCCCTGGGAACCGGGAACTGACAACCGGGAACTAGCGTAGCGGCTTAAATCCGCGCCAGAGAAAGGGTTCGATGTCGCGGCGGCGGGCCTGTTCGCGCAGGCGCTCGACCTCGGCGGCGAGCTCGTCGCGTTCGGCCCGGAGGTCGGCGATGTGGTCGCGGAGGGCGACGGCGAGGAGCTCGGCCTCGCGCGCGCGGCGTTCGACTTCGCGGCGAAGGCGCGCGGCCTCGGCCCCGATATCGTGCTGCCGAACGGGCGAGACGACGGCAAGGCTGCGGTGCGGTTTCACCCCTCGGCCGCGCTCGATGGGATGGCGGGATGCTCGGCGGGATGGCCGTTCACGCCCGCCTGCCCGGCGGCGCGCAGGGCGCGGGGAGCGACCGCGGGCGCGGCGAGCGCGCGGGTGTTGTCGCGGTGGTGGCGCAGGTCCTCGATGTTGGCGTGGAGGGCTTCGATGACCTCGGCGAGGGTATCGAGGCGGCCGCGGGCCCAGGCGCGGTCCTGCTTGAGGTCGCGGACCTTCGCTTCGAGGGCATCGAGGCGCGCTTCGAGCTTCTCGTTCTTGCGGGCGAGCTTGCGGTTGCGCCCGTGGAGTTCGGTGATGGCGGCGACGAGCGTGGCCGGGGGGAGGAGGGCGGCGGCGGCGGGGTTCGCGGCCACGGCGTCGTAGTCGAGGGTGCTGAGGTCGCCGGGGCCGGCCGTGAGGGTGGCGAGGGTGGCGCGCAGCTCATCGACTTCACCGCGGACCTGCTTCACCAGGCGCTCGGCGCGCACATCGCCGCCCGACATCTGCGAGCGCATGGGCACGCCCGCGAGGCGGTTCGCGATCGACGGCGGCACGGGCGCGTGCGCGGGTGCTGTCGCGACGGCCACGGGCGCCGGTGTGGGGGCGAGGGTCGCTTCGGCCACGGCGGGCGGCGCCGGGTCCCACGCGGGGGCGGCTGGCGGTTCGGCGACGGCGACGGCGACGGGAGCGGCCGCGGTTTCGGTCGCGGGCGCGGATTCGGGGCGATGGTGGCGCATGCGGAACCGCATTGACGGGCTCTCCTCAGCGGCGATTCTACCCCGGGAACCGGCCCGTCCGGGTGGACGGGGGGTGCGCGAACGGTCGCGCGCGGCGAACGTTCACGCGGCGGGGCGTGTTCTGTCACCTGAAGTGTCGGCAACGGGGGCCGTGCGCTCAGCGGCGCAGTTCGAACCTTAACAGCGGACTCAGTGGGCGCGCTCAGGCGGTCCAGGCCGGGGACTTGCGGCCACGCGCGTGGCGGCCGGCGGGCATGGCGGCGATGACGGCGGAAAACGCCCCGCGAACGGCGACCGAGCCCACCAGCAGCCAGAAGGGCGGGCGCGACGGCGCGGCGCCGGTGGCACGGAAGGAGCGTCTCGGGGGGAAGGTCGGGATCGTCATCGGCTCGGGCAGGATAACCTAATGCCTCGACCACCGTCCAAGCTAACGTCCGATCTGCGCGAATCGCGGGGCCCATTGGTCCGTGGCAGGGGCGTGAGCGAAGGCGCCGCCCACGATTCCATCGACAAGACCTCGACATGAACGCATGGCATCGCGGGCCGGTACCCTGGAACGAACGATGGATGAAGGACTCTACAGCGCGTTCGCCGAAGCAGTGGCCGGCCCGGGCCCGGAGGTCGATCTCTTCGAGGCGGCGATGGTCATCGCGCGGCCTGGCTGGCCGCGAGGTGGACGCGCACGCGATCGCCCGCGAGCTGGACCTCACCGCCGAAGCCGTGCGCGAACGCGTGGAACCCGGCGCGAAGGACGACGCGCTGCTCGAGGCCATCCGCGAGCTGATGCGTCACGCGCGGCTTCATGAGCGACAACGACACCTACACCGACCCCGAGAACAGCTACGGACCGCGTCGTGGAGCGCCGCAGGGGCATCCCGATCACGCTTTCGCTGGTGTTCATGGAAGTGGCGGAGCGGGTGGGGCTGCGCTGCGACGGCGTGGGCTTTCCCGGGCATTTCCTCGTGCGCTGCGGCGAACCTTCGCAGAATCTCTACATCGACCCGTTCCACGGCGGCGCGCCTTTCGCGGGCGGAGCTGCTCGCGCGGCTCGCGAGGCCGGCATTGGGAGGCGCTTCACCCGAGTCGTTCCTTGCCGGGGTGACGCGGCGGCAGATCCTGCAGCGGATGCTCAATAACCTGCATGCCCTCTTCCGCGAACGGCGCGACCTCGAACGCTGGCTGGCGACGGTGGAGCTGCTGTTGCGGCTCGAGCCGTGGAACGGCCAGCTGGTGGGGGAGCGGGGGATGCTGCATTACCGGCTGGGCGCGCCCGAGCGCGCGCTCGTGGACCTGGAACGGTACGTGGGCGCGGCCAACCCGGGCGCGGTAAGCTCGGGCGCGCTGCGCCTGCTGGACGAACTGAGGCTCCTGCATAAGGGAAGAGAGGGAACTGCATGACCACCGAACTCGAGGCCCCGGTGCACCCATCGCGGGGGCGGCAGGCGCTGCAGCGCTCGATCGGGTGGTACCTGCGCCAGTTCAGCAAGGTCCTCAACGTGCTCACGGACGAGGAGCTCGAACGGCTGGTGCCCCTGCTGAGCGAACGGCGCTTCAAGCCGCGGCAGGTGCTCTTCGCCGCCGGCGACCCGCCCGAGCGCGTGTACCTGCTGCTCAAGGGCCGGGTGAAGGTGTACCAGGTGGCCGAAAACGGCAAGGAGATCATCCTCGATGTCGTGGGCCGCGGCGGCGTCGTGGGCGACATGGCGATCGTCGAGGACGGCGAACGCACGGCCTGCGCGGCGGCGATCGAGGAGACGGTGGCGGTGACGATCGCGTGGGAGGATTTTTCGTACTTCGTGCAGCAGACGCCGCGGCTGGGGTTCGCGATGGCCGAACTGATGGCGCGACGCCTCGCGGGGATGCAGCGGACGTTCATGAACCTGGTTTCGAAGCCGGTCTCGGCGCGGCTGGCGGACACGCTGCTGAACCGGCAGGAGGACGGCGTCGTGCGGCTGGGGCTGACGCACCAGGAGCTCGCGCAGACGATCGGCACGAGCCGCGAGACGGTGACAGCGCTGCTCAGCCGCTTCGTCACCCTCGGCGCGATCACGCCCATCGCAGACGGCTACCGCGTGGCCGATGAGGACCTGCTCGACGACATCGCGAACGGGGACCTGCCGGTTTCGCCGCGGCACCCGGTGACGGCACAGGCGGCCGCCGGGTCGTGAGTCCCGCGGCGCGCCGGGGGCTGCTGCCCGCGGGCGAGGAGCGGCCGGCGCTCATTTCGCACGCCGGCGGCAACGCCCTCGAACTGGCCCGCACGGCCGAGGGCGAACTCGCGGACTTCCTGGAGGTCGACCTCTGGGTGCATCGCGGCCACTTCGAGGCACGGCACGAACGGCGCACGTTCGGGTCGCGGGTGCTGTACGAGAAGTGGTACCTGGCGTGGGCACCGCGCGAGCCGTTCGGCCTCACCGAGCTCATCCGCGCGACATCCCCGGACACGGGCATCTTCCTCGACCTCAAGAACGGCGGCGCGACGGCCGCTTCGCTCATCCGCAGGGCGCTGGACGAATCGCCAGCGCGGCGGATGGTGGCGTCGTCGCAGCTCTGGGGCACGCTGCGGGCGATCGAACAGGCCGCGCCCGAAGTGGACCTGTTCTATTCGATCGACGTCCCGGCGAAGCTGGACCTGTTCCTTTCGGTCTCGCAGCGCGATGTGCGGCCGCGCGGCGTGTCGTGCCGGGCGACGCTGCTCGATGCGGACACGATCGCGGCGCTGCACGCACGCGACCTGCTCGTGGTGGCCTGGACGGTGGACGACCTGAACCGGGCGGCGGAGCTGGCCTCGCTCGGCGTCGATGGCATCACGACGCACCGGGTGGCGGCGGTGCGCGACCGGCTGGCGGCGGGATGAGGCCGATCTCGGTCTACGTGCACATCCCCTTTTGCGTGTACAAGTGCGGCTACTGCGATTTCAACGCCTATGCCGGGCTGGATGCGCTCATCCCCGCCTACCGCGACGCGCTCGTCGCCGAGATCGGGGGGTATGCGGAGGTGCTCGCGGGGCGCGAGATCGCGACCGTGGGCTTCGGCGGGGGAACGCCCTCGGAGATGCCGCCGGAGGGCATCGCGGCGGTGTTGGACGCCTTGCGCGCCGCCGCGCCGATCGCCGCGGCGGCGGAGGTCACGCTCGAGGCGAACCCCGGAACGCTCACGGGCGAGCAGCTGGCCGGGCTTCGCGCCGCGGGGGTGACACGGCTATCGCTGGGGGCGCAAAGCTTCGACGCGGGCGAGCTGCGCTTCCTCGACCGCATCCATTCGCCCGAGGCGACGGCGAGCGCACTGCGGCTGGCACGCGGGGCGGGGTTCGAAAGCGTGAACCTGGACCTGATGTATGGGCTCCCGGGGCAGGCCATGGCCGCGTGGGAGGCATCGCTGCGGGCGGCGATCGCGCTCGCACCGGACCACGTCTCGTGCTACTGCCTGACCGTGGAGGAAGGCACGCCACTGGCACGGCGCGTGCGCGCGGGGACGGTGGCAACGCCCGACGGCGACCTCGCGGCGGACATGTACGACCGGGCGGGCGAGCTGCTCGCGGCGGCCGGGTTCGCGCAGTACGAGCTCTCGAACTGGGCGCGGCCGGGGCACGAATCGCGGCACAACCGCGTGTACTGGACCTGGGGCGAATACCTGGGCATCGGCGCGGGAGCTCACGGCTTCGTGGGCGGCGAACGGAGCGAGAACATCGCTCACCCGCGCGCGTACATCGAGGCGGCGGCGCGAGGCGTGCGCGGGAGCGCCGTGCTGGCCGCCTACACCCCGGATGCGGCGATGATGATCGATGATTATGTCTCCAGCTGCCTGCGCCTGACCGAGGGGTTCGCGCTCGATGCCTTCGCGGGCGAGTTCGGCGCGCGGCTGGAGGCGATGGCGCCGCGCTGGCTCGCCGACTGCGAGGCCGCGGGCTGGATCGAGCGCGCGGACGGGCGGCTGCGCCTCACGGTGCGCGGGCGGCAGCTCCACAGCGAGGTCGTGGTCCGGCTGATGGGCGCGCTCGGCGGCGTGTAGCGCTGCTTCCCCCGGCTGCACCGGCGCCGTGGGAGAATGCGCCCATGCGGAGAATCGTGCTCGGCATGCTCGGCTGCGCGGCGATGTTGACGGCGGCCTGCGGCGGCGAGAGCCCCAAGGAATTCACCGGCACACCCGCCGCGTCGTCGCTGACGGCGGCGGCGGACCCTTCGGCGGCGGTCGCGACGAAGGAGGGCGCGCGGCCGGCGGCGACGGCGACGGCTGCCCCGGCGAAGCGGCTGGGTACCTCCTCGGGTGTCGCGCACACGGCGAGGGAGGTCGCGCTGACGCCGATCGCGGACGCGACCCTGCGCGGCGGCACGCTCGATGGCGCCCGGTACGTGATCGAGGTTCCCGACAGCTGGAATGGCGAGTTGGTGCTCTGGGCGCACGGCTTCGCGGGCTTCGACACGGTCGTGGCGGTGGACCCGCCGCCTGCGATTTTGCGCCGGACGTGGATCGAGCAGGGATACGCGTGGGCGGCGAGTTCGTACAAGGAGAACGGCTACGTCCCGGGCATCGGCGCGGACGACACGCTCGCGCTCAAGGGGCAGTTCGCGAAGGAAGTGGCCGCCCCGAAGCGGACGTACATCGTGGGCGCGTCGATGGGCGGGAACGTGGTGGCGCTCTCGCTGGAGCACTTCCCCGAGGCGTACGACGGCGGGCTCGCGGTGTGTGGCGCGCTCGGGGGCGAGGAGCAGATCGACTACCTGTTGTCGTGGACGCTGCTCGGCGAGGCGATCGCGGGGGTGCAGGTGCCAATTGGCACGAACGTGCCGCTGCTGCCGGCGCTGCTTTCGTTGAGCGGCAAGCTGGGGACGGCGACGGCGCCCACGGACGTGGGGCTGCAGTACCTCAGCGCCATCCGCATGCTCTCGGGCGGGCCGCGGCCGTTCTTCCTCGAAGGATTCGCGCTGCAGGTGACGGCGAACTTCGGGTACGCGCTCGCCGACCCGGGGCGCACGTCGCTCCCCTTCCAGGCGGCCACGAACGAAGGCGTGCGGTACGCCATCGACCCGGCGACGGGGCTGACGGCGGATGCGCTGAACGCGAAGGTGCGGCGGCTCGCGCCGGTGGCGGGGGCGCGCGACGCGACGGCGCATCCCGACGCCGTGCCCACCTCCGGGCGCATCAGCGACCCGTTGCTCACGCTGCACAACACGGGCGACCTGTTCGTGCCGATTTCGATGGAGCAGAGCTACCTCGCGAAGGCGAAGGCGGCGGGCACGGCGGGCCTTCTCGTGCAGCGCGCGATCCGCGCCGCCGGGCACTGCCAGTTCAGCGATGCCGAGCGGCTGGCGGCATGGAACGACCTCGTGGCATGGGTGCGCGACGGCAAGAAGCCGGCCGGCGAGGACCTCTCGGGCGACCTTTCGAACGCGGGGACGGCCTTCACGAACCCCTTGCGCGCCGGGGACCCGGGCACGAAGTAGGTCACGGTGGCGGCGCCGGGTGCGTGCCACAATGGAAGCATGCAACAGCGTACGTTCGTCTTCGCGCGGGGGTGGGACCCTCGCCGGCCGGGCCGCGGCGAGCGGCTGGTGGCGTTCCTCATCCGCTGGCTGATCACAGCGGCGGCGGTCTGGGTGGCGGCCTCGATCGTCGATGGCATCGCGCTGGAGGGCTGGTGGAGCACGCTGCTCGTGGCGCTCATCCTCGGGCTGCTGAACGCGATGCTGAAGCCGCTGCTGTTCTGGGTTTCGCTGCCGATCACGGTGGTCACGCTCGGGGTGTTCTACCTGGTGCTGAACGCGGCGATGCTCGGGCTCACGGCCTGGATCGCGGGCAAGTTCGAAAGCATCCACTTCGCCATCGATGGCTTCTGGGCGGCCTTCTTCGGCGCGCTCATCATCTCCGTCGTGTCGTGGCTCATCGGGCTGGTGGTGAACCCGAAGCGGATCGCGCGAGACCTCGCGCGTTAGCGGACGCGGGGCCGGGCGGGCGGCGGCGCCTTCCCGGCGAGCACTTCGTCCACCAGCGCGGCGACAGCGCCATCGAGCTCGGAGTCGGGCACGGCGCGCGTCACGAGCCCCCAGCGCACGGCGGCTTCGGCATCGATCGGTTCGCCCGTGAGGATCATGTGGGCGGCGACGCCGGGCGGCACGAGCCGGGGAAGTGTCTGCGTCGCGCCGGCGCTGGGGATATAGCCGAGCGAGACCTCGGGCAGGGCGAAGCGCGTGCTCCCGGCGGCGATGCGGTAGTCGCAGCAGAGGGGCAGTTCGAGCCCGGCCCCGTAGCAGAAGCCGTGCATGCGCGCGATGGTCACGCAGCGATGGGTGATGAGCTCCCACCAGAGGTCGCGTTCGTGGCGGGCCCGGCGGGAGGCGATGACCGACGGCGCGGTGCCGAACTCGGAGATGTCGGCGCCGGCGCTAAAGGCGGGGCCTTCGCCGCGAAAGACGATGACCCGCACGTCGGGGAGGTCGCGGCAGGTCTCGAAGTAGGTCCAGAGCAGGTCGCGCATGGCCATGTTGATGGCGTTCAGGCGCTCCGGGCGGGCGAGGGTGATGGTCGCGACGCCGCGGGCATCGAGGTCGAAGAGCACGGACACGGGGTGAGTATGCGCGCGCGGCCCGTGGAAGGCGACGGTGGCCGGTGGCCGCGCGCGCGGGTACGGTGAGCGCGTGAACGAGGTTCGCCCCGTGGGCACGATGCGGCAGCCGGTGGCGCTGGGCTGCTTCCTGATGGCGGCGATCGGCGCGGGCATCATCGGGCTCGCGATCGTGCTCGTGGCGTGGCTCTCCTCGGGCAGCACGACGGTCGCGCTCGACGACGCGCGCGCCTATGCGGTGGGCTCGATCGAGTTCGTGCCGGCGCGGAACCTGTTCGTGGTGCGGCTGACGGAGACGGAGTACCTGGCGCTCGACGACCTGGACGCGGCGAACCGCGCGAATCAGGGCCGGCGCTGCCGGGTGCAGCCGCTCGCCGCCGCGGACCCGGCGCGGGCGGCGCTGGTGCAGCAGTACGCGGGCCGCATGAGCCCGGCGGCGGCGGGTTCGACGTTCATCTTCCGGGAGGCCTGCAATAACGCCGTGTACGACGCCGCGGGCGTGCGGCTCGATGCCGACGGCCCGAACCTCGACCGCCACCCCGTGGACATCGACGAGCAGGGCCGACTGACCGTGAATATCGCCAAACGGGTATGCACGGAGCGGAATACCGCGGGCCTATCGCGGCCGCGGGAATGCACGCCGTAGGCCCAAATGGGCACCGATGGTTCGCGAATGGGATATTGCGGCGGCAACGGTTGGCCGGCGGGTGTTACATCTGGCAACGGCACTGCCCGTGATTGCGATAAAGCTGAAATGCCACGGGGGATTCCGCCTCTCGGGCGATGGCACCGGAGTTGTTAGGTTGGCTGTTCATGCGAGAGGTGCGTAGCGCGTCCGCGCGCGCCTGATGCCGTGGTGTAATCCGCGGCGCGGGGCCTCTCATTCGCGGAGAGAGCCATGGCCTCAGCAGTCATCACACGCGCCGGCGACGATGCCGGGTTCCCCCACCAGGACGAGCTGCTCGCGGCCCTGCGGGCGATGCGCCGGGGCGACTTCAGCGTGCGGCTGCCGCTGGAGTGGCACGGCGTGGCCGGCGAAATCGCCGACGCCTTCAACGACGTCGCCGCGAACAGCGAGCAGCTCGTGGGCGAGGTCAAGCGGGTCTCCCGCGTGGTCGGCCGCGAAGGGCGGCTGGGCGAACGCGTCATCCTGCCGGAGCTGCGCGGCGGCTGGGGCAGCGCCACGGAGTCCGTGAACAGCCTCATCACCGACCTGGCGCGGCCCACCGCCGAAGTGGCGCGCGTGCTGGGCGCGGTCGCGCGCGGGGACCTTTCGCAGCAGGTGCCCCTGGAAGCCGAGGGGCGGCCGCTGAAGGGCGAGCACCTGCGCGCGAGCAAGCTCGTGAACATCACGGTCGAGCGGCTCGGGCTGGTGACCTCGGAGGTGATCCGCGTCGCGCGCGAGGTCGGCATCGATGGCAAGCTCGGCGGGCAGGCGCAGGTGAGCGACGTGGGCGGCACCTGGCGCGAGCTCACGGACTCCGTGAACTTCATGGCCGGCAACCTCACGGCCCAGGTCCGCAACATCGCCGAAGTGACCACCGCGGTGGCCAACGGCGACCTCTCGAAGAAGATCACAGTCGACGTGCGCGGCGAGATCCTCGAGCTGAAGGGGACCATCAACACGATGGTGGACCAGCTCAACGGCTTCGCCAGCGAAGTGACGCGCGTCGCCCGCGAGGTGGGCTCCGAGGGCAAGCTCGGCGGCCAGGCGAGTGTGCCGGGGGTCGCGGGCACCTGGAAGGACCTCACCGACTCGGTGAACTTCATGGCCGGCAACCTCACGGCCCAGGTGCGCAACATCGCGGAAGTGACCACCGCCGTCGCGAACGGCGACCTTTCGAAGAAGATCACGGTCGACGTGCGCGGCGAAATCCTCGAACTCAAGGACACCATCAACACGATGGTGGACCAGCTCAACGGCTTCGCCAGTGAGGTGACGCGCGTGGCCCGAGAGGTGGGCACGGAGGGCAAGCTCGGCGGGCAGGCGCAGGTTCGTGGCGTCGCGGGCACCTGGCGCGAGCTCACGGACTCCGTGAATTTCATGGCCGGCAACCTCACGGCGCAGGTGCGCAATATTGCCGAGGTCACGACGGCCGTGGCCAACGGCGACCTTTCGAAGAAGATCACGGTCGATGTGCGCGGCGAAATCCTCGAGCTGAAGGACACCATCAACACGATGGTGGACCAGCTGAACGGGTTCGCGAGCGAGGTGACACGCGTCGCGCGCGAGGTGGGCTCCGAGGGCAAACTCGGCGGCCAGGCGAGCGTGCCGGGCGTCGCGGGCACGTGGAAGGACCTCACCGACTCCGTGAACTTCATGGCCGGAAACCTCACGGCCCAGGTCCGCAACATCGCCGAGGTCACCACGGCCGTCGCGAACGGCGACCTTTCGAAGAAGATCACGGTCGATGTGCAGGGCGAGATCCTGGAGCTGAAGGGGACCATCAACACGATGGTGGACCAGCTCAACGGCTTCGCCAGCGAGGTGACGCGCGTCGCCCGCGAGGTGGGCTCCGAGGGCAAGCTCGGCGGCCAGGCGAGCGTGCCGGGCGTCGCGGGCACTTGGAAGGACCTCACCGACAACGTGAACTCGATGGCATCGAACCTGACGGTGCAGCTGCGCGACGTCTCAAAGGTGGCGACGGCCATCGCCAGCGGCGACCTCACGCAGAAGGTCACGGTCGATGTGCGCGGCGAGATCCTTCAGATAAAGGACGTCATCAACACGATGGTGGACCAGCTGAACGGCTTCGCCAGCGAGGTGACGCGCGTGGCGCGCGAGGTCGGCACCGATGGCCGCCTCGGCGGGCAGGCGAACGTCCCCGGCGTCGCCGGCACCTGGAAGGACCTCACGGATTCCGTGAATTCGATGGCTTCGAACCTCACGGGGCAGGTGCGCAACATCGCGGAGGTGACGACCGCCGTCGCGAACGGGGACCTCTCGAAGAAGATTACGGTCGATGTGCGCGGCGAGATCCTCGAGCTGAAGGACACCATCAACACGATGGTGGACCAGCTGAACGCCTTCGCGAGCGAGGTGACGCGCGTGGCGCGCGAGGTGGGCACGGAGGGCAAGCTCGGCGGGCAGGCCGACGTGCGCGGCGTGGCGGGCACATGGAAGGACCTCACCGACTCGGTTAACTTCATGGCCTCGAACCTGACGGCGCAGGTGCGCAACATCGCCGACGTCACCACGGCGGTGGCCAACGGCGACCTTTCGAAAAAGATCACCGTGCAGGTGCGCGGCGAGATCCTCGAGCTGAAGAACACGATCAACACGATGGTGGACCAGCTCAACGCCTTCGCCAGTGAAGTGACACGCGTCGCCCGCGAGGTGGGCACGGAGGGCAAGCTCGGCGGCCAGGCGGACGTGCGCGGCGTGGCGGGCACATGGAAGGACCTCACGGACTCCGTGAACTCGATGGCGGGCAACCTCACCGGCCAGGTGCGCAACATCGCCGCCGTGACCACCGCCGTCGCGAACGGCGACCTGTCGAAGAAGATCACCGTCGACGTGCGCGGCGAAATCCTTGAGCTGAAGGACACCATCAACACGATGGTGGACCAGTTGAACGCCTTCGCCAGCGAAGTGACGCGCGTGGCCCGCGAGGTCGGCACCGAGGGCCGCCTGGGCGGGCAGGCGAACGTCCCCGGCGTCGCGGGCACGTGGAAGGACCTGACGGACTCCGTGAACTCGATGGCTTCGAACCTCACGGGGCAGGTGCGCAACATCGCCACGGTGACCACGGCGGTCGCGAACGGGGACCTTTCGAAGAAGATCACGGTCGATGTGCGCGGCGAAATCCTCGAACTCAAGGACACGATCAACACGATGGTGGACCAGCTCAACGCCTTCGCCAGCGAAGTGACGCGCGTCGCCCGCGAGGTCGGCACCGAGGGCAACCTCGGCGGGCAGGCGCAGGTGCGCGGCGTCGCGGGCGTGTGGAAGGAGCTCACGGACTCCGTGAACTCCATGGCGGGCAACCTGACGGAGCAGGTGCGCGGCATCGCCCGCGTGGTGACGGCGGTGGCGAACGGCGACCTCAAGCGGCAGCTCACCTTCGAAGCGAAGGGCGAAATCGCCGAGCTGGCCGAGACGATCAACAGCATGACCGACACCCTCGCGACCTTCGCCGACCAGGTGACGAGCGTGGCGCGCGAGGTGGGCATCGAAGGCAAGCTCGGCGGGCAGGCGAACGTGCCGGGCGCGGCGGGCACCTGGCGCGACCTCACGGACAACGTGAACCAGCTCGCGGCGAACCTCACGACGCAGGTGCGCGCCATCGCCGGCGTGGCTACCGCCGTCACCAACGGCGACCTCTCGCAGTCGATCCAGGTGGGCGCGAGCGGCGAAGTGGAGCAGCTGCGGGACAACATCAACAAGATGATCCTGAACCTGCGCGACACCACCCGGCAGAACCACGAGCAGGACTGGCTGAAGTCCAACCTCGCACGCTTCTCGGGGATGCTGCAGGGGCAGAAGGACCTGCAGACGGTGGGGCGGCTCATCCTCTCGGAGCTGGCGCCGCTGGTGGGCGTGCAGCATGGGGCGTTCTTCCTCGCCGACCAGGCGGAGGGCGAACCGCCGCTGAAGCTGCTCGCGGCCTACGCGGCCACCCCGGGGAAGACGGTCCAGGCCGCCTACGACATCGGCGAAGGGCTTATCGGGCAGTGCGCGGCCGAGCGGCGGCGCATCGTCCTCCGGAACGTGCCCATCAACTACATCGCCATCAACAGCGCCCTCGGCGACGCGAGCCCATGGTCCATCGCGGTGCTGCCGGTGCTGTTCGAAGGCGAGATCAAGGCCGTCATCGAGCTGGCGTCGTTCGAGGAGTTCAGCGAGGTCCACCTGTCGTTCCTCGACCAGCTGACGGAGATCATCGGCATCGTGCTGAACACGCTGGCGGCGAACATCCGCACGGAGGAGCTGCTGAAGCAGTCCCAGGCGCTGACGATCGAGCTCCAGCAGACGAATACGGAGCTGCAGGAGAAGGCGCGCCTGCTCTCGGAGCAGAACGCCGAGGTGGAACGCCGCCGCCGCGAAATCGACGAAGCGCGGTCGGCGCTGGAGCAGAAGGCGGAGCAGCTGACCATCACTTCGAAGTACAAGTCGCAGTTCCTGGCGAACATGTCGCACGAGCTGCGGACGCCGCTGAACAGCCTGCTCATCCTTTCGCAGCAGCTGGCCGACAACCCCGACCGGAACCTTTCGGACAAGCAGGTCTCGTACGCGCAGACCATCCGCGGGGCAGGCGACGACCTGCTCACGCTCATCAACGACATCCTCGACCTCTCGAAGATCGAGTCGGGGACGACGTCCATCGACGTCGGGCGGGTGCGCTTCGGCGATATCGAGGACGACGTCGAGCGGACGTTCCGGCAGATCGCGCAGCAGAAGGGGCTGGAGTTCACGGTGAAGGTGGACGCGGCCCTGCCGGCGACGATCGCGACGGACCCGACGCGGCTGCAGCAGATCCTCAAGAACCTGCTTTCGAACGCGTTCAAGTTCACGGAAACCGGCAGCGTGGAGCTGCGCGTGGGTGCGACGGGCGGCGGCTGGCGCGACGACAACGAGGCGCTGAACCGCGCGCCCACGGTGGTGGCCTTCTCGGTCATCGATACGGGCATCGGCATCCCGGAGGAGAAGCAGAGCATCATCTTCGAGGCGTTCCAGCAGGCGGACATGGACACGAGCCGCCGCTTCGGGGGCACGGGGCTGGGGCTCTCCATCAGCCGCGAGATCGCCCGCCTGCTCGGCGGTGAAATCGGGGTCGTGAGCACGCCGGGGACAGGCAGCACGTTCACGCTGTACGTGCCGCTCACGCATGAAGCCATCGCCGTGGCGGGGGACTTCGACGCGCCCGAGGCGATTGTTGATGGCGCAATGCCGCTGCCCGCGGCCGTGCGGCAGCCCGCACGCACACGCCCGGTGCCGGCCGTGACGACGGATGCGGCGATCGCGGACGCAGACGACCACGCCACCACCGACGACGACCGCGCGGCGATCGAGGACGGCGACGCGACGCTGCTAATCGTCGAGGACGACCCGGTGTTCGCGGGCATCCTGCTGGAGGCCGCGCGGCGGAACGGGTTCAAGGGGCTCATCGCCTACCGGGGCGAAACGGCGCTCTCCCTCGCGCGGCGGTACCGGCCATCCGCGATCACCCTCGACCTGGGGCTGCCGTCGCTCGATGGGTGGAAGGTGCTGGACCTGCTCAAGCACGACCGCGGGCTTCGCCACATCCCCGTGCAGGTGATCTCGGGAGGCGACCATCGCCAGCGCGCGATGGCGGTCGGCGCGTTCGGGCTGCTGCGCAAGCCGGCGGAGGCGAAGGCGCTGGACGAGGCGCTCGCCTCGCTCCTCGACTTCGCGCGGCGGCAGACACGCCACCTGCTCATCATCGAGGACGACGAACGCGAGCGGGAGGCGATCGCCGATCTGCTGGGCGCGGACGACGTGGAGATCACGCGCGCGGGCACGGCCGAGGAGGCCCTGGCGGCGCTGAAGGCGGGGACCTTCCACTGCGTCGTGCTGGACCTGGGGCTGCCGGACATGCCGGGGATGCGGCTCATCCACCACATCCGCGAAATCTCCGGCGACTTCGGCGTGCCCATCATCGTCTACACCGGACGGCAGCTTTCGGCGGCCGAGCGCGCGGAGATCGAGCGGCTGGCGGAGACGATCATCGTGAAGGACGCGCATTCGCCCGAGCGGCTGCTCGACGAGGCGGCGCTCTTCCTGCATCGCATGGACGAACGGCTGCCGGAGGCGAAACGGCGCGCATTGCGAGAGACCGAGCGGCACGACCCGGCACTCGAAGGCCGCACGGTGCTCATCGTCGACGACGACATGCGCAACATCTTCGCCCTGAGCAGCGCGCTCGAACGGTATGGGATTCGCACGCGGTACGCGGAGAACGGCCGCGACGGCATCGAGCAGCTGGCCGCGATGGAGACCTGCGACGCCGTCCTGATGGACATCATGATGCCGGAGATGGACGGCTACGAGACGATCCAGCGCATCCGCGGGCGGGAACGGTTCGCGCGGCTGCCGATCATCGCGCTCACCGCGAAGGCGATGAAGGGAGACCGGGAGAAGTGCATCGAGGCGGGGGCCTCGGACTACATCACGAAACCGGTGAACGTCGAACAGCTGCTTTCGCTGCTGCGGGTGAACTTCTACGCCCGGGAGCTGGTGTAGTGCCGGGGATGGTGCGAGACCTCTCGCTGCGGATGGCGGCGCCCTCGCCGGTGACCACGGCGCCGCCGCCGCGCGTCCTCATCGTCGATGACGAGCCCAAGAACCTGATCGCGATGCAGGCCATCCTCGAGGGCGAGGACCGCGAGCTCGTGTGCGCGAACTCGGGGGAGGAGGCGCTGCGCCACCTCCTGCACGGCGATTTCGCCCTCATCATCCTCGATGTGCATATGCCGGGGATGGACGGCTTCGAGACGGCGGAGCTGATTCGCCAGCGCGAGCAGACGCGGGACACGCCCATCCTGTTCATCACGGCGGCGGTGCGCGGCGAGTTCGCGATCTCACGGGGCTATTCGCTGGGCGCGGTGGACTACCTGTTGCGGCCGCTGGAGCCGGATGTGCTTCGCTTCAAGGTCGGCGTCTTCGTGGACCTGTACCGCAAGACGGCCGAGATCCGGTCTCAGGCGGCGGAGCTGGCGCGGGCGGAGATGTTCCTCACGAGCGTGCTGCAGGGGGCGACGGAGCACGCCATCGCAGCCCTGGACGAAGCTGGCGCCGTGGTCGTCTGGAACGAAGGTGCGCGGCGGATGTACGGGCATGCCCACGAATCCATGGCCGGCCGCCACTTCAGCGTGCTCTTCGATGAGGAAACCCGGACGAACCTCCCCGGCGCGCTGCTCAAGCACGTCGACCGTTCGGGCCGCGCGGAGGGCGAATTCTGGCAGTCGCGGTTCGCGGGCGGCAGCTTCGTCGCGCGCATCACCATCAGCAAGCGCGAGGGCGGCGGGTACGTGTTCATCGCGCGCGACATCACGGGCGAACGGCAGGCCGAGCAGGCGCGCGCCGAGCTCTACCAGCTGCGCGAGGCGAACGCGATCAAGGACGAGTTCCTGGGGCTGGTTTCGCACGAGTTGCGCACGCCGCTGACGATGATCCTGGGGAATGCGCAGGCGCTGGGCGCGCGATTCCGTTCGCTGCCGCCGGAGGTGGTCGAGGAATCGCTGCGGGACATGACGGCGAACGCGCGCCGGCTGCATTCGATGGTGGAAAGCATGCTCCTGCTTTCGCACCTGGAGACCGGGCACGACGTCGAGAGCGAGCCGGTGCTCGTGCAGCGGCTCCTGCCGGCGATCGTCGAGCAGTTCGGCACGGCGTACGAAGGCGCGGACATCCGCCTCGACGTGGACCCGGCGCTGCCGCCGGTGGAAGCGAACCCGACGTATGTCACGCAGATCGTCTCGAACCTGCTTTCGAACGCCATGAAGTACGGGAGCAAGGGGAGCCCGATCGAGCTGGTGGCCACGCAGGGGCCCGATGCGGTGCGGGTCGCCGTGCTCGACCGTGGCAGCGGCATCACCGAGGAGGAGGCGACGCGCATCTTCGAGCCGTTCACCCGGCTGGACCGCACGCAGTTCCAGGCATCGGGCGCGGGGCTCGGTCTGACGGTGTGCAAGCGGCTGGTCGCGGCCCTCGGGGGGGCGATCGGCGCACGCCCGCGCGATGGCGGCGGCAGCGAATTCGCCTTCACGCTGCGCGCGCTGGACGGCGCGAAGGCGGGCGCAGCGGCGGCGCTGGCGGGCGATACCCCGTAGCTCCCCGGGCCGGTAGCCTCGCGACGGTGGACGAGATCGTCGAACGGTTCATGGCGACGCCGATCTTTCGCACGCTGAAGGCGGAAGTGATCGAACGCGGCGAGGGCCGCGCGGTCGTGCGCTACCCGGTGCAGCCGGAGTTCTTCAACGGCGTCGCGCAGCTCCAGGGTGGCGTCTATGGCGCGATGATGGACTGCGCGATGGCGGTCGCGGCGAACGGCATCGCGACGGCGCAGCTCCAGTACAACATCTTCCGGCCGGCCACGGAGGGCCACCTCATCGTGACGGGCGAGGTCGTGCGCGCGGGCCGCACCATCCTCTATTGCGAGGCCGAGGTGCGCGACGACCACGGCCGGCTCATCGCGCGCGGAAGCCAGAACGGGCTCGCGCGGCGCAGGCGGCAAGCCGAGGACGAGGGCGAAGGCACGGGTCAGTCCGGGGAGCCTTCGCGCAGCCAGTAGCCGAAATCGAGGTCACGCACGCGGTGGCCGGCGGCGTTGAGGAAGCCGGCCGCCTCGCCGCGGTACTGGCTTGAGTGCATCAGCATGTGCATGAGCGTCATCTCGCGAACGTCCCGGAACGGCTGGCCGCGCGAGTTTTCGTAGTCGAAGGTGCCCGCGAGCCACTCGGGGTTGGCCTCGTGGATGAGCCGCGCGAGGCCGTCGTTCGCCGTGCCCTGCAGTTCGCGGGTGCGTTCGAGGGTCGCGCCCTGCCACCCGGGGACGAAGGCGCGCGGGTCGCCGCCGAAGCGGCCGAGCCAGGTGGCCTCGGTCTCGAGGACGTGCTGGAAGGCGGCGAGGGCGAGGGGCGGTTCGCCGGCGGAGCGTTCGAGCGTTTCGAGCACCTGGCGGTTCGCCCAGCGGTCCCAGCGGAGGAGTTCGGTCACGGTCGGCATCGTCGCAGGATAGCGGTTGCGGGTGGCGGCGGGCCGTATACTCCGCGGCCATGGGTGTACAGCTGACCAAGGACTCGATCGACCTGGGCATCGTGGTACTCGACGGCGCGAAGGCGCTGGCGTTCTACCGCGACACGCTCGGCTTCAACCACGTCGCGACGACGCCGATGCCGGGTGGCGGCGGCACGATGGAGCGGCTGATGTGCGGGACGACGCTAATCAAGCTGGTGGTGCCGGGGAGCGAACCGCCGGCCGTGGCGCCGCCCGGGGGCATCCAGGGCGCGACGGGGTACCGCTACTTCACGATCTCGGTTTCGAACCTGGACGAAATCACGGCGGCATGCGGCGCGGCAGGCTACAACGTGACCATGCAGCCGCGCGAAATCCGGCCGAGGGTGCGGATCTCGATGGTCGAGGACCCCTTCGGCAACTGGGTGGAGTTCCTGAGAACGGGGGTAGCCCTACATTTGGCCCCGGGCACCGGGATGGCGGCGGCGGGTGGAGTTCGAAGTGGTGGGCGAAGGCATCGCCCCGGGGCCGCACATCCCGTACAGGGCGCCTGGCTGGCCGGGGACGACATCGCGGATGGGGCTGCCACGCGCGAACACGGGCGCGGCCTTCACCGCCTTCCTCGAATCCTCGACGCGCGCGAACGCGGCGGTGGCGCTGCATCATGCCCCGGCCGGGGTCGCGCGCGTCACCGGGACCCGGGAGGCGCCGCGGCGCTGCTTCCGGCGTGATGACCGGACGGCGGCGCGCGCCTCGCTGCCGGCCGAGCTGATAACGCAAGCGGCGGGGCACGGCGCGGCGATCGAATTCGCGATCCTCGTCGGCGGCCCCGCGCGCGCGGACGAATCGCGCGTGCTGCGTGTGCTCGCCGAGCCCGGGGAGGCCCCGCCGGTGAGCGCGGAATCGGTGCGCGCCGCCATCGACGCCGTTCGCGCGGCGGACCTGGCCATCGGCGGCGGCACGCTGAGCCTGGTGCTCGGCGGCGGGCTCGGGCGGCCGTCATTGCGGCTCGAGCGGGACGACGTGGCCTGGCTGGCGGCGTGGCGCATGGGCCTGGACGTGCGGGTCCACCGCCGGTCGGCACCTTCGCCGCGCGATGAAGCGAACGGCGCCGGGTAGACACCGCGGCGCGGCCGGGGCGCTATGCTGCGTGCGCCGAGACTCCGATGACCACGGCCGCCCGGTATTGGAGAGCATGACATGAACGAGGAAGAGGCCGTCCCCGAAACGCAAGGGGTGACGGCGGAGCTGCTCGCGACCATAGACTTGGCGCCCGAGGTCGAGGGCATGGCGGGCTACGAACTTCGCATGCGCAGGTTCACCTTCGCACCCGGAAGCGGCTTCGGGCCGCTGCACGACCACCAGGGCCGGCCCGGGCTGGTCTACATCCTCGAGGGCACGATCACGGACCACCGGGATGGCATCGCAACGGAGTATGGCCCCGGCCCCGGCTGGCCCGAGGACCGGAACACCAGCCACTGGCTCGAAAACCGGGGTGCGGTCCCGGCGATCGAAGTCTCGGTCGATATCGTTCGGAAGACGTAGGGGGCGGGCACACGCGGCGCGGCGTCGCGAGCCTGCTTCGCCTCAGTGTCGGAAGTGGCGCGTGCCCGTGAGCACCATCGCGACGTGGTACTGGTTGCAGCAGTCGATGCCGTCCTGGTCACGCATGCTGCCGCCGGGATGGACGATGGCGCCGATGCCGGCCTGGCACGCCTTCTCGATGGAATCGCCCCAGGCGAAGGGGAAGAAGGCATCGCTGGCGAGGACGGCGCCGGCGGCCTCGGCGCCCGCCTTCTCCATGGCGATCTCCACCGACTTCACGCGGTTCGGCTGGCCGCTGCCCATGCCGAGCATGCGCCCGTCCTTCGCCACGACGATGGCGTTGCTCTTCACGTGCTTCACGCAGCGCCAGGCGAACTTCATGTCGTCGATGAGGCCGGCTGGCACGTCCTGGTTCGTCACGAGCTTGAACTCGACATCGTCGGGGCCGCGGTCGTCGGCGTCCTGCACCAGCCAGCCGCCGCCCACCTGGCGGTAGGAACGCCCGCCGCGCGCGCGCGGTTGCGCTTCGAGGATGCGGAGGTCCTTCGACTTCCCTTTGAGGATGCGGAGGCCGTCCTCGGTATAGCCGGGAGCGACGACGATCTCGTAGAACATGCGCGTTTCGCCGTCGTTGGGGCTGCGGAACTCGCGCAGTTCGCGGGCGAGCGCTTCATCGACGACGCGGTTGAAGGCGACGATGCCGCCGAAGGCGCTCGTGGCGTCGGCGCGCACGGCCAGGCGGTAGGCTTCGAGCAGGTCGTCGCGGGTGGCGACGCCGCACGGGTTCGTATGCTTCACGACGACGCAGGTCGGGCCGGGGAATTCGTTCACGCAGTTCCAGGCGGCGTCGGCGTCCAGGTAGTTGTTGTAGGACATCTCCTTGCCGTGGTGCTGGACGGCGGTCGCGATGCCGCCACGGCCGACTTCGCCGAGGGAGCGGTCCAGGTAGAAGGCGGCGGCCTGGTGCGGGTTCTCGCCGTAGCGAAGGGACTGGTCGAGCGCGAGGGGGATGGTGACGGTGGCCGGCATCGCGCCCGGCTCAATCACGCCCGCGAGCCATTCGCTGACGGCGCTGTCGTAGCTCGCGGTGTGGGCGTAGGCCTTCCAGGCGAGACGGCGGCGCGCGGCGGCATCGAGGCCCCCGGCGCGGAGCGCGTCGAGAATGCCCGCGTAGTCCGCGGGATCGACGACGACGGCGACATCCTGGTGGTTCTTGGCGGCGGCGCGCAGCATCGTCGGGCCGCCGATGTCGATGTTCTCGATGCCTTCTTCGAAGGTCACGCCGCCGGGCTTCGTCACGGTCGCGACGAAGGGATAGAGATTGCAGCAGACGAGGTCGATGGGGGCGATGCCGTGTTCGGCGATGGCCGACATGTGGGCGGGCAGGTCGCGGCGGGCGAGGATGCCGCCGTGGACGCCGGGGTGGAGCGTCTTCACGCGGCCGTCGAGCATCTCGGGGAAGCCGGTGACGTCCTCGACCTTCGTGACCGGGATGCCGGCCGCCTGGATGGTGGCGAAGGTGCCGCCGGTGGAGATGAGGTCCCAGCCGAGGTCGGCCAGGCCGCGGGCGAAGTCTTCGATGCCGGATTTGTCGTAGACGCCGAGCAGAGCGCGCATGAAAAAGCCTCCCGGATGAACGGCGCCGGCGGTCCCTGCTCGGGGAACGCGGCGCCCGGTCCACGGGAGGCCCAGGCGAGCGGCCTACCACCACACGACGGAATTGCCGGGCTCCCCCGCGGTGCTCCGCGTTTCGCCAGTTGCCCGCCGCCCGAGTATATCAGCCCGGCGCGGCCACAGAGCCGTCCTACCCCGCGAGCGGCTCGGGGCCGTTGAGGGCGCGTTCGTAGGCGCCGAGCACGGAGAGGAGAAGGTCCTCCATGCGGCCGCGGGTCCATTGGCCGTTGCGGCGCTCGGGGCCGGCGGCGACGGCGCCGCGGCCGGCGTCCAGCACGCTCGCATCGACGAACCAGCTGGAGCCGGTGGCGCGCCGCCGTTCGTGCAGGCCGAAGCTGACGGAGTAGCCGCGGCCGACGGCGACGTGGAAGCCGGGAGCGGGATCGCCCGCTTCAGGTGGTGGGCTGAGCTCGACGTGGAGGGCTTCGCCGTAGACGCGCTGGATATCGGCGGCGGCGTGGACGGCCCACTGGTGGAGTGCGCCGAGAAGCTGGAACTGCGAATCACGGTCGTGGGAGCCGGCGAGCGCCTTGACCATGCGGCGTTCGAGCCAGGTCTCGCGCAGGCTCTGCACGCGCAGGGCAAAGGGTTCGACGCTGGTCATGCCGGGCAGGGCCGCCCCCTTCGCGAGGTAGGTGTGGCGATGGATCCGGCGCCGCGGGCCAAGCACGCACACCGCCGGGGAGACTGAATGCCCGCGGCGCCGGTCCATCCGCCAGCAGTGTGGCCGGGCCGCGTTTCGTCCTGTTTTCCCGCGAGTTACGGGTGTGTTACCCGCGCCGCCCCGGGTTCAGCCGTGCCGTTCGACCCAGCGGCCGGTAAAGAGCAGGAGGTCGCCACTCGCGACGGAGACGCGCGCCGGGCGCACGGCGACTTCGTTGTGGACGCCGTAGGGGCTGAATTCGAGGGTGTAGGCCGCGAGGTCCCAGCGCAGGTTTGCGGTGGTCACGCCTTCGCAGCGGCCGATGGCGACAAGCGAGACCACGGTCCCGGGATCGGCATCGATGGTGGCGCTGCCCTCGACCAGGCGGATGTCGAAATAGTCGTCGGCGATGTGGACCTCGGCGGCGCCGCGGAATTCGCGCAGGACGCTGAGGTTCGCGAGGGCGTGGTCGGCGCGGCCACCACCGGCGGCGGCGACATCCACGCGCGTGGCGCCCCGGGCAATGGCGAAGGCGATCGCCTTGCGGAGGTCGGTGGTGTTGGGGTCGAGAACCTGGTGGAAGCGGCTGGCGGGGATGGCGGCGCGCTCGGCGGCGGTGACGGAATCGAGGTCGCCGACGACGGCATCGGGCGTGAGGCCGGCGGCGAGGGCGTGCCGGGCGCCGCCATCGGCCGCGACCACGAGCGATGCCTCCGCCGCGAGCGCGCGCAGCAGCGCCGGGGATGGAGGTTCGCCGTTGGCGATGACGAGCGCGCGCATCGCGACACGGTAGGCGAGCGCGGGGCGAAGGGGAACGGCCCTACGCCTCCGGGGCCGCCGGGAAGGGGTTGGAGCCGATGGCCAGGTCCTCGACCGGCTGGCCGCCGAGGACGTGTTCGACGAGCACGCGTTCGAGGTTTTCGCGGTCGAGGCCGGCGTACCAGGTGCCTTCGGGGTAGACGAGGCCGACGGGGCCATCCTTGCAGATGCGCAGGCAGCCGACTTTCGTGCGGTAGAAGGTGGTGGCGGACTCGCCGGAGCGGTTGAGCTCGGCCGCGCGCCGCTTGAGGTATTTCCAGCTGTCCTCGCCCTGTTCGGGGGTGCAGCAATCGGGGCCGATGCAGAGGAAGATGTGGCGTTCGTAGCCGCCGACGCCGCGGCGTTCGGCCTCTGCTTTCGCAGCTTCGAAGTTGGTCATGGCGGGAGTGTACGCCAGTAGGTGCGGGAGAGCGGGGGCGGCGTCCGGACGCGAACAGACGACCTGCGAAACATGCTTTACACTTCTTGTATACGCAGGGAGGGGATGGCGATGAGCGCGATCGACAGGATCCTGGAGGCGAACCGGGCGTTCGCGAAGAGCTTCGAGCCGGGGCCGGCGAGCGCGCCGCGGGTGGCGGTGGTGCTGTGCATGGACGCGCGCATCGACCCGATTCGCGCACTGGGGCTGCCCTATGGCACGGCGAACATCATCCGCACGGCGGGCGGGCGGGTGGTCGATGCGCTGCGCAGCCTTTCGGTGAGCCAGGCCGTGCTGGGGAGCTCGGAGGTCGCGATCGTGCATCACACGGAGTGCGGCATGGCCACCATGGATGACGCCGGCATGCGGGCGAAGCTGGACGAGCGGGGGCTGGCGGCGCCCGAGGGGTTCGTGTTCCACACCTTCCGCGACCTGGAGCAATCGCTGCGGGAGGACATCGCGGTGTACCGGGCATCGGCGATGGTGCGGCAGGACGTGCCGGTGCGGACGTTCGTGTACGACGTGGCGACGGGGGCGCTGCGGGAGGTGGCGTAGCGGGAGAACGTTTGGTGGCGGGACCATTGACTTAGGTTTGTGGCTATGCTTCTATATAGCGACATTCCAGCGGAGGGCCGTCCCCATGTTCCGGCTCATCGACGAAGTCCACCACCACGAGACCCTCCACACCTTCGCGGAGCACGAGCGCGAGCGGCGTGCCCTGGGGCGGCTGCGGGTGCCGGCGGCGAAGCCGGTGCGGCGCCGCGCTGCCTCCGCGCTCCGCACGCTCGCCGACCATCTCGATTCGCAGCCATCAGCGGCACGGGTTCCCTCCCCGCGATTCGAAGCGGCCGAGTAGCGCCTTCCCGCCGCCGCCCGGGACAGGCCCCCGGGCGGCGCGGTGGCGCCTGTCGGCCCCGGGGCGGATACTGCCTTCATGGCGGAGCAGCATCACTTCGAACTGGCAACGGGCGGCGAGGAAGAGACGCGCGCCATCGGTGAACGGCTCGGCCGCGCCCTGCGCACGGGCGATGTCGTCCTCCTCAGCGGCGACCTGGGCACGGGCAAGACCTGCTTCACCCAGGGCATCGGCCGCGGCCTGCAGTGCACCTCGGCCGTCAATAGCCCCTCCTTCGTGCTCATGAACGAATACGAGGGCCGCGAGAAGCTCTTCCATGTGGACCTCTACCGCATCGAGGACGTCGAGGACCTCGACGAGCTCGGGCTGTGGGATTACGCCGAGCAGGGCGTGCTCGTGATCGAGTGGCCCGAGCGCGGCGCCGAGCTGCTCCCCGGCGACGGCCTCGTGATCGAGCTGCGCTACGGCGACCGCGATCATCAGCGGCGCTTCCGCTTCATCCCGCGGGGGCCGCGCGGCGAAGAGCTCGTGGGGGCCGTCGAGGCCGCGTGAGCACCGTCCTCGCCATCGACACCGCCTCGGCCGAGCTCGCGCTCGCGCTGGCCATCGATGGCGAATGCGTGGGCAGCTTCGCCACCCCGGCCGGGCACGACCACTCCCGCCTCCTCATCCCCGCCATCGATGCGCTCCTCGGGTCGCGGCGCGCGGCGCTCACGGGCGTCGTCGTCGTGCACGGGCCGGGGAGCTACGCCGGCCTGCGCGTCGGCATCGCGACGGCCGAAGGGCTGGCGATGGCGGCGGGCGTGCCGGTGGTGGGCATCGGCACGCTGGAGGCGGCGGCGCGTGCCGCGAACCTGCGCGAAGGCACAGCCATCCACCCGGCCGGGCGCGGCGAGCTCGCGGCGCTGACCTTCGCGGGCGGCGAGGCCACGGGCCCGGCGCGCATCATCGCGCACGAGGAGGCCCACGGCCCGGCGTTCGCGGGCGAAGGCGCAGGCGCGCTCGGCGGGCGCGAGGTGCCGGCCGAGGAGCGCTGCCGGGCGGCCCTGGCCATGGGCATCGAACGGCTGCGCGCGGCGCCCCGGAGCGGCGTCGAGGCGTTCTACCTGCGCGAACCGCACATCACCCGGCCGAAGCGGACCCCGCTGCTGGCCAGCTGAGCGTCCCCACGCGGGGCACTCGCACCATCCACACGCACTTTCGAAGGAGAATGACCATGGAACGCACGCTCGTCCTTGTGAAGCCCGATGGCATGCAGCGCGGCCTCGCGGGCGAAATCATCGCGCGGTTCGAACGCCGCGGGCTGCGCATCATCGGCATGAAGCTGATGCGCATCGACGAGGCGCTGGCGAAGCGCCATTACGCCGAGCACGAGGGGAAGCCGTTCTTCGCCGGCCTCGTGGCCTACATCACGAGCGCGCCGGTGGTGGCAATGGTGCTCGAAGGGACGGACGCCGTGAAGGCCGCACGCACGACGATGGGCGTGACCAACCCGGCGGAGGCCGCGCCCGGAAGCATCCGCGGGGACTTCGGCCTGGAACGCGGCCGCAACCTCGTGCACGGCAGCGACAGCCCCGAAAACGGCATCCGCGAGAGCGAGCTCTTCTTCCGCGCCGAGGAACTGGTGCCGTGGACCCGCAGCGTGGACGGCTGGATCTTCGAGTAAGCCTTCCCGCCCGGCTCCGCCCTTGGACCGAACGCCGAACCCCCTCTTCGCCAGAGGGGGTTTTGTGTGCGCGCGGCGTAGAGTGAGGTCAGGGTCGACCGTGGGCCCGCGGACGCCGGGTAAAGGCGCGGTTGCGCGCTTCATCCACCAAAAAGCCGGTTGGGCAGGTAAACGGTAGCAATTCTGGCGTTATCGTGAGGGGCAGCCGTCTCAGGTCCGAAACAATCTCAGACGGACGAGCGTTCAATGTAAGGGAGGGAGATCGCGGCGAGCGCCCCCCGGCCGCGGGACACCCAGGAGGTCATCATGGAGAGCACACGCACACACTGGTTCCAGCGGCGGCGATTCGCCCTCGCGGTGGCGGCTTTGCCCGTGGCCGCGCTGGCGTTCATGCCGCTCATGAGCGGCGGCGGGTTCGCCACCACGGCCCGCGCCGAGCCGGACGTCTCGGAGGTTCAATTCGGGACGCCCTCGATCTCGTACCTGACGCCGACCGTCGGGCCGCAGACGGGTGGCACCATCGTCACCGTCTACGGCGTCAACCTCGGCTGGGCGACGACGGTGATGGTTGGCGGGTCGCCCGCGGCCTTCAGCGTCGTGAACGAGAACACCATCCAGCTGGTCACGCCCGCGCACGCGGCCGGGACCTACTACGTGCAGGTCTGGACGCCCGGCGGCGTGACCGATCTCAACGCGGCCGCGCTGTTCACGTTCTCGTCGACGACCTCGGACGCGAGCTTCGCGGTGACGGGGATGAGCCCGCGCTACGGCCCGACGACGGGCGGCACGGTGGTGATGTTCACGGGCACGAACCTGTGGAACACCGCGAACGTGACGGTCGATGGGGTGAGCGTGCCCTGGATCTGGAGCGGCGGCGCCATCTACGCGACGATGCCGGCGCACGCCAAGGGCCTCGCGACGGTGAACCTGTACCCGGTCGCGGGTGGAGTGGTGCCGGCGCCGTATCCGTTCGCCTATACGAACAGCGGCGGCGTGCTGGACATCTTCGCGATTTCGCCTTCGTACGGCCCGACCTGGGGCGGCACGGTGGTGACGCTGAACGGCTTTGGCTTCGCGAACGCGGACGGCGTGTACGTCGACGGCGTCTCGGCGACGTACAGCATCCTCAGCGACAACGTCATCCAGTTCGTGACGCCGGCGCACGCGGCGGGCATCGCCAACATCACCGTCTATGACGGTGCGAATTCGACGACGGCGGTGAACCTGTTCACCTACACCGATTTCTACAACCCGGCGAACCCGCCGATCGGCATCATCCGGCCGGTGCTGACTTCGATCACGCCCGATAACGGCGATGCGCGAGGGGTGCAGCCGGTGGTGCTGCGCGGTTCGAACCTGACGGAGACGAAGAGCATCACCGTCGATGGCCAGCGGATCCCGTTCGTGCGGATTAGCGACTCGGAGCTGTGGCTGACGATGCCGCTGCACATCGCCGGGATGGTGACGGTGACGGTCTACAACAGCAACGGCACGACGGCGAGCATCGGCTTCCGCTACAACGACACGAAGCCCGCGAGCCCGGAGCCGTGGGACCCGCTCACGGGGTATCCGTGGCAGTAGTCACAAGAGAAGGGCCCGGGGAGACCCGGTAGCCACAAGAGAAGGGCCCGGGGAAACCCGGGCTCTTCTCTTGTGACTGGAGGAAAGAGAAAAGAGGAAGGAGTAAAGCCGGCGACCCCGGCGCGGGCGTTCGCCCCGGGAGGCCGACGCGGCCATCCTTTTCTCTCTCCTCTTTTCTCTTTTCTCTGCGTCAGCTTGTTTCGCCGATTTCGAAGCGTGACAACCGGCGGATGGCGTAGACGGTGGCGATGGTGGTGACCGTGACCATCATCGCGATGGCTTTCCAGGTGGCGAGGTCGGCGTCGAAGACCGTGCTGCTGACGTTGGCGACGCCGTCGGCGATGGCGAGGGTGGCCTGGCGCACGCTGAGGATGCGGGTGCCGGTGAAGATGCGCGTGACGACCTGCTCCCAGAGGAACACGTAGATGAGGCCGGTGATGAACGCGCGCGTGGTGTAGACGCTGAGCATCACGAAGAGGGCGCTGTACACGACCGCGCCAGCCGCGACGGCGACGGCGAAGCCGAGGACGACGGCGCCGCCATCGGGTTGGCCGCCAGCGGCGATGAGCCCCGAGATGATGGTGACCACGACCATGAACGCGAGCGTCAGCCCGGCCGAGACGGCGAGCTTGGGCAGGAGGATAACGCGCCGGGGGAGCGGCTTGGAGAGCAGGTAGACGGCGGTCCCGTCCTCGATTTCGGAGCCGATGGCGGCGGTGCCGAGGACCAGCGCCGAAAGCGGCAGCATCGTCCCTACCACCAGGCGCCCCAGGAGCGTCCGCGCGACGAAGCGGGCGGCTTCGACATCGGGGTCGGTGAAGCGAAACACGAGGGCGAGGGTGATGGGCAGGAGCGCGGCGGCGATGAGCAGCAGGGTGCGCTTCGCCCCGAGGAGCTGGCGCAGGGTGAGCCACGCGATGGGCATGCTCATCGCTTCACCAGGTAGGAGAACACGCTCTCGAGGGACTCATCGGCGGGGAGGACTTCGAACAGCGACACGCCGGAATCCCGCGCGAGGGGCGCGAGCACGCGGGTGAGCGCACCGAAGTCGGAGCTGCGCACGGCCAGCCGGCCATCGTCCAAATCGATGCCCGTGACCGCGGGGACGCCCACGAGCGCGGCGGCCAGGCGGCGGTTGTCGCTGGAGCGGACGTTGAAGGTGTGGGGGCGGTCGGTCATGAGGCGGCGAATTTCGCGGAAATCGCCGCTGGCGGCGAGGCGTCCGGTGACGATCACGAGGACATCCTCGGCGAGGCGCTCGACCTCCTCGAGGATGTGGGAGGAGAACACGATCGTGCGGCCTTCGGCGGCCATGCGGCGGAGCATGCCCATCATGTGCAGCCGCTGGCGGGGGTCGGCGCCGTTGAAGGGCTCATCGAGGATGAGGATGCGCGGGTCGTGGACGATGGCGGCGGCGATCTTCACGCGCTGCTTCATGCCCTTCGAATAGCCGCCGGTGGCGCGGTCCTGCGCGGCCGCGAGATCGACTTCGGCGATGGCGCGGCGGGTGGCCGCCTCGGGGTCCGGCAGGCGATGGAGCTGCGCGCTCAGGCGGACGAACTCCCAGCCCGTGAGGAAGGGGTAGACGGCTTCGCGTTCGGGCACGAGGCCGATGTGCGCGTACAGCGAGGGGTTGTGCCAGGCGTCCTGCCCGAGCACGCGCACCGTGCCCGCGGAGGGCCGCAAGAAGCCGGCGAGCATGTGCAGCATCGTCGACTTCCCGGCGCCGTTCGGGCCCAGCAGCCCCGTGATGCCCGCACCCAGGGAGAACGAGATGTCGTTGACGGCGACGACGTTGCCGTACCACTTGGAGACCTTGAGGACCTCGATGGCAGGCGCAGACGGGGGCGGCGGCGGCGGCACGGGCGCGGTCATGTGGCGATGCCCTGGTAGCGGCGGTAGAGGATGCCGAGGGCGGCGAGCAGGTAGCCGCCGGCGGCGGCGCCATAGACCCAGAGGGCAACGCCGGCGCGGTAGAGGTCGTAGGTCGAGCTGGATTCGCTGCGGGATGGTTCCGTGTTGAACATCCAGAGGGTGAACCCCTGGGCGATGTGGAACGGGCTCAGCAGCAGCGCCCAGCCGCCCAGGTCGTTGTCGAGCGTGGCGAGGAGGATGCCGGCCATGGCGAAGCTGATGGCGAAATACGCGAGCACGCCGCCCGTCGCGAAGGCGCGCCGCTTCGATTGCGAGGCGATGGCGAGCGCGATGCTGCCGAAGAAGAGGCAGATCAGGAGGCCGCTCGCGATGATCGGCGGCAGGTCTTTCCAGTTGTCGCGAACGTAGCCGGTGAGGCTGTCCTGGGCGAAGGCGCGGCCCGCGAAGAGCACGAACTGGGGCAGGAGCGTGAGCACGAAGAGCGCGCTCGCGAGGGCGGCCACCTTCGCGAGGGCGTAATCGACGCGCAGCAGGGAGCGCGAGAAGTAGAGCGTGAGCACGCGGCTGCGCTGGTCCCGGCCGACGAGTTCGGGCGCCACGGCGGCCACGAACAGGGCGATGATCCACTGGACGTAGCTGTAGTAGCCGGAGTGGCTGTACAGCTCGACGACATCGGAGGCGACGGCGGCGATGCCAAGCTGGATGGTCGCCGGGATGAGGGCGAGGATGGCGAGCCCGAACGGCACAATCTTCGCGGTCGCCGGGCGGCCCATGCCGAAGGCGGCGCGCAGCGAGTGGATGTAGAGCGTGAGCACGGCATGGCGGCGGCCGAGCCGGATGCCTTCGTAACGGCGGTAGCCCAGGTCGTAGATGTTGCCGGAAGCGGTCTGGCGCTCAGACACCGGCGGGCTCCCGGAAGATGTCCTCGAGCTGCTGGCGGCGCTGCTCGATGCGCACCAGCCCCAGGCCGAGCGCGGCCACGCCATCGCGAACCAGGTCGTAGGCGCGGTCGTCGTCGAAGGCGATGAGGAGCGCGCGGCCCTCCTCGGCGACGCGCAGGCCATCGCCCTGGAGGCGGGCGGCGAGCGCGGCGGAATCGCCATCGACTTCGACCAGGAGCGTGCCGGTGCGGGCGGTGAATTCGCCGATGGGGCCGGAGCGCACGAGGCGGCCGCCTTCGATGACGACGAGGTGGTCGCAGACGCGTTCGATTTCGCCGAGCAGATGGGAGGACATGAGGATGGCGATGCCGAATTCGCTGCCGGTGCGGCGCACGAGGTCGAGCATCTCATCGCGGCCGGCCGGGTCGAGGCCGTTCGTGGGCTCATCGAGGAGCATGAGGCGCGGGTCGTGGACGAGCGCCTGCGCGAGCTTGACGCGCTGCTTCATGCCGGTGGAGTAGCCCTTGATTTCGCGGTAGCGCTCTTCGAAGAGACCGACGTGGCGAAGGGTCTCGGCGGTGCGTTCACGCGCGGCCGTGCGGGGCAGGCCGCTGATCTGGGCCATGTGGCCGACGAAGTCCGTCGCGCTCATATCGGGCGGGAGGCAATCGTGTTCGGGCATGTAGCCGACGAACTGGCGAACCTCCGGGCCCTGGTGGCCGATATCGAAGCCGAGGAGGGTGCCGCTGCCTTCGCTCGGCGCGAGCAGGCCGAGGAGGATCTTGATGAGGGTGGACTTGCCCGCGCCATTGGCGCCGACGAGGCCGATGATGCCCGGTTCGAGGGAGAGGTTCAGCGAATCGAGTGCGGTGACGCCTGGATACCGCTTCGTCAGCCCGCGCGTTTCGAGCATCGGCATGGCGTGCAGGGTAGCACGGCGTTCGAAAGGAACGGCGAACGGCGCGGGCTCAGCCCTGGCCGCGGCTGCTGCTCGGCGGGGGCGGCGCATCGCCATCGCCGACCACGGCTTCCCAGCAGAGGTAGAAGTAGAAGAGGCCCATGAGGATGGGAGCGAGGAAGGCGGGATGCTTGCTTTCGATGAGGCCGTAGAAGCCGCCGAGCACGACGAAGACGAGGGCGAACAGGTAGACGAGGAAGGCGCCCCAGCTGAAGCCAAGTCCGATCATTCGTACACCTCCGGGCCACCGGATGGTACGGCGCTATCGGCGCAAGGGGGTTACGCCGCAGTCCACCTTTGGTGGAGATTCGGTGGAGCCGCCACGAGCGACACGCACAGGCAACGCGCGCGGACGGCTTCGTATGGGCGGACGCCACGGGAAACGGGGCACGCTGAAGGTGCGCCCTTTCGCGGGCGGGGAAGGACACCATGACCGAGAGCGAGCGGCTGCGCATCCAATGCGCCTGGTGCGGCCGTGAGATGGCGCCCGGCGCGAACCCGACGACGCACGGCATCTGCGATGCCTGCCTCGCGCGCGTCAGCGGCCAGCGCGCGCTGCGCCGGTCGCACGAGAGCGCCGGCGTGGCGGCGCGGGCGGCTCACCCGTAGATCTCAGCCGTAGACGAGGGTGCGGTCGATCATCGCGCGGGAGATGACGACGCGCTGCACCTGCGAGGTGCCTTCGACGATCATGAGCTGGCGGGCATCGCGGAAGTGGCGCTCGAGCGGATGGTCCTTCATGTAGCCCTGGGCGCCGAGCACCTGGAGGGCATCGGAGGCGACGCGGTTCGCGACCTCGGTGGCATAGGCCTTGGCGATGGCGAGGTGGTGCGCGTAGTCGCGTGTGTACTTGCCCTGGTCGACGAGCCAGGCGGCCTTGTAGACGAGGTTGCGCGCGGCCTCAATCTGGATAGCCATGTCGGCGAACATGAACTGGATCGCTTCGAAGTCGATGACGGCGCTGCCGAAGGCCCGGCGTTCGCGCGCCCATTCGAGGGCATAGGCGGCGGCGCCTTCGGCCAGCCCCACGCCGCGCGCGCCGACGGTCGGGCGCATGCTGTTGAGGGTGAGCATGGCGGTGTTGAAGCCCATGCCCTCCTCACCGCCGAGGAGGTTCTCCTTCGGCACGCGCACATCGCTGAAGCTGAAGTGCGCGGTCGGCACGCTGCGCACGCCCATCTTGTCGTCGGTGCGGTCGATGGTGATGCCGGGTGACTTCGCGTCGACGACGAAGGCGCTGATGCCCTTCGCGCCGGGGCCGCCGGTACGCGCGAAGACGGTGAGGAAGTCGGCGACGGTGCCGCCGGAGATGTAGACCTTGTTGCCGTTCAGCAGGTAGTCATCGCCGTCGCGGGTGGCGCGGGTCTCGAGGTTGGCGGCATCGGAGCCGTGGTCGGGTTCGGTGAGGCAGAACGAGGACTTGAGCTCGCCCGTGGCCGCGCCGGGGAGCCACTTCTGCTGCTGCTCCTTCGTGCCGCCGAGGACGATCGGCCGGTTGGGGAGACCGGTGAGCACGAGCATGAGGCCGGCGCCGCATTCGTACTTCGCGACCTCCTCGATGGCGAGGCAGATGGGGAGGATGCCATTGCCGGTGCCGCCCATCTCCTCGGGGATGGCCATGCCGAGGAGGCCGGCCTGCTTGAAGGCGGCGAAGATGTCGTGCGGGTATTCGCCGGTCTCATCGAGCTCCTTCGCGCGCGGGGCCACGACCTCGCGCGCGATGCGGCGGGCGGTGTCCTTGATGAGGCGGTGCTCCTCGCTGAGCTCGAATTCCATGGCGATCCTCCGCGTCGGTATGACGGGGGACAGTGTAGGCGAGCGGCGAGGAACGCGGCATGCGCTTAGCAGCTGGCGGCCTCATCGAGGAAGCGCTTCACGATGTCCATGAACTCCAGGTTCTCGTCCTCGCGCCGGGCGAGTGCCATATCGCGGTTGTATTCGTGCAGGCGGTTGTCCTCGTCGATCATGTTGCCGGCGAAGCGCCACGCCTTGATCAGCTTCGTGCCCCGCGTCTTCACGACGAACTGGACGACGGTGCCGTCGTCGATGAAGAGCTTGAAGGTGCCCTTGTTATCGACCCAACCATGGGTGATTGACGCGAAGGGCCACTGGACCACCTGCTCATCGGTGAGGTTGAGCAGCATGAAGCGGTCGCGGAAGGCGATGAGCCAGACCTGGTCGCTGCGCTTCATGGCGAAGGCTGCGAGGGCGGCGGGCGGGAAGAACACCGCGCTCGCGCCGATGATGGCGGCCTTCGTCCAGCGGCGGCCTTTCTCGGATTCGCCTTCGACCTTCTGGCCGTCGATGCGGAACTCCTTGATGCGCCAGTCCTCGTCGCGGATGCGGGTGCAGAAGACGAGCTGCTCCTTTTCGTCGACGAGCGGCGTGTAGAGCTTCTGCATGACGGGCTCGAGGTTCGCACCGGGCTGTTCGAACCAGCCCATCTCGGCGAAGGTATCGGACTGCGCGGGTGCGGGCGTGGGTGAGCCCGACGGTGACGGCATCGAGCTCGACGCCACACTCGGAGCAAAAGCGGAGGGCCTTGCTGACGGTCTGTCCGCAGCCACGGCACTCTCGGGCCTGGACTCCGCCGCAGCCGCCGCAGAAGCGCTGGCCGGGAGTGAGCGCGGCGCCACAGGTATCGCAGTTCATCGCTGTTCCTCCATCCGGGTCGTTCGGGCCGGACGGGGCATGCTGGCGCGCGCGCACGGGCGCCGGGAAGGGCTGTTTTCTTACAGGTGTACGAGTCTCAGGCGAACCAGGCCCAGGTGGCCGCGTCCGCGGGGTGCAGGTCGATCGCCCAGTAGGGGTCGAACGGGTTCCAGGGGGCGATGACGGCGTGGAAGGCTAGGCTGGCGCCGGGGGCGTGCCAGCGGACATCGAAGGCAAGGCGCGCGCTCCAGCTGACCTGGCGATTCGTGCGCCAGGCATCAAAGAGGGCGGCGAGGTTGCGCGTGTGGCCGTCGCGTTCGCGCACGTGGTGGACGACGGCATCGAAGTAGCCATCGCGCGCCCCGGCCGTGCCCGTCACGTAGGGGATGAGGGCACGCGGCACGACCCGGGCGGCGACCTCGGCCCAGTTTTCGATGCGCTCGCGGAAGGGCGCGCTGGTGACGAGCGAAACGAGGTTGCGCTCGGGGCCGCGTGGCACCGCTTCGAGGTCCATCCCCAGGAGCTTGCGCGCGGCCGGGTTTGCGACGGCGACATCGCAGGTGCCGTTGACGATGAGGCAGGGCCAGGGGTGGGCGTCGATGTGCTCATGGACTTCGGCCGGGGTGTGGGCGTGGTCGCGAACCATGGCGGCCAGCCGCCGGGGAGCGAAGCGCACGTCCTCGCCGAGGAGGATGCGGGCCCAGTCGGAGGGCCTGGCCTCCATGCCGGCGGCATCGAGGATGGCGTTCATGCGCGGCCCTTCGAGTTCGAGCGCGCCGCAGAGATCGAGCAGGCTTTCGCGCGTGGGCGCACGGCGGCCGCTTTCGTAGGCGTAGATGGTTTCCTCGGCGATGCCGGAGCGTTCGGCGAGCTGGCGGCGGGAGAGCCGGACGGCGCGGCGGGATTCGCGCAGGAGCCGGCGCCATGAGGAGCGCCCGGCCAGGTCATCTCCGTTCGGTGCCGGCTGATCCGGGGGTGCCGGTGGCCGGGCCGCGCGTTGGCGCTCGAACCACTCCCACGTGGTGCCATCGGCGGGCATCCAATCGAGCGCCCAGGAGCCATCGAAGTCGCTCCACGGGGTCTGGATGGCGTAGAGATTGAGGACATCGCCGGAGGCCGCGCGCCAGCGGATGGGGAGCACGCCGCGGATACCCTGGCGGTTCGCGGCCGGGGCCTGCCAGAGCCGCATCAGCCGTTCGACCTGGCCGGCGTGGTGGGCGAAGACATACTCCATCATCCGGGAGAAGAAGAGGGCACCGCTGCCCGGGTCGGTGATGGACTGCTGCTCGCTCTTCCACATCGCGATCATGACGCCGATCGCCTCGTCCCAGTTGAGCAGGCGGTCCTGGTAGTGCTTGCTAAGGGCCATGCGGAGGAGCTGGCGCGCGCCGGGCTCGGCGAGGTCGGCGCCGAAATCGAGTTCGCTGAGCGTGTTCGCGGCGTGGTTCCAGCCGATGACCTCGAAGTTCCAGTCCACCGCTTCGTGCGGGGCCATTCGTACGACCGGCACTCGGCGGCGAGGGCGAGCTCGCGGCGGCGCTCCACGAGCGGGATGACGCGCGCATCGGGCACGGGATCAAGCGCGAGCCCGGCGAGCCAGCGGTTCAGGGCGGGTGGTATCGAGGCCGAGGGCATCGGCGAGGTCGATGACGCGGTCACGGCGCGGCGCGCGGCGGCCGGTCTCCCAGCTGCCGACGGCCCTGGACGGAGGCCGGCGCGGGCCGCGAGCTGCTCCTGCGAAAGGCCCGCGTCCTTGCGGGCGTCCTGGAGGTGCGTGCCGAAAGTGTTCCCCACGGCGGCGCATCATGCCGGAAGGGGATGGCCGCGCCAAGCAGGCGTCGTGAACTATCGCGAAACAGGCGGGTTCGGTGGGCGGCTAGCGTTCGCTGCTTTCGGCGCGTTCGAAGGCGACGGCGGCGGCGCCGAGGAGGCCGGCATCGTCACCGAGGGCGCTGAGGCGCAGGGATGTGCCGCTCGCCGGGCCGTAGGCGATGGAGAAGAGGGATTCGCGCAGGGGCGCGAGGAACATCTCGCCCATGACGAGCATGCCGCCGCTGAGGGTCACGGCCTCGGGGTTGAGGACGTTGACGAGGCTGCCGAGCCCCAGCCCGAGGAGGTGGCCGCCGTGGCGAATCTCGGCCTCGCAGGTGTGGTCGCCGGCCTTCGCCGCGTGGTAGAGGTCGGCGCCGGTGGGTTCGCGGTAGCCGACGAGCTCGCGCAGTACGGGCGATTGGCCCTTCGCGAGCAGGCGCCGGGCGCGGGCGGCGAAGGCGACGCCGCTGACCATGGCCTCGAGGCAGCCGCGGGAACCGCAGTTGCAGCGCGGGCCGCCGGGGTCGAGCACGATGCCGATCCGCTCGCTGGCCTCGCCGCGGTAGAGGCGGCCATCGATGACGAGCCCGCCGCCAATGCCGGTGCCGACGGTGGCGTGCACAGCAGATGGCGGCGCCGGCGGCCCGCGCCGAAGCGGATTCGCCCAGCGCGGCCGCCGAGGCGTCGTTTTCGATGGAGACGGGCAGGCCGAGAGCGACCGAGAGCGGCGTCGTGAGCACGAGGTTGCGAAAGGCGGGCACGTTCGGCGCGACCGCCACGACGCCGGCATCGCCGTTCACGAGCCCTGCACGGCGACGCAGGCGCCGATGGGGGTGCCGATGCCCGCTCGCGACCGCGCCGAGGAGGGCGGCGATGTCGCCTGTGATCTGTTCGGCCGGCGCGCCGGGCGGGGTATCGACCTCGCGGCGGGCGAGGATGCGCCCGTGTTCGTCCACCAGCGCTGCGCGCATGTGGGTTCCGCCGATGTCCGAGGCGATGACCGTTCGTTCCACGTCCCGAGGTAACGCGGGCGGGGTGCGAGGGCCGTTACGGCGTGGTTGCGAGTGCAGCGGGGGCGCTTGCGAAGGTTGTCTCAGCGCGGGAGGGTGACGGCGAGCGAGAGGTAGCGTTCGCGGCGGTCGCATTCGACGGCGCTGCCCATGGCGATGACGAAGAGGCGGGAGCGGAAGAAGCCGAAGCCACAATCGGCCGCCACGGGCTTCGCTTCGCCGGCGGGCTCGCTGCCGGTGAAGGTCATCCGGACGCTGCGCACGCCTTCCTCGACGCCGAGGGCGACGGTGCCGTTGCCGCCGCTGCCGCGGTTGGCGGCGATGGTGAAGCCGGCGATGGCGCGCACCAGGCGGGCGATGATCCCAGGGGTCTTCGATGCCTGGAGGCACGGCGCCCTTCAGCTCCGTGTCGCGGGACAGCAGGTCGCGGGCGGCATCGACGGCGAGGGCGAGGCCTGCAGGGGCCGGCGTTGAGCACGAGGCGGCCGCGTTCGAGGCGCGAGGCTTCCTGGAGGTCATCGGCGAGGTGCTGGAGGTCGTCGACGGAGGTATCGAGCATGCCGGCGAGCTCGGCATCGAGGACGAGGTCGCCGTCGGCGCCCTCGCGGCGGGCGAGTTCGAGGACCATGCGGATGGAGGTCAGCGGGGTGCGCGTTCTCGTGCGCGAAGGCGCCCATCGCTTCGCGGCGATAGCTCCTTGCTGGCCGCCGTGGGCCCCGTCTCAACCATCGTGTTGCTCACTCTCGAACTGTATCGGGCCGGCGCACACCTGGGCGGTATCGGGAATCTACCTGAAACTTCCGTGAGCGGGCAGGACCTGGAGGTCCAGCGTGTCGCCCGAGGGCCGCGGCGCGAGCAGCCTCGAGGCGCAATCGGCCTGCCCTCGGCGTGGTAGGAGCTGCGCACGAGCGGACCGGATTCGACGCCGGGAACCTCGAGCGAGGGCCTCCGCCTTGATCGCGGCGAACTCCTCCGGCGTCCAGTAGCGGACGATGGGGAGGTAGCCCGGGCCCGGCCGCAGGTACTGTCCGACGGTGAGGATGTCGACGCCGCGTGCAGCGATATCGCGCGCCGTGGCGATGACTTCGTCGTACGTCTCGCCGAGCCCGACCATGATGCCCGTCTTCGTGAGCGTGCCCGGGTCCATCGCTTTCGCCGCGGCGAGGAGGTCGAGCGAGCGCTCGTAGCGGGCCTGGGGGCGAACCGTGGCGTAGAGGCGGGGGACCGTCTCGGTGTTGTGGTTGAGGATCTCGGGGCGCGCTTCGAGCACGGTCGCGAGGGCGGCGCGATCGCCTTTGAAGTCGGGGATGAGGACTTCGAAGGTGGTCTCCGGGTTGAGGCGGCGCGACCACGTGATGGTCTCAGCGAAGATGGCGGCGCCGCCATCGGGGAGCTCGTCGCGATTCACGCTGCGGATGACGGCGTGGCGAAGGCCCATGCGCTGGATGGCGAGGGCCACGCGGCGCGGTTCACCCGTATCGACGGCGCCGGGGCGGCCCGTCTTCACGGCGCAGAAGCCGCACGACCGGGTGCAGGTATCGCCCAGATCGCGAAGGTAGAAAGGTGCTCCAGCAATCGCCGATATTGGGGCAGCGTGCCTCTTCGCAGACGGTGGAGGTGTTCGCCGCGCATCAGCTCCTGGACGCGGGCGTTCGGGCCGGCGGGGAAGCGAACCTTCAACTTGCAGGCGGGCGCGCGGGCTCAGCGGTCATGGTCTCTCCAGCTCAGCTCAAGGGGTTCCCAGCTCCCAGTTCTGGTTCCCGTGGGCTACCTCGTCGCGAAGGTGGGTCGCGGCCGCCTTCGTTGAGTCGACGCAACAGTTACACGCGCCGTGGCTCCCGGCGGCTGCTGCCGGGGCCACTCGGACGGGTATGGCCCACCCTATGCGTATCCGTGTCCGGCGCTCGCACCGCGCGCCAGGCCACGAGCACGACGATGGCGCCGAGGATGGCGATGGCGAAGCTCCGGATGTCGAATTCGGTGACGCCGCCGAAGCCGAGGGCGCTGCCGATGATGCCGCCGACAAAGGCGCCGACGATGCCGAGAAGGATGGTGATGATGATGCCCATCCCGCTGCCGCCGCCGGCGTCATCGCCGGGGACGATGAGCTGGGCGACGGCGCCCGCGATCAGACCGAAAAGGATCCAGGCGAGAATTCCCATGGGGAGCACACTCCTGAGAGGGTAGGCCGCTCCGCGCGGCGCTTCGCACTCACTTCACCCGGGGCCCGCGGCCGCGGTGGCAAAGGCGGCGGCGGCGGGCGTCGCGAACGCATCGCAAGCGAGCGAAAGGGAGGCGATTGCGAGCGCGGCGCAATGGCGGCTGCCAGCCATCGCGCGTATCTTCAACGCGTGAGCGTTCGCGGGAACGAAAAGACAGCGACAACGGCGCGCAATCACCCGGCGCCGTGGCTGCTCGCGAGCATCGCGACCTTCGGGATCGTGGCCGGGGCCACGTGGTTCGGTGGCACGGTGGCGCAGCGCCACTTCATGGATGTCGCGCAGCGCGAATACGTGGCCGGGACGGCGCTGGCACAGCTCGCGAATGGCGCGATCGAGCTGCAGGCCGCGCTCGAGGGCGCGATGGACGGCACGGACGCGCTCACGCCCGAAGAAGCGGAGGACATGGTGGACGCGCTCGACCGGGCGTTCGCACGCTACCTCGCGAGCCCCGTGCCATTGGATGAGCGGCAGCGCGGCGACTACGCCTATACGCAGTACCGCGAGTGGCGCAACGGCTACGTGATGCCCGCGATCGCGGCGCTGCGCGGCGGCGGTCCGCTCGTCGCGCCCACGATGGGGGTGGCCCTGCGCACCCAGGGGCTGCGCGAGAACCCCTCGGCGGGCGGGCCCATCACGCAGCTCGCGGCGGCGTCGGGCGAACGCCAGCGCCAGACCATGGAACGCGCCGCCGTCACCTATAACCGCACGAACGCCATCCTCACGACCTTCGGGCTGCTGGGGATCCTTGGTGCGATGGTGGCCGGGTCGGCGGCGATCGCACGGGCGACGGGCCGCGACGGGCACGACCTCGATGCCGCCGCCATCGCCGCCGAAGAGGCCGCGAGCTGGACGTTCGCCCGCGCCGACGATGGGGCAACCGCCGCCCTGGCCACGCCCGCGCGCGACTGACTCCCCGCCTCGCGGCTATGCCATGATGGGGTGATGGACGCACCCGGGGTCACGCTCGCCACCATCCGGGCCGCGCGGGAGCGCATCGCGCCGCACGTGCTGACCACGCCGGTGTGGCCATCGAACCTGCTGCGCGAAATCGCCGGCGTGCCCGTGCTGATGAAGTGCGAACAGTTGCAGCGCACGGGGTCGTTCAAAATCCGGGGTGCGGCGAACTTCGTCATGCAGCTGGATACGGAGGCGCGCGGGCGCGGGCTGGTGGCCGCGAGCGCGGGCAATCACGCGCAGGGGGTCGCGCTCGCGGGGGCGGCGGAGGGTATCCCCGTGACCGTGGTCATGCCGGCGGGCGCGCCGCTCGCGAAGGTGACGGCGGCACGCGGCTATGGCGCGCGCGTCGTGCTTCACGGCGAATCGCTGGAGGAGGCGCGCGCGGAGGCCGTCGCCATCGGCGAGCGCGAGGGCATGGTCTTCGTGCCACCCTTCGACGACGATGCCGTCATCGCCGGGCAGGGCACGGCCGGGCTCGAGATCCTGGAGCAAGAGCCCGCGGTCGAGGAGATTCTCGTGCCCGCGGGCGGGGGCGGGCTGCTCGCGGGGATCGCCGTGGCGGTGAAGGCGATCGCACCCGGCGTGCGCGTCGTGGGCGTGCAATCGCGGGCGATGGATGGCATCCGGCGGTCGCTGGCGGCGGGGGGTGTCGTTGCCGCGCCGGCCACGCGCACCATCGCCGACGGGGTGGCCGTGGCCGCCCCGAGCGAGCGCACGTTCGCACTCATTCGCGCGCACGTCGACGACGTCATCGCCTGCCCGGACGAGGCCATCGCCCACGCCATGGCGCTCATGCTCGAACGCTCGAAGTTCGTGGTCGAAGGGGCGGGCGCGCTGGGGGTGGCGGCACTGCAGAGCGGCGCCTACCGCCCGCGAGGGCGCACGGTGGTCGTGCTCTCGGGCGGCAACGTGGACATCAATCTGATCGGCTCGATCGTGCGGCGCGGTCTGGCCGACGCCGGCCGCTACCAGACGCTCACGATCGAGGTCTCGGATACGCCGGGCGAGCTCGCGCTCGTTTCGCGCGTCATCGGCGAGGCGGGCGGGAACGTGCTCGAAGTCGACCACAACCGCGAGGCGCCGGGCATGCCCATCGGGGTCGCCGTGCTGGAGCTGCTGCTCGAAGTGAGCGGCCAGGCGCAGTTCGAGGCGATCATCGGCGCGCTGCGCGAAGCCGGGCTGCGCGGCGTACCGGGGAGCAGCGCGCGCCTTGCGACGATGGCCGCGCAACGACGCCACGGGATCTAGCAGGCCACCTACGCCCCGCGGTCGCGGTCCTTTCCGGAGGGCGAGAGCACGGCATCGAGCAGGGTGACGATGGCGGTGATGATGGCGCCGATGAAGAGCAGCCGCACCACTTTCCGGACCAGCCGGTAGAGCTTCCGGGCGAGCGCGATGAAGGGCCGGACGGGGAGCAGCAGCACCCGCGCGAGGCCCCCTCGCCGGGCGGGCGGGGGCGGGATATCGATGGCGGACGCGGGCTCCGCCGCCTTACGCGAGCGAGCCACCGTCGAGCACCAGGGTCTGGCCGGTGGTGAAGGACGAGGCGGCGCTGGCGAAGTAGACGGCGGCGCCGGCCATTTCGTAGGGCATGCCGATGCGGCCGAGGGGCGCGCCGCTGTTGCCGCCGCCCTGCCGGGCCGCTTCGTTATCCCAGAGGGCGCGAGAGAACTCGGTCTTGATGAGGCCCGGGGCGATGCAGTTCACGCGGATGCCATCGCGGCCCCACTCCTTGGCGCAGACCTGCGTGAGCATGATCACGGCCGCCTTCGAGACCGAATAGGCGCCGAGGCCGCCGGACGCGCGGAACCCGCCGGTGGAGCTGACATTGATGATGCTGCCGCCCTGGCCCTGTTCGAGCATCACCGCCCGCGCCATCTTCGAAAGGAAGAAGAGCGATTTCACGTTCGTGTTCATGACGGTGTCCCAGGCGCGCTCGTCGAGATTCGCGACGGGGCCGAAGACGGGGTTCGTGGCGGCGTTGTTCACGAGGATGTCGACGCGGCCGAGCTGCGCCTTCGTCTGGTCGACCAGGTTTTGGAGGGCGTCCATGTCGCGGACGTTGGTGGGGATGGCGATGCTCTTGCGGCCGGTGGCGGCGATGGCGGCGACGCTCTCCTCGAGCGCTTCGGGCTTGCGCGCGGCGACGACGACATCGGCGCCGGCTTCGGCGAGCCCGACGGCGATGGAGCGCCCGATGCCGCGGCTCCCCCCGGTGACGATGGCGACCTTCCCGGCGAGCGAGAATTCAACGACGGACATAGCGGACCTCCGGGGGTGTGTGGCACGGATGCTACCGGGGGAGGGGTGCGAGGGCGAGCGGTCCGTCAGCGGCGGAGGCGGCGAACGGCCTCGGTGAGTTCGGGCATGCGGAACCAGGAGCCGAGCGCGGCGTAGACCAGCCCGCCCGCGGCGGCGCCCGCGATGGCGGTGACGGCGTTCTGGGCCATGGTCGCGTTCTCGTACTGGCTGAAGAAGAGGGCGATGAAGAGGCCCATGGCGGCGGCGGCGAAGGCGACGCGCGCGATGTGCGCGAGGTCGGGCGCGGCCTCGGCGCCGGTGCGCGTGCCGTACGCACGCCAGAGGAGCAGCCATTCGGCCCACGAAGCCGCCGACACGCTGAACGCCAGGCCCTCGTGCTCGAAGTGGCTCCAGAGGATAGCGCTGAGCACGAAGTTCACGACCACGGCCCCGACCGCGAGCATCACCGGGGTGCGGGTATCGCCGAGGGCGTAGAAACCGCGGCTGTGTATTTCGATGCCGGCCTGCGGGACGATGCCAAGGCAGTACCAGCCCAGGGCCGAGGCGGTGATGGCGGCATCGGCGGCGGTGAATTCGCCGCGCTGGAGCAGGAGGACCGTCGCGGGGCCGCGCAGCAGCGCCAGCCCGATGGCCGCGGGGATGGTGAGGAACATGATGATGCGCAGCACCTGCGAGACCGTCCCGCGGAGCGCCTCCATGTTCTCGTCGGCGCTGTGTTCGGCGAGCGTGGGGAAGACGGCCGTGGAGAGCGCCATGCCAAAGAGCGCGAGCGGCAGCCCGGCCAGCAGCCAGGCGTAGGTCAGGTTGGAAATGGCGGAATCGCCGACTTTCGAGGCGAAGTAGGTGGTGATGACGAAGTTCACCTGGGCGGCGGCGAGACCGATGACGCGCGGGCCCATCAGGCGGCCGACCTCGCGCACGGGGGCGTCGCGCCAATCGAAGGTGAGGCTGTAGCGCATGCGTTCGCGCACGAGGCCGGGCAGCTGCGTGGCGAGATGCAGCCCCGCGCCGGCGACCACGCCCACGGCGAGCCCTTCGACCCCGAATGGGCCGGAAAGCACGAGCGCGCCGAGGATGATGGCCAGGTTGTAGACCATCGGCGCGAGCGCGGGCAGGAAGAACGCCCGCCGCGCGTTGAGGATGCCGGTGACCATGCCGCTGATGGAGAACAGCAGCGGCGAGAGCAGCATCAGGCGGGTGAGGGAGACGGCCTTCGCGGTGAGCTCGTCGTGGCGGCCGATATCGCCGCCGAGGCCCGGCGCCAGCAGGGGCACGATCAGCGGCGCGAAGGCGAACGCGACCAGGCAGAGGACGGCGGTGGAGACGGTTATGAGGTTGAGGACGTTGCTGGCGAGCCGCCACGCGCGCTCTTCGCCTTCGCGGCGGTAGAGGCGTGCGAACACGGGGATGAAGGCGCTGCCGAGCGTGGCCCCCGCGAGCACCTGGAAAATCAGGTCGGGGATGCGGAACGCGACCCAGTAGGCATCGAGCTCGGGGCTCGAACCGAACGCCTCGGCGATGGCGACGGTGCGCAGCACGCCCAGCAGGCGGGAGCCGAGGAACCCGAAGGCGACGATGGCGGCGGCGATGGCAAGGCCGCCCGCGCGCGGTGCGGGCGCCGCCGGGTCCGTGGCGGGGGCGCCGGTCATCGCCGCCCATGGTAGGCCAAAGGCGGGTCAGGCGAGAGCACGCCCTGCGCCCTCGCCGCGCGCTCCTGTAGCATGCGGGCGTGGATAGCGCGCGAACCTACCGGGTGGGCGAATTCGACCTCGCGATCGTCTCCGACGGCTTCATCAAGCTCGACGCAGGGGCCGTGAACGGGCTCGTGCCGCGCCTGCTCTGGGAGCCCGTCATCGGCGTGGACCACATCGATGCGCAGCACCGCATGGCACTGGGGTTGAACTGCATGGTCGTGCGGCGCGGCAGCGACGTGCTCCTCATCGAGACCGGAATGGGGAACAAGCACGGCCCCCAGGTGCGCGAAAAGAGCTTCCCCGGCGACTACGGCTACCTGCTCCAGGCGCTGGCGCGGTTGGATCTTCGGCCCGAGGACGTGACCGCGGTCGCGAACACCCACCTGCATACGGACCACTGCGGCTGGAACACCATCCGGCGCGACGACGGCACGCTCGTGCCCACTTTCCCGCGGGCGCGCTACTTCATCCAGGCAGGCGAGTACGAGGCCGCGATGCACCCCAACGAACGCACGCGGGGCACATACTTCGCCGAGAACTTCGAACCGCTGGCTGCGACGGGGCAGCTTGAGCTGGTGACGGGTGAGGCGAGCGTGATGCCCGGGGTCCACTTCCTCGCGATGCCGGGCCATACCGCCGACCACGCCGCCCTGGTGCTGAGCTCGAACGGCGAGACCGCCCTCTACACGGGCGACCTGGTGCACCATGCGGTGCAGCTCGAACGGCCGGCGTGGATCGCGGCGTTCGATATCCTGCCGCTGGTTTCTTTGGAATCGAAGAAGAAGCTGGCGGAGCGCGCGATCCGGGAGAACGCGCTCCTCATCCTCACGCACGCGGAGTTCCCGGGCGTGGGCCGCTTGACCGAGCGCGACGGCCGCCGCACGTTCGTCACGGAATGACGCAGAACGACCGGCGGTACCACCTCGCGCTCCGGGAGATCCACCAGGCCGCGGGCGCGACGTTCGCGATGCGCACGGGCTGGTCGCTGCCGGAGCAGTATGGCGACGCGGCGCGGGAGCACGCCGCCCTTCGCGGCCACGCGGCGATGTTCGACCGTTCGCACCACAGCCGTTTCATTGTCTCGGGGACGGACGCGAGCGAGCTGCTGTCGGCGGTGTTCGCCGGGCACGTGGACGAGCTTGAGGAGGGCCGGGCGATGCGTGCCGCGGCGCTCAGCGAGGGCGGCGCCATCACCGACCTCGCGCTCATCGCGCGCACGGGCGGGATCGCCTACCTGGTGACGGGCGAGCCGGGCCAGCGCTTCGACACCTTCGAACGGCTACAGGCGGCGAAGGGCGCGGACTGGGACGTCCAGGTGGAGGACCGCACGGAGAGCACCTGCCTGCTGGGAGTCGCCGGGCCGGCGGCGGCCGCGCTCTGCGAACAGCACCTCGGCGAGGGGTTGCCCGCGCGGCTGCAGCGCCTGCACACGGTCACCTTCGAATTCCACGGCTTCCGCACGCTCGTCACGCGCACGACCGACATCGGCGAGGATGGCTTCGAATTCATGCTCGCGCCCGCGGTGGCGCAGCACGTCATCGAGACGCTGGCGGCGGCGGGCGTGCCGCTCGCGGGAGCGGCGGCGCTGGAAAGTGCGCGCATCGAGGCGTGCATCCCCGCCTTCGACCCGGACCTGCTCCCGGGCTACACACCCGCGCAGGCGGACCTCGACCAGCTGCTCGGCATCGATGGAGGCGCCGAGGGCGTCATCCTCAGTGCCGTGCTGCTCGAAGGCGAGGCCGTGCCCGCGGCGGGGACACCCATCACCGCAGGCGGCACCCGCGTGGGCGAACTGCGCTCGTGCGTGCGGTCGTTCGGGCTCGGGAGCGTGATCGGGCTGGCATCAATCGCGACGGCGGTGGCGCTGCCGGGTGCGGAGCTTGACCTTGCGGGGATTCGCGCCACGATTACCGCCAAGCCCTTTTTGCGCCGGAGAAGCTGACTATGGTCATGCCCCCGATGGACATGAACATCTACATCCCCGATCCCCTCGCGGTCGTCGAGCTGAACCTTGGCGACCACTGGCGTGGCCGCTGGGTGGAAACGGACGAACTGCCGGATGGCGCGCCCACGACGCTCGGCTACGTGGTCGTCTGCATGGCCGACAAGGGGTACCTGACCCGCGAGAAGGGGACGGAGCGCTTCGGCGTCGTCGGCGGCGCGTTCGAAGGCGGCGAGAAGCCGGCGGCGTGGGTGAAGCGGGTGGTGCTAGAGCAGACGGGTGCCACGCCGGGCCGCACGCAACTCCTCGGCTACTTCGATTGCCGCGCGACGAGCCACAACCCGGACTACGAGGCCGGCGCCGCGACGGTGCGGCCCGTGTACCTGGTCTCGGCGAAAGCGATCAAGGACCTCGGCGCGAAGTCGCGCTTCGAACGCCGCCGGATGCCGATGAACGAGTTCGCGGTGGAGATTCGCAAGCGCCACCCGGAGGTCGACGCCCAGCTCCAGGCGGCGATCAACATCCACATGACGCTGCATCTGCGCGGCGAGGTGTAGCTCGCGGGTCCGATGTCGCCGGAGCTGACCGCACGATAGCTCCCGCGATCTACTGCTGCTGCTCCTGCGCGTCCTTGCGGGCGCGTTCCTGGGCGCGGCGAATGGTCTCCTCGTCGGGGAACGACTGGCCCGTGAGCGGCGTGTGCGACGGCGGGTCGCTCGCCGGGAAGGAATCGGCGGCTTCATCATCGACGACGTTGCCGAAGCGGCGATTCGGGTCCGCGCCGGTGTCTTCCGGCGTGGGGGCGACGGTGCGCTGGCGCTTGCTCGGCATGGCATACCTCCGCTGGTAGTGCCCCGAGTGTGCCCCGGAGGGCGAACCGCAGGGCACGGCGGGCGGGCGAGATTGCTCGCGAACGGGTAACAATGACGAAGGCCCCGTTTCCGGGGCCTTCGCGGTGTATGGGCCGTGCGAACCGGGATTCAGCTCCCGATTCGCTGACGTGAGAGGAACTGCCAGATGAGCTCCGGGCCGGGGACCGCGGTCGCCACCTGCTTGGGCAGGGCGGGCGAACCGGGCCACACATGGCCGGCGCCGTTCACGATGACGAGCTCCGTCGCGGCGAGACAATCGCCGCCGGCGAGCGAGACCGCGTCCCCGCCGATGCCGACGCCGTCGGAGGGTTCGATGCAGTCGTTGTTCTGGGCCCAATGCTTGAAGGCGTCATAGGCGCCGGGGTATTGCCAGGCGCGAACGAGACCGCCGCTGATCGGTACCACCTCATCGGCGGTACCGTGGAAGGCAATGACAGGCACGGGTACTCCGCAGCCTTTTTGTGGGTAGTCCAGCCCGCCCACGGCGGCGATCGCCGTGATCCGGTCGGGGAGTTCGCAGGCGGCGCGCGATGCCATGAAGGCGCCGTTGGAGAAGCCAATCGCATACACGCGCGCGCCATCGATGCAGAGTTCCTTCTGGAGCGTATCCAGGAGGTCGGACACGAACTTGATGTCGTCGACGCTGTTCGCGGGGGTGGCCCCGGCCGACCAGCCGGTCGGGGTGCCGGTGCCTTCGGGCGAAACGAGCAGGAACGACTCACGGTCGGCGATGGGGAGGAGGCCGGAGTACGCCTCCTGGTCGGCGGCGGTGCCGGTGCGCCCATGGAAGTTAAGCACGATCGGCGCCGGTTTGGACATCGTGGCGGAAGGCGGGATGTGGAGCCGGTACGACCGCTTCAGCCCCCCGGAGGTGAGCTGGCGGACGGTGGTTCCGCCGGCCTTGAGCCCTGACGGCATGGCCTTGTTGCATCCCGTTGCCCCGGGGTCGCGCTGGGTGCGCGCCGTGATGGAGCGATGCGAACCGCCGCGCACGAGAATCTCGCCGGCGGTTGCCGCGGGACGGGTCTCGCGGACATCCGATGCTGTGTTGGGGACCTGGGCGGGCTCCGCTATGCCGGCGGGTAGCGAGGAGGGCTCCCGTCCGGCTGCCATGGGCCCGCATGCTGCGAGCAGGACCGCCGCGCCGCAAAGCAGCGCAAGCACAACACGCACGGCTCCTGAGTCACCTCTTGTATCCAGAATCGCTCACCCAAAAGGATACGTCCGTTTGGGATGAGTATGGTACGGACAAGGGGGTTTAGGAGCTGCGCCCACCGGACCTAATTTCGGCCCCCGGCGGGACCGCGCGTGAAGGCGCGATCAGTGGGCTTCGATGGGGACGAACTCGGGCGTGCCTTCGCCCTCGGGGCGCGCGGCGGGCGGCCCGAAGTTGCGGCGCAGCGGGATTTCGGGGATGAAGATGGCGAGCAGCACGACGATGACGCCGGCGACGCTCGCGAACTGGTAGAGCCGCTTGATCGCGTCGGCGACGCCCTCTTTCTGGGCCTCGACCGTCTGGGCGAGCACTTCCTGGCCGCCCTCCTGCCCCTGCAGCTCCTTCGTCACACGGGCGAAGCGCAGGCGGTCGAGCGCGAGCGTCGGGTCGCGGAACTCCTCGTAGGCGTCGGCGGGGAGAGCGGTGCGCGCTTCCGCGGGGAGCTCGGTATCGAACGCGCTCGCGTAGGTGTTCGTGAACACGACGCCGAAGAGGGCGACGCCGAGCACCTGGCCGATCTGCATGAAGAACTGGCGGCCGCTGGTGGCGACGCCCATCTGCTCGTGCGGGACGGCGCTCTGGATGACGACGGACATGGTCGGGCCGATGAGGCCGCCGCCGAGGCCGAAAATCACCATGAAGAGCGCGATGTGCCACTTCGGCACACCGACATCGAGGGTCATCATCAGCGAGGCGGCGAAGGCCGAGCAGAGCGCGCCGGCGATGACGCCGTACTTCCAGCGGCCGGTCCGGGCGACAAGCTGGCCGCCGACGATGCTCGTCGCGAGCAGGCCGAGGGACTGGGGCGTGGAGACGATGCCGGAGGCGGTCGCGGACGCACCGAGCGAGGTCTGGATGAAGGTCGGGAGGTATTGGACGGCGCCCATCATGCCGCCGCCCTGGAGGACGGTGAACGCGTTGGCCTGCACGAAGACGCGGTTGCGGAAGAGGGTGAGCGGGAGGATGGCCTGCGGGTGGCGCGATTCCTGCTTCACGAAGGCGACGGCGAGCAGCCCGGCGGCGGCGAAGAGTCCGAGGGTGGGCGCGCCGCCCCAGCCGTACTTTTCGTTCGCCCAGACAAGGGCGAGGAGGGCGCAGACGGTGGCCGTGCCGAGCAGCGCGGCGCCGGCGAAGTCGATATCGCGGAGACGGCCGCCCTTGCGGGCCATGGGCAGGTTCACCCAGATCAGGGTCGAGGCGATGATGCCGACGGGAAGGTTGATGTAGAAGCACCAGCGCCAGCCGGGGCCATCGGTGAGGAAGCCGCCGATCGTGGGGCCGCTGAGCGAGGCAAGCGTGAAGGCGCTGATGAAGTAGCCCATGTACCGGGCGCGCTGGATGGGCGTGAAGATATCGCCGAGGGTGGCGAAGACGGAGCCGAAGAGGAGGCCGCCGCCCACGCCCTGGGCGGCGCGCGCGGCGATGAGCGCGGGCATCGACGGGGCCAGGCCGCAGGCCATGGATGCACTCACGAAGATGGCGATGCCGCCGAGGATGAACGGCTTGCGCCCGAACATGTCGCTGAGCTTGCCCACGAGCGGCACGATCACTGTCGAGGCGAGCAGGTACACCGTGAACACCCAGGAGAGCAGCGGGAAACCGCCCAGGTCGGCGAGGATGCGCGGGGTCGCGGTCGCCACAATCGACTGGTCGAGGGCGCTGATGAACATCGTGATCATCAGCGAGACGTAGATGAGCACCTTCTGGCGGTTCGTGAGCAGCTCGCCCATGGCGGGCGCGGCGGACTGAGGGGACACTCGCAACTCCGGGGCGCCGTCCAACGTTCACGTCAACGGCAGACTACGAGCATACGCGCGGTCGATGCTTCGTGTGAAGCGAAGTATCGCCGCGCGAGAATGCCCGTTTACCGGGGTCAGGAGACGACGGCGAAGACGATGACGTCGGCGAGGTCGCCATGGTCGCCGGTATCGACGAGGACGGTGCGGCCGGCGGTGTATTCGGCGGCCGCGAGCCTCGAAAACTTGATGCCGGACAGGGTGATGTTGGGGGAGCTGGCGAGCCTCACGTCTCCGGTGAAGGTGCCTGCGGCGAAGGTGACGATGGTGGCCCTATAGGTCGGCATTCTGCCTCCAATGAGGAATGAGGAATGAGGAATGAGGAATGAGGAGCGGCCGACGGCTGACGGCTGACGGCCGATGGCTGTCACGGGTTGGTGAGGTGGTAGGTGGTGGTGAGGGTGTTGCCTTTGGGGCCGCGGGCGAAGTCGAGAAAGATGCGGTTGACGCGGTAGTGCTTCCCTTGCTGGGCGAGGGCGGGATGGGTGACGGCGATGTGGTCGAAGAGCTGGGGGCCGGTGGCCCACGGTGTCGTGAGCTGTGCGGCGACATCGAGGGTGGTGTCGCGGCGAAGCCGGTTGGCTGCGTAGGCGGTGGCCCTGGCGTCGGTGGTGGCGTCGAGGGTGCGGTAGTGGCTCAGCCTGGGGCCGTGGGCGCTGACGCTCTCGGGGTCGAAGCTCTCGGTTTCGCGGCCGCTGCCTTGCAGGCGTACCCAGTTGCTGGCTGGTGGCTGGTCGATGAGCTGGAGGCTCTCGATGGGGTGCTGTCCGCTGCCTCCGAAGCTGTAGAGGGCGGGGTTGATGCTGCGGTTCAGGTCTTCGATGTCGCGCTGGGTGAGGAGCCTGTCGAAGAAGGCGAGCTCGGCGAGCTGGCCCTGATACCAGCTGTTGGCGAGGCCGACGCGCAGGGCGGTGGTGAGGGGTGCTGCGGGGTTGATGGCGCCGGCGGCGGCTGCGCGGGTGCCTGCGCTTGCGCCATCGATGTACCAGGTGACGACGGTGCCGGCTTGCCGGGTGATGGCGATGAAGTGCCATGCGCCGTCGTCGAGGGCTGCGCCGCGGCTGTCGGTCCAGCCGTCGGTGCTGTTGCCGAAGGCGAGCTTGTGTGCGGCGTCGAGGCCGAAGGACCAGTAGGTGCCGGCGAGGTTGTCGCAGGCGAGAAGGGACCGGACGGCGGGAAGGGTGTCGTTGGGGCTCCTGATGATGGCGAGAAATGTGCAGTTGGTGAGGCTCGGTGCGAGGGCTGTGGTTACGCCGAAGCTGGCTCCGGTGTTGGGGTGGGTGATGTAGGTGCTTGGCTGTCCGCCCTGGAGGGGTCCTCCGGACGGGTTGAGGGTGAAGACGTTGTACATGGTGGCGGGGAAGGCCTGTGAGGGGGCGTGGTCCTGGGCGGCGGTGAAGTCGTGGGTTGTGAAGCGGTACCACGCGGTGGGTGTGAGGCGGCGCATGACGTTGGCCCACTGGCGTGAGGTGCGGTTGACGATGGTGAGGGCTCCGGTTTCGGTGCGGATGCCGTCGTTCAGGGGGTCGAGCAGTCGCTCGAGGATGGTCTGTCCGGTCTCTCCGGGTGCCCATGCGAAGGATGGGCTGTAGGCGGTGAAGTCGGGTGAGGGGTCATCGGGTGCTGCTCCGCTGGTGACGGTGACGGCTGCTTTCTGGGCTGCGCGGGTGAGGAGCTGGAAGCGGTTGAGGGTGCCGGCGGGGGCCTGCCATGCGCTGGCGGCGCGCCAGCGGGCGAGCTGCTCGAGGGGGCCGGTGCAGGTGAGGATGACTTCTCGTTTGCCTTTCTTGTGGCGATGGTGGATGGCTTCGACGGTGAGGGTGAAGGTGATGCCGGCTTCGTGGGTGCCTCCTGCTCCGGAGGCGTAGCCGGGTGCGAGGGTTGCGGTCCATCCGGGTGCGATGCCGAGTGCTGCGAAGGTGCCTGGTGCGTCGTCGAGGGTGAGGGTTGCGGCGAGGGTGTTGGGTGTCTGGTGGAGGGTTGCGGCGCTGAGGTGCTGGGTGAGGGTGAGGGGTGCGGGGATGGTGGCGACCCAGACTCCGGAGGTGGTGACGGCGAAGCCGAGGGTGCTGCTGAGGGCGTAGGAGGGGCCGCTGAGGCTTGATGGCTCGAAGGGTGCGGGGTCTGACCATGCTCCGGTGGTGAAGGCTGGCGTAGAGGCTTCTCGTGCGGTGACGGTGGGCACGGCGCTGGTCTCTCGGGTTGCCCATGTGGCGATGAGGCGGCCGCCGATGGTGGCGATGGATGCTCCGCGGTGGGTGATGGTGGAAGCGGCGTCGGCCTGGTCGATGACGGTGAGTGCGGACCAGATGCCGGGGAAGCCGAGGTCTCCGCAGAGGACGGCCCAGTGTGTGGGGTGGTTGGTGGCGGCGGTGAGGCCGGAGAGGGTGAGGATGTAATCGCTGCCGTCGTGTGTGGCGGCGAGCTCGTAGAGGGCGGACACGGATGCTCCGTTGGTCCAGTTGCTGGAAGCGGCGTCCCAGATTCCGGCGGTCCTGCGGAGGCGTCGAAGGTTGGTGGGTGCGCCTGAGAGGCCGTAGAAGACGGCGAGGTCGGCTGAGCCGGTGCGGAAGGCTGCGGCGACGTGGGTAAGTGCGGAAGCTTCGGTGACGATGGTGGCGGGCAGTCCCCATGTTGCGCCGTGGTCGGCGGAGGCGACGGCTTTCAGGTCGTTGTTCTTGGCGTAGAGGATGAGGACTTCGCCATTGCTGCGGGAGATGATCGCGGGTGTCGCGGTGGCGACGGCGAGGGTGTCGCGGTTTGCCCATGTGCCGGAGGGTGACTGTGTGGTGGAGGGGTAGAGGTACCTGGGCGTGGTATCGATGGAGCCGGCGTTGTTGCGGACGATGATGAGGCGGCCGTCTGTGGTGAGGGTGGCGGCGTGTGGCTGGTCGGCTTCGGGTCCGCGGTAGATGCGTTGCCAGCTGAGGATGGGGGAATTGAGGCGATTGGGTGCGAGGGAGAGGGCGAGGGATGGTCTGCGGGTGGCTGATTTCTGGTGAGCTGCGAGGGAAGCGGAGGGCGTGAACATTGGGGAAGCCTCGGAAGGGGTTTCGTTCGAGGCTTGCCGTTCGCGCCCGCGAACGGGGAGGGGGCATGGTCACCCTGACACGGCGGGCTTCGGGTTCGCGGCGAAATCGCGCAACGGTGAGGGCACTCTCACCAGGAGGTGGCCCATGGCCGCTCCGGATTCGCACCACAGCAGGCGCCGTGCCGCGCGCCCGGCCGAGCCGCCACTGCCCGTCCGCCTTCGCCGCATGGACGAGGACCGCCTGCGCCGCTATCGCGAGAACCTGGACTTCTACGAAGGCCGCCAATGGGCGGGACGGGCGCGCCGCGGCGAACGGCGGCTGACGTTCAACTACGGGAAGGCGTTCGCGGACAAGATCACCGGCTACCTGCTGACCGGGCTTTCGGTGCAGGTCGAAGCGCGCGACGGCGACACCGCCGCCGGCCGCGAACGCGCTCGCGCCGCTGAACGCGCCCTTCGCGAGGTGGAAGCGGCGAACGGCCTCGCGCAGCTCGACTACGAGACGGAGCTGGACTGCGCCGTGCTCGGCGATGGCTGCTACAAGGTGACCTGGGGCGCGGAGGAGCAGCAGGTGCGGATCACGGCGCCGGACGTGCAGGGCATCTTCGCCTGGCGCGTGCCGGATGACCCGTCGCGGCTGACGGCGGTGGCCTCGCAATACCGCCTGGACGATGCCGAACCCGCCGGCACACGCTCTTCGCCCACGCTCGTGACGGAGTACTGGACGGCGGGAACGTTCGAGCTCTGGCACGGCGAGACGCTCGCGCGGCGCGAGGCCAATCCCTATGGCGCGCTGCCGTTCGTGCTCTTCCCAAACCTGCGCGAACCGAAGCAGGCATGGGGCGCGAGCGACCTGCCGCCGCTGATGGAATCGGCGCGGGAGCTGAATCGCGCGTACAGCCAGCTCAGCCAGATCCTCGAACTCTCGGGGAACCCGATTGCCGTGCTGGAGGGCGTCGATGGCTCATCCGATATCGCCGTCGAACCGGGCGCCGTGTGGGAGGTGCCCGAGCGGGCGCGGGCCTACCTGCTGGACCTGCTGCAGGGCGGGGCGTGGCGCTGCACCGGGACTACATCGACCTCATCTACCGCACGCTGCACGACCTGGGCGAATCGCCGCGGACGGCCTTCGGCCACAACCCGCAGGGGCTGAGCGGCGTCGCGCTGAACACCGAGCTCGACCCGCTGGCGAAGAAGGTCGCGCGCAAGCGGCTCATCCGCGGGGCCGTGTACGAACGGCGGGCGGCGCTCATCCTCCGGCTGCTCGGACGCTACGCCGGGCTCGATGTCGAAGGGCTGCGGCCGGTCGCGAACTGGGGCCCGATCCTGCCCATCGACCGTTCGCGGCAGGTGGCCGATGAGCGTTCGCTCGTGGAGGCGGGCATCCAGTCGCGGCGAACGGCGGCCGCGCATCTGGGGAGCGAGGATCCGGAGGCCGAGTGGGCCCGCGTGCGGGAGGAGGGTTCGCCGTGACCGGCCGGCGATGAAGTGGTGACACCGGGGTTAACTCCCGGGTGCACCTGCCGATACCCATGGTACTCAGCGTTCACCCGGGGGCCCCCGATGCGTCACACATTCCTGGTCGTTGATAGCCAGCCCACCGATCTCGAAACCGCCGTGCGGCAACTCAAGCTCGTCGTGCCCGGCGCGGAAATCCTGACGGCGCAAAGCGCGGAGGCGGCACTGGCGTTGCTCGAAGAGCAGCGCATCGTCCCCTCGATGATCTTCGTGGACTACCACCTGCCGGGCATGAGCGGCATCGAGCTGCTCGGCGAGGTGCGTCACCGCCGCTGGCTGGAGCGCGCCCCCGTGGCGATGCTTTCGCAGCCCGTGGCCGACAAAGTCGTCGTGACCTCGTACCGGCTGGGGGCGTGCGCCTTCCTTTCGAAGCCGGCACGCGCGCACGAGCTGCGCGAGGCGGTGCGCGACTTCGCCCAGGCGCCGCTGCGCATGTCGGCGGCCACGCCCGTGCCGGGGACCCCGGCGATGGTGCGGCGTTCGGCGGCGGCGTAACCCGGGAGTCCATTCGGCACCCTGTCATATCCATCATCGGGTAGTGACGGCGCCGTCCAGCGCTCTCAGGATGGGGGCGTGGACGGCTTTCCTTTCGCGGCCGCGCACGAAGGCGAGCTCAACGGCCGCCAGCGCGAGGTCCTGGCCCTCATCGCGGGCGGTCGCACGAACGCGGAGATCGCGGACGCGCTCGGCCTCACGCTCGATGGCGCGAAGTGGAACGTCAGCGAAATTCTCACCAAGCTCGGGTTCGCCTCACGGGATGAGGCCGCGGCCTACTGGCGATGGCGGAACCGGCCGGCGGCCCGGCTGCAGCGCGCGGCGCGGGCCCTGCTCCCCCTCGGCGGCCTGAAGCTCGCGGCGGGCGGCGGCGCGCTCGCGATCGTGAGCGTCACAGCCATCGTGATCGTGTTCGCGATGCGCGGTGGCGACGCGTCCACGATTCCACCCGGGCCGTTCACGCTCACCGCGACGGTCGAGGTGCAGCCCCGCGGCGGGATGTCGCGCGTGGAGTGGTGGTACCAGGACGCGAAGCACTACCGCTACGAGATCGGCGGACCGCCCGCGGGGCAGCGCACACTGACCGGTGTCGCCGACGGCACGTGGCTCTGGTTCGACAGCGCCACGGAGACGACGTACCAGCGCACCGATATCCCGGACCTGCCGCCGGGGATGGTCGCTTCGCTGCCCATTTCGATGCTGCTCGGCCCGGCGAACGCCCCGGACATGGACACCTTCCTGCGCGAACTGCGCGAGCGAAACAGCGCGCCGGGCAGCTTCGCGCGCGTGGCGGGCAAGGGTAGCGTGCTGGGGTACGAGACCACGCTCGTCGAGTGGGGGCCAGCCTGGTCCGGTGCGGGCAGCACGAACGGCGGCCCGGAGACGGTCACGAGCGGCGGCATGGCGCGCCTCTGGGTCGAGCCGCGGAGCATGTGGGTGCTGCGATACGAATCGGACGGGATTGAGATGTCGAGCATCCGCGGGGAGGTCACGAGCCTGAACTTCGGGGCCATTGACCCGGCGCGCTTCACCTTCGTACCCCCGCCCGGGAAGGCGATGGGGCCCACGGAAGACCAGCCGCGGTACCACCTGCTGTTCAACGACGCGGCTGGTTCGCCCGTGCGCCAGGGGTGGTACGCCATCACCGCGCTCCCCGCCGGGTACGGCACGCGCAGCTGGGAGGGCAACGCCTCCGACGCGAACGGCTCGAGCACGACGTGGCTCGTCCACATGTCGGGAACGAACAAACAGCTCGACCAGAACCCGCACGTGCGCGTGCTGCAGTCGCCATCGGCCGTGTACGCCGGGGCCGCGGCCACGGGCGATCGCGTGACGCTCGCGACCGGACAGACGGCCACCGTCGGGCCCGAGGGCGGCGCCTTGCGGCTCGTGTTCGATGACGGCGAGACACGCGTGACGGTGACCACGAACGCGCTCACGCGGGACGAGCTGGTGGCGTTCGCGGGGACGCTGGAGAAGGCGCGCTAGGAACGGGTCATTCGAGGATGGCGTCGAGGTCGGCGTCGGTGATGCCGTGGCGGGCCCAGGCCGCGCGCCAGCCGCCATCGGGGCCCTCGACATCCTCCGCGCGAATCGGTCCGACGGCTTCGAAGGCAGAGGCCATGGCGTGCGTCTCGGGCGTGCCGCCGCCGGCGTGGAGCTCCGTCAGGTGGATCTCGGCGATCCAGAGGAGCTCGTCCGGGAGGGCGTCGATGAGGGCGTGGAGGGCGTCGCGCGTGGACACCGCCCCAGTGTAGCGCGCCAGGCGAGCGGGCCGATGGCGCCGGTGCGCTACAGCCGCTCTTCCGTGCGCGCGATACCCTCGCGATCGAGGCGGGCGAGGAGCGCGGCGGCTGATTCGCCGATCACGGGCAGCGGCCCATCCGTGACTTCCGCGAGCGGCACGAGGACGAAGGCGCGCTCGGCGATGCGCTCGTGCGGGACCACGAGGTCCGGCTCAGCGGTGCGGCCGGGGCCATGGAAGAGGATGTCGATATCGATGGGGCGAGGGCCCCAGCGCGGGCCGGGGCGGCGGCCGAGCGCGGCCTCGATCGCCTTTGCGACCACGAGCAGCTCGCGCGGGGAGAGGGCCGTTTCGCCCGCGATGGCGGCATTGAGGAACGGCGGCTGATCGGCGGGCACCGGGGGCGTCTCCCAGACGGCGGAGCGGCGCGTGACGGTGACGCCCCTGGCCTGGAGCATCGCGACGGCGGCACGCAGGTTCGCCGCGCGGTCGCCAAGGTTCGAACCGAGCGCGAGCACGACCGGTGCCGGGGCGATGTGCCGCCAGTTCGCGCGGACGGTGGCATCAGCGACCTTCACCACGCGGGCGATTTCGCGCAGGTCGTGGACGCGGACGATATCGGCTCCGCCGGCGATGCCGAGCGCGACGAGCGCGGCCGTGCCCTCGACGCGCTGGTCCACGGGCAGGCCGAGGATGAAGCCGATGGTGGATTTTCGCGACGGCCCGAGCAGGAGCGGCAGGCCGAAGCTCCCCAGCTCGCTCAGGCGGCGGACCATCTCCAGGTTCTGCTCGGGCTTCCAGCCGAAGCCGAAGCCGGGGTCGAGGATGACGCGCTGCCGCGGGATGCCCGCCGCGTCCGCGAGCGCGAGGGTGGCGTCGAACCCGGCGGCGATGTCGGCCAACGTCTCGTGGTGGGCGCGGCCGCGCTGGTTGTGCATGGCGATGAGCGCGGCGCCGTGCCGGGCGACGGTGGCGGCCATCGCCGGGTCGTGCCGCAGGCCGTGGATGTCGTTCACGATATCGGCGCCGGAGGCGAGGGCGGCATCGGCGACGCGCGCGTGGTAGGCATCGACCGAGATGGGGAGGTTCGTGGCCGCGCGCACCGCTTCGAGCGAGGGCAGCAGGCGGCGCAGCTCCTCGCCGGGGTCGAGTTCGGGCGCCCCGGGGCGCGACGATTCGGCGCCGATATCGATGATGTCCGCGCCCTCGGCCTCCGCGCGCAGGGCGGCGCTGACCGCGGCTTCCGGGTCGCTGCCGATGCCATCGCCGGAGAAGGAATCGGGCGTGAGGTTCAGGATCGCGCAGAGGTAGGTTCGTTCGCCCCACGCGAAGGTGCGCCCGCGCAGCTCAAGCGGCGGGACGGCGTAGATGCGGCGCAGCGGCTCGGCGGGGTAGGCCATGGCGAAGGCTCAGCCCTCGACGACCTCGAAGGCGTGCTCGTGTGCGGCCCCGTCCTCGATGTACCAGACGCGGGCGACGGGGTGCGCGCGGTCGGCGACGCCGATAACGAAGTGCACGAACGGCGGGCCGAAAAGGGGGCCCATGGCGCGGATATCGGTCGGGCTGGGGCGCGGTTCGCTGCCCGTGTGCGAGTGGTAGAAGCCGGCCAGGTCCGCGCCCGAATCGTCGATGGCGCGCTCGATGCGGCGGGTCTCGAGGGGGTCGAGCTTGAAGCGGTAGGGGCTGTTTTCGGCGTTCTTGGCGCGGTGGATTTCGGTGACGACGCCGTCGCGGGTGGCGAGCAGGCCGCAGCACTCGATGGGGGCATCCTCGAGGGCGTGGCCAATCATGGCATCGAGGTGTTCGCGGCGGAGCTTGATGATGGTGCGCATGTGGCTCCAATTCTAAAGCACGGGCGGCGAGTGGCGCGCCGCGGTGGTTCGCTCGACAAACGTCGCGGGCGGTTGCTAGTCTGAACTCCGCGCGCCTCCGTGGCTCAGTTGGCAGAGCAGCCGTTTCGTAAATGGCAGGTCGTCGGTTCGAGTCCGACCGGAGGCTCCAGCATCGTCGCGCCCGGCCCCTTCGCGGGGCCGTTTTCGTGTCCGCGGGGAATCGTGGCGAAACAGTAATGCCCGCGCGGGACAGGCCGGGGAACCTTCGCGGGCGGCCGTGCGTTGTTTGATGCATGGGACGCCGCATGCTCGTCGCCGCCGGGGCCGTGATCGCCGCCAGTGCGCTGGTGCTCACGGCCGCCGCCCTCGGCATCGGCCGCGACGGCGACAACCCGGCCACGCCCACGGGCGTCAGCGGCCCATCCATCCAGCCCGGCCCAAAGGCCACGCTCACGACCGCGAACGGCGCGAAGCATGTCGCGACGGCGGGCACGCGCTGCTGGGGCGGCGCCTGCATCGACTACATCGGCCCCGTGACGAACGAACAGCCTGTCGTTCTGCGTCCCGGCGAACGGGTCACGATCGCCTTCGAACCCGGCACCCCGAAGCAGCAGATGCTGCAATGGATGACTGTGCCAGGCGACCCACCCCACCCGGGCCCGGACGGGATCGCGTGGCCGATGCCCCAAACCGGAAGCATCGAAGCCGACCCGGCGAACATCACGGCGCCCCTGGCGACCGGTTCGTACCTGCTCGTGAGCTTCGGCTGGTGGGACCGCGGCGACGCGAGCCACGCGTGGTACGTCATCGTCCGGTGACTGGCCCGTGCGGCGAGGGCCGCTAGAGTCGAGCGATGGGATCACGCAACGGAGCGATCGCGGTCGCGGCGTTCGGGCTGCTCGTGCTGGGGTTCGCGGCGGGGTTGACCCTGTTCGTCTTCCGCATCGCCAATCACGACGAGAACCCGGAGGCGCCGGGCAAGAAGAGCTACAAGGCCGCCGAACAGGTCATCGATGCCACGAAGGCATACACCGCGACGGTCGAGACGAACCGCGGCACGTTCACGCTGGAGCTGCTCGCGGACCAATCGCCGAAGACGGTGAACGTGTTCGTCTTCCTCGCCCGCGAGCGGTTCTGGGACGGGCTGCGATTCCACCGCGTGGTGGCGAACTTCGTCGCGCAGACGGGCGACCCCACGGGCGATGGCACGGGCGGCGCCGGCTTCGAGACCGAGCAGGAAGCGAACGCCATGAAGAACGTGCGCGGCACGGTGGCGATGGCGCGCGCCGCCGGCTCGACGAAGTTCGGGAGCCAGTGGTTCATCAACCTCTCCGACAACCCGAACCTGGATGTGGAGGCGCCGCGCCAGAAGCCGTTCTACCCCTTCGCGCGCGTCACCAGCGGCATGGACGTGGTCGACCGGCTGAACCAGGGCGACCGCATCGTGCGCGTCACCATCGAGGAGCGCGCGCGCTAGGGGTCAGGGCTTGAGTTGCGTCGACGCGATGACGAACTGGTAGAACTCCCACGCCGTCGCGGAAGGCCGCGCGGCGAGGACGACCATGTAGTCGCGGTCGGCCTGGGGGAAATCGAAGTCCACCTGGTGAGCCTCGATCGTGCCGTCGGCGGACGCGCCCGACTTCTCCAGACCACCGGCGCCGATGTAGGTCACGGCGCAGGGCCGGAAGGGCGAACAGCCCGTCTTGGACGCGAACAGCATGACGCTGCCCACGCTGAGCGGAGCGGACGCGGCCTTCTGGTTCGTCCACGTGGCCTTGCCCTTGAGGCCGGGGAGCATCTCCAGCTTGGGGCCCGAATCGCCGCGGCCCCAGTACTGCTTGCCAACGACGCCGCCGACCTCGATCGCGCCGGTGACGACGTTGCCGCGCGCGTCCGTGGCGGTGACCTCGACGCGCACCGGCTCGCCCGCGGTCGCGATGGAGGCGATGTGCTCCGATTGCCGGGTACCCGCGGGCGGCACCTGCGACCCCAGGCCCGAGCCCGCCGCGCCGATCACGTTGTAGACGACCGAGGTATCGACGTCGGTGCCGAAGATGACGTTGACCGCGCTGGTGCCCGTGTTGTCGTGGCGCATATAGAGGATGGTGGGAAGGCGCGTGCGCGTCGTCGCGGTGGGGGCGGGAGTGCCCGCCGCGGTCGCGGTCGCGACGGGGGTGGCGGTGGTGACGGCGGCGGTGGCGTCATCGTCATCGCCTCCTCCGCAGGCGGCGAAGAGGAGGATGAGCAGCACGGCCGGGAGCAGGACGAGTTTCCGCATGGCTGCCATGGTCGCTGAGCGCTGGCGCAGGCGAAAGCGGAACGGGCAGGCGCCTTCACGTTGCTCGCACTATGGTTTGAGATAGCCTACTTGGACTCCAACCATTGGGGGGGCAGGATGGCTGAGCGCGATTTGGGTCCGAACGAATACGCACTCCTCGGCATCTTGCGCGTGAGGGGTTCGCTGCACGGGTACGAGATGGCGCGCACGATCGCGCGCGACCTCGCCGACGTGTGCCCGACCGAGCAAAGCACCCTCTATACCTACCTCCGCGGGCTCGAAAGCCGTGGGCTGGTGACGTGGCACGAAGAGCGCGTCGGACAGAGCCCGCCGCGGAAGATGTTCGACCTCACGCCCACGGGCCGCGCAGTGGTCGATGCGTGGCTGGACCGGCCACAGGAGCGGATCCGCGAGGTGCGGCTGGACTTCCTCCTGAAGCTGTACTTCCTCGCCCAGATCGACCCCGAGGCCGAACGGCGGCTGTTCGCGGCCCAGATCGCGGCGTGCGAGGAGTACCTCGAGCGGCTCGCGGCGCGGACGGCAACCACGCGCTTCGGGCGCATCGTGCTCGAATCGAAGCGCACGGGGGCGGAATCGACGCTCCAGTGGATGCGCACCTGCGCCGCCGATGCCGCCACCGGGGCGGGCGCGTGAACATGCGCCGCGGCATCGCCCGCCGGGCACTGCTGATGGGCGCGACGGCGTTCGCGATCGGCGCGGCGGTAGCGTGCGGCGGCGATGGCAAGGACGACAACCCCCGCCGCGCGGCCACGCCGGATGTCGCGACCGGCGAGATCATCGTCTTCGCCGCCTCGTCGCTGACGGATGCCTTCAAGGAGGCGGGAGCGGCCTTCGAACGGGCACATCCCGGGGCGAAGGTGACCTTCAACTTCGCGGCATCGTCGGCGCTCGCGACGCAGATCAACGAAGGCGCCCCGGCCGACCTCTTCGTGCCCGCGGACCTGGTCCAGCTGAAGGTGGTGATGGACGCGAAGAACGCCTTCGAAGCCCAGATGTTCGTGACGAACGAGCTGGTGGTGGTGACGCCCGCGAAGGGCGGCGGGGTGACGAGCTTCGCCGACCTGGCCCGGCCGGGCGTGCGGCTCGTGCTCGCGGGCAAGGATGTCCCGGCCGGGCGATACGCGCGGGATGTGCTGACGCGCGCGTCCACGCTCGATGGCGCCGTGGCCCCGGATTTCGCCGCGAAGGTGCTGGCGAACGTGCGCAGCGAAGAGGCGAACGTGCGCGCCGTGCTCACGAAGGTGCAGCTGGGGGAGGCCGACGCCGGCATCGTCTACCGCACCGATGCGAACGCCGCCGGCAAGGATGTCACCGTCCTGGAAATCCCGGCCGCGTTCAATGTCCAGGCGCGCTACGCGATCACGGTCACGAAGGCCGCGAAGAACGTGACCACGGCGGAGGCGTTCGTCGAGTTCCTGTTCGAGCCCCAGGGCCAGAAGATCCTCGCGAAGTACGGCTTCGGGGCGCCCTAGGAGGGAGCGATGCGGGTTTCCGGCGACCGCGCCGCCATGGCGACCCTCGTCCTGCTGGCGGCGGTGTTCACGCTCTTCTTCCTGCTCCCCTTCGCCGGGCTGGTCGACCGCGCCATCCAGGATGGCAACACCTGGGAGCTGCTGCGCACGAAGACCGTGCGGACGGCGCTCGTGCTTTCGCTCTGGACGTCGACGCTGACGGCGCTCATCGCGGTCGTGCTGGGGACGCCGGTGGCGTACCTGCTGGCGCGCGTGCGCTTCCCCGGCCGGGCGATCGTGGACGCGTTCATCGACCTGCCGATCGTGCTGCCGCCGACGGTGGCGGGCGTGGCCCTGCTGACGGCGTTCGGGCGGCGCGGGCTCATCGGCGAGCCGATCGAGGCGTGGACGGGCTTCACCTTCGGCTTCCGGACGACGGCGGTGGTGATGGCGCAGCTGCTCGTGGCCGCACCCTTCTATGTACGCGCGGCGAAGAGCGGCTTCGAATCCGTGGACCCGCAGCTGGAGCGCGTGGCCTACACGCTCGGGGCGTCGCGCGTGCGGACGTTCGTGCGCATCACGGCGCCGCAGGCGTGGCCGGCGCTGGTCGCGGGGCTCGTGCTGTGCTGGTCACGGGCGATGGGCGAACTGGGGGCGACGCTCATCTTCGCGGGCAACCTGGAGGGCCGCACGCAGACGATGCCGCTGGCGGTGATCAGCGCGTTCGAAGGCTCATCACTGGGGCTTTCGGGCGCGGTGGCGCTGTCGCTCATCCTGCTCGCGGCGGCGATGGTGGTGATGGTCGCGTTCAGGCTGGCGGCCGCGCGGGGCTCGACGGCATGAGCCTGGAATTCGAGGCCGAACGAGCGCTCGGCGCGTTCCAGTACAGCGCGCGGCTCGCCGCCGAGAACGAGCTGGTGGTGCTGTTCGGGCACTCGGGCGCGGGCAAGAGCCTCACGCTGCAGTTCATCTCCGGGCTGATGCGGCCGGCCCGGGGGCGTATCGCCATCGCCGGGGAGACGATGTTCGATTCCGCGCGGGGCGTGAACCTGCCGCCGCAGCGCCGGCGCACGGGTTACGTCGTGCAGGAGCTCGCGCTCTTCGAACACCTCTCCGTGGCCGAGAACGTCGCCTTCGGGATGCCGAAGCACGCCGACCGCGAACGGCGCGTGCGCGAGCTGCTCGCCCTCCTCGACCTCTCCGGGTTCGAAGGGCGCCGCCCGCGGACGCTCTCCGGCGGGCAGCGCCAACGGGTGGCGCTCGCGCGGGCGCTGGCGCGGGAGGCGCCGGTGCTGCTGCTCGATGAGCCGTTCAGCGCGCTCGATGACGCCCTCCGCCACGGCATGCGCCGCGAACTCCTGCGGCTGCGCAACGACCTGGGGCTGACCATCCTCTTCGTCACCCACGACCTGCGCGAGGCGCACTTCCTCGCCGACCGCGTGGCCGTGTTCGATGGCGGGCGCATCCTCCAGGACGGCGGCCGCGAGGAGGTCTTCCGGCGCCCGGCGTCGCGGCGGGTGGCCGAGCTGACCGGCGTCGCGAACATCCTCGACGGGCGGGTCGCGGGCTTCGATGCGGACGGCCCGGTGGTCGAGGTGAACGGCATCGCGCTGCGCTGCGCTGCGCCGGCCACCGCGTTGCGGCACGGCCAGGCAGTCGCCATCGCCATCCGCGCCGAGCGCGTGGTGCTGCGGCGCGGGACGGATGGGGAGGCGCGCCCGAACCAGTTCGCGGCGATCACGGCCGAGCAGTTCGCCTTTGGTTCGACGCACACGCTGCGACTGCAGCCAGCGGGCGCGGGCCCGGCGGTCGAAGTCGAACTCGCGGCGCGGCCCTACGAGGTGCTGCAGGGCGCATCGCGGCGCGACTGGGTGGTCGAACTGCCGCCCGCCGACCTCCACGTCATGCCCGTGGACTGAGCCTCAGACGGCCGCCGGCTGCCGCCATTCGACGCGCAGGGGCAACCGCAGCACGCCGCGCATGATGAACGTGGGTACGCGCGGCAGGAGCGCATCATCGACGCGCGCGAACGACCCGGCGCGGGCGAGAAAGGCCTCCAATGCGATGCGCGCCTCGAGCCGGGCGAGCGGCGCCCCAAGGCAGAAGTGCACGCCCAGGCCGAAGGCGATGTGGCGATTCGGGTTCCGGGTGATATCGAATGTCGCCGGGTTGGCGAAGACGGCCGGGTCGCGGTTCGCCGCCGCGAGCCAGACGAGGGCGCTGTCACCCTTCGCGATCGTCTTGCCGCCGACTTCGACATCGCGGGTGGCGACGCGGACCGTGGCCTGCACGGGCGAGCTGTAGCGCAGCACCTCCTCGACGGCCGAGGGCAGGAGCGCCGGCATCGCGCGCAGGAGCGCGAGCTGTGCGGGGTCGGCCATCAGCGCCTGCACGGCGTTGCCGATGAGGTTCGTGGTCGTCTCGTTGCCGGCGACGAGGAGCAGCACGAGCATCTGCATGAGCTCGGCGAAGCTGAGGCTGGAGCCATCGAGATCGGCGGCGGCGAGCCCGCTGATCAGGTCCGCGCGAGGGTTCGCGCGGCGCGCTTCGACCATGCGGCCGAAGTACTCGCGCATCTCATCGAGCATGCCGGGTTCGAGCTGGCGGCCCGGGTTGCTGATGCCCGAGCCGAGGCCGGCGATGATCTCGTCGGACCAGTAGCGGAATTTCGCGCGGTCCTCCGTGGGCACGCCCAGGATCTCGGCGATGACGATGACGGGGAGCGGGCAGGCGAGCGCGTCGATCAGGTCGACCGCGTCGCCGCGGGCGGCGGCTTCATCGAGCAGCGAATCGGCGAGTTCGCGGATGCGCGGTTCGAGCTGTTCGACCATGCGGGGCGTGAACGCCTGCGAAACGAGCCCGCGCAGGCGCGAATGCACGGGCGGGTCGGAGCTCAGCATCGAGGGCGCGGCGTCCGGGTCGTCGTTCGGGCCACCGCGGCGGGAGGACCAGCTCGCGTGGTCCTTGAGGATGGAGGTGCAGTCGTCGTAGCCGAAGACGGACCAGAGCCCGGGCGGGCCCACCTGGAGGGGGCTGACGGCGCGGCCCATCTCGTAGAAGGGGAACGGGTTCTCGAGGAAGGCGGGGTCGTTCGGGGAGAAGGTCGCCATGGCAATGGTCCGGGGATGGGGATGTGGGGACAGTGTAGCCGAAGACGAACGGCGTTCGTGTTTCGCGAACGTTGGGCGTTTCACACGGGCGCGCGGAAGGCCGCCCCGGGGAGGGGCGGCCTCGCGCGGGCCCGTGGGCAGGCCCTCAGGAACGGGCGGAGGGGGAACTCAGGCCCGTTTCTTCCACATAAACGGCAGCGTCTCCGTCGGGGCGCCGTAGCCGAGGGTGTAGAAGCTCCCGCCGTTCTGGATCGCTTCCTGGTACCCGACCCAGACGTCGCCGGCGCCGACCTGGAGCGGGACGTACCACATCTTCTGGGCGTGGTACTTCTGCGCCTCATGGAACATGGCGACGCGCTTCTTGTCGTCGAGTTCCAGCTGCTGGTCGGTGGTGAACTTCTCGAGCGTGGCGTCCTTCACCTTGCCGTGGTTGTTCGGGTTATCGGTGAAGAGGCGCACGGGATAGTTGCCGACTTCGCCGAAGCCGCTTTCGAGGCCGAAGGCGACGCCCTTGAAGTTGCCGAGGAAGGTCTGCGTGATGTACTTCGAGCTGTAGTCCTGGACATCGGTCGTGGTCTTGACGCCGATCGCGTTCAGGTAGCCGAGCGTCGCCTCCGCCGAGTCGTTGAAGTTCTTGCCGTAGCGGTTGGCGGTGTACTGGTAGGTGATTTCCAGCGGCTTATCGCCGTAACCCGCGGCGGCGAGCAGCTTCTTCGCCTCGGCCGGGTCGTACTTGAAGTACTTCGCGTTCTCGCCCATGGCGCTGCCCTTCGGGTCGATCCAGAAGCGGCCCCAGCCGTAGGGGATGAGGTTGTTCCACTGGTCGTTGACCTGCAGGCCGGAAGCCTTCAGCTTCTTGGTGTTGTAGCCGAGGTCGGTGAGCTCGTCGCGGTTGCAGGCCATCGAGAACGCCTGGCGGATGCGCTCGTCCTTGTAGTAGGGCGCGTTCGGGTCGTTGCCATCGAACCACATCCAGTTCGCGCCGTTGTTCGGATACGACGAAATCTGGACGTTCTTGACCTTCTGCACGTCGGCGAGGTCCTGCGCGTTCGGGGCGAGAGTATCGAGGTTGCCGGCGAGGAACTGCGCGAGGTAGTTCGCGTATTCGGGGATGATCGCCGTCTCGACCATGTCGAAGAACGGGAAGCCCTTTTCGTACCACTCCGGGTTTCGCTTCATCTTGTACGAAACCGATGGCTGGTAGCTATCGAAGAGCCACGGGCCGGACCCGATCATGACCTTCGTGGGGTCGAATTTGCCGTCCGATTCCGGCGGCATGACCCAGAGGAGGTTGGCATCGGCGAGGGTATCGAGGAACACGGCGTTCGGCGTCTTGAGCGTGAAGACGACGGTGTTCGCATCGGGGTATTCGAGCTTATCGATGTATTGGACTTGCACGCGGCCGACGTTCTTCGGGTCCGTGAGGCGGGCCCAGGAGAACTTGATGTCGTCGCTGTTGACGGCGCGGCCGTTGACGGGGGGAACGTTGTGCCACTTCGCGCCCTGGCGCAGCTTCACCGTCCACTTCAGGCCGTCCGGGGAGCCCTCGGCGGTCTGCGCGAGGTCGCCGGTGGGGCGCACGTCGGCACGGGCGATGCCGGGCCCGGTCTTGTACTTGAACAGGCGGCTGTAGACGAAGGCGGCGATGCCCTTCGTGAGGAAGCTGAGGTTGCCGTGCGGGTCGATGGTGGGCGGGTCGCCGGTGGCGTAGGTGCGATAGGTGCCGCCAACCGTCGCTCCCGCGAACGGGTCCTTGGGTCCGGTGGTGGGCGCCCCGCTGGCCGGGGTGGGGGTACGCAGCTGGCTCAGGCCGCTGTCGCCTTTGGGGGTGTCGTCGTCGTCATCGCCGCAGCCCACGAGGGCGAGGCCGGCGGCGCCCGCGCCCACGAAGGCGCTGTTACGAAGCATTCGCCGGCGGGTCCAGTGCCGGTCCCAGTAGTTGGCCACGAATCTCCTCCATCGTCCGCGAATCGCGAGGCGAGCGCACTGTAGCACTGGAATCGATTTCTTCAATAGAAGGAATCAGTGGGAGTCCGTGTGTTTTTGGGCCGTCGTGAGGACGGCAGCGCGGTACTGGCGGAGGCTCCAGATTCGAAGCCGTGGACGTGACCGGTATGAGGGGTTAAGCCACGGTTTATGGGGTCATTGGGCACGCGAAGAGGCCGCCCTTGCGGGGCGGCCTCTGCTGACCTGGCGGTGGAAGAGCCGGTGCTTAGACCTTCTTCTTCCAGAGGTACGGCGTGGTCTCCGTCGGGGCGCCATAGGCGAGGGTGTAGAAGTCCCCGCCGTTCTGGATCGCTTCCTGGTAGCCCACCCACGTCTGACCGGCGCCCACCTGGAGCGGGATGTACCACATCTTCTGAGCGTGATACTTCTGCGCCTCGTGGTACATCGCCACGCGCTTCTTGTCGTCGAGTTCGACCTGCTGGTCGTTCGCGAACTTGTCGAGCACCGGGTCCTTCACCTTGCCGTGGTTGTTGCCGTTATCGGTGAAGAGCCGGATCGGGTAGTTGCCGACTTCGGCGAAGCCGGTTTCGAGGCCGAAGGCAACACCCTTGAAGTTCCCGACGAACGTCTGGGTGATGTACTTCGAGCTGTAGTCCTGGACATCGGTCGTGGTCTTGACGCCGATCGCGTTCAGGTAGCCGAGGGTGGCTTCAGCGGAGTCGTTGAAGTTCTTGCCGTAGCGGTTGGCGGTGTACTGGTAGGTGATTTCCAGCGGCTTGTCGCCATAGCCCGCGGCGGCGAGCAGCTTCTTCGCCTCGGCCGGGTCGTACTTGAAGTACTTCGCGCTTTCGCCGAAGGCACTGCCCTTGGGATCGATCCAGAAGCGGCCCCAGCCGGCGGGAATGAGGTTGTTCCACTGCTCGGCGACGTCGAGGCCCGCGGCCTTGAGCTTCTTGGTGTTGTAGCCAAGGTCGGTGAGCTCGTCGCGGTTGCAGGCCATGGAGAACGCCTGGCGGATGCGCTCGTCCTTGTTGTAGGGGGCGTTCGGGTCGTTGCCATCGAACCAGACCCAGTTCGCGCCCTGGTTCAGGTACGACGAGATGTGGACGCCCTTGATCTTCTGGACGTCCTGGAGGTCCTGCGCGTTGGGCGCGAGCACGTCCAGGTTGCCGGCGAGGAACTGCGCGAGGTAGTTCGCGTATTCGGGGATGATCGCGGCCTCGACGGCATCGAAGAAGGGGAAGCCCTTTTCGTACCACTCGGGGTTCTTCTTCATCTTGTACGAGACGGACGGCTGGTAGCCATCGAAGAGCCACGGGCCGCTGCCGATCATCGTCTTCGTCGGGTCGAACTTGCCGTCCGATTCCGTCGGCATGATCCAGAGCAGGTTCGAATCGGCGAGGGAATCGAGGAAGACGGCATTCGGGGTCTTCAGCGTGAAGACGATGGTGTTGGCGTCGGGGTACTCGAGCTTATCGATGTACGACACCTGCGCGCGGCCGGCGTTCTTCGGGTCCGTGAGGCGGGCCCAGGAGAACTTCACATCGTCGGTGGTGACGGCGCGGCCGTTCACGGGGGCGACGTTGTGGAACTTCACGCCCGGGCGCAGCTTCACGGTCCACTTGAGGCCGTCGGGCGAGCCTTCGGCCGTCTGGGCGAGGTCGCCGGTGGGGCGCACATCGGCGCGCATGATGCCGGGGCCCGTCTTGTACTTGAACAGGCGGCTGTAGACGTAGGCGGAAACCGTCTTCGTGATGAAGCTGAGGTTGCCGTGCGGGTCGAGGGTCGGCGGGTCGCCCGTGATGTTCAGGCGATAGGTGCCGCCCGGGGTGGCGCCGGCGAAGGGATCCTTCGGGCCGGTGGTCGCACCGCTGGCGGGTGTCGGCGTGCGCAGCTGGCTGAGGGTGTCGCCGCCGCTTCCGCCGCCGTCGTCATCGTCGCCGCAGCCGACGAGAGCCATGCCGGCAGTCCCCATGCCAGCAACGCCCGCGCCGCGAAGCATGCCGCGGCGGGACCACTTTCGTTCCCAATAATTGCCCACGTTCCTCCTCGCGCCCGCTATCCGGGCGCTATGGCGGGCACTGTAGCACCTGCCATCGACCGGTTCTATAGGTAGAATTCGATTAGTTTCCGACGAACATTTCGCTGCGAACGTAATACGTCGCCAGCGAGCGAAGGAACTCGAAGCCGAACCCACCGGCCTCCTCCGGGTGAGGCCGTGATCCCGTTCACCATTCCTTGTCCTTCTTCAGGAAACGAACGCGCTCTGCTGGGCGGGGAGTTCGGCGGCATCATCGGGGATGCCGGGAAGCGAGAAAGTGAACCGCGATCCGCCGCCTTCGCGGGGACGGACGGTGATATCGCCGCCCTGCGCCCGCAGCAGCCGCCGGCACACGGGCAATCCCAGCCCGACGCCATCGTTCGCAGCTGCCGTCGCATCGAGCCGCACGAACGGTTCGAAGATCGCGGTCGCGCGCTCGGGCGGGATGCCGGGGCCGCGATCGAGCACGGACACTTCGACCATGCCGTCGTTCGCGGCGACTTCGATCTCGACCGGCGCGCCCGAGCGGTCGTACTTCGCGGCATTCGTGAGCAGGTTCTGAGTGACCTGGTCGAGGTACGCCTCGACGCCCAGCACGGGGGGGACATCGGCGCGGCCACGCACGATCACCACCGAGCCCGGGTAGCGCGAACGATGGCGTTCGGCGGCGGCCTCGACCACGTGGCGGACGAGCACGGGTTCGGGTTCGGCGACGACGCCGCGTTCGATGCGCGAGAGGGCGAGCATGTTCTCGACGACGCGCTGGAGGCGGTCGCCTTCGCTGGCAATCTCGTTGAGGCAGGCTTCGCGCGCTTCGGTATCGGCCTGCTGCCAGTTGCGCTGGAGGTAGCTCGCGTTGCCGAGGATGACGGTGAGCGGCGTGCGCAGCTCGTGGGAGACCATGCCCAGGAGCTCGTCCTTCGCCTTGCCCGATTCGATGAGCGTCTGTTCGCGGCCGCGGCGACGCAGGGCGATGAAGACCCAGGCGAGCGCGCCCGCGGTCAGCACGGAGAGCGCGGCGAGGGCGATGCGGGCGATGCGCGCGCGGTCGGCCGCGGATTCGCGGGCGCTGGTGTGCTGCTCGCCTTCGACCGTGAGGATGCGGATGAGGCTGGCGCGGATCTCCTCGGTGACATCGGCGCCGCGGCGGGAGGCGATCGATTCGCGCGCGCCCGCGGTGTCGCCCGCGCGATAGAGGTCGATGGCCTCCTGGAGGAGGGCGAACCGCTGTTCGACCTGGGTGCGCAGGAGGGCGACGTCGGCCGATTCGGCGGCGTTGTCCGCGGTGCGCGCAGCGAGGTTGTCGAGGTCGCGCGGGAGGGCGACTTTCGCCTGGTCGACGTTCGCGAGGAAGGTGTCGTCGCCGGTGAGGACGTAGCCGCGAGCGCCAGACTCGGCATCGAGCAGGGTGGTGAAGAGCGATGCCTCGAAGGCGTACGTCTGCGAGGCATCGAGCGTGGCATCGGCCGAGCGCTTGTAGCCGGCGAGGCTCACGAAGGCGACGGCGATGAGCGCCACCCCGGCGACGGCCGCGATGGTGAAGGAGACCCAGAGCGCGGGGAGGGAGAATCGAGCGCGCACGCGGGGTGGAATACTCCGAAAAGTGTCGGAGAAATGATGTGCCCCGCGGGTGCGCGCTGAAAGGGCCTTACGAGCCCCCCGGCCCGGTTGTGACGGGTTTGCAATCGGCGCTTTAGCGCCCCTGCCAGGTGGGGGTGCGCTTCTCGCGGGCGGCAGCCATCCCCTCCTTCGCATCGTCGGTGGCGCCGGCGACACGCCGCATGGTTTCGCCGAACCGCACGGCATCGGTGAAGGGGAGCTGCTGGCCGCGCGCGGCGACCTCCTTGGTGGCGCGCACGGCGAGCGGGGCCGAGAGCAGCAGCCGCTCCGCGAGCTTGCGGGCCTCGGGGAGGAGCTCTTCGTGCGGCACGACTTTGCCGACGAGCCCCATTTCCTTCGCGCGCTGCGCGCCGACGCGTTCGCCGATGAGGAGGAGCTCCATCGCGTTCTGCCAGCCGACCTTCTTCGGCATGCGAATGGAGCCCTGGATGGTGGGCACGCCGATGCGCACCTCGGGGAAGCCGAACTCGGCCCGTTCGCTGGCGATGACGAAATCGCAGGCGGCGACGAGCGTGCAGGCGAAGCCGAGGCAGTAGCCGTTGACGGCGGCGATCACGGGCTTCCAGATCTCGAGGCCGTTTTCGAGCGAGGTCATGCCGGGGGTTTCCCAGAAGGTGGCGTTGGTGGCATCGCCGGCGCCGCCGCCGCGAAGGTCCGCGCCGGCGCTAAAGGCGCGGCCCTGCCCGGTGACGATGCCGACCCACGCCTCCTCGTCGTCGCGGAATTGGACCCACGCGGCGTTGAGGTCGGCGCGCAGCTCCGTATTGATGGCGTTCAGCGCCTCGGGGCGGTTGTAGGTGATGGTGGCGATGTGGCCATCGCGTTCGTAGAGCACCGTGCCGGCCATGGGTCGTTCCTCCTCGTGTCGGGCCGGAGTCTACGGGAAAGCGCGCGGGGAGGCAGTCCCGGGGTGGATAACCCCTCGCGGGACGGCCCCTGCACGATGTTTTCTTTCGATGACGGTGCAACTGCAATGCGCGTGTAACGGCCCCGGGCAGGTGCGGGCGGTATTCTGACCGCCACCCCGGTTTGGAGCTGACAACCCATGGTTTTCCGTTTCGCTTCGGTCGCCGCGTTCGCGCTGCTGGCGACGGCACTTTCGACGGCCGGCGTGCAGGCGCAGGCATCCCCGACGGCGACGGCCACCGTGGTGACCCCCACGGCCACGCCGGTGACGCCGACCGCGACCCCCGTCACGCCGACCGCCACCGCCACCGCAACGACGACCTCCGCGGCGACCGCGACGGCCACGGCCACGGCGACGGCAACTTCGGGAACGGCCACGGCCACGCCGACGCGCACGAACACACCCGTGCCGACGGTGGCGCCGACGAACACGCCGGTGCCACAGCCCACGGCGAACGCGACCGCGACGGCGGGTGCGAATCAGAACGCAACGGCGACGGCGGTCGCCAGCGCGACGGTGCCCGGCCCACCGCGCACGGGCACGGCCAATGATGAGCAAGGGGGAAACACCACGGGCGTCCTGCTGGCCATGGCGGCGGCGCTGCTGCTGATGTCGCCCCTGGCGTGGTACACACTCCGCCGGCGCTAAGTCCCCGGCCCGGCGAACCACGCCTCGAATACGCCACCGGCCCCACCCGGTGGCGTATTCGCTTTCGCGCGTTCTTTCGATGGATGACAGGCCACGAAACGAAGGCGTAGCGTTTGATCCGGCGGATCGAGGGACGCGTGACCGACATCAGCTACCTGCTGAGCCCCTCCGGGACGATCCTGGAAGTGCTCACCCCCGAAGCATGGACGGCGTTCGCGCTCGCGAACGGGGGCGACGGCATCGCCGACCCGCGCAGCGCCGAGGGCCATCCCATCGCCAGCTTCATCAGTGGCGAGGAGACGCGGCTCAGCGTGGAGACCGTGCTGCGCGTGGCGGCCGCGGGCACGCCACTGCGCTACCTCTTCCGCTGCGATGCACCCACCGTGCGGCGTTCCATGCGGATGCGGCTGGAGCGAACCGACGGAGGCAGCGTGCGCGCGGTCACGCACCTGCTGGCGGAAGAGCCGCGCGCCGCACGACTGCTGTTCGCCGACCCTCTGGCGGCACCGGCGGAGTGGCCGCTGCGGCGCATCTGCTCCTACTGCAAGCGCATCGAGAACCCCGGGACCCCCGGCGAATGGCTCGATGGGGAGGAATACGAGGCGCGCGGCCACACGCTCGATGCGCGGCTCAGCCACGGCGTCTGCCCGAACTGCGGGGCACACCTCGAAGGCTCGATCGAAGCCAAATGACGCGCGCGGTCTCTGGGAGCGCGGGAGTCAGTCCAGGATGCGGCCGAGGGCGAGCCCGGCGGCGAAGAGCAGGCCGAACACAAGGTGGAAGCGCGCGGTCGCCCGCAGGATGGGGTTGAGCGCGCCGCCGGCCGTCCCGCCACGAATCGCCGCGACCGGCCCCTTCGCCCACCAGAGCGACCCCAGCACCAGCAGCACGAACGCCGATGCCCCCGCCGCCCACGTGGCGATGGCGCTGACGTAGGCGACGGCGAGCAAGAACAGGTACCAGCGCCGCGTACCGGCGTCGCCCATGACGACGCCGAGCGTCTTCTTGCCGGTGCGACTATCGGTGGGGATATCGCGGAGGTTGTTGATGACGAGGATCATCGTCACCGTGCAGCCCAGGGGAATGGCCGCGAGCCAGGCGATGAGCGGCGCATCGCCCGCCTGCACGTAGTACGTGCCGACGACGGCGGCGAGCCCGAAAAAGACGAACGTGAAGAGGTCACCCAGAGCGTGATAGCCGATGGGCCACGGACCACCGGTATAGATGATGGCGGCGGCGATGCTCGAAAGCCCCACCGCGACGATCGGCCAGCCGCCCACGTACACCAGGTAGATGCCGATGACGAACGCGGCGGCGAAGGCGATCCACATGCCCGTGAACACCTCGCGCTGCGAAAGGAAGCCCATCTGCGTGGCGCGCGGCGGGCCCAGGCGGTCCTTCGTATCCGCGCCGCGACGGTAGTCGAAGACGTCGTTGGCGAAGTTCGCGCCCACCTGCAGGAGCAGCGCCCCCATGAGCGCGGCGAGCGCGGGCAGCAGTTCGAAGTCGTCGCGGAGGATGGCCACGCCGGTGCCGACGAGCACGGGCGCCATCGCCGCCGGCAGCGTCGGGATGCGGACGGCGAGCTTCCAGGCCCCGAGCTTCGTCGGGCGCGGGCGGGCGGCCGCGGCCGTCATTCCCGCACCGCCGTTATCGCCTGGGCGGCACCCATCATGTGGCGCTTCTTCTGGATCTTGCGGAAGCCGGCGTCGCGGAGCATGCGCACGAGCTCATCCTGTTCCGGGAGATAGATGGCCGATTGCGGGAGGTAGCGGTAGGCCTGGGCGTCCGAGAGGATGCGGCCCATGAACGGCACGACGCGGTTGAAGTACACGCCGTGGCCCACGCGCACGAGCGCGTTCCGCGGGCGGTCGACTTCGAGCAGCCCGATGCGGCCACCCGGCGCGAGCACCCGCGCGAGCTCGGCGAACACCGGCGGCAGCGCGACGAAGTTCCGCAGGGCGAACCCGGAGACGGCCACCGTCTGGCTGCCATCGGCGAGGGGCAGGCGGAGGGCGTCGGCCTGGACGAACTGCACCGGCGCGAGCCTTCGCCGCACGCCGCCCAGCAGCATCTGCCGCGAAAAATCGAGCGCGACGACGTGGCCCGTGTACTGCCGCGCGAGCTCGGAGAAGTCGCCCGTCCCGGCCGCGAGGTCGAGCACGCGGTCGTCATCGGTGATGGCCAGCCGCTCGATGAGGTGCTTGCGCCAGCGCTGGTCCATGCGGCCGGTCATGAGGCGGTTCATACGGTCGTAGCCGGGCGCGATGCGGTCGAACATGTGGCGGACGGCGGCGGCCTTCTCTTCCGGCGCGGGGAGGGCGGTCATGGCGCAAGTGTGTCACGGCGGGCGAATGTGGGGGAGTGAGCGCCGCCGCGGGCGGGAGCGAGCACGGCGAAGGCCCGCGGCCGGGTCAACCCCGTCGCGGGCCTTCGCACCCGGGCGTGCCGGGACCTACTTCTTGGGTTCGCTCGCGGAGGCGGTGGTGCGGGTGTTCTTCGCGGTCGCCTTCTGCTTGTTGGATTTCGCCGTTGCCTTCGGGCTCTTGTCTCCCATGCCAGCCTCCTCTATCGCTGCTATTGATACAGGCAAGGATACGGGATCGGCCCGGGCGCGAACACCCCCGCGGGCGCCGGCAGGTTCAGCCGCCCCAGGTCGTGACCAGCGCGCCCGGCACGGCGAGCCCGTTGCGCCGCATCCAGTCGCGAATGGTGAACTCGGACGAGGAGAAGGAGAGCTCGTCCCAGGGCGTCTCCTCGGGACGGAACCAGCGCACTTCCTGCGTCTCGTGGCCGGCACCGCCTTCGTTCAGGGCCTCGGCTTCGAAGGCGATGACGACGAGGCTGTTGACGACGGGGGTGTAGACGCCGAGGAGGCGCATCTCACCCGTCTCGAGGAGGGCCTCCTCGCGCAGTTCGCGGGCGGCCGCCTCGGCGGGGCTTTCGCCGAGCTCCATGAAGCCGCCGGGCACCTGCCAGAGCCCGCGCCGGGGTTCGATATCGCGCCGCACAAGCAGGAAGCGGCCGTCGCGCACGGGCAGGCCGGCGGCGCAGGGCCGGGGATGCATGCGCTGCGCGAAGCCGCACGCGGGGCATTCGCGGTCCCCTTCGCGCCCGGCGGCGACGGTCATTTCGCCGCAGGACATGCAGAAGCGGGAGCCGTGGTGCGGGTGGCGCATCGTCGAAGTGTAGCGGGCGAGTGGGCACTCCCGGCATCGGCCAAAGGCCCGATGCGCGATCAGCCCGCGACGTACACGACCTTGCAGTCGCGCGGGCCGGCGAGCGCCGCGAACGCCGCCGGCAGCTCATCGAGCCCGACCGTGCGCGTCACCAGCGGGCGGGTATCGACGCGGCCGCCGGCGATGGCGTCGAGCGCCTCGGCATATTCGGCGGCGGTGTAGCCGAGCACGAACTGGAGGGTGAGCTGCTTCGTCACCCCGAGGCTGGGGGTGATGCGATCGGGCTCCATGCACACGCCCACGACCACGACGCGCCCCTTCGGCTGCACGAGCTGCATCGCCTGCTGGAGCGTCCCGGGCACGCCGACGCATTCGAACACCACGGGCGGCGCGGCGGTGCCGCCCTCGGACATGTAGCCCGCGGGGAGGCCGCCGGCGGCCTCGGGCGCGGGCAGCGCATCCGCCAGGGCCGTCGCGAGCATGCCCTCGGTGGGGTCGAAGACGGCGGTGGCGCCGAGCGCGCGCGCGAGTGCGCGGCGTTCGGGGGCGGGATCGCTGACGGCGATGAAGCGCACGCCGGCATCGCGCAGCCAGAGCAGCGTCATGAGCCCGATGGGGCCGGCGCCCATCACGAGGGCAGGCTCGCCGGGCTGGATGCGGGATTCGCGCACGGCATGGAGGCCGACGGCGCAGGGCTCGGTCGTTGCGGCCACGGCGCTTTCGAGGGCCGCCGGCACGGGCAGGCACAGCGCGGCCGTGAGCAGCAGGTACTCGGCGTAGGCCCCGGGCGCGGCAGGGTTGTAGCCCAGCGCGAGCACGCGGCCGCTCGCCGGGTCGACCAGCACGGGCATGGAGGTGACACGGTCGCCGGGGGCGAAGCCTTCGACACCCGGCCCGGCCTCGACCACTTCGGCGACGAATTCGTGGCCCATGACGATGCCCGCGTTCGCGAGCCCGGGTCCGCCCGCGGCGGCGGTCATCGCGTCGATATGCCTCGCGGCATGGAGGTCGCTGCCGCAGATGCCGCAGGCGAGGACGCGGGCGAGAAGCTGCCCGGTCCCGGGCGCGGGGCGCGGCACCTCTTCGATGGCGAGCGTCGTCCCGCGGAGCACCATGGCGCGCATGCGGCCTCCCTCGCCGGCGGCCCGGCGAAGGCAGTGTGGCGAACGGGGGCGCGCGGCGCTAGCGGACCGGGGGGCGCGCGGGCGTTTCGCCGGGGCCGAACTCCCACGCCTCGCCGAATTCGCGCAGGGCGAGGAGCACGGGGATGAAGGCGCGGCCCTTCGCGCTCAGGCGGTACTCCGCGCGCGGCGGGTGGTCGCTATAGAACACGCGCTCGACCATGCCGTGCTCTTCCAGGCGCTTGAGCCGCTCGGAGAGGAGGTTCGCGGAGATGCCGCGCAGCGATTCGTGCAGGGTGCCGAAGCGCCGCCTCCCCCACGAGAGGTCGCGCAGCACGAGGATGGTCCAGCGGTCGCCCACGACGTCGAGCGTGCGCGCGACGGGGCAGCTGGCCTGGCTTTCGTACGTTCGCGGCTCGCTCATGGGGGACCTCCGGGGCGTGGGTGCATCGTTCGGTGCGGGCTTGACCATCGTCAATGGCCTCAGTATAAGAATCGATAGTCACTACGGGAATACATAGCCACGGGCCCCATGCCGGGGAGAGGCAAACAGGAGAAAACGATGGCGGATGAGAAGCCGGGCGAGGTTCGGTCGGAGCGGGTGGGCCGCATCCTCAAGATCACGATCGACAACGTCGAGCGCCGCAACGCGTTCGTGCCGGAGATGACGGCGCAGCTTTCGGCGGCGCTGACGGAGCTGGACGAGGACCCGGAGCTGTGGGTGGGCGTGCTCTGCGCCGAGGGCGACCACTTCACCGCGGGCCTGGACATGCCGAAGTTCTTCGGACCGACGGCCGAGAAGCGCGCGCCGTACGACGGCGTGGACCCGTTCGGGGTGCAGCGCGCCTGCCGCAAGCCGCTCGTGACGGCGGTGCAGGGCATCACCTTCACGGTGGGCATCGAGATGATGCTCGCGGGCGACATCGTCATCTGCGCCGACAACGCGCGCTTCTGCCAGATGGAGCCCAAGCGCGGGATTGCGCCGCTGGCGGGGGCGCACTTCCGCTTCCTCAGCCGCATGGGCTGGGGCGACGCGATGTACCACCTGCTGCTGGCCGACGAATTCGGCGCGGCGGAGGCGTTGCGCATCGGCCTCGTGCAGGAGGTCGTGCCGCTCGGGCAGCAGGTCGAGCGGGCGATGCGGGTGGCGGAGCTGATCGCCGCGAACGCGCCGCTCGGCACGCAGGTGACGAAGAAGGCGGCGCGCCGCTACGTCGAGGCCGCCGAGGCCGCGGGCATCGCCGCCATCGCCGACATCCGCGCGACCGTGCTCGATACGAACGACGCGAAGGAAGGCATCCGTTCCTTCGTCGAGCGGCGGGCGGCGGTGTTCACCGGCTCCTAAGCGCGCGGGGGCCTTGTCGCGCGGCGGCGCCCCGGCCAAGATCGGTGGGGTGAGGCGCCTGCTGCTCGCGACGAACAACCCCGGGAAGGTGCGCGAGTTCCGCCGCCTCCTCGCCGGCCTGCCGTTCGCGGTCGTGACGCCGCATGAGCTGGGCATCGCGCTCGACGTCGTCGAGGATGGTGCGAGCTACGCGGAGAACGCGGCGAAGAAGGCACGCGCCTTCGCGGCCGCCGGGCGATGCCTCGCGCTCGCCGACGACTCGGGCATCGAGGTCGATGCGCTCGGCGGCGGGCCGGGGATGTACTCCGCGCGCTACGGCGGCCCGGGGCTCGATGATGCCGGCCGCCTGGACCTGCTCCTGCACGAGCTCGCGGGCGTGCCCGATGGCGAACGGGCAGCGCGTTACCGTGCCGTCGTCGCGGTCGCGCACCCGGACGGGCGCGTGCATCTCAGCGAAGCGACGTTCGAAGGGCGCATTGGCCGCGAAAAGCGCGGCGAACGCGGTTTCGGGTATGACCCTGCCTTCGTGGTCGCGGATGGTCGCACGGCGGCGCAGCTTTCGGACGATGAAAAGGATGCGGTGAGCCACCGCGGGAAGGCCGTGCGCGCTGCGGCCGAGTATCTGCGCGGCTTGCCCGGGTGAGACGCCTGGGCGCGGCGGTCGCGTTGTTGGCCTTCTCGGCGCCCTTTGCCAGCGCCTGCGGGGGCGCGACCTCGCTCCCGGACGCTCCGCCCTGCACGACCCCGACGGCGACGCCCGCCAGCGGCGCCCGCACCCCGCGCGAGAACGACTTCCGCTACACACGCGCCGTGAACGAAGGGGCGACGCGCCTCATCCGGCTGACGAACGACTTCCGCGGGCGCTGGCCCGATGGCAAGTTCTCGAGCCGCGACGAGTTCCGAACGGAGTTCACGCTGTACGCATCGAACATGACCTGCACGGCGATGTCGCTGCGCGACCTGAAGTCGAGCGTGGCGCGCTACGCGGAGTGGGACACGCGGTTCGACGGCGTGATGTCGGATTATGTCGCGACCATGGAACAGGGCCGCGAATCGGTGCGGACGCGCAACGTCTCGGACTACCGGCGCTTCAACAAGCGCATGGACGAAGTGAACGCGGCGCTCGCGGAGGCGCTGCTGGCGCTGCCGTGAGGCTCGCGGGACGCAAACGGCCCGCCTTGCGGCGGGCCGGGGTGCTTCCAACCACCGGACGTATGGCTACTTCTTGACGTAGAAGTTGATGCCGTCGAGGTTGCTCCAGGACGGAGTGATGGTGTGGACGGTGCAGTTGTAGTTCCAGTTCACATGGCGGAACTGAATCGTCCACAGCTTCGTCTTGCTGTTGTAGCTGGCCGAGTTGACGATCGCCATGTGGCCGTCACCCAAAGCGCCCTTCTTGTTGCGATCCCAGACGGCGATGGCACCCTTCTGGGGCGACACGCGCTTGTAGCCGCGAGCGTTCATCTGCGACTCGGTGTAGTTCGCGGCGGCGCCGAGGCCACCGCTCAGCCCCGTCTGGGACTTCACGTACTCCACACAGGAGCAGCTGTTGGCCGCCGGAGCCGCGTGGCTGGTGCTGACGTTCGCCAGGAGGGCGGAGCCGCCGACGATGAAGAGGGCGAGCATCGCGAGCATGGCCGAGCGAAACGACGAGGGACGAACTTGGGTTTCCATTGCGAGACTCCTCCGCGAGTGGGCCGCCTTCCGGCGGCGGGTTCCAGCGCATCAGCGCCATGTCCACAGCGTGCCCTCCAGGGCGGCGGAGGTTGAGCGATAAAGCTCGTCATTCGCGGCGAGATTCGTCACCCGTTGATCGTCAGGTGATGATGCCCTGGCGAAAGGCCTCGGCGACGGCGGCCGGCCGGTTCGGGACCCCGAGCTTCTGGTAGATCTCGGAGAACATGTTCCGAAGCGAGCCCGGTGCGAGCCCGATCTCGTGGGCGATGTCGGCGTCGGTCAGGCCATCGGCAGCGAGCCGGAGCAGCTGCTTTTCGCGTTCGTCGAGCGGCTCGATTGGGTGCGCGGAGGACTGTCCCTCAAGCTCCTCAATGAGGGAGGCGGTATCCATCGGTTCGGCCGACTCGTGCTCAAGGAAGGCGCGGAAGTGCCAGAGGGCGGCCGCGCTGATGCCGCACTCGATCGCACCCGGCCGGCACAGGCGGGCGAGCGGGACCAGCAGCCCGGTCCGGCCGCTTCGGGTCCATGGGAGGATGACCTCCCGGGCGTCAGCTTCGCGGGCGGCGTGTGTCCATGCCTCGCCCTGGGGCTGGAAACGGGCGGCGTACACCTCGACAAACCCGGTGTAGAAGGCCGTGTTGGCGTTGATGCGGCCGAGCCGGCGGATCTCCTGCGTGCGTGACGGGCCGTAGCCGTCGACCCCGAACTCCTCAATCATCTCGGAGATGGCGGTGATCTGGGCCGTTTCGCCCGGTTCGGCGAACCCGCGCGGGAGCTCGACGGTCACGATGCCGGGGAGAGGACGTTCGTGGCGAATGACCCCGACCAGGCAGCCACCGCCGGGAGTGCCGACATAGGGAACGACGACGGCGCCCCCGAGCGCATCTCGTCGCGGCATTCCGGCCGGGCCCGGCCGCGGCGCGAGAGGGCCCTCGTCAATGCCGTACTGGTCCCACACCGGCCGGCCGTCGATCGAGATGAAGGTGGAGAACAGCCGGCCGAAGCCGCCATTCAGCACTGCCCAGTCGTCGATCGGGCCGACGCCTTCGAAGGTGGAGATGTTGCGAAGCGCTTCCTCGCCACGCGGCCGCACGAAGAGCTGCCAGGCGGGATCACGGGCCCTGCCGCCGTCCGCGAACTGCCACGCCAGCGCATCGCGCACGGAGCCGGGCGAGGGTCTCATGGGATGTTCCGCTGGCATGGCCGCGACCTCCAGCGGCGCATCGTAGCGATTCGACAAGGCCACCGGAAGGCCGTGAGGCTCGCGGGGGGTGGCGGGCTGTGGCAGGATGCGCGCCGGAGGGACAACCATGACTCCCGATGAGGCCAACGCCCGCATCTCGGGCTTCTTTGCCGGCGCCATGGGGCTCCGGTTCGTCACCCTGGAACCCAAGCGCGTGGTCGCCGAGCTGACCGTCACGCGCGAGCTCTGCACCATCCCCAACGTCATGCACGGGGGCGCGATCATGGCCTTCGCCGACACCGTCGGGGCCTATGGCGCGGTGCTGAACCTGGCCGATGGGCAGGGCACGACGACGCTCGAATCGAAGACGAACTTCTTCGCCGCGGGGCGCGAGGGCGAAACCGTGACCGCGGAGGCGACGCCGCTGCACATCGGCCGCCGCACGCACGTCTGGGAGACGGCCATCCGGGGGGCCGACGGCCGCCTGATCGCGAAGGTGACGCAGACGCAGTACGTGCTCGAAGCGCGCTGAGCGGCGCGCTCACGGGGCCGGCGCGGCGCCCCCCGGGTAGGCCTGCGAAAGCACCACTTCGATGCTCCCGGGCTGGCGTTCGACCTCGACGCTCACATGGCGGCCGACACGGCGGAAGATGAGGTCGAGGGTTTCGCCGGCGAAGCGGAGGTTGCGCACGGCGAGGGTTTCGATGCCACCGGGGAGCATGGGCCGGACGACGCGCAGCTGGCCGGGCCGGCCGGGTTGCAGCCCGAGCATGGCCGTGAACACCGCCGGCATCGAGGCCGCCGCCCAGGCCTGCGGCCACGATGCCACCGGGTAGGGCGTCGGCACCGCCCGGAATTCGCGCGCATCGCCGGAGAAGAGCTCGGGGACGCAATAGTCGGGGAAGGCGAGGGCGGTCTCGATGAGCGCCGTGCCCAGCCGCTCGGCGAGGTCATCGAACCCGTAGCGGCGCATCCCCGTGAGGATGAGGGCGTTGTCGTGCGGCCAGACGGAGCCCTTGTGGTATCCGAGCGGGTTGTAGCCGGGCACCGTCGAGGCGAGGGTGCGAAGGCCCCAGCCGCTGAAGAGGTCGGGCTGCATGAGCCGGAGCGCGGCCGTGCGCGCGAAGTCGGCGCGGGCGGTGCCGCTCCAGAGCAGGTGACCGGCGTTCGTGGCGGGCGTGGGCACCGGTTCGCCCGCGCCGTCGAGGCAGAGGACGTAGCCGAGGTGTTCGTGCCCGAAGGCGGCATCGACTTCGCGCGCGAAATCCGAGGCGACCTCGGCGGCGTCTTCGGAGCCGGGCTCGCCGAGGGCGGCGGCGATGAAGCCGTAGGACGCGAGAGCGGCGGCGACGTAGCCCTGCACCTCGGCGAGCGCGATGGGCGGCGCCACGAGGTGGCCATCGGGCCAGACGATGCAATCGTGCGAGTCCTTCCACCCCTGGTTTTCGAGCCCGGCGGCGGAGACGCGCGAATAGGCGACGAAGCCGCGCGGGCCGGCCGCCATCTGTTCGCGGCACCACCAGGTGGCGGACTGGATATGCGGCCAGAGTTCGCGCAGCGTGGCCGTGTCGCTCGTCCAGCGCAGGTACTCCCACGCGGCGACGACGAACAGGGGCGTGCCATCGACGCTGCCGTAGTAGCGGCCGAAGGGCACCTCGCCGGCGCGGGCGAGTTCGCCCCAGCGGAGCTCGTGGGGCATCTTGCCCGGCATCGCGTCGTGGGCGGCGTCCTCCTCCTCGGCCTGGTACTTCGCGAGCGTGAGCAGCGCGGTTCGCAGCACGGAGGGTGCGAAGGCGAGCAGTTCCATGCCCGCGATGAGACTGTCGCGGCCGAAGAGCGTATCGAACCAGGGCACGCCCGCGGCGAGGTAGGCGTCGGTACCGGTGGTCGTTTGCAGGGCATGGATATCGAGCAGGGAACGGCGCAGGAGCGCGTTGATGTCGTCGCGGTTGGTTTCGATGTGGGTGGCTTCGGCGAGCCACTCGCGCTGCTGGCGCTGCACGTCGGCGGTGGCCATCGCCACGCTGGTGCCGGACGGTTCGGTGTCGATGGAGACTTCGAGGGAGAACTCGCGCGTTTCGCCCGGGCCGAGGGCGAGAACGAAGTGCGCGTCGCGGGTGGTGAGGCGGGCCGGCGTTTCGGAGAAGGCGATGGTGGTCGAGCGCGCCACGCCATCTGCGCCGAGATAGCGGAAGACGGCGCAATCGGCTTCGCAGCGGCCGCGCACGGGGGCGGCGGGCGTGCGCCGCGGGTAGCCCCGGACCTCGAAGATGTCGTGGAAGTCGGCGGCGAATTCGATCCGGAGGTCGACTTCGAGCCCGGCGTGGCTGTAGTTCGAGACGCTCAGGCTTTCGATGAGTCTGCCGGAGACCGCGCGGCGGCGGCGAACGACGAGGGTTTGCGCGGGCACGGTGTCGCCGGCCGTATCGCGCAGAGCGCCGTTGGTGAAGATGGCGCTGAACGGGGTCTCCGGGCGGCGGGCATCGAGGAGGATGGGCGGCACGCCGCCGAAGGTGAAGCGCAGGCGCGAAAGGTGGCGCGTGTCGCGCGCGTAGAGGCCGGTGGCGGGCTCGCTGCGCGCGTCGATATCGCCGCTGGGGAGACTGAGCACGGAGATGCCGCCGTGGCGGAGCACCGTGAGGTGGGTGATGCTGCCGCTCGGGTGGGGCTCTTCACCGACGGGCAGCCAGCCCGGGCCCTCCTCCAGCTCCGGGGCCGCCATCAGCCCGCCGGCGCGGCGGCGATGATGGGCGCCACGCGCGGGGCGGCGCCGGCGGGCGGCGCCGTGGCATGGGCTTCCTCCCCTGCGCCACCCAGCAGCTTGAGGTACAACGCCTCGTGGCGGGCGACGTTCGCCTCGGCGGAGAAACGTTCGGCCACACGCGCGCGGCAGCGGTTCGGATCGATCTCGTCCACGTCGCGAAGGGCCTCGACCGCTTCCTCGACGCTCTCGCGCACGAAGCCGGTGATGCCGTCGGCGATGACCTCGGGGGCGGCGCCATCGCGGAAGGCGATGACGGGCGTGCCGCAGGCCATGGATTCGGCCATCACCAGCCCGAACGGTTCGCGCCAGCGAATGGGGAAGAGCGTGGCGCGTGCCGACTGGTAGGCCGCGACCTTCTCGTCGTGCGTGGCCGCGAGGTGGAGCTCGTGGCGGATGGTCTCGAGCGCGGGCGCGACGTGGTCGCGGAAGTAGGCACGCTCCTCCGGTTCGTTCACCTTGGCGATGACGCGCAGGGGCAGGTCCGCGCGGCGGGCGATCTCGATCGCCTCGAGGATGCCCTTATCGGGGCTCATGCGGCCGACGAACAGGAGCCAATCGCCGCGTTCGCCCGTGCCGAGGGGGAAGCGGTCGAGGCTGACGCCGTTGTGGATGACCGTCGGCGCGCAGGCGGCGGGCAGCGACGACGCCTGGTCGCGGCTGATGGCGACGATGTGGATGCGCCCGGCCACGTGCTCGTACAGGCGGGCCAGCTTCGGCGTGACGAGCCCGTGGACGGTGTGCACCGCGGGGATGGAAAGCGTCGCGGCGGCGATGAGGCCGAGGATGGTGTGATCGTGGACGAGGTCGAACTGGCCGGGATTGGCGTAGGCGTCGAACAGGGCCGGGGCTTCGACGAAAGGGTCACCGAGGGCGGCGGATGGAGGCTCGGCGTAGGTGCTCACGAGGCGCGCGGTGGTACGCGACCCGCCGCTCGCGAAAAGGGTGACCTCGTGGCCACGTTCGGCCAGGCCATCGGCGAGGGAGCTCACGACCCATTCGATGCCGCCGTACCCCCGGGGCGGTACGGCGAACCACGGCGGGGCGACAAGGCCAATGCGGAGCCTCTTCACGGCGTTCTCCTCGTGCGGCGGCGAAACGCGGGCGCGCGGCACGTTTGCGTGTGAATCCGGGCGGCCGCGCGAAAAGGGGCGGCCTTCCTTGTTGTACCCGCCGGCCCGGCTGCCCATGTCAGCGGGCGGCACGTGGGCGTTTCAAATCCGTGACGGGCGTGCCGCGGCTACTCCCCGGAGCGGGCGTCGCTGCGCGTGTCGGGAGTGGGGGCGGGTGCCTCGGGCGTGGCGGGCGTCGCTTCGGAGCTGGCGGGCGTGGTCTCCGGGGTCACGGCAGGCCCGCCGGTGGCGATCTTCGGGCCGGACCACTCGCGCCCCCGCATGAGGTCTCGCAGACGCACGCTGAGGTCGTCGTAGGCGACGATGAGCTCCTCGGAGATGTCCGTGCCGCTCGTGAAGATGGCGAGCGAGATGCGGTCGCGGGGGTCGTATTCGAGCACGCCGGAGCGGCCGTAGTGGCCCCAGCGTTCGGCCTGCAGGCGGCCGTCTTCGTACCAGCAGGGGCAGAAGGGGTAGGTCGAGAGCCCGGCGTACTGGAACTCGACGGGGAGGAAGTTCGCCATCGCGTCGCGCGTCGCGGCCGTGACCACGCGGTCGCTATCCCAGAGGTACAACCCCCAGCGCGAAAGGTCGCCGACGGTGGAGTAGAGGCCCGCCGAGGACCAGAGCACGCCGTGGTATTCGTAGCTGGGGATCGAGCTGATACGGCCGCTCGAGGATGAGCGCGAGACGCCGGAGCTGGACCGCAGGGCCGGGTTCAGGTTCGGGTGGTTGTTCTCCTCGGTCGGGTCGAACTCCTCGTCCATCTGGCTGGCGTACAGCTGGAGCGGGTTGAGCAGCCGTTCGTGGAGGGCCTGCGTATAGGTCGTGCCGGAGAGCTTTTCGATGATGAGGCCGAGCACGAAGTAGCCCGGGCTGGAGTAGGTGAAGGCGTCGCCGGGTTCGAAAAGCAGGGGCTCCTCGCTGGCGTAGGCGAGGGCGTCGCGCGGGTCCACGCCGTCGGTGGCGGGCAGGCCGCTCGTGTGCTGGATCAGGTTGCGAATGGTGTAGTCGCCGCTGTGCGCGATGTTCGGCACGTACTTCGAGGCCCGGTCATCGAGCGAGAGGCGGCCCTCCTCGGCGTACTGGAGGATGAGCGCGGTCGTGAACGTCTTCGTCACGCTCGCGGACCAGTAGCGCTTGTCCGGGGTGAGGACGCGGCCGCTGTCGGCATCGATGCCCGTCGCCCCCTGCCAGGTCGAGCCGTCGGCGCGGTCGAAGGCGACGGCGGCGCCGGCCACGTTGTAGTCGGCGGCCCAGCGTTCGAGCACGAGCTGGACATCGGAGGGGGCGACGGCGTCGCCGGTGGCGGGCAACACCTGCGGTTCGCGCGCGGAGGGCGGCGCATCGAGGATGCGGGCGCTGGAGGCGCGCAGGGCCAGGCCCACACCGGAGGGCGGCACGGCCGTCCGCACCTGGCCGGGCACGGTGGGTTCGAGGACATCGACCATGGCGGCGCCGAACAGGGCGGCGATGCCGGCCACCGCGGCCAGCGGCATCGTCACCGCGGCGATGGCGCGCGGCAGGCGGCGAGCGGGCGCATCCGTGCGGCGTGCGCCGCCCGCGGGGAGGAAGTGCGGCCGCCGGCGGGCGGCGATGTCCTCGATCCAGCCGAAGCAGAGCATGCAGAGGAAGGTGACCACGAGCACGACCGGCAGCGAGGCGGCGTTTCGCACCCAATCCGGCCGGTCCTGCACCCAGAGCAGCTGGTACATGGCGAAGAGCCCGGCCGCGTGCCACAGGTAGATGGTGAAGATGCGGTCGTTCACCCAGGCGATGAAGCCGGCAACGGCACGGCTCGCGGCCACCTTCGTGAGCGCCGATTCGAACGTGAGCGCGGAGAAGAGCCACGTCAGGCCGACGAAGCCGTGCATCGGGTACGAGGCGTTAACGACGTGTGCGGGGACATCCTGGGTGAGGCCCCACCAGGCCGCGCAGGCCGCGCAGACGATCGCCGCCCCGGCCCGCGCGCCCGTGCCGATGCGGTCGAAGACGCCGTCGTTGTAGGCGAAGCCCAGCAGCCAGAAGCCGCCGAAGAGCGCGGCATCCTCGAACTGCCAGGGCACCGGGTGGCCATCCAGCCGGAAGCGCTCGAAGGCGATCACGAGCCCCAGCGGCAGCCCCAGCAGGGCGATGGAGATGCGGTGATGGAGCCACAGGAGGATGGGGCTCAGGAGGATGAGCCACGTCATGCAGCGCAGGTACCAGAGGACCGCCCACCAGGTGACGCCCCACTCGGAGCCCGTCGGGTCCCAGATGGGGAAGACCCAGAAGATCGGCTGCCAGGCCTTGAGCGGCGTGCCCGGCGCGTCCCGGAAGTGGAATTCGGCGGCCATCACGCCCAGGGCGACGATGGCGAACACCCAGAGCGGCACGAGCAGCCGCCGGAAGCGGGTGTACATCACCCGGAGCACGCCATCCTTTTCGAGCGAATAGGCCATGAGCGAGCCGGCGACGAAGAACATCGCGGGCATGGAGGCGATGAAGTAGGAGATCCAGGCGTAACCGTAGGTGTGCCACACGAGCACGCGCAGGATGGCGACGGTCCGCACGAGGTCGAGGAAGGCGTTGTGCTGGCGGGCGGCACGGCGCGCCGGGGTCGCGATTTCGGCGGCCTGCGCGGGCGTGCTCACGCTCGGGATGCCCGTGGGGACGGCGGCTTCCACGCGGTCCACTCTACACAGCACCTGCGCTGCGGCTATGTCCAAATGGTTGTGCTTTTCCCCACCCTGAACGGCGTTTGCGAACCGGCTCGAAAGCTCGCTGCAACGCCGCCCACGAGCGGGCGTGTTTGGCATTCAGCGGCGACGGCGTACGCTGCTCGCATGAAAGTGATCCGGCGTGGGACGAGCGGCGATGTGATCGACCAGCGCGGCGGCGGTGGCCGTTCGGGGGTGCCGTTGGCCATCGGCGGCGGGCTCAGCATCCCCGTGCTCATCCTCGCGGCGATCGCCTACTTCGTCCTCGGGCAGAGCGGGAGCAGCGGCTTCGGCATCAATATGCCGCTCGACCAGCTCCCGGGCGCGCAGGTCACGGGCAAGGGCATCCCCGCGGACCAGGACCCGGACCGCGACCAGGTGGAGTTCGTCAGCTTCGTGCTCGATGACATCCAGCAGTTCTGGACGGAGCAGTTCGCCTCCACGGGGAGCCAGTACCAGCGCGCGAAGCTCGTGCTCTTCGATGGCCAGGTCTCGACCGCGTGCGGCGGCGCGACCTCGGACGTGGGGCCGTTCTACTGCCCCGGCGACCAGCAGGTATACATCGACCTGGGCTTCTTCCGGGAGCTTTCGCAGCGCTTCGGCGCACCCGGGGACTTCGCGCAGGCGTACGTCATCGCGCACGAAGTAGGGCACCACGTGCAGAAGCTCACGGGCATCAGCGCGGACGTGGCGAACGCGCAGCGCAAGAAGCCGAACGACGCGAACGAGCTCTCCGTGCGGCTGGAGCTGCAGGCCGACTGCCTCGCCGGGGTGTGGGCGCACTCCACCTACCAGCGCGACATCCTGGACTCGGGCGACCTGGAGGAAGGGCTCGCCGCCGCCGCCGCCGTCGGCGACGACCGCCTGCAGAAGCAGGCGGGCCAGCGCGTGAACCCCGAGACCTGGACCCACGGCTCATCGCAGGACCGCGTGAACTGGTTCAAGAAGGGGTTCGAGACCGGCAAGGCATCCGCCTGCGATACCTTCGCGAAGTAAGCGGCCTCAGCTTGAGGCGTTGACCATCGGTTCGCCCCGGCCCCAGCGGCGCAGGTTCGCCAGGAACATATCGACCTGGCGGCGTTCGTTGCCCGAAGCGACGGCGCTGTTGTGCGGCGAGATGATCACGTTCGGCAGCGTCCACAGGGGCGAATCCGGCGGCAGCGGCTCCGGCGTCGTGACATCGAGGTAGGCGCCGCCAAGGTGGCCCGCGCGCAGGGCCGCGATCATCGCCTCCTGGTCGACCACCTCGCCCCGGGCGACGTTGAGGATGCGCGCGCCCGCGGGCAGCGCCGCGATGGCGGCCGCGTCGATCACGCCGCGCGTCTCCTCGGTGAGGGGGCAGGCGAGGGCGAGCCAGTTCGCGCGAGGGAGCACCTCCGCGAGCGCGGCGGGCGTGACCATTTCGTCCACGGGGTCGCCCTCGCCGCGGGGGCTGCGCCGCACACCGACAACGTGCAGGCCGAGCGCCCGCCCGAGCCGCGCGATCTCGCGGCCGATGGCGCCGAGCCCGAATACGACGAGCGTCTCCGTCGCGAGGTCGGCGGGCGGGCGGCCCTCGCGCGGCTCCCAGGCGCTCCGCCGCTGCGATTCGCCCCACGCCAGGAACGGCCGCGAAAGCATGAGCAGCCCGCCGATGGCCGTCTGCGCGATGGGCACCGCCGTCGACCCGGAGGAGGTGGTGATGGTGACCCCCTTCGCCAGCAGGCGGCCGAACACGGGGTTATCGAGCCCGGCGTTCATCGTGTGCATCCACTTCAGGTTGGGCGCGCCCTGCGTGGCCGCGAAGTAGGAGCGGCCGTAGTCGGGCACGACATCGCCGCTAAAGAAGGAAAGCTCGACCGCCGCCAGCGTCTCGGCCGGGAGCCGCTCGGCCGGGTCCGTGGGAAGGAGGATGACTTCGAGCGTGATGCCCGCATCGGCGGCGGCGGCGCGAATTTCGTCGCCGTAGCGGTCGAGGATGTGGCGCGTGCAAAGGAACCCGGCCATGGGATGGCTCCAGCGGAAGTGATGTGCGGGCATTGTACGGGGCGAAACCGGCCGGGCCGCGAGCGGCTGTGCTACATTCGCCGGCCATGACGAGCGAGGCACCGCGCGGCACGGTTGGCGAGGTGGCGCGGTATTTCTTCCGCCTCGGCGTCATCGCCTTCGGGGGGCCGGCCGCGCACATCGCCATCATGCGGCGCGAACTCGTGCGCGAACGCGGCTGGGTCGACGACGCCGCCTTCGTGGACCTCCTCGGCGCGACGAACCTCATCCCCGGGCCGAACTCCACGGAGATGACCATGCACCTGGGCGCCCTGCGCGCCGGGCGATGGGGGCTCTGGGCGGGCGGTGCCGCGTTCATCGTGCCGGCGGTGACAATCGTGCTCGCGCTGGCCGTGGCGTATGTGCGCTGGGGCACGACGCCCGCCGCGGAGGCACTGCTCGCGGGCATCCAGCCGTTCGTGCTCGCGATCATCGTGCAGGCGATCTGGGGGCTGCGGAGGGCCGCGTTCAAGGGTCCCATCGCGACGGTGGTGGCGCTGCTGGCCGTGCTGCTGGCGATTGCGGGCGTGAACCAGGCGCTGCTCGTGCCGGGCGCGGGGCTTCTCGCTTTGGCCGCGAGCGCCGGGGCCGGCGGGCGATTGCAGCGCTGGCCGGGCGCGTTCGCGAGACTCGCGCGGCGGGCCACCGCGGCGTTCGGACGCGGTTCCGCGAAGGCGATGCTCCCGCTCATGGCGGTCGCTACGCCCGCCGGCTATTCCCCGTGGGAGCTGTTCTGGGTGTTCCTGCGCATCGGCAGCGTGCTCTACGGGAGCGGCTATGTGCTTTTCGGCTTCCTCAACGCCGACCTTGTGCAGCACCGCGGCTGGCTCACCGAGGGCCAGCTGGTGGACACGATCGCGGCAGGGCAGTTCACGCCCGGGCCGGTGTTCTCCTCCGCCACCTTCGCGGGCTACGTGATCGATGGATACCGGGGCGCGGCGCTCGCGACGCTGGGGCTCTTCCTGCCCTCCTTCGTGTTCGTGGGGCTCACGCACCGGTGGATCCCGGTGCTACGGCGCACGCCCTGGGCCGCGCCCTTCCTCGATGGCGTGAACGCGGCCGCGGTGGCGCTGATGGCGCTCGTGACGTTCGAGCTGGCACGCGATGCGCTCGACGGCGGGTTCGCGCTGGCGCTGTTCGCGCTGGCGGCGGCCTGGCTCATCCGCTGGAGCCCGAACAGCGCGTGGCTCGTGCTCGCGGGCGCGATCGCCGGGATCGCGCGGGCTTTGCTCACGTAGCGGGCGCGATTCGCCCCAGGAGCTGGTTCTCCACCACCTGCGCGCCTTCGGCCACGAGCAGCTCCACGAGCGTGCCCGCGACGGGCGCCTCGACCGGGATCTCCATCTTCATCGACTCGAGGATGAGGAGCTCCTGGTACTCGCTCACGGCGTCGCCGGGCGCGGCGAGGATCTCCTTGACGACACCCGGGACGGGCGAGGGGATGTCCATTGGCGGCCTCCGTGGCGGCGGCGCCGCCGTGTTGGGGCGCGGCGGGACTGTACCGCCCCCTCCCGGGAGCCTCAAGCCGGCGCTTCGCGAAGACCGACACCATGCGGACTCCGAACTGCGTCGGCGCGTTCACACAAGGCGCTCGCGGACGGGGCGCCAGCCGCCGATAGTGACGATAGGGAGCGGGTGCAGGAGCGCGCCCGCCGCTGGAGGACCCATGCCTGCTCTGCCCCGCCGCGCCGCCGGGATCGGCATCACCGCGGTGCTTGCCCTGGTGGCCGCAGTGGTCGCCATTTTCGTGCTCACGACTTCGAGCAAGGCGGGCGAGGTCAACCTCACGACCGCGCGGCTCGTCCCCGCCGATGCGGGCCTCTACGTCGCGATCAACACCGACCTGGCTTCGGACCAGTGGGTGGCCGCCTTCAACCTGGCCGAACGGCTGGGCGCCGAAAACCCGCGGCAGACGCTCAAGGACGAAGCCTTCGGCATGGACTGGGACGACGAGATCGCGCCCTTCCTCGGCGGCAACGCGGCCTTCTTCCTGCGCCAGGTCGATGTCGAGATGTTCGACTTCCAGGGCGGCGTCATCGTCAAGTGCAAGGACGAGAAGAAGTGCTCGAAGGTGTTCGTCGAGCAGTCCGGCTTTGACTTCGAGAAGACGACCTACCAGGGCATCGAATATGCCATGAGCGACGGCATGGCGCTCTTCGCCGTCATCGATGGCCATCTCGTGGTGACGACCGACGAAGACTCGATGAAAGCCGTCATCGATGTGCACAAGGGGAAGGCGAAGTCGCTCGCCAGCACGGCAGACTTCCAGAACCTGCGCGACGAGCTCACGAAGAACTTCCTCAGCTTCATCTACCTGAACACCGAGGAGCTGACCGGCGACTTCCTGCTGAACGAGCCGGCGATCAAGCAGGCGCTGGAGCAATCGGGCACGAGCGACATCGTGTTCAAGCCGATGGCGATGGTCGCCAGCGCGAAGAGCGAAGGCTTCGAATATGCGGCCGCATCGACGAGCGACGGCGGGGTGGCGGGGCCGATGCTCCAGCCGCATGTCTCGAAGTTCGCGAAGGTCGTCCCGCAGAACGCGTCCGTCTTCATGACCACGAACAACCTCGCGCAGACCTGGAAGGACGCGGTGACGAAGTCGCGCGCCGACATCGATAAGGCGATTCGCGACGAAGGCACCTATCGCGACCTCGACGAGGCGCTTCGCGACGCGGGCCGCCAGGTCGGGCTCAAGAGCATCGAGGAGATCATCGAGCTGCTAAACGGCGAGGCCGCCATCGCCGCGTGGTTCCCCGGCGGCCGGCAGGAGGACGCGACGGGCCTGCTGCTCTTCGAAGTGAGCGACGAAGCGAAGGCGCGATCGGTCCTCGACCGCGTGTTCAACGCCTCGGCCGTGGGGAAGCCCACGAAGGAGACCGTTGGCGGCGTGGAGCTGACCGTCATCACCGGCGAAGACCGCCAGAAGCTCGCGTACGGCATCACGAACGGGTACGCGCTCGTGGGGTCGCTCGATGCCGTGAAGGCGACGGTCGACCGCAAGGAGAACCCGCTGGCCGACCTCGGCATCTATCAGCGCGCGACGAACGGCCAGACGCTGGGAACGTACGCGTTCTTCAACCTGACCGAGCTGACGCGGCTGACCGAAGGCGGCGTGCCGCCCGTGCTCGACGAGATGACGCAGGCGCTTGAGGCGCTCATGTATAACGCGGTCGAGGTGAACGGCGTGGCACGGGTGACGGGCCTGGTGACGATTTCGAAGTGAACGTGTTGAAGGCGGCCTGGCGCATCAACGGACGGCTGCTGGCCGGGCCGCTGGCGCTCGCCGCCTTCTTCCTCCCGTGGGGCACGGGCCCGGGGCCGCTCGCCGCGACGGAGTTCACCGGGCTCGGGCTCGTGGGCTTCGCGGGCAGGCTGCAGGTTCTGGAGCTCGGGCCCGCCGGCCACGGACTCTTGCTGGCGGCGCGCATGCTCGTCCTGGGCGTGGCCATCGCCGCCGCCTGGCGCACGGTGCTCGCGGTCGCGGACCCGCGCCACCGGTTGTACGGCTGGAGCGGGGGCTACCTCGCCGCGGCGGCCTGCGCGGTGCTGGCGCTGCGACTGATGATCTCCGGCGTGGCGATGCCGCCGGGCGGGCTCGCGCTGCTGCTGGTCGCGGGCGGGCTCATCTGCGGCGAACCGGCTGCCCGGGGCGTGCGCGCCATCGTTCGCGTGCGGCTCATGCCCCGGCTTTCGCTGCCGGTGCGGCGCGCGCGCGAACCGTTCGCCCCCTGAGCCTCAGTTCAGCCGTCGTACGCCGCGCATCAGGCTGACGCAGGCCACACCGATGCACAGGCACACGAGCCCGCTGATCGTCAGCGAAACGCGCGGCCCGAAGAGCGTCGAGGTCAGCGCCGCCTGCCCGTACCCGATCGGCAGCGACGACGTGAACGAGAGGCCGTACACGCTCATCACGCGGCCCATCATGCGCGGGTCGGTGTTCTCCTGGATGAGGGCGACGACGAAGTTGATGAAGATCGCGGGGCCGGTCGCGCCCATCACGACCATGACCGGCATCGCCATCCACACGGTCGGGCTCGCCGAAAAGAGCGCGATGAGCGCGCCGCCGAAGACGATCGAGAGCAGCACGAGGGCCCCCCGGCGGTTGAACCGGTAGCTCGCAAGCACGGTCGAGCCGAGCACGATGCCCAGCCCCATGGAGCCGAAGAGCAGCCCGATGAACTTATCGCCGCGGTGCAGCTCATCGGGCACGAAGATCGGGAGGTTCACGGTCAGCGGGCCCATGAGCAGCATCCCGGGGAGGGCGCCGAGGGCGATCATGGAGAGGATGGTACGCTGGCCGCGGATGTAGCGAATGCCATCGGCGAGGTCGCGGAAGACGGTGCGGCCTGTCGGCACCGGGCGGTCCGTGGCGATTCGCGAAAAGAGCAATGCGGCCGCGCCGAGCAGTGCCACCTCCATCGCGAAGGCGAACGACAGCCCCGGCCCATCGACGAGCACGCCGCCGAGCGCGGGGCCCGCGAACTGGAGCGTCGCCATGAACGCCATCGTCCCGAAGATGGCGGCGTTCTGGATCATCGCCCGCGAGACGATCTGGGGGACCATGCTCTGGCGCGCCGGGTTCGTGAACGCGCCGGCCGAGCCGACGATCGCGCTCAGCAGGAAGGCAGGCCAGATCCAGCGCGTTTCGCTGCTCGAAAGCACCACATAGCCAACCGAGACCAGCGCCGCCACCGCGTAGGTGCGAATGAGGATGCGGCGTCGTTCGACGCGGTCGGCGACGACGCCGCCGACGAGGGCGAAGATCGCCGCGGGGGCGTTCTGGCAGACGAGCACGGCGGCGATGGCGAGCGCGCGATGGTCCTCGGAGACGCGGTCGCGGACGAAGAGGGGGACGGTCACGGCCTGGATGCCGACGCCCGTTCCCGCGAGCACGGAGGCCACCAGCCAGAACACGTAGCCGCGCACGCGGAAGGGATTGCGCGATTCGTGCGCGGCGCCGAGCGCCCCGGCGGGCGCGTGGACGGGGAGGGCTTCGGCCTCGCTGCTCATGGCCGCGCATCCTACGGAAACGAAGGCGAATAAGGGAAGGAAGGTGCGGCTGTCGCCTCGCGATGGGTGAGACACCAGGAAGGGCCGGCTGGCTGCCGGCCCTTCCTGGTGGGGTGCGCCGGAGATGTCCGTGGTTACCGGCGGCGGTACGAAAGGCCGAGGAGGCCAAGGCTCGCGGCCATGAACGCGGCCCCGAGGGCGATCATCGGGTTCGTGCCCTCCGTGGAGGCGAGTCCCGTGCCCGAGTCCGGCGCCGTGGGATTCGCACCCGAACCCGCCGCGCCCACGGCGTTCGTGCTCGAAGGCGTTGCGCTGGCCGCGGACTGCGCGCCGCTCGTGCTCCCGGCCGCGGGCGAGGATGTCGCCGTCGCGGCGCCTGAGGTGCCGGTCGCCGTCGCGGTGGCGGCGGACTGGGCGCCGCTCGTGCTGCTGGCTGAAGGCGAGGACGTGGAGCCCGCGCCGCTGCCGGCTGTGCCGGTTCCGCCCGTGGAGCCGTTGCCGAAGGTACTGGAGCCGCTGCCGCCCGCGGCCGTGGCGTTCGCGACCGGGCTGCTCGTCGCACCGCTCGCCGGGGTGCCGCCCGTGGAGCCGTTGCCGAAGGTGCTTGAGCCGCTGCCGCCGGCGGCCGTGGCGTTCGCGACCGGGCTGCCCGTCGCGCTGCCTGCCGGGGTACCCCTGGCCGCGCCACTGCCCGCCTCGAGGTTCGCGCAGGCGACCGGCAGGGTCTCCTGCTTCGACTTGCCGGGCTCGGTCGCGACCGTGTCCGGGAGCGTCATGTTGTCCGCGACGCCGTGGATTTCGACCACGTACGAGGCCCAGTCGGCGTTGCCGCTGCTGATCGTGCCCAGGTTGTCGGTGAGGTCGTCGTCGGTGCCGGCGATGGCCGTCAGGAGGTCGTCGAGGGCGACCGATTCGTGGTAGGTGATGCGCCCGCTGCTGTCGCTGCGCGGGAAAATGTCCTCGTCCTGGTTCGAGGGGTCGTCATCGAGCGGGACGAGGACGTTGCCCCCGGCCTTCATCGCCTCGGTGATGTCGACGTAGCCGTCCTTGTTGGTGTCGGCGGCGTTCGCGCTGGAGCTGGAGCCAGAACCGGCCGTGCCCGTCGCCGTGGCGCTGGAGCCCGGGCTCGTCGTACTGGCGCCGCTGGGACTGGAGTTCGGGCTCGTCGTGCTCGAGCCGCTCGTGCTGGAGCCGCTGCCGCCGGGCGGTTCGCCCGGACAGGTCGGGCCGAGATGGATGTGCATCTCGTGGCGCGTCTCGGGTTCGAGCCCGGAGGCGTTGACATCAATGGTGAGTTCGCCGCCCGAGATCGCGAGCGACGCCGTACCCGACACGCCGGAGCCGTTCGCGGCCATGAAGGCGCCGCTAAACATGTCGCCGCCGGCCGCGCTGGTGCCGCCCGCGGCGGGCGTGCCCATCGGGCTCGAGGTGCCCGAGGGGGTATCGATGGGGGACTGGGCCTGGACGGCCGAGGCGATGAGCACGGCGCCCACCGCGGCAGGCGCCGCCAATACAAGCCGCAATCGTGCGGCATGGTTCTTCGATTGCATCGTGTCCGTTCCCTTTCGGTGAGACCGCTCGTGGTGTCCCCGGGGCTCAAAGCGCGCGCTGAAAATCCATAGTGCGGCCCCGGGGCGCGGCGGGAAGCCATCTTTCCGGCGCCCTTCCCGCCTTTGACGGTTCTTCAAGCGGGGGCGGCGGCGGCGCGAGCAGGACGCATGAGGTGCTGCGGCGCCATGCCAGAGCCATCCGCGCACTGCCATCCCGGACGTTGATCAGCCACACGGTCGCGGCCGCCTCGCGTAGGATTGCGCCCGCGCCAGCCATGAGCGCACGAGGAGCACCATGCCCGTCCCCGATACCACCATCCTTCGCACCGTCGGCATCAGCGTCCGCGACCTGGACCGCTCGGTGGACTTCTACACGCGCGTCATCGGCATGCAGCAGCTGCGCGTCATCGAACTGCCGTACCTCAAGGAGGTGATCGTGGGGTACGCCGCGCAGGGCTTCGAACGCGGCTCGCGGATCGTGCTCATGCGCTGGCTCGACGATGGGGACCACACCCCGCGCGAGAACGGCGTGAAGCTCGTGCTCCAGGTGGAGGACACGCGCGCCTTCACCGAACGCATCCGCGCCGATGGCTGCAAGGTGACGCGCGAGCCGGCGAAGAGCGCGGTTTCGAACGCCACCATCGCGATGTGCCAGGACCCGGACGGCTACACCCTGGAGATCCTGCAGGAGGGATAGGCCCGCCTGTCGCCGCCCCGTTCCAGATCCGCCGCGCGGGCGTGAGGCTCGAACGATGGCGGGAACGAGCGTGGTGCTGCGGCCCTACCAGGCGCGCGTGTTCGGGGCACTGGCCCGGGGCATCGCGCGGCGCCGCGGCGAAACCTTCACCGTGCTCTTCCCGCGCCAGGCCGGCAAGAACGAGCTCGCCTCCGTGCTCGTGGCCTACCTGCTGCGCGCCCACGCCCGCGCGGGCGGCTCAATCGTGCTCTGCGCGCCGACGATGTCGCCCCAGGCCGAGATCAGCATCGCCCGCGTGCGGCGAACCCTGAGCGCGACGGACGCGCTCGCGGGGGAGGTCGCGCGGGCCCGGCTGAACGGCAACACCATCACCGTCGGCCGTGCGAGCGCGACCTTCCTGAGCGCGTCGCCCGAGGCGCACGTGGCCGGGCACACGGCCTCGCTCGCGCTCATCGCCGACGAGGCCCAGGAGATCGACGCCGCCTGGTTCGACCGCCAGTTCCGGCCCATGGCGGCCTCGACGGGCGCGCCGGCGGTGCTGTTCGGCACGCCCTGGGATGGCCGCTCGCTGCTCGACCGCGCCGTGGCCGCGAACCGCGCACGCGATGCCCGCGAGCCCGGCACGCCCTACCGCGACTTCCTGCCGCTGCATCACGAGGTCGCGTGGCCGGAGGTGGCACGTTCGAACCCCGGGTACGGGGAGTATGTCCGGCACGAGCGCGGCCGCCTGGGCGCGGGCCATCCGCTCTACCTCAGCCAGTACGAACTGCGGACGGTCGAGGCGGCGGGAAGGCTGCTCACGCCGGCGCAGCTCGCGCGGATCGAAGGCACGCATCCGGGTCTGCACTCCCCGGCCGCGGGCGAACGATACGTGGGCGGGCTCGATTGCGCGGGCGAAGGTGCGCGGGCGGATGCCTCCGTCCTCACGATCGCGCGCGTCGCCTCGGGTGGGCGCTGCGAAATCGTCCGGCAGGTGGCGTGGCGCTCCGCCGCCTACGCGCGCCTCACGACCGAGGTGGCGGCCCTCGCCCGCGGCTGGCGGCTCGAACGGCTCGTGGTCGATGCCACCGGGCTGGGGGGACCGATCGCGGCGCGGCTGGCGGAATCGGTGGGGCCGAGGGTGGCACCGTTCGCCTTCACCGCGGCATCGAAGGCGGCGCTCGGGTTCGCGCTCATCGCCGCCATCGAGACGGGCCGCCTGCTCCTCCACGCGGACGATGGCTCGCCCGAGGCCGCGGCCGTTCGCGCCGAGCTTGCGGACTGCGGCGGCGAATTCACCGCCGGCGGCGGGCTGCGCTGGGGCAACGAACGGGGCCACGATGACCACGTCGCGAGCCTCGCGCTCTGCCTGCATGCTGCCGAAGCCGCCGGGCCGGGCCGCCGCGCCACTGGCCGCTCGCGCGAGTGACCTACTCCGGGCCGATCCAGGGCGGCGGGACAGGCGCGTTGCCGTCCGAATCCGTGAACGAGAACGCCGCCGGGAGCGCCGCCAGGTCGAACGGTTCGCCACAGAGCCCGGCGAGGCGGGCCTGCCATTCGCCGTCCTCAAGCCAGCCGAGGAGTTCGCGACAGGCCGCGCGCAGCCGCTCCGCCTCGTCAGTGGTGATCCAGCCGAGGGCCACGGCCTCATCGAGCTCCTCGTCGTCCTCCACGAGCCAGCGGCCGCCCATGGGGTCGATGAAGAGGTCGAGGTAGAGGTCGACCTGGTGGTGGACGCCACCGGTGCGCGCGAGGGTGGAGGTGAAATCGATGCGGTAGCCGGCGTGCGCGCCCGCGGGGTCGAAGAGTTCGAACATGCGCCAGGGGCGTTCGCGCCAGAGCCAGAGGCGCGCGCCGGCCACGAGCACGGGCTCGCGCACGGGCTCTCCGGAACGGCTCAGGAGGTGGGCTTCGATGTGCCCCCCGGGCCGCGTCCACGAGCAATCGACCACGAGCGCCACCGCATCATCGCGCCGGACGACGACATCGCCGGTGTGGACGGTGACGAGGCGGCGGCCATCGGCGAGGCGGCGCAGGTAGTGGTATTCGAAGGGTGGCACGCAAGGACTTTCGCGGGCGACGTCGCGCCGCGCAAGGGCTTGTGCTGGTTCAGGACGCGAGGCGCTGATAGGCGTCGCGATAGCGTTCGAAGTCGGCCTCGACGATGGCGCGCAGGCGGCCTTCGAGGACTCCCGCGGGCGCGACCTGGCGGGCGATGTACACCTCCGGCGCCAGCCCGGCCGCCGCCGCGCGCTCCCGAATTTCCTCGGCCGCCGACTCTTCCACTTCGATCACGAACCGAACCATGCGACAAAGGATATCAGTCTCGACAACTTTTCCCCCCGGGGCCGCCCCCTGGGAACCGGGAACTGGGAACTGACCTACTCCCTCGCGAGCGCGGGCAGGCGGCGCGTCGCGAACGAGGCCGGCGGCAGCGCCATCGGCGTCACCGTGGGGGCGGCGGCGTCGCCATAGAGGGAGATGAGCCCGTCGCGGTCGTCCTGCGCGGGCACGCGGAACTGCGTCCCCGGGGCGAGCGCTTCCTGCATGACGGTGCCGGTCACGGCCGTGTGCCCGAGTCCGATGGCGTGGCCCATCTCGTGCAGGACGACCGTCGGCAGGTCGAACGCGCTCGGCTGCGTCGTCTCCGAGGCCGACCACGCCGCGTCGGTCGTGAGTTCCATGTCGAACTCGAGGATGCGGCGGGTCTGCGTGCCGGGGACGTTCGCGAAGAAGACGCAGGTCGTGCCGAGCAGCTTCGGGTCGAGCTTCGAAAAGCTGACCGTGTTGACGTTGTCGCGCTGGCGGTCGGTACAGGTGGTGCCGGGGCCGGTGGCGAAAGCGCCCGCGTAGGACGCGCGCAGCTTCTGGCCGCCCACAGCCTCCCAGCGGCGGAGCGCCCAGAGGAGCGAGCCGAACGCCGAGATCTCCTTCGGGTCGGTCGCGAAGACGTAGCGCACGGGGACGGGGAGGGCGGAATCGGCCCAGCGGCCGGTGGCGGTGAAAGCCGCGAGGTCCGGCGCCCCGGCGAGCACGGTGCCCTCGGGGGCGGAGCGGGCATCGAAGAGGGCGAACTCGGCGCGTTCGAGGACTTCGCCGGGGAGGAGGCCATCGGCGTTCGCGGCCGTGCCGGGCGAGGCCTGGGCGCCGCCGAAGATGCCGAAGAGCGCCGCAAAGAGCGCCGCCACCGCCACGACCGCACTGAACCATCGCATGAGGGACGTCCCCTGTCGTATCTCCCGCCCGGGCGAGTGACCCCATCGTGGCGGCTCGTCCGCAAGCCGCAAGCGCGCGGGAAAGGCGCCGTTGGTGCCCCGCCCCGGGGACCGGCCGGACGATCCCGGCGAGCCCGCGCGGCGCGACGCTGAGGCTGATCCGGTGCGGAGGTGATGGGCATGCGCCACACGCGGCCGCTCGAACGGCTCATTCTCGCGCTCGAGGCGTTTCTCGCGATCGGGGCGTTCGCGGGCGCCTGGGCGCTCATCGGCGATCGCAACGGCGGGGACAACGTCGACATGACGCTGCTCGACGGCACGCCGTTCGATTCCTACCTGGTGCCGGGCATCGCGCTGCTGGTGCTGAACGGGGTATTCCCGGCGCTGGTGGTGGTGCTCGCGCTGCGCGGGCATCCGCTGGCGTGGCCGG
>JAXLWZ010000019.1:0-68997 GCA_046328225.1 Dehalococcoidia bacterium | reverse complement strand
TCGGAGCAGCGGCGCGTGCTCGATGCGCAGCTGGAGATCGCGCTGGGGCACGGCAAGCCGGTGTCGTTCCATTCGCGCGCGGCCGAAGACGCCGCCGCGGAGCACCTGGAGCCGTTCGCACGGGAGATGGCGCGCCGCTGGCCGGGCCGGGTCCCGGGCGTCATGCACTGCTTCCAGGGCAACCTCGCGCAGGCCCGGCGGTATGTGGCCGCGGGGTTCCTTGTCTCCATCGCCTGCCCCGTCACCTACCCGCGAAACGAGGCGAATCGCGAACTCGCGCGGGAGCTGCCGGCGGAGGCGCTGGTCATCGAAACCGACAGCCCGTATCTCCCGCCGCAGCGCCTGCGCGGCCAGCGCAACGAGCCCGCCAACGTAAAGGCCGCCGCGGAGGCGATCGCCGCGGCGCGCGGGATTTCCTTCGAAGACGTAGCCACCCTCACCACGCGGAACGCCGAGCGGCTGTATCGTGTTGCAATCCGGGCCGGAGTCCACGCATGACGACGATGCAACTGTCCACGCTCTACGGGCCGGTGGCCGAAGACATGATCCTCGTCGAGGACATGCTGGAGTCCATCAAGCGCGACGACCTTCCCCCGCTCAAGCGGATGCTCGACCACGTGCTGCAGTCGCGTGGCAAGCGGCTCCGCCCGGCGCTCGTGCTCCTCTCCGGCACCTTCGGCGACTACAACCTGAACAAGCTCGTGCCCCTGGGCGGCGCTATCGAGCTGCTGCACACCGCCAGCCTGGTGCACGACGACGTCGTCGATGGCGCGCTCTCGCGCCGCGGCCGGCCGACCGCGAACGCCGTCTTCGACAACGCCATGACGGTGCTCCTCGGCGACTACATCTTCGCCAACGCGGCGGAGATGGTGACGCGCACGGGCAGCCTCCCGGTCACGCGCCTGTTCGCACTCGCGCTGCAGAAGATGACGCGCGGAGAGCTCGACCAGGACGCCTCGGCCTTCGACGTGGGCAAGGACATCCAGAACTACCTGGCCCGCATCGCCGGCAAGACGGCGTCGCTGTTCGCGAACGCGACCGAGGGCGGTGCGATGCTCGCGGGGTGCAGCGAGGGCGAAGTCGAGGCCCTGCGCACGTATGGGTACAGCCTCGGCATGGCCTTCCAGATCGTCGACGACATCCTCGATTTCACCGGCGACGAGACCGAGATGGGCAAGCCCTGCGGCAGCGACCTGCTCGAAGGCACCATCACCCTGCCGGCGATGCTCCTCATGGAGCGCTATCCGAAGGACAACCCGGTGAAGCGCTTCATCCTCGCCAAGCGCGACCGCGCGGAGCGGCTCCAGGAGGCGCTGGCGATGGTTCGCTCGACGGAGGTGCTGGAGGTGTCGATGGACATGGCGCGCAGCTACATCCGCCGCGCGAACGAGGCCACCAGCCAGTTCCCCGCGACGGACGCACGCCGCAGCCTGACGGATATCGGCGAATACGTCCTCTCGCGGCGAAGCTAGCGCGGAGGGCGGCAACCGAGAATGCAAGAAGGCGCCCCCTGTGGGCGCCTTCTTCGTGTGCGAGCGCGGGTGCCGGCTTAGAGGCCTGGAGTGCCCTTCTTGAGGGTGCGGCCCTGGGAAACGGCCTGGACCACGGTCTCGGGGGCGATGCGGCTGCCGTAGGAGTCCACCAGCTCGTCCTTCTTGGCGAGCTCGACGGCGTCGCGGAGCTCGGCCTTCTCGCCCTTGGTGAGCGACGGCTCCGGCTCCTTCTTGTTCACCTCGGGGTGCTCGTTCGGCGTGCCGCCGGTGACCAGGCTCGAGACCTTCTTGCCGAGGTGGTAGTACTTGCCGTCGTCGGGGATACGGCGCGGGTAGCCTTCGCGGAAGGTGAACGCCGAGAAGGACGTGGGCATGATGCGCTTCGCGTCCTTGTAGCATTCCGGGCAGGGAACCGGGTCCGAAGCTTCGCGCATCGGCCGCAGCTCCTCGAAGATGCCGTTACAGGGCTCGCAGTAGTACTCGTACAGGGGCACGGAACGCCTCGGGGTGGTTGGGCTGAAAGCTATTCTACACGGCCGTCCGGTGAAGGCGCCGGATGGGGCCCGGGCAGCCGCCGGACATCTTCCAGGAAGCGCGTCGCGGCGAGGTCGCGTTCGAGCGTGTGACGGATGACGAGCGCGAGGGCCGTCCGCAGCTCCGCATCGAGGTCCGCGTCCAGGCTCAGCGCGGCGAAAGCGTCCAGGGTGGCGCGACGTGCGTAGCGGAGCACCTTCACCGCCCGCAGGCCGAGGATACGGCCGCCTTCGGCCCGCGGCCGGCACAGCCGGCACACAAGCCCGCCCGCGGAGGGCGAGAGGAGCGTCTCTTCGGCGGCGAGCGGAGTGTTGCAGAGGGCGCAGGCGTCGAGCGCGAGGTCGTACCCTGAGAGCGCCAGCAGCTGCACCTCGAAATATCGCGCGACCGTGATCCCGCAGCCATCCTCCAGTGCGTCGAGGATGCCGAGCAGCAGCGAGTAGAGGCCCTCCTGGGGCGCGCGTTCGACGGTGAAGCGGTCGACGAGCTCGGCGCAGTAGACGGCCGTGGCCGCGCGGTCGAGGTCCTCGCGCACGGCGCGGTAGTGGTGCACGGTCTCGGCCTGCGCGAAGACATCGAGCGAGCGGCCCTTCGCGATGAGGAAGCGGCTGCGAGTGAGCGGTTCGAGGTGGCCGCGCATCTTGCTGCGGGCCTTGCGGACGCCGCGGGCGACGGCGTCGAACTTGCCCTCGCGGTCGCTGTAGACGGTGAAGATGCTGTCGGCCTCGCCGATGTTGCGGCGGCGCAGGATGACGCCCTCGGCGGTGTAGGTGCGCGGCCGTTCGGCCACTGTCAGATCTCCTGCCGGCCCTCGAAGGCGCGGGAGAGGGTCAGGTCGTCGGTGTATTCGAGGTCGGCGCCGCTGGGGAGGCCGCGCGCAAGACGGGTGACCTTCACCCCCAGGGGCCCGACGAGGCGATGGATGTACATCGCCGTGGCCTCGCCTTCGAGGCTGGGGTTCGTGGCCATGATCACTTCCTTCACCTCGCCGTCCGCGAGGCGGGTGACCAGCTCCTTGATATGCAGGTCCTCGGGGCCGATGCCGTCGATCGGGTTCAGCACGCCGTGGAGGACGTGGTAGCGGCCGCGAAAGCCGCCGGCGCGTTCCACCGCGGTGATATCGAGGGCCTGTTCGACCACGCAAATCGCGGAGGGGTCGCGGCGAGGGTCGGTGCAGTAAGCGCAGGGGTCGGTATCGGTGATGTTGAGGCAGACGGAGCAGAAGCGGATCCGCTCCTTCACGTCGCGAATGGCGGATGCGAGGGCCTCGGCCTCCTGCGGGGAAACGCGAAGGATGTGGTATGCGAGCCGCTGCGCCGACTTCGGGCCGATGCCGGGAAGGCGGTGGAACGCCTCGATGAGGCGTGCGATGGGCTCGGGCGTGCCCGCCCCCTCGGCCACCGTGCTAGCCCAGGCCGGGGATGTTCAGGCCGCCGGTGATGGCGCCGAACGACTCCGATTGCAGCGCCGAGACGCGTTCGTGAGCATCGCCGATGGCGGCGAGGATGAGGTCCTGCAGCATCTCCACGTCGTCCGGGTCCACGACCTCGGGCTGGATCGAGAGGCCGGTGATCTTATGTTCGCCGTTCATCTGGATCTTGACGGCGCCGCCGCCGGATGTGCCCTCGATGATGGTCTCGGCCAGCTGTTCCTGTGCTTTGGCGAGCATCTCCTGGGCAGCGGCCATGGGGTTGGCGCCGCCGCCCCCGGGACGGGGGAGATTGCCGCCACCGCCGCCGCGGCGCAGGTACCGGTTGTTCCCGCTGGTCTTGGCCATGTGCTTCTACGGTTCCTTCGTTACGGGTGTTGCGCCGAGCGCCTCGGCGGCACGGGCGAGGTGGCCGCCCCGCGGCATCTTGCGGGGCTGCTCTTCTTTCTCGACCAGTCTCACCTTCAGCTTCACCGGGCGATGGAGCAAGCCCTCGGCCTGTTCTTCGATTAGCGGCCGGCAGTCGTTGTCGACCTTCTGCATGTGCAGGGGCATGAAGAACCCCAGCTCGAGCTCGTCGCTGTCCATCGCGACCACGCGGCACGAGCCGTTGAGCCAGGCCCCCAGCCGCGGGTTCGCCATACGGCAGGCTTCGTAGAGGTCCTTCAGGAAGCGCTCCTCGCGCGATACCGGGCCATCCGCGGTGGGAGCAGCCGTGGTCGCGGCAGTGCCGGCGGGCGGCCGTGGACCGGCGACGGGCCGTCCATTCGCGGCGACACCGGCCGCCTGGGTCGCCATCGCGCCCGCGGGGACCGCGACGGTGACGGGCCCCATGATCGCGGTCGCACAGGCGACTTCGAGCGGCACGGGGTTCGCGGGATCGAGGCGAAAGTCGGCTTTCGCGAGCTCCTGGATGGCACGGGCGATGTTGCCGGCGGCGTTCGCCGTGGCGATCGCGGCCTCGGCGAGCCCCTGGTAGGGCGAGTCCTCGCGCGCGCGGCCCCGTAGCGCCTGGGGCAGCACCTCGCGCAGCACGTCGATGGTCTCGCGCGTGAAGCGGGCTATATCGATGCCGTCGTCGCCGATCTCGCGGGCGATGTCGAGGGCGGTCGCGAGGTCGCTATCGATGATCGCCGAGGCAAGCCGCTCGCTCCGCTCATCGTGCATGAGGCCGAGCGCATCGAGCACCTCATCCGTCGAGGGCGTCGGCCCGTAGCGCGCGACGACCTGTTCGAGCAGGGTGATGGCGTCGCGCGCGCCACCGCGGGACTGTATCGCGATCTGGAGCAGCCCCTGGTCGGGGATGCTGAATCCCTCCTCCGCGGCGATGAAGCGAAGGCGGGAGACGATCGCGTCGTTCGGGATGCGGTGGAAGTCGTACCGCTGGCAGCGCGAGAGGATGGTCGCGGGGACTTCGTGCAGCTCCGTCGTCGCGAGGATGAAGACGGCGTGCGGCGGCGGCTCCTCCAGCGTCTTCAGGAGCGCATTCCAGGCCTGGTCGGTGAGCATGTGCACTTCGTCCAGGAGGTAGACCTTCTTGCGCATGTCGCTGGGGGCGAAGGCCACGCGTTCGCGCAGCTCGCGGATGCTATCGATACCGCGGTTGCTGGCGGCGTCCATCTCGATCAGGTCCAGGGCGGAGCCGTTGGCGATGGCTTCGCACGACGGGCAGCGGTTGCAGGGTTCGCCACGATCCAGGTTCGCGCAGTTCATCGCCCGGGCGAGGATGCGCGCGGTGGTCGTCTTCCCCGTGCCGCGGGGGCCGCTGAAGAGGTAGGCGTGCACCACCTGCCCGGAGGCGAGCGCGTTTCGCAGGGTGGTCACGATGTGATCCTGCCCCACGACCTCGTCGAAGCCGCGCGGGCGCCATTTGCCGTAGAGCACGATTCCCCCGGGGCTGCCGTCTCACCCGAGTATAGAACAGATGTGCCGGGGGTTCGACCGCGAACGCGCCGCCTAGTGGTGGTGGACCGTCCCCGAGCCGCCGAGGTAGTGCTCCTCGCGCGCGCGCATGCGGGCTTCTTCTTCGCCGCCGTTCACGTGGTCGTAGCCGCAGAGGTGGAGGATGCCGTGCACAAGCAGGTGCGCCATCTCGGCGGCGAGCACGTGGCCCACGGCGTCGGCCTGGCGCTGCGCCGTGGGCAGCGAAATGGCGATGTCGCCGAGGAAGGGTTCGCTGTCGCCACCTTCGATGAAGTCGCCGCCTTCGTCCGGGAAGGAGAGGACGTCCGTGGGCTCGTCGTTGCCGAGGAACTGCGCGTTGAGGTCGCGGATCTCGTCGTCGTCGACGATCACGACGGCGAGGCCCGTGCCCTCGGCGATGTCCTCGCCCGCCATCACGGCCCGGGCGAGTTGCTCCAGCGCGTCGAGATCCAGCCCGGGCGCATCGAGTTCGAGTTCGACCGTGATGTCGTAGCCGGGCACGCGGCTACTTCGTCAGCACTTCGGCGGCGTCGCGGGCGGCGGACATCAGCGGCATGGGGATGATCGAGAACACGAGCACGCCGAGCGTCGCCGCGCCCAGCGAAAGGCTGATGGATGGCGATGTCGGGACGCGCTCGGTGGATTCATCGCCGCCGGTGAACAGCTGGCGCGCCACGCCCAGGTAGTAGTAGGCGGAGACGACGCTGTTGAGCACACCAATGATCACGAGCCAGCCGAGGTCCGCGCGGATGCCGGCGTTGAAGATGTACAGCTTCGCCCAGAAGCCCACCGTGGGCGGAATGCCCGTGAGCGACACCAGGCAGAACGCCAGCCCGAGCGCCAGCACGGGGGAGCGCCGCCACATGCCCGCGTAATCCTTGATCTGGTCGCTGCCGATGCGTTGGGAGATGGCGATGACGGCGACGAACGCGCCGAGGTTGGTGAACGCATAGGCAGCCACGAACAGGAGCACGCCGCTCGCGCCGAGGGTGAAGCGCTCATCGCCGCCAGAGACAGCCGCGAGCCCGATGAGGAAGTTCCCGGCCTGCGCGATGGACGAGTACCCGAGCATGCGCTTGATGTCCGTCTGGGAGACAGCCATCACGTTCCCGAGCGTCATGGAGACGGCCGCGAGGACGGCGAAGATCATCGACCAGTCGTCGCTAAGCAGGTTCGCGCCGAGGGCCACGATGAACACACGCACGACAACGGCGAAGGCCGCGCCCTTCGAACCGACGGAGAGGAAGGCGGCGACGGGTGTCGGTGCGCCCTGGTAGACGTCCGGGACCCACATCTGGAAGGGCACGACGGCCATTTTGAAGCCGAAGCCCGCCATCAGGAGAACCATCGCGAGCACGAGCAGGCCGCGGTTGGCCTCCGCCTCGGGCGACGCGACGTAGGCGCCGATGCCATCGAGTAGCGTCGTTCCGGTGGCGCCGTACAGCAGCGCCATGCCGTAGAGCAGCAGCGACGACGCGACCGCGCCGACGAGGAGGTATTTGATACCGGCTTCGCTGGAGCGCTTGTCCTTGCCCCAGCCCGCGAGGATGTACTGCGGGATGGAGGAGAGTTCGAGCGAGAGGAAGATCGTGATCAGGTCGCGCGAGGCGGAGAGGAACATCAGCCCCGAGCAGACCGTCATCACCAGCGCGTAGTACTCGCCCTGGCCGCGCCCTTCGCGGTTCACCCAGTCGATCGATGCGAGGACGACCGTGGCGGTGATGCCCACGAAGACGAAGTAGAAGAACGCCGAGTACTGGTCGAGCGAGAACGTGCCGTCGAAGGTCGTCATGTCGGCGGGGGCGAAATCGCGCCCCACCCAGGACACCGTCCAGAGGGCGGAGATGACGAGACCGAAGAGGGCGATGAACGGGAGCATGCGCCGCTGCTGCGGCATGAGCGCGTCCACCACGAGGATGAGGCCCGCGGCCCCGAGGACGGAAAGTTGCGGCCCGACCGTATCGATGCCGTTCATGCGGCCAACCTCTGCACGATCGGGTCCAGCGCCGGGCCAATCATGTCCATCATGAGGGCCGGGTAGACACCGAGAAGAATCACGGAAGCAGCGAGCCCGAGGACGACGGCGTGTTCCCACCATGCTTTCGCATCGGTGACGCCGTCCCAGTCATGCCGGACGGGCCCGAAGACGGTGCGCTGCATCGTCCAGAGGATGTAGCCGGCCGAGAGGACCACGCCGCCCAGCGAGAGCAGCACGGCCCATTCGTACCGTTCGAAGCTGCCGAGGAAGACAGTGACCTCTGCGACGAAACCGGCGAGCGCGGGGAGCCCGAGGCTCGCGAAGCCCGCGAACACGAGCCCCGTCGCGATCAAGGGCATCTGGCGGGCGAGGCCGCCGAGCCGGGCGATTTCACGCGTGTGCGTGCGTTCGTACATGAGCCCCACGGAGGTGAAGAGCATGCCGGTGACGACGCCGTGAGCAAGCATCTGATAGGTCGCGCCCATCATGCTCTCCTTGCCCATGGCGCCGATGCCGAGCAGCACCAGGCCCATGTGGCTCACGGACGAATAGGCGATGAGCCGCTTCACGTCCGTCTGGCGGAGGGTGACGAAGGCGCCGTAGAGGACGCTGAACGCGCCAATCCCGGCGAGCCAGATGCTGTAGTCGTCCGCCGTGGCGGGGAGGATGGACACGCACATGCGGATGAGGCCGTAGCCGCCCATCTTCAGGAGCACGCCTGCGAGCATCACGGAGACGGCCGTGGGGGCATCTCCGTGGGCATCGGGCAGCCAGGTGTGCAGCGGCACAATCGGCAGCTTCACGGCGAACCCGATGAACAGGAAGAGGAAGACCCAGCTCAGCGGGAAGATGGCGTCCTTGATCTCCGACTGCGAGAGCACCTCGATATCGAAGGTGTTCGCGCTGAAGGCGAGGGCGAGGATGCCGAGTAGCATGAACGCCGAGCCCGCGATCGTGTAGAGCACGAACTTGGTCGCGGAGTATTCCTTGCGGCCGGAGCCCCAGATCGCGATGAGCAGGAACATCGGGAAGAGCTCGAGCTCCCAGAAGAGGAAGAAGAGCATGAAGTCGACGGACACGAACACGCCGATGACGGACGTCGACAGCAGCATCAGCATCGCGAAGTAGAGGCGCGGCCGCAGCTTCACGCTGAACGATACGAGCACGGCGGCGACCGTGAGGAACGTCGTGAGGAGCACGAGCGGCATGCTCAGGCCATCGACGCCGAGGTGATAGCGCAGCTCGAACTGGCCGATATCGACCCACTTCTTGTTCTCGACGAGCTGGTAGCCGCCGGCGTTGATATCGAAGCCGGCGAAAAGCACGAGCGAATAGGCCAGGCCGGCGAGCGCGAACAGGAGCGCGACGTACTTCGCGTTCTGCTCCTGCTGCTGAGGCAAGAGCATGATGATCGCCGCGGCGACGACGGGGAGGAAGGTCACGATGGTCAGATCCATGGCGGCCTCCTACAGCGGGTTCGCCGTGTACACGGCAAGAACGAGGACGATGACTCCGGCGGCGACGCCGAGGCCGTAGGTTTGGAGCTGGCCCGTCTGGATGACGCGCAGCCGCGAGCTGAGCTGGCGGGTAAGCCGCGCGCCACCGTTCAGGGCGCCGTCGATGACGTAGATGTCGTTCAGCTGCAGCAGGCGGTTCCAGCCCTTCTGGAGGATGTTCCGGACGATGAGGTCCTCGTAGAGCTTGTCCATGTAGAACTTGTTCTCGAAGAGGATGGCGAACGGCGCGAAGCCGTCGCGAATCGACGTCGAGGTTACCCACTGCTTGTAGTAGATCGCCCAGGCGAGCCCGATGCCCCCGATGGCGACGGCGCTCGAGCTCAGCGCGATGCCCCACGAGAACGTGCTGCCGTGTTCGTGCACGGCGGGGAGGGCACCGTTAATGAGGTCCGCGAACATGTGGTCGTAGGCGAACCAGCCCGCCGCAATCGACGGCACCGCAAGCACGAGCAGCGGCCCCTTCATGTTCCAGGGCGACTCGTGCGGGTGCTTCGGATCGCCGTGGAAGTGATTGTCCGGGTCGTGGTGGTCGACCGGTTCGCCGCCTTTGTATTCGCCGAAGAAGGTGAGGAAGATGGCGCGGAACATGTAGAACGCGGTCATGAAGGCGACGACGAAGGCGCACGCCCAGAGGCCGGTGTTCTCGCGCCAGGCGTCGAGCAGGATCTCGTCCTTCGACCAGAAGCCGGCGAGCGGGAAGATGCCCGAGAGGCTGAGCGAGCCGATGACGAACGTCCAGAAGGTGACGGGCATGGGCTTGCGCAGGCCGCCCATCTTCCGCATGTCGAAGGTGTTGGTGCTGTGGTTCACCGAGCCGCTGCCGAGGAAGAGCAGGGCCTTGAAGAACGCGTGGGTGAAGAGGTGGAAGATGGCCGCTACGTACCCGAGCGCGCCCAGCGCCAGCATCATGTAGCCGAGCTGGCTGATGGTGGAGTAGGCGAGCACGCGCTTGAAGTCCGTCTGCACCATCGCGATGCAGGCGGCCATGATGGCGGTGATGGCGCCAATCCAGGCCACTACTTCGCGCGCATCGGCGGTGACTTCGAACACCGGGAAGAAACGGGCGACCAGGTACACACCCGCCGCGACCATCGTGGCGGCGTGGATGAGCGCCGAGACCGGCGTCGGGCCTTCCATCGCGTCGGGGAGCCAGACCTGCAGCGGGAACTGCGCCGACTTGCCGGCCGCGCCCGCGAAGATGCCGAGCGCGAACCAGGTGATGACCCACGCCTCCAGGTGGCCGCTTTCGGCGAGCTCCTGGATGCCGGCGACATCGAAGGTGCCGCCCTTCGTCCAGATGAGGAGCATGCCCGCGAGCAACCCGAGGTCGCCGATGCGGGTGACGATGAACGCCTTCTTGGCGGCGGCCGCGGCGCTCGGCTTGTGGAACCAGAAGCCGATAAGCAGGTAGCTGCTCAGGCCGACGAGCTCCCAGAAGATGAAGATCTGGAAGAGGTTGTCGGCGAGCACGAGGCCGAGCATCGAAGTGGTGAAGAGGCACATGTGCGCGAAGTAGCGCCCATAGCCGGGGTCGCCGGACATGTACCCGGTCGAGTAGATCTGGACGAGCGTCGAGACCGTCGTCACGACCACCAGCATGACCGCCGTGAGGCCGTCGAGCCGGACACCGAGCGGCACCGTCAGCTTCCCGGCGGTGTACCACTCGTGCGTGTACTGGCGGATGCCGCCGTCGGCGTCGATGGCGTTGAAGAGCGCGAAGTAGCTCAGCGCGCAGGCCGTGCCGACCGCGGCGATGGCGATATAGCCCGCGATCCCCGGGACCTTGCGGAAGGAGAGGACAATCAGCCCCCAGCCCACCAGGGGGGCGAGGAGGATGGCCCAGAGCATGGGCTCTTTGATGGTGGGAATGGCGGCCGCGTGGGCGGGCTCGGCGAGGAACAGCATCGGCTAGATCTTCCTCAGGATCTCACGGGCAACGTGTGCCTTGCCCGTGGGGACGTACAGCGTGCGTGCGTCGCGCATGGAGGCCTTCTCTCCCTTGCCGACCGGCGGGATGACTCGCACCGAGAGCCCTTCAGCGGCGAACAGCTCGCGCCAGGTCTCGGCGACGTAGCCGTTGCGGACGTTCATGAATTCGACCCACATACGCTTCCTACGACTTCAGGAGGTTGATCTGGTCGACGTCGACGGTCTCGCGATTCCGGTAGACCGACATCGCGAGGGCGAGGGCGACGGCCGCCTCGGCAGCGGCGACCGTGATGATGAAGGCGACGAACGTCTGCCCGGCGATCGGGCGGTCGCTCTCGCTGAAGCGCGAGAACGTGAGGAGCGTGAGGTTCACGGCGTTGAGCATGAGCTCGACGCCCATGAGCACGCCGATCGCGTTGCGCTTGCCCAGGGCGATCATCAGCCCGAGGCAGAAGAGCAGCGCCCCCACGGTGAGGAAATGCTCGATGCCGACCGAGGCGAGAAACAGCGTGCTCATGCGAGGGCGTCCTCCGCTTCTTCCTCGGCCGTGCGCGCGAGCATGATCGAGCCCACGAGCGCCGCCGTTAGGAGCACCGAGGCGATTTCGAACGGCAGCACCCAGGTCGTCAGCAGCGCTTCACCGAGGGCCTCGGGCGCCAGTGCCGGCGACTCCGAGACCGTCTTCCAGTTCGTGTCGTTGATGACGAAGAGGAAGACCGCTGCAAGCGCCAAGGCGAGCAGCGCGCCCACCGGGAACGCTTTCGTCTCGCCGTTATCGCGGCCAGCACGGGGCGTGAGGAGCACGGCGAAGAGCACGAGCACGGAAATCGCGCCGACATAGATGATGACCTGCGCCATCGCCAGGAATTCGGCCGAGAGCAGGACAAAGTGCCCGGCGACGCCGATGAAGGCGAGGATCAGGAAGAGCACCGCGTGCAGCAGGTTGCGCGACACGAGCACGCCACCCGCCGCTACCAGGGTCACGGCGGCAAGCATCCAGAAGGCGACGACCGGTCCGGAGCCGTCCATCAGCGCACCTCCCGCCCGACCGGGACGTAGCCGCCGGCTTCTTTCACGAGGCGTGGCTTCGTCGGGTGGTTCTCCGGCTTGTAGCCGAGGAAGCGCGCCCAGCCGTAGACGATCGCGGCGGCGCCGGCGATGTTCACGACCATGAAGAGATAGAGGAACACCTGCTTCGAATCGAAGGCGTCGACCCAGAGCATGCGCTCCGTGGCCACGAGCAGCAGGTTCGCGAGCGCGACCGGGAGCATGAACTTCCAGGCGAACGCCATCAGCTGGTCGATGCGCAGACGCGGGAGCGTGCCGCGGGTCCAGATGAAGATCATGTAGAAGAGGTGGGTCTTGGCCACGAGCAGGAGCCAGGGCGGGACGATCTTGTCGAGCCCGAACATCGACCAGCCGCCCAGGAAGACGGTCGCGGCGAAGGCCGAAGCGGCGAGCGCGTAACCGATGTCCATGCCGTAGAAGAGGCCCCACTTCATGCCCGAGTACTCCGTCAGGTACCCGGCGACGATCTCGGACTCCGCCTCGGCGATGTCGGTGGGCGTGCGGTTCAGTTCCGCGCTGACGCAGATGAAGTAGATGACGAACGCGATCGGCATGAGCATGCCGACCCAGATGTCCCACTCCTTCTGCCAGAGGACCATGCCCTGAAGGCTGAGCGTGCCGGTGAAGAGCACCACGCCGAGCATCGCGAGCACGAGCGGCACTTCGTAGGAAATCGACATCGCGACGATGCGCATGGCGCCGAAGAGGCTGTACTTGTTGTTGCCGCTCCAGCCCGCCATGAACGCCGCCAGCACCGGCAGCGAGGACACCGCGAGGAAGTAGAGCAGCGCGACGTTCACGTTCGCGACGATCATGTTCGGGCCGAAGGGGATGACCGCGAACAGGAGCACGGCCGGCGCCACGAAAAACACCGGTGCGAGATTCATGACGATCGAATCGGCCGTCTTGGGCGTGAGCGCTTCCTTCTGCATCAGCTTGATCGCGTCGGCGATCGGCTGGATGAGACCGAAGGGGCCCACGCGGTTCGGCCCCAGGCGCGACTGGATGCGCCCGATGAGCTTCCGTTCGCCATAGACACCGACATAGAGCTGCGACGGCAGGACGAAGATGAGGAAGCTGGCGATGAAACCGATGAGCGGCCCGAGGATGTAGGCGAGCTCGGAGCTGATGTTGTCGCCCACGAAGTCCAGGAGCGGGTTCGTGAGGTTCGACAGGTCGCGGATGTCGTACCAGTGGTCGGTGAGCAGCATGGGAAGTGCCATCAGCGGTCGATCTCCCCCACGACGATGTCGATGGAACCGAGGACGACGATGGCGTCGGCCACGGAGCCGCCAACCGTCATCTCCTTGAGCGCACTCAGGTTGATGAACGAGGGCGGGCGAATGTGGAAGCGGTGTGGCGACGGGCCTTCGTCGCTGACGACGTAGTAGCCGAGCTCGCCGCGAGGCCCTTCGACACGCGCGTAGGCCTCACCCTTCGGCGGGCGGAGCGCGAGCGGCACCTGCGTGCTGTGCGGCCCGCCGGGCAGACCATCGAGCGCCTGCTTGAGGATCTTCACGCTCTGGCGCATCTCCTCGAGGCGGACGACGAAGCGGTCGTAGCTATCGCCCCGGTAGCCGATGGGGATTTCGAAGTCGTACTTGTCGTAGCCGCAGTAGGAATCGGCCTTGCGCAGGTCCCAGGCGATGCCGGAGCCGCGCAGCATGGGCCCGGAAAGGCTGGCGTTGGTCGCCATCTCCGGGGTCAGCACGCCGACGCCCACCGTGCGGGCGATGAAGATCTCGTTCGCGACCAGCAGCGCCTCCATCTCGTCGATGAACGCGGGCAGCTCCTGCACGAACTTGCGGGCCGCGGGCACGAAGGCCGCCGGCAGGTCGAAAGCGACGCCGCCGATGCGCATGTAGTTGCAGGTGAGGCGCGCGCCGCAGGTCATTTCGAAGAGGTCGAGGATCTTCTCGCGTTCGCGGAAGCACCACATGACGGGCGTCTGCCATGCGCCGGTGTCGTTGGTGAAGGCGCCGACGGCCATGCAGTGGCTCGCGAGGCGCTGGAGTTCGGCCATGATCACGCGGATGGCGTTGCCGCGGTCGGGCACGTCGATGCCGGCGAGCTTCTCCACCGCCAGGCAGTAGCCCAGGTTGTTGGACATGCTCGAGAGGTAGTCCGTGCGGTCGGTGAAGGGGATGTTCTGCGTGTAGGTGCGTTCCTCGGCGAGCTTCTCCATCGAACGGTGGAGGTAGCCCATCACCATCTCGGCGTCGATCACCTTTTCGCCGTCGACGGTGGCCTTAATGCGGAACACGCCGTGGGTCGAAGGGTGCTGCGGCCCGATATTGAGGACGAACGGCTCGCTCTTGATCGTGTCAGTCATTGACGGGCCTCACGGGGGGAGCCTCGCGGCGGGCGGTGCCCGAGAACTCGTTCAGGCCGGGCTGCAGGCCGCCGGGCATGGAGAGGAAGTCCTTGCGCAGGGGCCAGCCGGGGAACCCGTCCCAGAGGAGGATGCGATGCAGGTTCGGGTGCCCTTCGAAGCGGATGCCGAAGAGGTCGTAGGCCTCGCACTCCTGCATCCAGGCGCCATGCCAGACCGGCACGACGCTCGGCACGGAGGGCTTGTCGCGGTCCCAGCACTCCACCTTCACGGTGCAAATCTGGTTCTTCACGAACGACTGGATGTGGTAGACGACTTCGAAGTGGTCCCAGTAATCGACGCCGCAGAGGTTCGTGAGGTGGACGAAGTCCGTATCGGCGCCGGTGCGGAGCGCCTGCATCGCCTCGACGGTCTTCTCGGGCTTGAGGTAGCAGGCGACGTCGTCGGCCTTCGCCACGGCGCCGGGGACGGCGGCCTCGAGCGCGGCGGCGACATCGTGGCCGGACCATTCACGTGTGACGGCCATTAGCGCCACTCCAGGGCGCGCTTGCGCCACGCGTACAGGATGCCGAGCGCGAGGATGCCGATGAACCCGACGCCCTCGAGATATCCCTGCCAGCCGATCTTGTCGAACACCAGCGCCCAGGGGAACAGGAAGATGATTTCAACGTCGAAGAGCACGAACAGCAGCGCGACGTAATAGAAGCGGAAGTTGAACTGGACCAGGCTCGGGCCCTCGGTGAGGACGCCGCACTCGTAGATGTCCTCTTTCACGGGGTCGGATGGCACCGCCGGGCGGATGCGCACGAACTGCAGCGCCCACGACGTCACGACCGCGCCGAGCGGGAAGACGATGGCGATGATGACGAGAATTCCGATGTGACCGAATTCGTAAAGCACGCGGCCGCCGATTGTGAAATCTGTCCCGAAAGCCGGGTGGCACTATAGCACGCGCCCTACCCGGGAACAAAACGGTGGCCAACGCCTGCGGTGAGCCAACACATTCCCGCGACGCGCCAGGGCCGATCCCCTGGGAACTGACAACCGACAACTGGGAACCGGGGGAAGGGAAGGGGGAGGGGCAGGAGGTCCGAGCGCCTGCGGGTTGTGCACATGCGCCCCCAGGTGTCAGTTCCCGCAGGCGGCTCGGAGGGTCCCGGCGGAGAAGCCGGCGGGCCTTTCGGCCACGGCCCGATAATGGCCCCCACGCCACGGCCGTGCGCCCGAATTCGGCAAGCGGCCCGTAAAAAGCCCGTAAATCGGCCAACGCCCCCGGATGGCGAGGATTGCATCGACGAACCGGCCGCGGATCGTTAGTGTGCGCGCACATTCGCACGGAGGGTCGCGATGATTCGCCGAATCGACCACATTGGCCTCGTCGCCGCGTCCTGGGCGGATGCGCGCGCGGTGTTCATCGATGTCATGGGCTTCGAAATCGCCGACTGGCGCGGCGCCGGGGAGACAGGCTCGTACTTCGAACCGGAACGGACGCTGAACTACTTCATCGCGGTGGGCGAAGGCGAGACCGTGGTCGAGATCATCGTGCCGCAGGATGGCACGAGCGGGGCGGCGAGGTTCCTCGCGAAGCGCGGCGCCGGGCTGCACCACATCGGGTATGCCGTGGACGACGTCGCGACCGAGGCGGCGCGGCTCGCGGGCAACGGCCTGCGGCAGGTCGATATCGGGCCGAAGGCACAGGCGGCGTTCTTCTACCCGAAGGAGGCGGCGGGCGTGCTCACGGAGCTCGTGCCCGTGCGGAACCGGGAGGCACGACTGCACACCGGCACGCCGAACGCATAACGTTCAAACGCCGGGGCGAATTGAGCGGCTCCCGGGGGATGGCTAGACTGGCTGAACCCATAATCCGGCGGGAGAGCCGCCTGCGAGGAGCCGCATTGGCCGACGAACTGAAGGATCTCTACGACCTGGGCGAAGTTCCGCCGCTGGGGCACGTGCCGGCGCGCATGCACGCCCAACTCATCCGCCAGTCGCGCTTCGGCGAACCGCGCCAGGCGTTCCAGCCGGAAGTGGTCAACGTGCCCGAGATCGGCGCCGACGATGTCCTCGTCTACGTCATGGCGGCGGGCGTCAACTACAACAACGTCTGGGCCGGGCTGGGCTCGCCCGTGGACGTCATCGGCGCGCGCAACAAGGCGGGCGAACCGGAGGACTTCCACATCGGCGGCTCCGATGCATCGGGCATCATCTATAAGGTTGGCTCCGCCGTTCGCGACTGGAAGGTCGGGGACGAAGTGGTCGTCCACTGCGGCACCTGGGATGTCCACGCGCCGGGGGTGGAGGCCGGGCAGGACCCGATGTTCGACCCGTCGTTCCGCATCTGGGGCTACGAGACGAACTGGGGTTCGTTCGCGCAGTTCACGAAGGTGCAGGCGCACCAGTGCGCGCCGAAGCCGAAGCACCTCACCTGGGAGGCCGCGGCCGCGTACTTCCTCGTCGGGGCCACGGCCTACCGCATGCTCTTCGGGTGGCCGCCGCACAACGTGCAGGAAGGCGACGTCGTCCTCGTGTGGGGCGCTTCCGGCGGCCTCGGGTCGATGGCACTGCAGCTGGCGGCGAACGCGGGCGCGAAGCCCATCGGTGTCGTTTCGAGCCCCGCGAAGTTCGAACACTGCATGCGACTCGGCGCCATCGGCTGCATCAACCGCAAGGACTTCAGCCACTGGGGCCGCCTGCCCGACTGGACCGACAACGACGCGATGGGCAAGTTCACGGGCGGCGCCCGCGCGTTCGGCAAGGCGATCTGGGACATCCTCGGCGAGCGCAAGAGCCCGCGCCTGGTGTTCGAACACCCCGGGCAGGACACCGTGCCCACGAGCCAGTTCGTCTGCGATACGGGCGGCATGGTCGTCATCTGCGCGGGCACGACGGGCTACAACGCGGATGTGGACCTGCGCTACCTCTGGATGCGCCAGAAGCGCCTCCAGGGCTCGCACTTCGCGAACGACGAGCAGGCCTACGCCTTCAACGAGCTCGTGATCGAGGGCAAGATCGACCCCTGCCTGGGCCGCGTCTTCCCGTTCAACGAAACGGGCGAGTGCCACCAGCTGATGTACGAGAATCGCCACCCCGAGGGGAACATGGTCATTCTCGTCAACGCGACGCAGCAGGGGACCGGCGCGCGGTCCTGAGCGGCGGCACCGGCGACACCCGCAGGACGGGGAGGCCAATGGCCTCCCCGTTTTCGTTCGCTGCGAAATTTGGCGCTGGCCGCTACTGGCCGCCGGCGGGCGCGGCCGCGGCTTCTTCCTCGACGGCGACGGGTGGGCGCACGCCGGGACGGGCGGCGACGGGGCTCATGCCCATCCCGGCCGAGTAGGCGCGCGGGGGCACCCGGCCGAAGCTGTGCCCGGGGTTCACGATGGCCACCAGCACGAGCGCGGCGGCGACGATGATGCCCTGCGCGGCGAAGGTCTGTTGCACACCCACGACATCGGCCACGCGCCCGAGCGGGAACGCCATGAGGGGCATCGCCGAGAAGCTCAGCATGTTGATGCTCATGACCCGGCCGTAATACTCCGGCTTCGTCGCGTCCATGATCAGCGTGGAATTGAGCGTCTGATACGCCGTGAGCGAGAGCCCGAGGATGAGGATCGCCACGAGCGCGCCGCTGTAGCCGAACGCCTGCGATCCGAGCGCGAGGCCGATGAGCCCGGCGCCGCCGACCATGCCTGCGAGCCACTGCACCGTGTTCTTGCGGTCGAAGGTCGTCAGTGTGGCGATGGCGAGCGACCCGGCGAGCGCGCCGACGCCGGAGACGGACTGGAGGAGGCCGAAGGCGCCGTCGCCCTTGCCCAGCTCCTCTTTCACGAAGCCGGCGAGGAGCATCACGTAGGGCATGCCGAAGAAGCTGATGATGAGCATGGTCCCGTTCAGCATGCGCAGCCGCGAGTCGGTGGCGACGTATTTCAGGCCTTCACCGATCTCGGAGAACATGCCCTTGCGCGCGGGGCCGTGCGCCATCGCCTTCCCGAGCCCGGTCGGCACGAAGAGGAGGGTGAGGCAGGAGAGCACATAGAGGCCGGCCTGGAGGAAGTACACCGATTCCAGGTTCCAGGCGGCGACCATCGCGCCGGCCAGGGCGGGGCCGAAGAGGCGCGTGAAGTTCATCGCCGCGTTCGACATCGCCATCGCGCTCATGACCTTATCGGGGCCGACGGCCTGGGCCATGAGCGGCGTGCGCGCGGGCATGCCCAATGCCATGGCGGTGCCGCCGCCAAGCCCGAGGATGAACAGCCATTCGAAGGTGATCGTGTGCGTCACGAGCATCAGGGCGTTGATGAGCGCGAGGAGCCCGGTCACCATCTGCGAAATCAGCGACAGGTTCCGCTTTTCGAAGCGGTCCGCGAGCGATCCGCCGACAAGCGAAAGCAGCAACATCGGCAGGCCGAAGGAGAGCGAGATGGCCCCCACCGCGCCGAAGGAGTGTGTCAGGTGCCAGGCGAGCAGCGCGCGGGCGACCTGCTGCATCTGCATGCCGGTGAAGGAGAAAAGCGAGGAGGTCCAGAGGAAGCGATAGTTGCGCGACGCGAAGACGTCGAGCGCCTGCTTGAACGATGGTTTCGCGCCCCCCGGCATCGGTCCGCCCGGCCTCGGGCCCATGGCTGCAGTGCCGCGTTCCATCGCCATGAGATACCTCGCGCGCGAACCACGAGGGTCCCGCCAATCGGATGCATCGATTATTCCACGGCACTGACTGTGACGTAAACGGAAGATTCGAGCGCGATTCGGAATTCGCGCGAGCGTGACCGGTGCCGGTAAGGGCGGCGCGGCGGATAATGCACGCACTTCACGGGACAGAAGGAAGGCAAGGCCGATGGCGCGAGACTACGCCGCAGACATCCTCGATCCGCTCGCCAGGGATGTCGTGAACAACGTGGGCGTCTGGGTCGAAAAGGAAGTCCGCCCGAACGCGAGCGAGTTCGAACACGCGGACGCCTTCCCCGAGCCGCTGCTCAAGGGGATGTCGGACATGGGACTGTTCGGCATCAAGATCCCGGAGCAGTACGGCGGGCTGGACCTGACCTTCGAATGCTACGCGGGCGTCTGCATGGAGCTGGCGCGCGGCTGGATGAGCCTCGCGGGCATCATCAACACGCACGTGCTCGTCGGCTACGCCATCAACGAATACGGCACGCCGGAGCAGAAGCAGTTCTACCTCCCGAAGCTCGTCGAGCCCGAAATGCGCTGCGCGCTCAGCATCACCGAGCCGGACGCCGGTTCGGACGCGCAGGCCATCAAGACCACGGCCCGCCGCGACGGCGATGACTACATCATCAACGGCCAGAAGATGTGGGTGACGAACGGCCACCGCGCCGGCGTCTACCTGGTGATGACGAAGACGGACCCGGCGGCGCAGCCGCGCCACAAGGGCATCACCGCCTTCCTCGTGCCGCACGAAACCCCGGGCTTCGTGAAGGGGAAGAAGTTCGACAAGCTCGGCTACAAGGGCGTCGAGACGACGGAGCTTTCGTTCGAGGACGCCCGCGTGCCGGCCAGCGCGGTCCTTGGCGGCAAGGAAGGCAGCGGCTTCCAGCACATCATGAGCGCGCTGGAAGTGGGGCGAATCAACGTCGCGGCGCGCGGCGTGGGTGTCGCGCAGGCGGCCTTCGATGACGCGATCCGGTACGCCCAGAAGCGCGAGGCGTTCGGCAAGCCGATCTTCGAACACCAGGCCCAGCAGCTGCGCCTGGCGGAGATGGCGACGAAGATCCGCGCCGCCCGCCTCCTCACCTTCGATGCCGCGCGCAAGAAGGACGCCGGCGAGCGCAGCGACCTCGACGCGGGCATGGCGAAGCTGTTCTCGACCGAAATCGCGCAGGAAGTCGTGCTCGATTCGATGCGCATCCACGGCGGCGTGGCCTACAGCAAGGAGCTCCCGTTGGAGCGCTACTACCGCGACGCGCCGCTGATGATCATCGCCGAGGGCACGAGCGACATCCAGAAGATCGTCATCGCCCGGAACCTGGTGCGCGACTATCCGGTGTAGCTATTAGCTGTTGGCTGTTAGCTGTTGGCGGGACAACCCCGGGCGATAAGGAGGACCATGATGGCGGTTTATGACGGGCGGGATAAGTTCGGGCGCTATTACGAGGAATTCGAGCCGGGCGACGTGTACAAGCACTGGCCCAGCAAGACGATCACGGAGTCGGAAGACCATCTCTTCTGCGATATCACGATGAACCACCACCCGCTCCACTCCGACCGCTGGTACGCGGAGGAGGAGACGCAGTTCAAGCAGAACGTGGTGGTCGGCAACTTCGTGTATTCGCTCGTGCTGGGCATGAGCGTGCCGGACGTCTCGGGCAAGGCGATCGCGAACCTTGAGATCGAGAGCCTCAAGCACAGCAAGCCGACCTTCCACGGCGACACCATCCGCGCCGAGACGCTGGTGCTGGAGAAGGTGGAATCGACGAGCCGGCCGGACCGGGGCATCGTCACGGTGGAGACGCGCGGCATCAACCAGCGGGGCGAGGAAGTGTGCTACTTCCGCCGCAAGGTGATGGTCCCGAAGAAGAACCCCTAGCCCTCAGCGCGGGCGAACGGAGACATCGGCGGCCGCCACGGTTTCGTGGCGGCCGTCTTCGCGCCGGACGAGGAGCGCGCCATCGGCGGTGATGTCCTCGGCGTGCGCCGCGAACGGTTCGCCGGCCGCGGGTGTGATGACCACCTCCCGGCCGAGCACGAGCGAGAGTGCGCGATACCGGGGCACGAGTTCAGCGAAGGGCTGCCCCAAGTTCGTCTCCAGAACCTCGCACAGCCGCGCGAGCAGGGGTTCCCGGGCGATGGCGTGGCCGAGTTCGCGGTGAACGCTCGTGGCGACGCCGGCCAGCTCGGGGATGAGCGTCGGGTCGCCGTTGACGTTGATGCCGATGCCCGGGAAGGCGAGCAGCCCGCCGGGCCCGGCCTCGGCGTCGATGAGCATGCCGCAGAGCTTCCGTTCGCCCACCCAGATGTCGTTCGGCCACTTGATGCGCGCGTCGATGCCCTCGGCACGGACGGCTTCGGCCACGGCGAGCGGCAGCGCCACCGGGAGCGCGCGGTGCTGCCCGGCCGAAAGGCGGAGGACCAGCGTGAAGTAGAGGTTTTCGCCCGCGGGACTGTGAAAGGAGCGGCCGCGGCGGCCCCGGCCCGCGGTCTGGGCCTCGGCGAGGACGATGGTGCCGTGGGGCGCGCCTTCCTCGGCCTCGCGGCGCGCGAGCGGCATCGTTGATTCGCACTCCTCGCGGTAGACCATCCAGCGGCCGATGGCGCGGGTCGTGAGCGCGCGCTGGAAGGCCGCGGCATCGAACGCGGGCCCGGGCACGGCTACTTGCCGGTGAGCTGCTTCACGCGCTCCACGAAGGCGGCATCGGCCTCGAGGGCGCCCCGCGAGATGGTGATCGCGGGCGCGAGGTGGACACCTTCGCCCACGAGCTTTTCGAGCCAGAGCTGCCCGACGTGGCGCGCGGCCTGGCGACGGAACTCGTCGTTATCGGGCTGGCCGAGGAGCTCGGCGAGGTAGGCCGCGGCCGGGTCGTTGAGGAGGACGGCGGTCTCCTGGGCGTGGTGGCCGTGCTGCGTGACGAGGAAGTTCGCCTGCATCGAGCCCCAGATCTCAGGGGCCTCGCCGTAGCCTTCGAAGCTGACATGGACGGAAGTGGTGGTGGTCATCAGGCATCCTCTCGCGGCATGGCGATCTTCAGGGCTTCGGGGAGCTGGCCGAGCAGCTGCTGGCGAGCCTGCACCCGCGTCTGGAGGCCCCAGATGTTGATGAAGCCCACCGCCGCCGATTGGTCGTACGTGTCGCCGCGATCATAGGTAGCGAGCGCGCGGTCGTACAGGGATTCCTTCGCCTGGCGGCCGACGACGGTGGCGGTGCCGCGCTGCAGCCGCACGCGGATAGTGCCGCTGACGTGGCGCTGCGTGCTCGCCACGTAGGCGGCGATGTCCTGGTGGTGGGCGCTGAACCAGAGCCCGTTGTAAATCAGCTCGGCGTATTCCTGCGCGATGTACTTCTTGAGCTTGATCTGCTGCTTCGAAAGCGTCATCGCTTCCAGCGCGCGGTGCGCTGTATGGAAGATGATCGCGGCCGGGGCTTCGTAGATTTCGCGGCTCTTGATGCCGACCAGCCGGTCCTCGATGTGGTCGATGCGGCCGACGCCGTGCACGCCGCCGAGTTCGTTCAGGTATTCGACCATGGGGACGGCGGCCATCGCCTCGCCGTTGAGGGTGATGGGCATGCCGTGTTCGTAGCCGATCTCGACGTAGGCGGGTTCGGCGGGCGCGTCCTCGGCGGAGCGGGTCCATTCGTAGGCTTCGGCGGGAGGCTCCTGCCAGGGATCCTCGAGCACGCCGGCCTCGGCGCTGCGGCCCCAGAGGTTCTCATCGATGGAGAACGGGCCCTTCTGGCCCCAGGGGATGTCGATGCCGTGCTTCTGGAGGTATTCGATCTGGTATTCGCGCGCCATGGCGTTTTCGCGCGTGGGCGCGACGATCTTCAGCGAGGGGTCGAGCGTCATGATGCCGACGTCGAAGCGCACCTGGTCGTTCCCCTTGCCCGTGCAGCCGTGCGCCACCGCAGTCGCGCCCTCTTCGTGCGCGACATCGACCAGGAGCTTGGCCAGGAGCGGCCGGGCGAGCGCGGTCGCGAGCGGATAGGCGTCCTGGTAGACGGCCCCGGCTGCCAGCGCGGGGAAGGCGAAGTAGCGGATGAAGTCTTCCTTGCCATCGATGACGCGAACCTTGACCGCGCCGGCGGCCATGCCGCGAGATTCGACGACGGGCTGCTCGCGGCTCTTGCCGACGTCGATGTTGAGGGCGATGACGTCGTAGCCCTGTTCGAGGGTGAGCCATTTGATGGCGGTGGTGGTATCGAGGCCACCGGAATAGGCAAGGACTAGCTTCGGCACGCGCGGCTCCGGCCCGGGTGATCCGGTGTGGCCAGTATCTCGCGCGCGCCCGCACCGGGAAAACGCCGCGCACGCCCACGAAAGCAAGGCGGGCCTGCGTTTATGATGCGCTCGCGGCCACCTGCCGCCGGGACGGGAGATTGGAACGAATTGGCGTGGTCACGAGCATCCACCGTTACCCGGTGAAGTCGATGGGGGGCGAGCGGCTGAGCGAGAGCATGCTGACGCTCCAGGGGCTCCCGGGGGACCGCACCTTCGCGTTCGTCCTGGCGGATTCGAAGATCAGCTTCCCGTGGTTCACGGCGCGCGACTATCCGGAGCTGCTGCAGCACATCACGCGCACGGTCCCGGGGTCGCCGCCCTCGGTCGAAGTGGAAACGCCCGGCGGCGAGCGCTTCGCGGCGAACGACCCGGCGCTGCTCGCCCTGCTGGAGGCGGCATCGGGAAAGCGGCTGACGCTCCTGCACGACTATCGCGGGAGCTACGACGTCGCGCCGGTGACGCTGATCTCGCACGCGACGGTGGGCACGCTCGCGACGGCCGCGGGCGTCGCGCCAGACGCGGGCCGTTTCCGCATGAGCATCACGGTCGACACGGGGAGCGCGGAGCCGTTCACGGAGAACGCGTGGGTGGGCCGCCTGGTGCGCATTGGGGAGGCACGCATCGCCGTGACGGAGCCGGACCGGCGCTGCGCGATGATCACGCTCGCGCACCCGGGGAGCGAGGCCTCGCCGGCCGTGCTGAAGGCCGCCGCGGAGTTGAACAACGCCTGTGCCGGCGTTTATGGCGCGGTCTTCGTCGCGGGGATGATCCGCGAAGGCGATGAAATCACCCTGGAGTAGTAGCCAGGGGGACGGGGAAGACGAAGGCCCGCCTTGCGGCGGGCCTTCGCGATTCGTGAGCGGCGGGGCGGTTAGCCCTGCTTCGCCTTCGCGGCGTAGTGCTCCTGGCGGGTTTCGCGCATCGACCAGGGCTCGGTGGCGCCGGTCATGTCACAGATCGCATCGAACTGGCTCTCGAACCAGTCGGCATCCTTGAAGTTGTGCGGGTCGTAGGTGACGCCGACGGTGCGCACCATCTGCGAGCGGCCGTAGCGGCCACCGTTGGCATCGATGCAGATGCCGCTGACGGTGCAGTTCGGGGAGGCGAGGTAGGTCACGGCCGGGGCGACGTGCTCCGGCGCGGAGGTCTGCTTGCGCTCCTCAAGGTCCTCACCGCGGCCGCCCATGAGGTTTTCGGTCATCCGCGTCATCGCGCCGGGCGAGATGAGGTTGACCATGATGTTGTACTTCTCGCCCTCGATCTTGGCGACGTTCATGAGGCCGAGCATGCCCGCCTTGGCAGCGCCGTAGTTGCCCTGGCCGAAGTTGCCGACGAGGCCCGAGGACGACGTCGCCATCACGACGCGGCCGTACGCCTGCTGGCGGAAGACCGGCCAGGCGTGGTGGAGCAGGTTGTAGCACTGCTTGAGGTGGACGCGAATGACGAGGTCCCAGTCGTGCTCGCTCATGTTGTGGAGGGCGAGGTCGCGGAGGATGCCGGCGTTCGCGACGATGGCGTCGAGGCGGCCCCAGGTGTCCATCGCCTGCTTCACCATGTTGTAGCAGTCGTCGTAGTTGCCGACGTCGCCGCCGTTGGCGATTGCATCGCCGCCGAGGGCCTTGATTTCGTTGACAACCTGCTGCGCGGGGGAGTCATCGGCGCCTTCGCCCGAGACGCTGCCGCCGAAGTCGTTGACGACGACCTTCGCGCCATGCTTCGCGAGGTCCATTGCGTAGGCACGGCCGAGGCCGCGGCCCGCGCCAGTGACCAGGGCGACCTGGCCATCGAGTCGAACTGCCATGAACTGTCCTCCAATTGGTCTGCGCAGCGCATCCTACTCCATCGCACGCGTGCCCGCCCGGCCATGCCGGTGGACCGGTGGGAACAGAAGCCCGGGCGCCCGTTACCGCAGCGGCGAGTAGTTCGTCGGCGAGAGGATGCGGTTTTCGATGTGGTGCACGAGCGCGCCGTCCTTCTCCGATTCGGCCCGCACGGCCTGCCACGCCGGGTCGGCGGCGAAGGCGGCCCACGCGCGCTCGCGATGGGCCAGGTCGGTGAAACCGAGGATATACCAGAGCTCGTCGCTGCGGCCGCCGATGGCGTTCGTCCAGTAGCCCACGTTCGTCATGCCGTGCTTTTCGAAGAGGGCGAGTGTGTGGTCGCGGAAGCGCGCCTGGAGCGCGGGCATCTTGCCGGGATTCGCCGTGTAAATGCGCAATTCGTGAATCATCGGGAGTCCTCCATCGGCGCGCATGGTACCGGGCCGGGGGCGGCGCGTAGTATCCCGGTACATCGCACGCGAGGGAGCACGCTCATGCCCGATAGCGAACAGCCGGTCCGCCTCGAACGCGCGGGCGCGGTCGCCGAGATCGTGCTCAACCGGCCGGACCGCAAGAACGCGATCACTGGGCCGCTGGTGAAGGCGGCGAGCGCAGCGCTTGCGGAGGCCGGCGGAGATGCTTCCATCGGCGCGGTCATCGTTCGCGGCGAAGGCGGCTCCTTCTGTTCGGGGCTCGACCTGAAGGAATTCAACGCCGACCCCCGTCCGGCGTGGCTGCCCTCGTTCCAGGCGACGTGGCGCGGTTTCCACGAACAGGTCTTCGCGTTCAACAAGCCAATCGTGTGCGCGCTCGAGGGGTTCGCGATCAACGCCGGGTCCGCGTGGGCACTCTCCAGCGACTTCATCGTCGTGGGCGAAAGTGCGTTCCTGCAGGTGGCGGAGGTGCGGCAGGGGCGGCCCGCGCCGATGAATCTCGCGTGGCTGCGAGCCCGCTACGGGGACGCGGTCGCGCGGCGGGTGGCGCTCCTGGGCCGCCGCATTCCCGGGCCCGAGCTCGAACGGATGGGCATCGCGCTGCAGTGCCTGCCCGATGGCGACGTCCTGGCGGCGGCACGCGATCTCGCGGTCGAACTCGCCGGCATCCCGGCGCAGGGGCTGGCCATCACGAAGTCGGTCCTTCGCACGCTCGACCTTCCCGGCGGGCCGAACGAGTGGTTCCAGCGCGCCGCCGAGGCGGTAGCGGGCGCCGGCGCGGCGGCCGGCCCGCTCCCGAGCGTGAAGGGGCAGCCATAGCCCGGGGACATCGACCGCGAGCAGCTTCGGCCATAGTCTGGCCTCGATGACCAGCGACACGCCGGTGGCCGGAGCGGAAACCGTAATCGGGCCCGTCCGCGGGTGGCACCTCCCGGACCCGCGCGAGGTGTTGGGGCACCGCGACCTGCTGCTCAATTTCGCGCGCCGCGACCTGAACGTGCGCTACCGCCAGACGTTCCTCGGCATCGGCTGGGTGGTGTTCCAGCCGCTGGCGATGATGGGCATCCTCGCTCTGTTTTTCGGCGGCGTGGTCGAACGCGCGCCGGGGCAGGCCCCGTTCCCCGTGTTCGTGCTCACGGGGCTCGTGGCGTGGAACTTCTTCAACTCGCTCGTGTCCGAATCGGCGGCGAGCGTCATCGCCTACAACGCGATCGTGACGCGGGTGTACTTCCCCAGGCTGATCGTGCCGCTCGCGCCGGCGCTGACCACGCTCGTCGACCTGGGCATCGGCATCGTGATCGTGCTGGTGATCATGGCCATCGCGGGGTACTACCCGGCGGTGCGGACGCTGCTGCTGCCGGTGTTCGTCGTGCTGCTGGCGGTGGCCGCGCTGGCGCTGGGCGTGTTCCTTTCGGCGCTGAACGTGCGCTACCGGGACATCCGCTACGCCATCCCGGTGATGATGCAGGCGCTGTTCTTCTCCGCACCGATTATGTTCAGTCCGTCCGTCCTCCACGAGCCGTTCTCGATGATCTACCGCATCAGCCCCCTCGCGCCGCTGATCGAGGGCGTGCGCTGGTCGCTCATCGGCGGCCCGGACGTGCCGGGTGTGGAGCTGCTGTACGCGGTGCCCGCGGTGCTCGTGGCGTTCGTCGTGAGCGTGGCCTACTTCGAGACGGCACAGCAGTCCTTCGCGGACATCATCTGAGGCGCGCTCCCGCTACTCGGCGGTGATCATGGGGATGGGCTGCCAGATGGGCAGCACCGTGCCCGCCAGCGAGACGCTGCGGTTGTGCGGCCCCGAGCGGTTCCACGGGTCGGGGAACGGGTACTGGGCGACGAGGTGCCCGGCCGGGCAGGCGAAGTTCGTGTCGAAGCCGTGGTCGTAGTACTGCGACAGGCGCACCAGCCCTCCGCCGAACGCATAGGCTGAGTCGGTGCAGCGCCGGCGCGCGTCCTCAACGCCCTGGGCGCCGGCCGTCCAGATCGGCACCCCGGGGGCGTAGGTCCCGGCGATGATGCGCCACTGGCGGGGCGTGCTGTACAGCCCCACGGGCAGCTTTCGCTCGCGGAAGTAGTCGAGCGTCGCGCGCACGACCTGTGTGTTGTAGGTGGGGTCGTCGCTCCAGTAGTTGCCCGTTTCGACATCGAGCCACCAGAACGAGGGCACGATGCCGGCGGCCCGGGCACGCGCGGTCACCTCCGCGCCGATGGCGTAGCCGTAGTTGTACGCGCGGCACCATTCGTCCGTGGGCGTGCACGCGCCGTAGGGGCCGGTGGCGGCGGGGAGGTCGCGGCCGGCCTTCGGGTAATCGACGTTCACGTAGACCGCCGGGGTGCGTTCGAACCGCTGCGCCCAGCGGTACTGCTCCACGAAGCACGGATTGGCGGTGAACGGCCGGCCGCCGTTCATCCCGACCACGGTGAACGCCACGCGGGTGTTCGGGAACACCCGCCCGGGGCATTGCGGCCAGGAGATGTCGTAGCCGGGGACCTGGTCGGGTACGTGGTCCGCGTGGGCGGCCGGCGTGGGGGGCAACGTCAGCAGCGCGCCGCCCAGGCAGGCCAGCGCGACAGCCACGATGAATCGCGAACGCATCACCGTCGCGCTCCTCGGTCCCCGCGGACGGCAGGGTACGGGCCCGCGGCGAAAGGCGGAAGCAAGCACGTCATGCCCGCACCGCGGATGGGCGCGGTTGCACGCGGATTCGAATGGCGTTTGAATGTGCGCCTTCACGGCGGCACGCGAACGCCGCTCCGTGGCCGGAGGTATCCCGTGATCCGATCCGAGCTCGACTCCGGCGTGCGGCTGCTCACCCTCGATCGCCCGGATGTCCTCAACGCGTTCAATGTCGACCAGTTCGAACTGCTGGCCGAACGGATGGTGGAGGCGCGCGACGACCCGGCCACGCGTGTCGTGGTCCTCACCGGCGCGGGCCGGGCCTTTTCCGCGGGCGCCGACCTGAGCGGCAGGCCCCTCTCCGGGAAGACGTACCAGTACGGCTTTCGCGGCATGGTCGATGTCGTGATCGACTTCCCCAAGCCGTTCGTTGTCGCCGTGAACGGGCTGGGCGTGGGCTGGGGCGCGACCGTCGTCGGGCTCGCGGACACCGCCTTCATGGCCCAAAGCGGCCGCCTTCGCTGCCCGTTTTCGACGCTGGGGCTCACCGCCGAGGGCGCGAGCACGTATACCTTCCCGCGGCTGATGGGGCCGCAGGCGGCGGCGCGTTTCCTGCTCGGCGCCGAATGGTGGCCCGCCGAGCGCTGCAAGGCCGACGGGCTCGTACTCGACGTGCTCCCGGACGAGGGCTTCCTGGAGGCGGTGATGGAGCACGCGCGGCGGCTCGCCCGCATGCCGCTCGCCTCGCTGCTCGAGACCAAGGAGCTGCTCGTGGGCCCGCACCGCGAGGCCATGCACCGCGCGAACGCCGCCGAGAACGAGGCCCTCGGCAGGCTCAGCGGCGGCCCCGCCAACCTCGAAGCGGTGGCCGCCTTCCGCGAGAAGCGCGAGCCCGATTTCGCGGGGCTGTAGCGGAGGCCGCCATGACAGACGTGGAATCGGCGCCCGTCGACCGCCTCTGCGAGCCCTACCTCAACCGCTGGGGCCCTTACCGCATGACGCGCGACCCCGTGAGCGCGACCGCCATCCGCCGCTTCTGCGAAGTGGCCGAAGATGGCAACCCGGTGTACTGGGACGAAGCGTACGCGCGCACGACCCGCTTCGGCCGGCTGATCGCGCCGCCGCAATCGCTCTTCGCGATGACGTTCGGTGCCTGGTGGACGCCGGACCATGTGCGCGAGCAGCTTGAGGCCGACACTGCCGCCCTGAACGGCGACGCCGGCGACGGCGGGCAGGCGGCCATCTTCGCGCTGTGCGACCGTTTCGGCTTCGTGGTGAATACCGTCGCGGGGCAGGAGGTGGAGTACCTCGCGCCGTTTGGCCCCGGCGACGGCCGCCTGAAGATGCGCAGCATGGTCACCGCCGTCACGGGCGAAAAGCAGGTGCGCGTCGGCGCCGGCGTCTTCATCACGAGCGTCACCGAGTATCGAACGGAGGCCGGCGACCGGCCGGTCGGGCGATCGACCATGGTGCTCCTGCGCTACCGGCCACGGGAGGGCTCCGCATGACCACGAACCTCGCAACCCGCCGCTGGGACGACGTCCGTGAGGGCGACACCATCGGCTCGATCACGTTCCCGATCACGCTGCGGACGCTCATGATCGATGTCGCGGGCACGCGCGACCTCTACCCCATCCATCACGACCGCGAGTTCGCGAAGGCGAGCGGCGCACGCGACATCTTCGTGAACACGATGTTCTACGAAGGGCTGTTCGGCCGGCTCGCGACCGATTGGGCGGGACCGGAGGCGTTCCTGCGACGCCTGCGCTTCACGATGAAGTCGCCGAACTGCCTCGGCGACACCATCACCTCCCGCGGGCACGTGACCCGCAAGTACGAAGAGGGCGGCCAGAGGCTGCTCGACCTCGAAATCCAGCTCGACAACCAGCTCGAGGCGGACGCCACGGTCGCGAACCTGACGCTCGAGCTGCCGGCCTGACGCGCTAGGAGCGCATCTGGATGGTGGCGATGTCGATCTCGTTGCCGGCGGCATCGGCGAGCGTCCACCAGGCCGGGGCAAAGTCATCGCGGACCAGGCGGCCCCCGGCCGCGAGCGCGGCGGCGACGCGCGCCTCAGCGAGCTCGGACGGCACCCAGACGGCGATGTGGACGGCGCCGCCGCCATCGCCGCGAGGCTCCTCCATCGCTTCGAACCAGAACGCGGGACCGCGGCCGGCGGGGTCGACCAGGTCCTCTTCCGGGCTGTCCGGGCGGCGCTCATAGCCGAGCGCGGCCTGCCAGAACGGCACCAGCGCCGCCACCGCCGGCCCGCCGGGAATGACGAGCACGCTTTGCACGGCCGAAGGATCACTCGCGAACCCGAGCGCGGCGGCGGCGGTGGAGATCTCCCGCGCGAGCACGACATCGCGTTCGCTCATGCCGAAATGCGCCGCTTCGGCTGTCACCAGGCGAACGGTCACGCCCCCGGGGCGGATGTCGATATCGGGACGGTGGCTTTCGGCGCCGGACAGGCGGGCGATGGCATCGACCAGGCGTGCCGCGTCCGCCAGGGAGGCGATGCGGAAGAACGCGCAGGCGCCATCGCCGATGACGCGCCAATCGCGGGTGCCTTCGGCGCCTTCGAACGCCGCAGGGGTGAGGTAATCGGTCATGAGCGTGCTCCTTCGCCGGGCATTTGTACGGGACAGAATGTAGTGGCACAGGCAGCGTAGCCCCTCGCGGAGGCGTCACGGATGGTCTAGGCTTGCGCCGCAGCGGCGTCTTCTCGCCGATGCAACGATTCACCGCGCTTGCACGAGCGGCCCGCGAGCGCCCAACACCGCGTGAGGGTGCGCCGTGCCGACATCCGCTCCGCCGCTCCACGACATCGTGGTCGCCGACTTCTCGACGTCCCGGGCCGAGTTGGCCGGGCGGATCCTGGCCGAGCTGGGCGCGCTCGTCGTGAAGGTCGAACCGCCCGGCGGCGCCGAAGCGCGCACGATGCCGCCTTTCGCCGACGCGAGCGGCGAGTCGCTGTACTGGCTCTCGGTCGGCGGCGGCAAGAAGAGCGCCGTGGCCGATATCCGCACGCCGGAAGGCCGCGCGGCGGTGGCCGGGCTGCTGGCGCGCGCCGACATCCTCATCGAGAGCTTCGAACCGGGCGAGATGAACGCGCTCGGCCTCGGGTACGACGCCGTTTCGCGGGCCAACCCGGGCATCATCTACGTCTCGGTCTCACCGTACGGGCAGAGCGGCCCGGACACACACACACCGGCGGCGGACATCACGCTGCAGGCGGCGGGCGGCCTCCTCGGGCTCCAGGGCGACATCGACCGGCCGCCCGTGCCCATCGGCTACCCGCAGGCGTCCTTCCACGGCGGGGCGCAGGCCGCCGCCGACGCGCTCATCGCCCTCCGCGCGCGCGGCGATTCGGGCCAGGGTCAGTACCTGGATGTTTCGACGCAGGCGGCCATGGTGTGGACGCTGATGCACGCCACGGGCTTCCCGAAGGTCACCGGCGGCGACCCTCCGGGCACGGGCGAGAACCGCCAAACGCCGGCGCAGCCCATCGCCGGGTTCAACATCCCGCCCATCTGGCGCTGCGCCGACGGCTACATCACCTGCGTGCTCCTCGGCGGGCGCGCGGGCAGCACGCCGTTGCAGACCGTGCTGGCGCTCGCAACGGCCGACGGCAAGGCAGATATCGAACTCCTCGCCCGCGACTGGTCGGCATGGGTCGCCGATTTCGCCGCCGGGCAGATCCCGCTGGCCGAGGTCAAGCGCGCGTTCGCCGCCGCCGGGCGCTACTTCGAATGCCACACCCAGAACGAGCTGCTGGCGATCGGTGTCGAGGCGTCCCTGCTGCTGGCGCCGGCGTACACCATCAAGGGCCTGATCGAGGACCCGCAACTGAACGCGCGCGAGTACTGGCGGACGCTCGCGGGCCGCGTCGTGCCCGGCGTGCCCGTGCGGCTTTCGGCGACACCGATGCTCGAGCCGCAGCTCCCGCCGGCGCTGGGCGAGCACCAGGCGCTGCTCGCATCCTTCGCCCCAAGGCCGAAACGAACCGCGACGACGCGGCCCCGGCGGCCGTTCGAGGGCCTCAAGGTGGCGGACTTCGCCTGGGTGGGTGTCGGCCCGATCGTGGGGAAGGCGCTCGCGGACCACGGTGCGACCGTCATCCACGTGGAATCGCCGTCGCGCCCCGACGTCCTGCGCACGGCGGCGCCGTACAAGGACAACGTCGCCGGGCTCGACCGCGCGCAGTTCATGGCGAACTTCAACTCGAGCAAGATCGGGCTGAACCTGAACCTCTCGACGGAGGCCGGGCGCGAGGTGGCGGCGAAGCTGATCGACTGGTCCGACGTGGTCATGGAGAGCTTCACCGCGGGCCGCTTCGACGCGCTGGGCTTCAGCTACGAAGCACTCCGGGCGAAGGACCCCTCCAAGATCCGCTTCAGCACCTGCCTCCGCGGGCAGACCGGCCCGCAGCGAACGTACGGCGGCTACGGCAGCCAGGGCGCGGCGATGGCGGGCATCTACGCCATCACCGGGTGGCCCGACCGCGCGCCCGCCTCGCCCTGGGGTGCCTACACGGACTTCATCGCCCCCCGGTATGGCGTGGCCGCGCTCACCTCCGCGTTGCTCCACCGCGACCGCACGGGCGAAGGCCAGTTCATCGACCTCGCGCAGGTGGAGGCGAGCATCCACTTCATCGAGCCGCTGGTGTTGGATTACACCGTGAACGGCAGGGTGGCCGGCCCGCAGGGGCACAAATCGCTGTACGCCAGCCCGAACGGCGTCTACGCGACGGCCGGGACGGAGCGGTACATCGCGATCGCCTGCGAAACCGCCGCCCAGTGGCGCGCGCTGACCGGCATCGCGCCGCTGGGGGCGTTCGCCGGGAGCGAATTCGAAGGCCTTGCCGCACGCCTGCAGATCGACGGCAAGATCGACGTGGCGCTGGCCGAATGGTGCCGCGACCAGGAGCCATTCACGCTCGCGGAACGGCTGACCCGCGCGGGAGTGCCGGCCTCGGTTGTCCTGCGCCCGGGCGACCTGTACGAGGACGCGCAGCTCGCGCATCGCGGCTTCTTTGTGACGTGCGACCACGCGGTCATGGGCCCGACGCCCTACGACGGCCCGGCGACCATCTTCAGCGAAACCCCGGCGCGCCTCAGCGCCGCCCCGGCGCTCGGACAGCACACGCGCGAGGTGCTGACGGATGTCCTCGGCTACGACGCGGCCGGCATTGAGGACCTGGTGGCGCGCGGCGCCCTCACCTGACGGCGTTCCGCGCGAGGAAGTCCAGGACCAGCGACGCGGTCGCCTCGGGCTGTTCCTGCTGGACCCAGTGGCCCGCGCCGGGGAGCAGATGCACGCCCTGGAGATCACTGCAGGCGGCATCGCGCATGCGGTCGAGCGCGCCCGGCGATTGGAACGGGCCCCAGTCGCTGGCGCCTGCGATGAACATGCAGGGGACTTCGATGCGGCGGCCGGCGTAGAGCTCCATCTCCGGCGCGCCGAGGCTCCCCGAGCGGTACCACTGCAACCCGCCCTGAAAGCCCGTGCGTCCGTACTCGGCGGTATAGACCGCCATGTCCGGTTCCGGGAGCCATGTGTTCGAGGCGATCTGCGCGGCCGAAGGAGCGACCGGCGCGACCGTCTCCGCCATCCCCTGGCCGCGGTCCATCACGTAGTAGGTGGGCAGCATCGCGAACGACGCGGCGCTGGCGTCCGGCAGGGGGTGCGGGCGGTTGCCCTCCCAGTCGGCGCTCTTGTAGTGGTAGTAGGCACGCAGGAAGGCGTGAACGCCCTGGGGCGCGTGCCACATGTTCTCGTTCGCCGCGGGAGTCTGGTAGTAGTGCTGGTAGTGCATGCGCGGGCGCGGCAGCGCGGCGAGGGCGGCATCGAGCCCCTCACGCGCCGTCGCGGCAGCGGCCGGGAACGGCCATGGGGGCGTGCCCGCAAATGGCGCACTCATGAGCACGGCCGACCGGAAGATGTCCGGGCGCGTGACCGCGCACCAGGCGGCCACGGGCGACCCGAAATCGTGGCCCACGACGCACGCCACCGAGCGGTACCCCAGCGCGGAGACGAGCCCGAGGGCATCCCGCACGATGTTCAGCCGCCGGTAGGAGTACAAATCGCCGTCGTAGTCCGCGTCCCAGCCGGTCGTGCGGCCGTAGCCGCGCTGGTCGGGCGCGACGACGTGGTGGCCGGCCGCGGCGAGCGGGAGCATGACCTTTCGCCAGCTGTAGGCCAGCTCCGGGAAGCCGTGCAGGAGCAGGACGAGCGGCCGCGAACCATCGGCCGCGCCGGCCTCGAGAATATGCATGCGCAGGCCGTTGACGCCTTCGACGAAGCGCGACCGCACGCCATCGGGCAGCCAGGCGGGCGGGTACGGTTCGAGATCGGTCACGGGTGGCCTCCGGCGCGGTGGCGCGCATTCTAGCGGCGCTTCGACGGGAAAGATGGCCAGATCAGGCCAATGCGGCGGCGAATGTGGGGCCTTCGACCATATGGAGGGCCCGCCGCGCACGCGAGCCTCGATCCCGGGGCCGGTGCGCCATGCGCCCGGTCACGCCACGGAGGGGTCCCCGGGGTGGTTGCATCGTGAACTACACATCCATCACCGTCGATGGCAACGAGGCGGCGGCGCGGATCGCGCACAAGGTGTCCGAAGTCATCGCTATCTACCCGATCACGCCGTCATCGGCGATGGCCGAACTGTGCGACGGGTGGTCGGCCGAGGGCCGGACGAACATCTTCGGCACCGTGCCGCGCGTCATCCAGATGCAGAGCGAAGGCGGCGCGGCGGGGGCGGCGCACGGCGCGCTCATGGCCGGCGCGCTGACGACCACGTTCACGGCCTCGCAGGGCCTCCTGCTGATGCTGCCGAACATGTTCAAAATCGCGGGCGAACTGACCCCGGCCGTCTTCCATGTCGCCGCGCGTGCCGTCGCGACGCACGCGCTCTCCATCTTCGGGGACCACAGCGACGTGATGGCCGTGCGCAGCGCGGGCTGGGGCATGCTCTGTTCGGCCTCAGTGCAGGAAGCACAGGACTTCGCGCTGGTGGCGACGGCGGCGACGCTGCGCAGCCGCGTGCCGTTCGTGCACTTCTTCGATGGCTTCCGGACGTCGCACGAAGTGAACAAGATCACCCCGGCCGACGACGACATCGTGGCCGCGATGATCGATGAGGAGCTCGTGCAAGCGCACCGCGACCGGGGGCTTTCGCCCGACCACCCGCTGCTCCGCGGGTCGGCCCAGAACCCGGACGTCTTCTTCCAGGCGCGGGAGGCCGCGAACCCGTTCTATGCCGAGACGCCCGACCTGGTGGAAGCCGCCTTCGACCGGCTGGCGGCGCTGACGGGTCGCCGCTACCGCCTGTTCGATTACTCGGGCGCACCGGACGCCACGCGCGTCATCGTGATCATGGGTTCGGGCGCGGGCGCGGCGCAGGAAGCCGTGGAGGCGCTCCAGGCTCGCGGCGAGAAGGTGGGCCTGCTCCAGGTTCGCCTCTACCGGCCGTTCTCGGCGCGCGCGTTCGTGCATGCGCTGCCTCCATCCGTGCGCGCGGTCGCCGTGCTCGACCGCACGAAGGAGCCGGGCGCGACGGGCGAGCCGCTCTACCAGGATGTGGTGACCGCCCTCGTCGAGTCGGTGGCGATGGGCAGCCGCGAGACGATGCCGCGCGTCATCGGCGGGCGTTACGGGCTCGCTTCGAAGGAGTTCACGCCGGCGATGGCGGCGGCCGTCTTCGCCGAACTGGACAATGCCACGCCCAAGAACCACTTCACCGTGGGCATCACCGACGACGTTTCGCACACCAGCCTCGCCTTCGACCCGGCGTTCACGACGGAGGAGGCCGGGACCGTGCGCGCGCTGTTCTACGGCCTCGGAAGCGACGGCACGGTCGGCGCGAACAAGAACTCGGTCAAGATCATCGGCGAGGGCACGGCGCTGCACGCGCAGGGGTACTTCGAATACGACTCGAAGAAGTCCGGCGCGGTGACGGTGTCGCACCTGCGCTTCGGGCCGAAGCCCATTCGTTCGACCTATCTGATCACGAGCGCGACCTTCGTCGCCTGCCACCAATTCCGGCTGCTCGAACGCACGGACGTGCTCAAGCACGCGGAGCCGGGCGCGACCTTCCTGCTGAACAGCCCGTACGGGGCGGACGGCACGTGGGAACGGCTGCCGTTGGAGTTGCAGGAAACGATCATCGCGAAGGGCATCCGGCTCTTCGTCATAGATGGCGACCAGGTGGCGCGCGACGCCGGGCTGGGCAACCGCGTGAATACGGTGCTCCAGCCCTGCTTCTTCGCGCTGGCGAACATCATGCCGCGCGAGGCCGCGATCGCCGCGATCAAGGGCGCGATCAAGAAGACCTACGGCCGCCGCGGCGAACTCGTGCTCGAACGGAACTATGCCGCCGTGGACGCGGCCCTGGAGGCACTGCACGAAGTCCATCCGCCGGCCCGGGCGGAGAGCCAGTACCGCCGGCTGCCGGCCGTCCCGGCGAACGCGCCGGAATTCGTGCAGCGCGTCACGGCGATGATGCTCGACGGCCGGGGCGACCTCCTGCCCGTTTCGGCCCTGCCCGTCGATGGCGCCTTCCCGACGGCGACCTCGCGCTGGGAGAAGCGCGGGATCGCCTCCGAAATCCCCGTGTGGGACCCGTCCATCTGCATCGACTGCGCCAAGTGCGCGCTCGTCTGCCCGCACGCCGCCATTCGCATGAAGGTCTACGACCCGGAGGCGCTGGAGGGCGCTCCCGAGGGGTTCCAGCACCGTGGATGGTCGGGGCGCGACCTGCCCGGGGCGGCGATGACGATCCAGGTCGCGCCGGACGACTGCACCGGTTGCGGCATCTGTGTCGATGTCTGTCCCGCGCCCAGCAAATCGGTGCTGAAGCACAAGGCGATCAACATGGAGCCGCGCGAGCCGCACGTGGACCGCGAACGGGCCGGGTTCGCCTTCTTCGAAGAGCTACCCGAAGTAGACCGTTCGGCGATCCAGGTCGCGACGATCAAGGGATCCCAGATGGTGACGCCGCTGTTCGAATTCTCGGGCGCGTGCGCTGGCTGCGGCGAAACGCCGTACCTGAAGCTGCTCTCGCAGCTCTTCGGCGACCGCGCGCTCATCGCGAACGCCACGGGGTGTTCGTCCATCTACGGGGGCAACCTGCCGACGACGCCGTGGTCGGTGGACCGCGATGGGCGTGGCCCGGCGTGGGCGAATTCGCTCTTCGAGGACAACGCCGAGTTCGGCCTGGGCATGCGACTGGCGCTCGATCAGCACGAAGAGCTCGCGCGCCAGCTCTTGCAGCGGCTTGCACCGGAGGCCGGCGAAGAGCTGGCGGCCGAGATCCTCGCCGCCCGCCAGGATTCGCATGGCGCCATCGAGCAGCAGCGCCGGCGGGTGGCGCAGCTCAAGTGCCACCTCAAGAAGCTCGGCACGCCGGATGCCCGTCGCCTGCTCGGCGTCGCGGACGTGCTGGTGAAGAAGTCCGTGTGGATCGTCGGGGGCGATGGCTGGGCCTACGACATCGGCTTCGGCGGGCTCGACCACGTGCTCGCCAGCGGGCACGACGTCAACATCCTCGTGCTCGATACCGAGGTGTATTCGAACACGGGCGGGCAGGCATCGAAGTCGACCTCGCGCGCGGCGGTGGCGAAGTTCGCGGCGGCCGGCAAGCGGGTGGGCAAGAAAGACCTGGGGATGATCGCCTCGGCCTACGGGAACGTGTACGTGGCGAACATCGCGCTCGGCGCCGACAACGCCCAGGCGGTGAAGGCGTTCGCCGAGGCGGAAGCGCACGCGGGGCCGTCCATCATCCTCGCCTACAGCCACTGCATCGCCCATGGCATCGACATGCGCACGGCGATGAACCACCAGCGCGACGCGGTCGCCAGCGGGTACTGGCCGCTGTATCGCTACAAGCCAGCGCCCGAGGGGTCCGACGACCACCCGTTCCACCTCGATTCGAAGAAGCCAAGCATCCGCTTCGAGGAGTTCGCGATGAGCGAAGCGCGCTTCGGGATGCTGCGCCTGGCCAACCCGCAGGACGCGGACCAGCTCATCCATCTCGCGGCCGACGACATCGCCGAACGCTGGCGGCTCTACGAGCAGCTGGCGGACGTGGAACGGGTGTCGCCGCCCATCATCGCCGTGGACCAGGGGCACCCGGCGCCCGGCACGGAGGAGGCAGGCCATGGTTGACATGAGCACCCGCTATCTCGGGCTCACGCTGCCGTCGCCGGTGGCGGCCTCGGCGTCGCCGCTCTCCGACAGCATCGACACGCTCAAGCGGCTGGAGGCGGCTGGCGTGGGGGCGGTGGTGCTGCGCTCGTTGTTCGAAGAGCAGATCGTGCACGAGTCCCTGGACCTGCACGAACTGCTCGAACAGTGGACGGAGAGCTACCTCGAGGCGCAAAGCTTCTTCCCCGCGCTCCCCGAGCACGCCACCCGGCCGGCCGCGTACCTCGAATCGATCGAGCAGGCCCGGCGCGAGCTTTCGATCCCGGTGATCGCGAGCCTCAACGGCATCACCCCCGGGGGCTGGACGCGGTACGCACGGCAGATCGAGGAGGCGGGGGCACACGCGCTCGAACTGAACGTGTACTTCGTCGCCGCCAGCGCGACCGAGACCGCGGAATCCGTGGAGGCGCGCTACGTCGATATCGTGCAGGCCGTGCGCGACGTCGTGCGCATCCCCATCGCGGTCAAGCTGAGCCCGTTCTTCACGGCGTTGCCCGCGGTCGCGCGGCGAATCGCGGCGGCCGGCGCGGACGGCCTGGTGCTCTTCAACCGCTTCATGCAGCCAGAAATCGACCTCGAATCGCTGACGGTGGTGCCGACGGTGCGGCTGAGCACGCCGGCCGAGCTCGCGCTGCCGATTCGCTGGATTGCCATCCTTCGCGGCTGCGGCGTGGATGTCTCGCTGGCGGCGACGAGCGGCGTGCACGAGCCCGCGGACGTGCTCAAGGCGCTGCTGGCCGGCGCCGACGTCGCGATGATGGCATCGGCGCTGCTGATCCACGGCCCGGAGCACGTGCAGGGCGTGGTCCGGGGCGTCGAGGACTGGATGCGCGAGCGGCACTACGACGCCGTGCGCCAGATGGTGGGCAGCCTCAGCCACGCCACGAGCCCCGACCCGGCCGCATTCGAACGTTCGAACTACATGAAGGCGCTGGTTTCGTATTCCGGCGCGGCGGGCGCGCCCTGGAGCGGCTGAGCCGGGAGGCTACCAGACAGGGACCCCGTGTGACGCCGCGCCAAATGTGAAGCGCCGCGTGCCTTGACAGCGCAATTCTGGGCCGGATAGCGTGCCCCTTGCCAGTGCGGCATGAATAGCGCCCAACGACGGCGCCAATGGGAGTTGGCGCCAGGCCATTCGCGCCGCAACTGATTCTGGGGGGAAGTTACATGACCACGACCGTCGAACGGCCGTCAATCGCCGCTGACTACGATGTCCTCATCGTCGGCGCGGGATTTGCCGGCATGTACCAGCTGTACCGGCTGCGCCAACTGGGTGTGCGCACCGCCGTCATCGAAGCCGGCAGCGACGTCGGCGGCACCTGGTATTGGAACCGCTATCCGGGCGCGCGCTGCGACGTGACGAGCCTCGAGTACTCCTACAGCTGGTCCAAGGACGTGCAGAACGACTGGGTCTGGAGCGAGCTCATGGCCTCGCAGCCCGAGATCGAGCGCTACCTGCAGTACGTGGTGGACCGCTTCGACCTGCGCCGCGACGTGCTCTTCAACACCAGCGTGAAGTCCGCGCGGTACGACGAGACGGCGAAGGGCTGGACGCTGACGACGGACCGCGGCGACACCCTCCGCGCGCCGTTCACGATCATGGCCACGGGCTGCCTTTCGGCGCCGATGCTGCCGAACATCCCGGGGATCGATTCGTTCCAAGGCACCTCGGTGCAGACCAGCCTCTGGCCGAAGGAAGGCGTGGAGCTGACCGGGAAGCGCGTCGGCATCATCGGGACCGGTTCCTCGGCGGTGCAGGCGATCCCGGAGATCGCGAAGGTCGCCGGTTCGCTCACGGTGTTCCAGCGCACGCCCACCTACACCTGGCCCGCGAACAACCGGCCGCTGACCGACGAGGACCAGCGCAAGGTGCGCGAGACCTACGACCAGCTCCGCGAAACCGAGCGGAATTCGCTCGCGGGCATCGCGCTGGGCCTCGGCGGGGCGCTCTACGCCGCGCCGACGACGAAGATCATGGACCTCTCCGAGGACGAGCGCCGGGCCGCGCTGGACCAGCACGGCTTCGCCGTCACCCGCATGTTCGCGGATGTGCCCACGAACATGGAGGCGAACAGCGTCGCCCGCGAGCTCTACGGCGAGATGGTGCGGCGGGTGGTGAAGGACCCGGAGACGGCTGCTTCGCTCATGCCCACGGAACACCCTATCGGCTGCAAGCGCGCGGTCATCGACACGAACTACTTCGATACCTTCAACCAGCCGCACGTGTCGCTGGTCGACCTGCGCAAGGACCCGATCGCGGAGATCACGCCGGCCGGCATCCGCACGGCGAACCGCGAGCACGCGCTCGACGTCATCATCTACGCGACGGGCTTCGACGCGATGACGGGCGCGCTCAACCGCATCGACATCCGCGGCCGCGACGGCGAACGGCTCGTCGAGAAGTGGGCGGACGGCCCGCGGAACTACCTCGGGCTCATGGTCGAGGGCTTCCCGAACCTGTTCACCATCACCGGGCCGGGCAGCCCCTCGGTGCTCAGCAACATGATGGTTTCGATCGAACAGCACGTGGACTGGATCACGGACTGCCTGGGCCACCTCCGCTCGCGGGGCATCGAAACCATGGAGCCCGAGCTCGAGGCCGAGGACCGCTGGGTCGACCACGTGAACAACGTGGCCAGCGGCACGATGTACGTCGCGCCGAGCTGCCATTCGTGGTACCTGGGCGAAAACGTGCCGGGCAAGGTTCGCCAGTTCATGCCCTACATCGGCGGCGTGGGCCGCTATCGCCAGAAGTGCGACGAGATCGCGGCGAACGGCTACAGCGGGTTCGTCCTCGGCGAGGCCGCGCTCGCCGCGGTCTGAGCGAACCGGTTCAGCGTGCCGCCGGGCCCGGTTCGCGCCGGGCCCGGCGTTTGTCCGCCACACAGCGCGGGAGGTGACTGGGATGAGCGAAACGGTGCTGCTCGAATCCGCCGGAGACGGCGTCGCGGTCGTGACGCTGAACCGGCCGGAGTCGCTGAACGCGATGAACACGGAGATGCTCGCGGCCATGCCGGCCGTCCTCCGGCGTGTGGCCGAGGACGGCGACGTGCGCGCGGTCGTCATCACGGGGGCGGGTCGTGCCTTCAGCGCCGGCGGCGACATGAAAGACCGTGGCCTGCCGACCGGCGCACCCCAGGCCGGGCGGCTCTCCCTGCGCGAGGCCGAGGAGGCATCGCGCCTGCTGGCGGAGATGCCGAAGCCCACCATCGCGGCCGTGAACGGACCGGCGTTCGGCGCCGGAATGAGCATGGCGCTCGCCGCCGACTTCCGCATCGCGAGCGAGCAGGCGCGCATGGGCACGGCATTCGCGCGCATGGGCTTCAGCGGCGATTTCGGCGGCACGTGGTTCCTGCCGCGGCTCGTTGGCCCGGCGCTGGCGCGGGAGCTCTATCTGCTCGCCGAACCGATCGATGCGCGGCGCATGTTCGAACTGGGTCTCGCGAGGGCCGTCGTGCCGGCGGAGCAGCTCATGCCCGAAGCGCTCGCACTCGCGCGGCGGCTGGCGGCGGGCCCGACTGTGGCCTACGGGCTGATCAAGGACAACCTGGCGTTCTCGGCGACGGCTTCGCTCGGGGACCAGCTCACGCACGAGGCGGAGAACATGGCGCGCGCCTCCGCCACCGCCGACCACCGCGAGGCCGTCGCGGCGTTCGTCGAGAAGCGGGAGCCGCGTTTCCGCGGCAGCTGAAATCGCACAGATGGCGGTGGGATATCTATGTCTATTGGAGCACGAAGTAGTTTTTCTTTGAAAAGCGTCATCTAACGGCGAATTGCCCAGAAACCCGCTGTGCGAAGCGAAAAAGCGGCTAACATCCCGCGTTCGAAAGGGATTTCGAACGTTGCGCAACGATCCGCCAGAGCGGGGGCAACCACCCCACCACAAGCCAACTCCCGGATGAGCCGCCGGCGCTGACAGCGATGCAGTACCGGCTCCTTCGCCTGCTGAAGACCGCACCGGAGCGTGATGCCTTCGCGCTCGCGGAGCGGCTGGTACAGACGGACACGGCCGTCCGCCAGCATCTCGGCGTGCTGGAGGCGATGGGCCTCGTCGTCGGCTCGGCCGCTCGTGAGGGGCACGTCCGCGGCCGGCCGCGCACGGTCTACACTACGACACCGGCCGCCGACCAGTACGTCCCGGACGCATCGTTGAGGCTGCTGGTGACACTGGCGCGGCATTGCGCGGAAACCAGGCCGCAGACGATGAGCACATGGCTGCGGACCCACTTCCGTGGCGTGTTCGAGGACTGGCTCCAGGGGCGGGGCGCACGCGAGGGCGCACGGAGCGCGGTGGAGTTCGCCGCCACGGACGGCGCCGTTATGTCGTTCGAGGAGTCACCCGCTGGCGAGCTGACGGTACGCGTGCACCAGTGCCCCATCGGCTCGCTCGCCCGTGAAGTGCCGCTTGTGTGCGACGTCGAACTCGAGGTCATCCGCGAACTGATGCCGGGCTTCGAGACGGTGCGTGGGACATCGAAGCCGGGCGGGCACGTGTACTGCGAGTTTCGCGCCCGCCCGACGACGAGCTAGGCAGGCACTTCGCGGCCCACCGCACGGGCGAGTATCCGCAACTCAGCTTCCGCGAGCGGCCGTTGTACCTCGGCCGCCATGTGGAACCGGTCCGTATGCTTCTCGACTTCGCCGTCGGTTTGCCAGCGCGCGCGGTCCGGTGCTTCGACCACGAAGTGCAGCTCCGCGCCGAGCGCCCGCATCCGGCGAATGAGGTCCGTGCGCCGGCGCAGGGTGGCTCGCTCCTGCTTCCGGCTGGCGGAGAAGTTCTGGTAGGAGTGCGGCCCGTAGACCACGAACTGGGCGCCTTCGTCCCGCAGCACGATTCGCGCGATCTCCTCGACCGTCGCGTACAGCTCGTCCGTGGTGAAGTGCGGGTCGCCGCCGATGGTGCGCTGCAGCAGGCGGCGCCCGGTGCGGAACACCGCATTGTGCGCGAGCACAGGCACGTCGGCGGCCTTGAAGCCCGCGTCGGACGCCAGTTTCCCAACCCGGCCGAACTTCCGGCTGAGCATCTTCGGCACGGAGAGGTACTCGAACCAGAAGCTCGGGACGAGCATCCAGACGACATCGGGTTGCTCCTCGCCCATCCATTTGGCGACGCTGCGTGGGAGGCGGGCATCCGGCCAGACGGTGCGCGACACGATCTCGAAGGAGTCGCCGTACTGCTCGCGACCCAGGCGCTGGAGCCAATCGAGCCGCGAGCCGGGACCCTGGTGAATCAGTTCGTTGCTGGTCGTGAGACGGAGGATCTTCACCGGTCGAGCGTAGCGCCGAACGCAAGAACGGGCGCGTTTAATCGTGAACAACCTCACGTAACAGGCCGGGCGCAGTCCGCATCGCCGGGACGGTGGAGATGCCGGCGGCGAACATCGCGACCCGCAGCTGCTCGATGACCACGCGCAGCGCGAACTCCGCGTCGTCCTCGGAGCGAAGCGCAGCCTGGATCACCGGCGCGGCAAGCCCGCACAGGTCCGCGCCGAGCGCGAGCGCCTTCGCGGCATCGACCCCGTTGGCGATGCCTCCGCTGGCGATGATGAATCCGCCCGGCAGGGCGGCGCGGACCTCGATGAGCGCCTCCGCCGTCGGGATGCCCCAGCCTCGGAACGCCGCGGCGACCTCGCGCAGGAGCGGGTCCGTGGCGCGGTGGCGTTCGACTTCGCTCCATGAGGTGCCACCCGCGCCCGCCACATCGATACCGGCAACCCCGGCGGCCGCGAGCTGCTCCGACACGCGCGCGGAGAGCCCCCAACCCACTTCCTTGACCACCACGGGCACGGTGAGGGCGCGGCAAACCTCGCCGATGCGCTCGATGAGGCCGCCGAAGCGCGTGTCGCCACCTTCTTGCAGCGCTTCCTGCAGCGGGTTCAGATGCAGGATGAGCGCGTCGGCGCCGAGCGATTGGACGAGCCACGCGCAATCTCCGGGCGTGAACCCGTAGTTGAGCTGGACCGCCCCGAGGTTCGCGAAGAGCAGGATGTCCGGGGCGATGTCGCGCACGGCGAAGTGGCCGACGTCGCGCGGTGCCTGGAGCGCGATGCGCTGCGAGCCGACGCCCATCGCCAACCCGAGGTGCTGGGCCACGGACGCGAGCCGCCGGTTCACGGCCGCCGTCTCGGGTGTGCCGCCGGTCATGGACGAAAGCAGAAGAGGTGCCGCCAGCCGCTTGCCGAACGCCTCCGCCGCGAGCGAGACGTCCGCCAAGTCGATATCCGGAAGCGCATCGTGGACGAACCGGAACCGCTCCCACCCGGCGCTCAGCGCGGACGTCACATCCTGGTCGCGAACGACGTCGAGGTGGTCCTGTTTGCGGCGCGCGATGTCATCGGTCAATCCCAAACCCGCGCCCGGGGGGTCCGGGCAGGACCATCATAGGGGCGGGCGGGGTGGTGGGGTGGGGTCGCGGCGGAGGAGGGCGCGGAGGGCGTGGCGCTTCCAGGCGACGGTGCCTGCGGCCGCAGCGAAGGCGGCGACGATGGCAAACGCGGCCTTCTCGCCGTTGCCACCGGCGGATTCGAGGGTGATCTCGCTGCCTGCGACGGCGGCGCGGTCGTGCGACGGTGCTGGTGTGGCGCCCTTGCGGGTGGTCGGCGATGAGGACGGCGGGAAGAGGTTCGGCGCGCCCGGCGTCGGCCGCAGGGTGATGGCCCAGGCATCGGCGCCGCGTTCGGATGACGGGTCGCGCAGACCGAGCGTTTCCCCTTCGCCGGGCGCCGGTGGCGCCGGAGAGAACGCGTCCTCGTTGTCGCCGAAGGAGATCGCATCGACCTCGCGACCGTCGGGGGCGGCCAGCCGCAGCACGTCGCCGCCGTTGTTGATGCCCCGGCCAATGGCGCCATCGGCCACCCGCACGACGATGACCCCGGCGGGGAGCACCGCCGCCTTCGCCGCCACCACGGCATAGCCACCGGCTGGGACCACCGCCGCTGGGAGGTTGTCCATCTGGGCCGCGTCGCCCAAACGCCAGCCCGCGAGATCGACGGGATCCGTGCCGGTGTTCACCAGTTCCACCCACTCGAAGTCGACGTCGCGACCCTCGCCGCCCGGCCGGATAAGAACTTCGGAGAGCCGCAGCGTCGTCGCACCGGGCAACGGGGGTGACACCACCAAACCGGGTGTCGCCGGTCGCGAGGTGGATGCCGCGCGCGTCGCCGTCGCCCCAAGGTTGGCGGAGCCGCGAGTCGCCGATGCGGTGACGGCGGTGGTCGCGGCTGCCGCCGGGCTCGCGACTGGTGCCGGCTCCTCGACGGCATCGAATACGGCGTCGTCGAAGGCGGCGCGGGCCTCCCCGGCGAGCGGCCGCAGCATCAGCCTGAAGCGCACCGAGCCGGCACCGGCGGGCGCCTGCACGGGGCCGGTATCGAGCAGCTCCCAGGTGTCCGCGGCCCACGCTTGGCTCTCGGACTGCGCGAGCGCGACGCCGCTGCCATCGCAGCTCGCGTACCAGCTCAGCCGCAGGAACACTTCGGCATCGCCGTCGACCACGCGCGCGAACGCGGTCGCGCGATAACGCCGCCATCAACGGGCACGACCTGGTGGATCCAGCGCGTGGTCGCCGTGCTCGAGGACAGTCCCGCGGCACCACGCCCCGAGCGCGCAGCACCGTCGAAGAAGAAGTCGCCGCCGACCTTCTGCCACCCCGCGGGCCGGCCGTCTCCGTCCGTGGCTTCGAAGCCGCCGTTCACCAGCAGCCCGCCCGCACCGTCATCCACGAACGTGGCCGGTGAGGCTGCCGGCGTGGGCGTGCCGGCCGCGGGCGTCCGCGTCGCAGCGCGCGTCGGCGTCGGCGTGCGCGTCGAGGTGCGGGTGGCGGTCGGCGTGCGCGTGGCCGTCGCCGTGCGCGTCGGCGTCGCGACGGACACCGTCGGCGAGCTACCGCCGGACGTGGTCGATGTCGCCGTCGCCGTAACCGTTGGCGTCGCGGTCTCCGTCGACGTCGGCGTGAGCTGCGGGGTTTGCGCCGCCAGCGAGGCGTCGTCCACCGTGATCGCGCCGCCGGCGCCCGCCGTCAGCTCCACGGCGAACGTCACGAACGCGGTGTTCGCGGGCGCCGTCGCCGTCACGCTCGCCTGGGTCCATCCATGGCCCTGCGGCACCGCAACCTGCGCGACATCCAGCGCCGCGAGCCCGCCACTCAGGAACGTCAGGCGCAGGGTCACGCTGCTCGCCGGGTCCGAATCACGGCGGACATCGACATTCGCGGTATAGAAGACGAACGGGGTGGCCAACACGTTCTGGAAGATTCGCCCCGACGACATCGACAGCCGCGCCCCCGACCCGGTCGCACCATCGTCCGCGCGCGCCACCGACGACCCCGCGGACACGCTCCAGCCATCCGGGTTATCCCCCGCCCACGACTCGAACCCACCATTCTGAAGCAGTTCGCTCCCGCTCCCGGCCGCGCCAGACACACTCACGAGCACGGCCAGCAGGCCCACCGCGCCTGCCGCCACCAACGTCCGCCCGAGCATCGCGGCATCCTAGCAGGAGCCGATGCGGCGACGTAAGCGGACACGTCGGAACGTTCACAATCGGCCGCCCCCCCCCCCGCGATTTGGCGTTGGGCGCGGGGGGCGGCACACTCGGGTTGTGAGCGAGGCGCTTCGGGTGTTGGTCCTGGGGCAGAGCAACTCCGCAGGGGCGTCGCTCCCCGGAGGGGCGCAGCCGTGGCCGGCGTTGCTCGCGGGGGCGCTGCCGGCGGCGCTCGGACGGCCGGTGGAGGTCACCTTTCGCACGTTCTATTCCCACGCCTCGGGCGCGCAGGCGTATCTCGACCGCGAACTCGCGCGGCACGAGCCCGACCTCGTGGTGCTCACGATGACGCCCTTCGCCTTCCTGCAGCCGATGGTCGGGCCGGGCGTGCGACGGCGATACGGCGAGCGCGCCGGGCGGCTGTACACGCGATTCGAGGCACGTTTCGACGCTGTCACCCGCGACCGCGGGGCCACCGCCACGCACGCGAATCGACTCGCGCGGAGGTTGAGCCGCGCCGTCCTGGGGGCGGCGCCGGTCAGTTCGTACGAGACGGTGCTGGAGGGCACGAACACGGCACTCCGGCGTATCGCCCGCGAGGAACATGTGCGGGCGGTCGCGTTCCAGGGCTTCGTGCGCGTGCCCGAGGGCTCCCGGCGCGAGCAGCGGCGTGGCGCCGAACTCCTCACTCGCTTCTACGCCGATGTCCGCGCCGCGGCGCGCGCCTCGCGGTGCGATTACATCAACCTGAACGAACTCCACACCGACGACCGCGACAGCTGGTACTACCCGGACGGCCTCCACATCACGGCCGAAGCGCATGTTCTGGTCGCCAGGACCATCCAGGCATGGGCCGAGGAGGCGGTGGCGAAGCCGTGAACTCCCAGACGGCTACCCGGCCAGCACCGCGACGGTGACGCCTTCGCCGCCTTCGTTGGGCGCCGCCGATTCGTACTTCCTCACCAGGGGATGGCCGGAGAGCGCCTCGCGAATGGCCGCGCGGAGGGCTCCCGTGCCCTTGCCGTGGATGATGCGAACGAACGGCAACCCCGCGCGGAAGGCGTCGTCGAGATAGGCCTCGAAGTTGTTGAGCGCCTCCTCCGCGCGCTGGCCGCGAAGGTCGATGTCCATGGGCACGTTGGGGCGAAGGGCGCTCTGGGGCATGACCACCGGCGCGGTGCCGGCACGCGCCTCGACCTTCGCGATGCGGTCAACGGAAACCTTCATGCGAAGCGAGCCGAACTGGACCTCGACGCGGCCGTCCTCGCCGACGCCGCTGAGCGCTTCGCCTACCTGGGGGATGTCGCGAACGTGGATGGCATCGCCCGGCGCGAGGGCACGCGCGACCGGCGGGGTTTCGATGTCGCGACGTTGCACCTTCGCGCGGGCGTGCAACCGGCCGAGGTTGGCGTCCAGCGATCGCAGCGTCTCCTCGGCGGCCCGGGGGTCGAAGTCGCGAAGCGCGGCCTTCCGCCGTACCTGGTCGACCTCGCGCCGGATGGCCGCGAGCTCGTCCTCCGCTTCGCGGTGCGCGGCGTCCAGGATGCCGGCTCGCTCCTGTTCGATGCGGTCGCGGCGTTCGGCGAGGCCGCGGCGCAGCTCCTCGGACTCTTCGCGGGCGAGTTCCTCGCGGCGGCGCGCCTCCGCAGCGACCGCGCGTTCCTCGCGGATTTCGCTGAGTAGCGTCTCCATTTCGAAGTGCTCGGGCGCCAACTGCTCTGACGCCCGCCGCAGGACCGGTTCGTCGAGCCCGAGGCGCCGCGCAATGGCGATCGCGTTCGATTGGCCCGGCAGGCCGATCGTCAGATGGTAGGTCGGGCTGAGGGTTTCGAGGTCGAACTCCACCGACGCGTTTCGCAGCCGCGGGTCGTTGTGCGCGAACGCTTTGAGTTCGCCGTGGTGTGTGGTGGCGACGACCGTGCAGCCGCGCTCGAGCAGCGTTTCCAGGATGGCTCGCGCGAGGGCCGCGCCCTCGGTTGGGTCGGTACCGGCTCCCAGCTCGTCGAGCAGCACGAGCGTGCCCGGCCCGGCTTTCCCGAGAATCGCCGTGATGTTGCGCATGTGCGACGAGAAGGTCGAGAGCGACTGCTCGATCGATTGTTCGTCGCCGATATCGGCGTAAATGCGTTCGAACACGACGATCTGGCTGCCTTCATCGCAGGGCACGCCCATGCCGGCCTGCGCCATGAGCGTGAGCAGCCCGAGCGTCTTCAGCGCCACGGTCTTGCCGCCGGTATTCGGGCCCGTGATGAGCACCCCCGGGAACTCGCCGCCGACATCGATATCGGTCGGGACGACGTTGCCCCTGAGCAGGGGATGGCGGCCGCGCACGAGAATGGCCGCGCCCCGTTCGCGCAGCCAGCTATCAGGGTCGCCGGCGGGGGGCAGCTCGGCCTTAAGCTTGCGTGCGAGCCGTGCTTTCGCGCTGAGCACATCGAGCTTCGCGAGCGCCGTCAGCGACCGCGTGGCGTCTTCGTGGCGTTCGCCGAGGATCCAGGTGAGCCGCTGCAGCACGCGCCGCACTTCGCGATCCTCGGCGAGTTGCAGTTCGCGTACCTGGTTGCCCGCGTCGACGACGCCCATGGGCTCAAGGAACACGGTCGCGCCGGAGGAGGACACGTCGTGCACGATGCCCTGGATGTGGCCCCGGTAGTCCGCCTTGATGGGGATGACCTTACGGCCGTTGCGTTCGGTGAGGAGCCCCTCCTGGGCGATGCCGCGGCGAATGGCATCGGCCAGGGCGGCGTGCGCGCGCTGCTCCAGGCGATCCTGGGCGATGCGCAACTCCCGGCGGGTGGTGGCGAGGGCCTCGCTGGCGCCGTCCGCGACCTCCCCGCGGGAAGTGATCGACTGCTCGACGGCGTCGCCGAATCGGCGGAAGTCCGAGACCTCATCGGCGATGGCGGCCAGGACGGGCACGCGATCGCGCAGCCGCTCGATGACGTTCCGCGCGCGCCAGGCAGCCTTCAGGGTGCCGGAGGCATCGACAAGTTCCGTCGGCTCCAGCGACTGGCCGATGGATGCCGCCTGGATCAGCGGCCGGATGTCGCGGGCGCCGGCGAAGGGGATGTCGATGCCCATGCGGTCGAGCAGCCGAACTTCAGCCGTCTGCTGCTGGAGCGCGCGAACGGCGGCGTAGCCGGTCTCGGGGCGCACCGTGAGCGCGAGCTCGCGCCCCGTGCTGAAAGCCGTCTCGGCCGCGAGCAGCGCAAGCACCTTGTCGAACTCGAGCACGCGGAGCGTGTGGTCGTCCATGACGTTCTCAGCGTAGTGCGCGAGGAGGGCCGGGGGAACTGTCAGGCGCGGCGGGCGACCCACTCCCGCAGCGCCCATTCGGTCGAGTCGAAGGCGAGCTCGTCCCAGGGGATGCCCTCGGGCGGGAACCAGCCAACTTCGAGCGTCTCCTCGCCGGCCCCGGGCTCGCCAAGGGCACGCGCTTCGTACACGATCACGACGACGCCCGCCTCGGTGCGCGTGTAGACCCCGATGAGCCGCAGGTCTTCGACCTCGAGCAGCGCTTCCTCACGGGTTTCGCGCGCGGCGGCTTCCTCGGCCGTCTCCCCGACGTCCATATAGCCGCCGGGGAAGACCCAGCTACCCATGCGCGGCTCGATCGCCCGGCGCACGAGCAGGATCGCCCCGTCGTCGCGCACCGGGATGGTGCCGGCCACGGGCCGGGGATTGATGTAATGGATGAAGCCGCAATCGAGGCAGACCATCCGGCGCTTCGAATCGCCCTCGGGAACGGCCGTGGTCAGGCGCTGGCCGCAGTGCATGCAGTAGCGGCTGAAGGTATGGGGGTGCTGGCTCATGGGCGCCTCAGCCCGTGAGCCCGGCGGGCGCCTGCTGCATCCCAAGCGACTCCGGACCTTCGATCCAGGCCTCGCCGTCCTCCCAGACTTCCTTCTTCCAAACGGGGACCTTCTTCTTAATGGTGTCCACGAGCCAGCGGCCGCCTTCAAATGCACTCGCGCGGTGGGCGCTGCTGATGGCGATGAGGAGGCTCGTCTCGCCGATCTCAAGGCGGCCCGTGCGGTGCAGGATGGCGCATTCCTCCAGGCCGAAGCGCTCCTTCGCTTCGGCGCCGATCTCGGCCATCACCTTCTCCGCCATCGAGGGGTAGGCCTCGTACACGAGGTGGCCGACGCGTCGGCCCAGGTTGTTATCACGAACCACGCCCAAGAAGACGTCGATAGCGCCCGCGGCGGGACTCGCGACCGCAGCGATCGCCTCCTCGGCGCGGAGCTCGCTGGCCGTGACCCGGATTAACATCATCAGCCTCCCGAGACCGGGGGAATGAGCGCGAGCGTCGCGCCGTCGGGCACCGCGGCATCGTCGCGCACATACTCCTCGTTCAGTGCGTACATCAGTGTAGGAACGAAGCGGCGGAGGGCGGGCCGGTCGGCCAGCATGCGCTCGCGGACTGAGGCAACGGTATCGCCCGCCGCCACCGGGAGTTCGATCCGCCGCGCGCCGGCGGCCTCGGCGATGGAGGCGAACAAGAGCACCGTCACGGTCATGATTGGATTGTACGCCACGGCGCGGGCCACGCCGTTAGACTGCGCGCCGTGAACCGGCTTCGACGCACCAGCACGGCATGCGCCGCCGCCGGTTGCCAGCACGCGCGGGCGGCCTTCAACTCCGTGTGGCCGGTCGGAACGCGATGACAGGAGCCCGGATCATCGACGTCCGTGCCCTCACGACGGGCGCCGCCCGTTCGGCGCTGGACCTGCTCTACCCCGAGCGCTGCGCGGGATGCCACGCCTTCGGGACATCGCTCTGCGCGCGCTGCGAGGCCACGCTCGTGCCGGTCGGCCTCGAGGGACGGTGCGCCTTCTGCGCGGCGAAATGGGACAGGCCGATGCACTGCAACCGGTGCCACGGGCTCCACCACATCGAGCGCATCGAGGCCGCCTTCGAGATGGAGGGCCTGGCCCGCCAGATGGTGCACGGGCTCAAGTACCGGCGGATTCGGTCGCTGGCGGAGCCGATGGCGCGCCATCTCCAACCCCTCGCCGCGGCACACCCGGGCGCCGCCTGGTTCCCGGTCCCGCTCCACCGCTCGCGCCTTCGTGACCGGGGCTTCAACCAGGCGGAATCGCTGTTGGCGGCCCTCGGACTGGCACCGCCCCCCGCATCGGGGCTGCGGCGCGAGCACAAGACCGAGAAGCAGGTCGGCCGGCGGGCCCGCGAGCGCCATGCCAACGTCGCCGGGGCCTTCAGCTACCGGGGCGAACCGCTCGAAGGCCGCGACGCCGTGCTCATCGACGATGTGGTCACCACGGGCGCGACCGTCGCCGAGTGCGCGAACGTCCTGCGCGATTTCGGCGCCCGGCGCGTCTTCGTGGTCTGCTTCGCGCGCAAGAGCTACGACCCCGAACGGCACGGCGACCCAATTCACGATTGAATCGTTACGCCACGGGAGAATCCCTCGCATCGGGTTAATCCACCTTTTTCGTGGTGGCCCATACAATGCCGCCAGCGGCTCTCCCGGGCTGCGTATCCCTGACCGGAGCCGCCATTGTCCGCCGGCACCCGAACCCTTTCGTCCCGCGCGGCCGAAGCCGCCGAGATCCTCGGGCGCGTTCGCGGCGAAGTTCACCGCGCCATCGTCGGCCAGGACATCCTCATCGATCGCCTGCTCATCGGGATGCTGTGCGATGGCCACGTGCTTGTTGAGGGCGTGCCGGGGCTGGCCAAGACCCTCACCGTCTCGACGCTGGCCCGCGCGCTCGACCTGCATTCCGTGCGCATCCAGTTCACACCCGACCTGCTGCCCTCGGACCTGATCGGCACGGAGGTCTTCAGCGCCGCCGATGGCCGCTTCACGGTGCGCCGCGGCCCGCTGTTCGCGAACCTGGTGCTCGCCGACGAAGTGAACCGCGCGCCCGCGAAGGTGCAGTCCGCCCTGCTGGAGGCGATGCAGGAGCGGCAGGTCAGCATCGGCGGCGAGACCTTCGTGCTCGACGAGCCGTTCCTCGTCATGGCGACCATGAATCCGATCGAGCAGGAGGGCACCTACCCCCTCCCAGAAGCGCAGCTCGACCGCTTCCTGCTCAAAGTCAAAGTCGACTACCCCTCGCGGCAGGAGGAGCGCCAGATCCTGGAGATGGGCCTGGCGGGCGAGGTGCCGCGAGGCCGCGCCGTCGCAACGCGGGAGCACCTCCGCGTCGCCCGGGACGCGGTGGGCGAGATCGTGATCGACGACACGTTGAAGGACTACATCGTGCAGGTGGTCTACGCGACACGGCGGCCGGCCCAGTACCGCATGCCGCACCTGCAGCCGCTGATCGGGTTCGGCGCCTCGCCCCGGGCAAGTATCGCGCTCGCGCGCGCGGCGCGCGCCCACGCCTTCCTCCAAGGCCGCGCCTACACCACGCCCGACGACGTGAAGTCCCTCGCGCACGACGTTCTGCGGCACCGGATCGTGACGACGTACGAGGCGGAGGCCCAGGAGCTCACCACCGACGACATCATCGACCGCGTGCTCGAAGGCATCGACGTGCCCTGAGGGGCGGAGGCGCGATGTTCTGGCGGCGAACCCGTCACGCGGCACAGCACCGGCCCGACGACCGGCCGGCGGGCATCCCCCAGGAGATGCTCGACCGCGTGCGCGCCATCGAAATCCGCGCACGGCGGCTCGTGAACGACCTCTTCCTGGGTGAGTACCAGGCCGTGTTTCGCGGCCGCGGCCTCGAATTCGACGAGCTCCGGCCCTACGTCCCCGGCGACGACGTGCGCTCGATCGATTGGAAGGCCTACGCGCGATCGGGCGAGCCCATGATCCGGCGCTACCGCGAGGATCGCGACCTTACCGTCATGTTCGTGGTCGATGTGAGCGCCTCTCAGCGGGCGGGGGCATTGCCGCGGACGAAGGAAGACCTCGCCGCCGAGCTTTGCGCCGTGCTGGCGCTCGCCGCGATCCGGAACAAGGACCGGGTGGGCCTGTTGCTGTTCGCGAGCAAGCCGGAGCGCTACGTCCGTCCCCAGGGCGGCACCACGCATGTATTGCGCGTCGTCCGCGAAATCCTGTGGGCACAGCCTGAGTCGCGCGGCACCGACCTCGGGGCCGCGCTCGAGTACCTGACAGGCGTGCAGCGCCGCCGGGCGACCGTGTTCCTGGTGTCCGACTTCCTCTCGAGCGGGTACGCGAGCCAGCTCCGCGCGGCCGCGCTTCACCACGACATCATCGCCATCCGCGTGCGCGAGCCAATCGATGGCGAACTCCCCGCCGCCGGCATCGTCCCCGTCCGCGACGCGGAGACGGGCGCTCTCGTCGAGGTCGATACTTCGAACCCGGCCGTGCGCGAAGCCTACCGCGCCCGCGCTGCGGCCTTCGACGACGAGCGGCGCCGCCTCTTCGGCGAACTCGGCGTCGACGAAATCCGCGTCACCGTCGGGACCGACTGGGTCCCCGCGCTGTTGCAGTTCTTCAAGCGGCGCGCGGTGGGGGCGGCATGAAGGCGCTGCTGGTTGGCCTGCTCGCGATGGTGGCGGCCATCCTCCCGGCGGCGGCCCTGGCCCAATCGGGCGATGGCGCGCGCCTGCTCGCAAGCCAGTCGGTCATCGGCCAGCAGGCGGCGCTGGAGCTGACCGTGGTCACGGCGAAGGACGCGAGCGTGGAGGTCGACCCCGCGGCCGCGTCCTGGAACGGCGTCGAGGTCGTGCGCATCGAGAGCACGACGACGACATCGACCGGCGACCGCACGACGCACCTCATCCGGCTCATGGTGGCGCCGTTTACGCCGGGGAACCTCCAGTTCGCGGCGGCGGTGAACGTCATCACCGGCGCGAACGTCGAGGCGAGGGTCCTGCCGCCCGTGCGGCTCACCGTGCTCCCGACGCTTCCCGCCGATGCCCCGTTGGAGCTCTCGCCGCTCGCCGCCCCGGAGGCGATTGGGGATGCCGAGTCGCCGCTGCTGAAGCCCGCCATCGGCCTCGGAATCGTCGCCGGGCTGGCACTGGTCGTCGTCGCGACGGCGTGGCTCGCGCGGGTCGTGCGCCGGCGCCTGGCGACTAGGCGCCCCCTGCCCGAGGAGATTCCGGCATCACCGCCCGGGATCGAGGGCGCGGAGGGACTGCTCCATCAGGATCCGGTGGCCGCCTACCGGTCGCTCGCTTCGACCATCCGTGCGGCGATCGGCGACCGCTACGGCTTCCCCGCTTTCGCGCTGACGACCGCCGAACTCCAGCGTCGCATGGAGGGCCACGGCGTCGAGCGGTGGCAGGCGCGGCTCGTCAGCGGCCTCCTCGAGGAGTGCGACGCCGTCGTCTACGCCGGGTACCGCCCGGCCGCCGAGCGCCGCGAGCACGACCTCACGATGGCGCGCGAAATCCTCGCCGGGGTGGTGTGATGGAGTTCGCGAGCCCGTACCTCCTGGCGCTGGGCGCGGCCGCGGTGCCCGTCGCGTGGCTGCTGCTGCGAGAGCACGGCTCGGGGTACGCCCTCCCGGATGCCGGCGCCTTCGGCAGCCTCCCGCGGAGCCTCCGCGTGCGCGCGGCGAGGGCGCTGCCAGTGCTGCGGACGGTCGCCATCATCCTGCTCGCGATCGCCGCGGCACGCCCGCGCATCGGCGATGCGACCGCGATCGTGCCGGGGCAGGGGATCGATATCTCGCTCTCGCTCGACATTTCCAGCTCCATGACGACGAGCAAGCTCGGGCCGGACCGCACCCGCCTCGATGCCTCGAAGGAAGTGCTGCGCGAGTTCGTGAAGGGCCGCAGCGACGACCGCATCGGCCTCACGGTCTTCCAGAAGGACGCGCTCGCGGTCGCGCCGCCAACGCTCGACTACACCGCCCTGGACCGCGTCATCGCCGACGTGAAGAGCGGCATCCTTCCCGACGGCACGGGTATCGGCATCGGGCTGGCGACGTCGCTGAACATGCTGCGCGACTCCGCCGCCGCGAGCCGCATCGTCATCCTCCTCACGGACGGGCAGCACAACGCCGAGTCCATCAGCCCCGAGGACGCCGCCGACCTGGCCGCCGCGCTCGGGATCAAGGTGTACACCGTCGGCGTCGTGACCAGCATCGATAAGCCCGACGCCGACATCGACGACGACCTCATGCGCGCCATCGCCCAGCGCACGGGCGGCCGCTACTTCCTCGCCGACAGTCCGCAGCGGCTCGCCGAGGTGTACGACGAGATCGCGAAGCTCGAGACCAGCGCCGTCGGCCGCGAGAATTACGAGCGGTTCACCGAACTCGGCCCGTGGTTTGCGCTCGCCGGCGGTGGGCTGCTCGCCATCGAACTGCTGCTCGGCGCGACCTGGCTGCGGAGGGCACCGCGATGAGCTTCGCGCACCCGTGGCTGCTGGCTTTGCTCCCGGTCGTGCCGCTGGCCTTGGGGCTGTGGGCGTGGGGTGCGACGCGCCAGGCCCGGCGCGCCCGTGCGCTCACGCGGTCGGTCCCGGGCGGTCCGCGCTACCTCGCCGCCGGGCTGTTCGCGACGGCGGCCGCGATGGCCATCGTCGCGGCGGCGCAGCCACGCTGGGGCACGCAGCGATCAGCGCTCCCGCGCGAAGGCGCCGAGCTCGTCATCGTGCTCGACGTCTCGCGCAGCATGGGCGCGCGCGATGTCTCTCCGAACCGCCTCGATGCCGCCAAAGAGGCGCTCCGGGGAACGCTCTCGCGCCTCGGCGGCGACCGCGTCGGGCTCGTCATCTACGGCGGCGATGCGCGCCTTCGCTTCCCCCTCACGACCGACTTCCGCGCCGCCCGCGACGTCATCGCGAACCTGGAAACCGGCTCCGTCATCGTCGAAGGCGGCACGAGCGCGTCCAGCGGGCTCGGTATCGCGCTCGGGGCATTCGATACCACGGCCACGGCCGGGAAGCTCATCCTCCTCATCACCGACGGCGACGATCTCGGCGCGGACCCCGCGGGCGTGGCGCAGCGCGTGCGCGAGTCCGGGGTCGAACTCATGGTGGCCGGCGCCGGAACGGCCGAGGGTGGCACCGTCCCCGTCTACGACGCGCGCACCAACTCGTTCGTGGACAAGAAGGACGCGGCGGGCGCGCCCATCATCACGAAGCTGAACGAGCCGTTCCTGCGCGCCCTCGCCGCCGCGGCGGGCGGGCGCTACCTCGGGTCCGACCTGCGGGCCGTGCCCGGAGCGGTTTCGGGCCGCCTCGCGACGATCCAGCACGCCCGCATCGAGCAGGAGAGCGCGACCGTGCCCATCGAGCGCCACCAGTGGTTCGCGGGCCTGGCGCTGGTGCTGGTGGTGGCCGCGAGTATCGTCGAGCGGCTGCCGCGAAGGGCCGGGCGCGTGGCGCTGGTGCCGGCGATGGCGGCGCTGTCGCTGCTCCTTGGCGCATGTGCCACGGCGGCGCACGACGCCAACAGCGAGGGACTCCGCGCCTACCGCGACGGCGATTTCGCCACCGCCGCCGAGCGTTTCGCCGAAGCGCGCGCCGCCGAACCGGACAACGCGCGGATCGACCTCAACCTCGCGGCGGCGCTGACGCAGGCCGGCCGGTACGAAGAGGCGGGCATCGCCGCGCGCCGCGTGCTCGGTTCGCGCGATGCGGTGCTCCGCGGGCAGGCGCAGGGGGTCATCGGGCACCAGCGGTTCGCGCTGCGGGACCTCGCGGGCGCCCTCGCCGCCTTCCGCCAGGCGCTCATCGAGAACGCCGGAGACGACGCTGCCCGCCACGATTACGAGGTCGTGCTCCGGCTGCTCAACCCCGATCTGCCCGACCCGGGCGCACAGGGCACGGCGACGCCGACACCCGGCGCGGACGGTACCCCTGGGGCGGGCGCATCGCCTTCGGTGACGCCGCAGGCCGACGGCGGAGGTGGCGCCGGTGGCTCGCCCACGCCGGGCGGCCAGGGCACGAACGGCACGCCCCAGCCCGGCCAGGAACCGAACCGCCAGCAGCTGGACCAGGCGATCCTGCAACTCGACCAGCGCATCGCCCGCGCGGTCAAGGAAGCCGGGGACGACCCGACGCCGGAGCAGGCGCTGGCGATCCTCCAGCTGCTCGCGGAACGGACCCGGCTGGCCGCGATGCGCGACGCGCTCGGCGGCGCCGGGAATCCGCGCGACTACTGAGGCCGCCAGCCCCTCCCGCCGTTCGCCCCTATACTTGGCGCATGGCGAAAGACGAGTCCTTCGACATCACGACAGGATGCGACCTCCAGGAGGTCGATAACGCGGTCAACCAGGCGCGCAAGGAGATCTCCACGCGCTTCGACTTCAAGGGCGTACTCGCCGATATCGAGTACGACCGGCAGAAGGCGGTCATCAACGTCCACACCGCCGACGAGTACAAGCTGGAGGCGATCTGGCAGGTGCTCAGCGGCCGCCTCATCGCGCGCAACGTGCCGCTCAAGAACGTGAAGCGCGGGGACGAAGAGAAGGCCGGCGGCGGCACCCTCCGCCAGGAGATGGCACTCACGCAGGCGATCGACGGCGACACCGCGAAGAAGATCGCGAAGTTCATCAAGGACCAGAAGTACAAAAAGGTGCAGGCCCAGGTCCAGGGCGACGCGGTGCGCGTCTCCAGCCCCAGCCGCGATGAGCTCCAGGCCGTGATCAACGACCTGAAGGGCGAGGACTGGGGCATCGAGCTCAAGTTCGGCAACTACCGCTAGGCGGTGACCGACGCCGTCCCCATCGACGACTTCCTCGCGCGCGAGGGCTTCGCGACGGCGTGGGCACGGCACCAGGGGCGCGCCATCCTCGAACAGGCCGGCCTCACGCGCGCGGGCAAGAGCGGCATCGCCCAGGAAAAGCTGCAGCGCGCGCGGGAAGCCCTGGCCCGCGGCGCGCTCCGCACCTGCGGCGATGCCGAATGCACCCGCCTCGGTTCGCGCCAGCTCGATGGCCGCCTCGCCGTGGAAGGCCCGGCGGAGTACTGCGAAGTCTGCCACGGCTCGAACAACCGCCGCGCGGCGCTCGTGCTGGCCGACGCCTGCCGCTCGCACGGCGTATCGCGGCTGCTGGTCGTCGGGGGCACGCCGGCCAACCACGCCGAGCTCCGCGACCTGTTGACGGCCACCGGCGTCGAACTGCGCTGCGTCGACGGCGCCGCCCAGAACATCACGAAGAAGGAGGCGTTGAGCGACCTCGGCTGGGCGCAACTGATGGTCGTCTGGGCCTCGACGCCGCTGCCGCACAAGGTCTCGGTGTCCTTCACGACCGAACGGCCGGCGGACCTGCCGATGATCACCGTCGCCCGCCGGGGGATCGCGGCGCTCTGCCAGGAAGCGGCGCTGGCCGTCGCGGGCGGCCCCGCGAGCAGGCGGCGGCGCTAGGATGTGCGCATGAAACGCGACGACCGGCTCGTTCGACTCTCCTGGGACCACCATCACGCGCTCGTCTTCGCGCGCCGCATCGCGACCGAGCTGGATACCCTCGACGGTGAGGGGCTCGCGCGGCTCTACAGCGACCTGGTCGCCTTCTGGGCGGCCGGCCTGTTGCCTCACTTCCGCGCGGAGCAGGAGTGCCTCCTCGCGCGCCTCATTCGCCACGTCGCGCCCGAAGACCCGGCCGTGGCGCGCACACACAGCGACCACCTCTACCTCGAGGCGCTCGTCGCCACGCTGCGCGATTCGCCGGACACCGAAACCCGCCGCGAAGCGCTCCGCCGCTTCGGCGAGACCCTGCATGTGCACGTCCGCTGGGAAGAGGCCACGCTCTTCGCGCTCACCCAGGAGCAGTGCGACGACGACGACCTCGATGCCATGGCCCGCGACTTCGACGAGCAGCTCCCCCCGCTGGCACCGGCGCCGCAAGGCCCGTAGCACGCGAAAGCCCCTCCGAAGAGGGGCCTCCACGAACTGGTTGAGCGGCGGGCGGTCAGCCCTTCGGCGTGTAGCGCACGGGCAGGTGCTTGATGCCGCCGATGAAGGTCGAGCGGAGGCGCTCGGCGGGCCCGTCCATGTCGATGTCGGGGAAGCGCCGGAAGAGCTCTTCGAACATCACGCGCAGCTCGAGCCGGGCGAAGCCCGCGCCCAGGCAGAAGTGCTCGCCGATGCCGAACGCCAGGTGGTCGTTCGGCGTGCGCGTGATATCGAAGCGCTGCGAATCCGGGAAGACGTCCTCGTCGCGGTTCACCGAGGGGTACCACATGGTCACGCGTTCGCCCGCGCGGATGAGCTGGCCGCGAATCTCCACGTCGCGCGTGGCCTCGCGAGCCATGTGCGTGACCGGCGACGTGTAGCGCAGGATCTCCTCTACCGCCGACGGCATGAGCGAGAGGTCCTTCTGCAGCCGTTCGCGCTCGGCGGGGTGCTGGCAGAGCGTGATCAGCCCGGCCGAGATGCCGTTCCGGGTGGTTTCGTTCCCCGCGAGGATGAGGAGGAAGCAGAACCAGAGAATTTCCTCGTCGGTGAGCGCTTCGCCATCGACCTCGGAGCCGCAGAGGAGCGAAATGAGGTCATTCTCCGAGTCCACGCGGCGCTTCTGGAGCTGCTGGCCGAAGAAGGCGAACATCTGCATGAAGCCCATCGCACCGGTCATGTTGGCGGCCTCGCGGCTGCCGCGCTGCTCTTCGGGCACGTCGGTCTGGTATTCGGGGTCGCCGGCGCCAAGCACCTTATTGGTGAGCTCGAACATGAGCGGCCAGTCCTTCTTTTCGAGGCCCATCATTCCGCAAATTACCGCGAGCGGGAGCTGCGACGAGACTTCGAGGACGAAGTCGCAGCTGCGGCGGCCGGCGATGCCATCGAGGATCTCGGTGGTGATCTGGCGGATGTGGGCTTCCATGGCCGCGACGGCGCGCGGCGTGAAGCCTTTGTTGACAAGCCGCCGCAGGCGCACGTGGCGCGGCGGGTCCATCGTGATCAGCATTTTCCCGTTGCCGGAGGTGTCGCCGAAGAGGCCCTCGGGCTCGGGCATGCGCAGCTTCATCTGGGTGATGCCCGTGCTCGAAATGAACGTCTCGGGCTGCCGCGAAACGAAAACCACGTCCTCGAACTTCGTGAGGTTCCAGGTCCCGACGAGGTTGTCCGGGCCCTCGTTCCAGAACACGGGCTTGTTGTTGCGCAGATAGGTGAAGAGCGCGTGCGCTTCGCCCATTTCAAACGGCGTGGGGTCAAAAAGGTTGATCTGGTCGAGGGTAAGCGGGGCGACGGGCACGTCGTGTCCTCCATGTCAGCAAGTGAACTTACCGCTCGGTCGACAGTCTATCGTAAGGATAGGCGATCCTGCTATGCGGGCTTAACCCATGCAATCGCCTGGCGTGGGCACAGGCGAATCGCCCGTTCGACTGCCTCGACATCGGCGGCGGGCACTTCGTCCACGATGACCTGGCTGATGTCGTCGTCATTCAGGCGGAAGACCCCGGGCGCCGCGGCCTGGCACTTCGCGTGCCCTTCGCACATGTCTTCGTTCACTCGGACTTTCACGCGGAATCCCCCCTCGCGGCGTGGCAAACGCCGGCCCGAGTATAGCCTACCGCCCGGTAGGCCCGGCGCATCGCCGCGGCCACGGTTCGCCCCGCCGCGCGCACGCGCTAGAATCCCCGGCACGCCACCACCGGGAGTGTCCCAATGGAAGTTCCGCTGCTGCTCAACGATTTCCTTCGCCGCGCGGCGAAGCTGTACCCGAACAAGACCGCGATCATCGACGGCGACGCGCGCTACAGCTACGCCGAGTACCAGCAGCGCTGCAACCAGCTCGGGCACGCCCTCCTCAGCCTCGGCATCGAACAGGGCGACCGCGTCTGCATCCTCAGCCCGAATTCGCACTACTTCCTCGAGAGCTACTACGGCGTCACCCAGATCGGCGCCATCCTCGTGCCGCTGAACTATCGCCTGGTCGCCGCCGACCACGAGTACATCATCAACCACGCCGGCGTGAAGGCCGTGCTCGTCGATTACGAGTACACGAACGTAGTCGACACGATTCGCGAGGACCTGCCGAACGTCGCGCACTTCATCGTCGCCGACCCGCGCCCGGACCGGCAGCCGCAGCCCGGCTGGACGGACTGGGACACGCTCGTCGGCACGATGCCGGTTTCGCCCACACCGGCCATCGAGCAAGGCGAGAACGACACGACATCCATCAACTACACCTCGGGCACGACGGCGCGGCCGAAGGGCGTGATGCTCACGCACCGCAACGTCTACATCAACGCCTACAACTTCATCGCCCACCTGCGCATCCGGCACGAGGATGTGGAGCTCTGGACGCTGCCGATGTTCCACGCGAACGGCTGGGGCGGGCCGTTCGCCATCACTGCCATGGGCGCGACGCACGTCGTCCTGCGCGCCGTCGTGGGGGCGGACATCTATTCGCTCATCGAACAGCACGGGGTCACCTTCGGCTGCATGGCGCCGGCCGTGCTCTCGACCATCCTCAACTACCCGGACAAGGCGAAGCACGCGATCAAGACGAAGCCGCGCTTCGTGGTCGCCGGGGCGCCGCCGCCCGCCGCCTTCATCGAGCGCCTCGAGAAGGAGATGGGCTGGGAGTTCATGCAGATCTACGGGCTCACCGAGACGGCACCGATCATCACCGTCTCGACGGCGGACTACCAGAACCCGGACGGAACGGACTACGCCCGCCGTGCCCGCGCCGGGGTGGAGGCCATCGGCTGCGACATCCAGGTGCTCGATGAGAACGGCCACCCGGTGCCGAAGGACGGCGTCTCCATCGGCGAAGTTTGCGCGCGCGGCAACATGATCCTGAAGGGGTACTGGGAACAGCCGGAAGAGACTGCCCGCGCCATCTTTGACGGCTACTTCCACAGCGGCGACCTCGCCGTCTGGGACGAGTTCGGCAGCATCCACATCGTCGACCGCAAGAAGGACGTCATCATCTCCGGCGGCGAGAACATCTCGTCGCCCGAAATCGAGGACGCGCTCTACAAGCACCCGGCGGTGCTCGAATGCGCCGTGATCGGCGTGCCCAGCGAGAAGTGGGGCGAGACGCCGAAGGCGCTGGTGGTCCTGCGCGAAGGCGCCACCGCCACGGAGGAGGAGATCATCGCCTTCAGCCGGCAGCACCTGGCGCACTTCAAGTGCCCGACGTCGATCGACTTCGTGCCCTCGCTGCCGCGCACCGCGACGGGCAAGCTCCAGAAGTTCGTAATTCGCGACCAATACTGGCAGGGCGCCACCCGCCGTGTGAACTAACAGGTCCCGGGGGGCTGGAACGGCGTTCCGGCCCCCCGGCCTGGTCTCAGGGATATGTGAGCGCGAGCGCGATTGACGGCGCGACCGAAGCCCCATTCCAGCCGTACGACCAAACCCAATAGTAGTAGTAGTGGTTGGGCGAGAGGCCCGTGTCGAGATAGTAGGTCGTGTTCGCCGGAAGCCAGGTGGCCACCGTCCAGATCCCGCCATCCGAGCGAAGCAGCACATAACCCAGCTCGTTGGAAGCGTTGTCGAACCACGTGACCTGGACGGCGGTCCGCGAGGTGGCGATGGCCGACATGTTCGACGGCGCGCTCGGATTCCCCGACGTCTTCACCTCCGCGCGTTCGCTCCACGTCCCGCCATACGTGTTACTCGCGACGACCCAGTAGTAGTAGAACGTGGAGTCCGGCAGCCCGGTATCGGTGTACTGGTGCTGCGATGCGGGGACCACCGCGACCAGTTCCGTCGGGTTGCCGATGCCCCACTTCCAGCGATAGACGCTGAACGCCACCGTGGAAGCGGCGGACGTGTCGGACCAATCAACTCGTACGCGACCGGTACCGCTCGGCTGCGCGACAACATTCGCAGGCGCGCCCGGGGCGGTATTTGCCAGGCCGGATCGAACCTGGATGACGTAGCGCCCGGTCTGACTCGAGTTTCGGCTTCCGTTCACGAGGGCGCTCGAACTGTTGTCCAGGAACTGCCCACACGTCCCCGAACCAGTCATTTCGAACCACGCCGAACCTGCGACCGAATACCCGACGCGCGCGCAGGCGTTCGGATTATAGTCTCCAGAGTCGAACTGCAGCTTGTCGTAGTTGAACTCGATATCGAAGTCGCCGGCCGAGACGTTGCCACGGTCGATCAACACCAGCTGGAAACTATCGAGTGAATCAATGCTCGAGTTGTACGCGCCCACTCCCAGCCAATTCACGGCGAAGGCACGCCGGCCGTCTACCGTTCCCGAGCCATAGGTCACGACCCTTGACCCTTGCTGGCGCGTGTCGATGTCCGTGAAGAACGGGGCGATGATAACCCGGTTTGTGCTGTTGAGCGCAAAAGGCACCCACGCGCCCAGAGGGCCATCGAACGTGACGTTGCCGTTGTTGTTAACCCAGACTTGAGTGAGCGACGTTCCAAAGAAGTTCCACGTGGCAGGAAGTACAATAGCGTCGGAAGACTCATCGTCATATTTGCCCAGTTCGTTCACCAAGAATGTTCCATTACCGCGAATCGGACGCGTCAACGTACACCACTGATCGAGGGAACGGGTGGTCTGGGTCGCGGTATCGATCGTCCAATCGGATGCGGATGGAGAGGTGAGCGCTCGTGTTCCAAGGAGAGGCGTGGGGTCGAGCCATGACGTAGAAACGGTATCGTTGAATCCAGTCCGGCCCATCGACATGTGAACATGATTCAGCGTATCTCCGCCAATCTGCATGAATCCCAGGAGCTGACCTCGCTGGACCTGTCCACCGGCGGCGATGAGATCTTTGATATTCTGTTCGAACAAGACGTGCGTGACGTAGACCGTGAGATCGAGACTCGTGTTCTCGATGTAGATACCCACGCCGTGGGATGGCATGCGGACCAGTTTGCCCGATATGGGTGCAAACACCGGCGTATCGGCCGGCGCATCCCGTGCACTTCCGTTCAGAAGCCAGACATCAATACCGCTGTGAAGGTTGTTGTCAGTGTGGTCGACCGGGTGGTAGGTGTTCTTCACCCAGCCGATGTAGCCGGAGGCGAGCGGGAACGAGACGGTCGCGCCGGGGCAGGTGAATCCCCGTGGAGCCACGATCTCGGCTTGCGGCTGCGGACCGATCACCCCGGGCTGCGCGGCCGGGGACTTCGGCGGCCCGTCCGCGTGAGAGTCCGGCGCGAAGGCGATCGCGCCGAGGCACCAAAGCCCGAAGGCGACAAGAACGGCCGTTGTTACCCGCTTCATGAAGGCTCTCCGCTGTGCAATCCCGTGTGGGAATCGCGGACGGGAGCATAGGGAATATCAGATCAGATTGGAATCCCCCGATCGACCGGGCTCTGGGGGGCAGACGACCCCAGTTGCAGGCGGTTCTCTCACCACGCACACTCGCGCCCACCACCACCGGAGGCCCGCATGCCCGGACTCGATTGGCTGGCGAACCTCCGCGTGCTCGACCTGACGACGCAGCTGGGCGCGCTCGGGGTGCGCGTGCTCTCCGAGTACGGCGCGCACGTCACCCGCATCGAGCCACCCGGCGGCGACCCGCTCCGGATGCAACCGCCGTTCGCAACCGCGGATTCGGGCGAGCGGCACAGTCTGCACTGGCTGCACATGATGCGGGGCCGCGAGTGCCGCACGCTCGACCTCGACACGCCGGCCGGGCGCGACGCCTTCCACGAGCTCGCCGCGGCGTCGGACGTCGTGTTCGAATCACAGCCCGTGGGTTGGTTCACGGCCCGCGGCATCGACATCGAGGCCGTGCTCGCGGCGAACCCGCGCCTCGTGTGGGTGTCGGTGACGCCGTTCGGGCGGTCCGGGCCGCGTGCCGGCTGGCAGGCGACGGACCTCATTGGGATGGCCGCCGGCGGGCTCCTCAGCCTCTGCGGCGACCGCGACCGCCCGCCGCTGCGCGTTTCGGTCGAACAGGGATACGCCCAGGCGGGGCTGCAGGCGCTCGCGGGACTCGTCGTGGCCCTTCGCGGCGTGCGGCAGGGGCACCCGGGCCAGCTGGTCGATGTCTCGATGCAGGCGGCGATCGCGAACTGCCTCGGCAACGCGCGGCTGTTCTACGAGGTCGATGGCGTGCCCACGTTGCGCGCCGGCGGCGGCCGGGCGACGGGCACGCAGGGGTCTCGGCTGGTGTACCCGTGCGCCGACGGCTTCGTCTCCTTCGCCCGCATGCCGGATTCGCTGCACGCCCTCACGGAGTGGATGCGCGAGGAGGGCATCGAGCCCGGTTTCGATGCAGAACGGCTGGCCGCGCTGCCCCAGGCCGGCCGCCACATGGCGCCGCCCGAGCTGACGAACGCCTTCGATGCCGCGGTCGAGAAGCTGTTCGCGAAGCTGACGAAGGCCACCATCTATGAGGATGGGCAGCGGCGGGGACTCATGACCTGCCCCGTCTCGAGCCCGGCGGACCTGCTGGCGAACTCGCAGCTCGCGTTTCGCGAATACTGGCGCGAAGAGACCGTGCCCGAACTGGGTCGAACCGTGACCATGCCCGGGCCGCCCGTGAAGCTGCACACGGTCCCGAACCGGCCGTTCGCCCTCGCGGACAGGCCACCCACGCCGATCAACGGCCTCCCCTTTGAAGGCGTACGCATCGCCGATTTCTCCTGGGTTGGGGTAGCCCCCGCGGCGACGCAGCAGCTCGCGCTCTTCGGTGCCGAGGTCATCCGCATCGAATCGTCCCGCAAGCTCGACACCTTTCGCGGCAGCGGCCCCAAGCGCGGTGCCGACCCGAACGCCAGCGCGTATTGGGCGAACTACAACCGGGACAAGCGCGGTGCCACGCTCGACCTGAAGCACCCGCGCGCGCGTGACCTCGCGCTCCGGCTCATCGCCCGCTCCGATGTCGTGGTCGACAGCTTCACGCCCGGGTTCATGGACGACGTGGGCCTTTCCCTCGATGCCATCCGCGAAGCGAACCCGAACATCATCACGATGTCGGCCTCGATGGAAGGCTCGACCGGCCCGCATGCCCGCTTCCGGGGCTTTGGCCTCGTGCTCCAGTCGACGGTCGGCTTCACGCATTTCACCGCCTGGCCGGGGCGGGCGCCGGTGGGCACGGGCGTCGCCTACACCGACTGGTTCGCCACCCACCTCGCCTCGTTCGCGCTAATGTCGGCGCTGGAGCATCGCGACCGCACCGGCGAGGGCACGAGCATCGACCTCTCGCAGCTGGAGGCGTGCGCCTGGGGCCTCGACGCTGAGCTGCTGCGCTATACCGCCACCGGCGAACAGCGCGCGCCGCTCGACAACCGGCACGAGGCGATGTCACCGCACGGCGTCTTCCCCGCGGCCGGCACGGACCAGTGGGTCGCGGTCGCGGTCCGCGACGGCGACGACTGGGCGAAACTCGCGGACCTGCTCGGCGCACCCTGGGCGAACGACCCCACGCTCGCGGCGCTCGAATCACGCCGCGGCCGCGAAGACGCCATCGAAGCGGCCATCGCGGCCTGGACCTCGGTGCGCGACAAGCACGAATGCGCGGCGGCGCTGCAGTCGGCGGGCATCCCGGCATACGCCGTCAGCGCGATGGACGACGTGCAAACGGACCCACAGCTCGCGCACCGGGAGCACTTCTGGCCAATCACCCACGCCGAGCTGGGCACCGTTTCGTTCGATTCACCCGCGTACCGCCTCTCGAACCTCCCCATCCGCCACCGCACCGCAGCCCCCCTCCTCGGCGCCGACAACGAATACCTCTACAGCACCCTCCTCGCCTGCGACGACGACGCCCTCGCCACCCTCGCCACAGAGGGCGCGCTGGAGTAGGGGGGCGCGGGGCGGTTCGGACCATGAGGTTCTGTGCTGAATTGTGAACGTTCTGCGCCCCTCGCTGCGTCGCCGCATCGGCTCCTGCTAGGATGCCGCGATGCTCGGGCGGACGTTGGTGGCGGCGGGTCTGGTGGGCCTGCTGGCCGTGGTCGTGAGCGTGTCCGGCGCCGCCGGGGGCGGGAGCGAACTGCTGCAGAACGGCGGGTTCGAATCGTGGGCGGGGGATGCGCCGGATGGGTGGGGCGTGTCCGCCGGTGCGTCCGTGGCGCGCGCGGATGATGGTGCGAACGGGCCCGGCGCGCGGCTGTCGACGTCGTCCGGACGAATCTTCCAGAACGTCGTGGCCGCCCCGTTCGTCCTCTATACAGCGAACGTCGATGTCCGCCGCGATGCCGACTCCGCGAGCACCGTGACGCTGCGGCTCACGTTTCTGAGTGGCGGGCTCGCGGCGTTGGACGTCGCGCAGGTGCCGGTGCCGCAGGGCGCGGGCTGGACGCACGCGAGCGTGACGGCGACGGCGCCCGCGAACACGGCGTTCGTGACCTTCGCCGTGGAGCTGACGGCGGGCGCCGGCGGCGCGATCACGGTGGACGACGCCTCGCTCGCGGCCGAAAGCCCGCAGCTCACGCCGACTCCGACGGAGACCGCGACGCCGACTTCCACGGCAACGCCGACACCAACCATGGCGGCCGGGGTCTCGCCGACGGTGTCCGTGGCGACGCCGACGCGTACCGCGACCGCCACGCGCACACCCACCGCCACCCGCACCCCGACGCGCACGCCCACACCGACGCGCGCTGCGACGCGGACGCCGCCGGCCGGTACGCCCACGCCGGCAGCCTCACCGGCCACGGTCGTGGATGACGGCGCGGGCGGGATGTTGGTGAACGGCGGCTTCGAGGCCGCGGACAGCGACGGCCGTCCCGCAGGCTGGCAGAAGGTCGGCGGAGACTTCTTCTTCGATGGCGGAGCGCATGCTGGTCGCGGCGCGGCCGGGCTCTCTTCCGCGACTGCGACCACCCGGTGGATCCACCAGGTCGTGCCCGTGGATGGCGGCGGCTGGTACCGCGCGACGGCGTTCGCGCGCGTGGTCGACGGCGACGCCGAGGTCTTCCTGCGCCTGAGCTGGTACGCGAGCAGTGATGGCAGCGGCGTCGCGCTCGCGCAGTCCGAGAGCGAGGCGTGGGCGGCGAACGACTGGGAGCTGCTCGATACCGGCCCCGTGCAGGCGCCCGCCGGTGCCCGCTCGGTGCGCTTCCGGCTGATGCTGCGGCCGTTCGCAGGGGAGGCCCGCGCCGCCTTCGACGACGCTCTTTTCGAAGCCGTCGAGGAACCAGCCCCGGTCGCGGGCCCGACGCAACCCGTGACCGCCGCAGTGAGCCCGTCCGCTACTCGGGGAGTGGCCACGCTCGCGGCGACGGCGACGCGCGCGGCACCCACATCGCGACCGGCGACCGTGACCGGCGCGCAGAAGGCATCCCTGCCCGGTGCGACGACGCTGCGGCTCTCCGAGGTGCTCGTCCGGCCGGGCGGCGACGGGCGTGACGTCGACTTCGAGTGGGTGGAACTGGTGAACACCGGCACGGAGCCGGTCGACCTCGCTGGCTGGCGTTTGGGCGATGCGGCGCAGGTCGACACCCTCCCGGCGGCGGTGGTTCCCGCGGGAGGCTATGCCGTGGTCGCGGCGAAGGCGGCGGTGCTGCCC
>JAXLWZ010000018.1:0-83850 GCA_046328225.1 Dehalococcoidia bacterium | reverse complement strand
CCCCGAACGCCCTCGACGTCGTCGCCCCCGCCGACTGGACGGTCCTCTCCCCGCCGGGCGTGAGCATCGTCGGTGTCTTCAAGCAGGGCAACGAGCAGTGCGTCACGCTCCAGAGCAACGCGCCGCAGTCCAACATCTCCGTGCGCCTGGATTTCTGGGCCGTCTTCGACCGCACCAACGCCGCCGACGATGTCGCACTCTTCCAGACAGGCACGACGAACATCGTGCCGGCCTCCGTGCCGGAGCTGCGCCACATCACCACCGGCGGCTCAATCTTCCCCTCGCCCGAGCCCGCGCCGAACGTCATCGGCGCCCTCCACGCGGCGTGCATCATCCCCTCCGTCCCCGGCGACGTGCTCCTGCCCCAAAACATCAGCTTCGTCAGCACCGATGGCGCCACCACCAGCAACCTGACCGTCTTCAGCGACGGCGTGAACAACCCCATCGGCCTCCCGTCGGACTTCACGGGCGTCCCCAACGGCACCCTCTGCTTCGCCTGGACCTCGACCAACGCCGGCCGCCAGACCATCACGGCGTCGTTCACCGCCTCGCCCGCGAACCCCACGAACGGCACCCCGAACCCGCGCGTCTTCGCCGTCAGCTGGGATAGCGACGGCGATGGCAACGGCAGCGGCCAGAACAACGCCCTCCTTACCAAGACCTGGAACCGCATCACCCGCACCGAGATCACGACGGGCGGCGACTACAAGCAGGGCATCGTCACCAACGGTTCCACCATCCTCCAGGTCGACCAGAACATCGCCAGCGGCGCATACCTGGGCGACCTCAGCCTGTATGAATGGGTCATCGGCAACCGACCGGGCTTCGAAGGCCCCATTGATGGCGTGCCCGTGACCATCTCCATCCTCCCCCGGCCCGGGGCCACCTTCGATGCCACAACCCCCCGCTGCGGCTACTTCGACCTCGGCGGCTCGGTCTCTCTCATCCCGCCCGCGCCCGTGCTCGACCCGCAGGGCGCCGTCATCCAGTTCAGCGCCGTCACCGTCGATGGGCGCGTGCAGTTCAACGTCTCCGTGAACAACGACCCGGACTGCAACCAGTCGAGCCACATCTACATCGATATCCGCGCCGCATACCCCTCGGGCATTCCCGGCGACAACAAGCCTTTCCCGCACGAGACCCTCGATATCGGCCTCACCTTCACCTCGAAGTCCTCGGACGCGCCGCAGGTGCTCTGGGCCGGCTCTACGGCCACCATCACCTACTCGTTCGCGGGCGATTGCCGCACGGGCCCGAACCCGAACCAGCCGCTTAACGGCCGCGCCATCTTCGTCCGGGGGACCAACCAGCGCGGCTCCTTCATCCCCGAAGGCAATGTCATCATCTCCGGCGCCGATACCGCGATCGTGCCCGTGAGCACGACCAACAACGGCTGCACCTTCTCCGTGAAGTACGAAGCCGAAAGCCAGGGCGAAGTCGATATCGCCGCCTTCCTCCAGGTCCTCGTCTATCCCAGCCCCACCGCTCCGGCGAACACGGGCACCTACGCCTCCATCGAGTACTCGAAGGTCGTCTACAACCTCTTCTTCCTCGAATTCGAAAGCCTCACGCTCACGACCGAGGCGCGGCTCAACGTGTCGGAGCTGGGCAACCTCGATGCGCAGGTGCGCGGCTGGTTCGTCGGCACGAACCCCTCCCAGCGCGAAGCCACCATCACCGCCGATGGCCGCGCCCTCCCCGCCCGCCGCTGGGTCCTCCCGGATGACTGGATGACGCTGCGCGGCCCCGAGGGCTTCCGTTCGAACTGGCCCTCCGCGCCCTCCATGCCCTCCGCCCAGGTCACCTGGTACATGGAGAACGAAGGCGTGAAGAACAAGTTCCCGGGTGGCCCGAAAGAGGGCGCGCTCGGCTTCTTCTGGCCCGACGACGGCTTCGAATTCAGCTACAACGTCCAGCCCCAGACGAAGCAGCCGTCCGCCCTCGGCAGCCTCCTCAAGCCGCGCATCATCAGCGAAATGACCGACCTCGACGGCTTCGCCACCGTCGATACCTACGGCGATTACAACCTCAGCTTCGAAGGCTGCCCCGTGAACCCGCTCGGGCAGGGCGCCGATTGCCGCCCCGGCGATGTCGTCGGCCGCACGCGCTACTTCGCCCGCGTGGAGTACCCGGGCCTCCGCGGCAAGCACCCGCCCATCAACTCCAACACCGTCGAGACCGTCTTCGAATGGGCCGGCTACAAGCGCGTCACCATCGTCGATGACCCGTTGAACCCCCAGTACAAGTACGTCGTCGCCCACCTCAAGGACCGCGACGGCTACTGCGACGCCGATGGCCTGAATAACGTCCTCGGCATCCAGGTCCAGTTCGTGATCGACGCCGGCGACGGTATCATCGACCAGGTCCAGGGCCCGCCGTCCACCATCAGCATCGATAAGCGCATCGCCGTCGCCACCACCTACGACACCGAGGACGACGCCGGCAACGCCATCCACACGGATATCGCGAAGCCCGTCGTCGAGCCCGACGAATGCCAGGCCTGGGTGCGCATCAGCAACAGCCTGCGGACGGTCGTGAACGTCACCGTGATGTTCCCGCCGCCGCCCGTGCCCATCCCCGCCGAGGTGCGCCTCACGGGCCTCACCTGCGGCGCCGGCGGCACCGCCACCGTGAAGAACCTCTCCAGCCGCACCATCTCGCTCGCCGGCTTCGGCGTCCGCAGCGCCAACGGCGATTACCCGCAGTACGAAGAGCACCTGGACCTCGACGGCCTCCTCGCGCCCGGCGAATCGAAGCTCATCAACGGCGCGCCCGGCTCGTGGCTCTACGCCACCGACCCCTACCTCTTCGGCAACGTCACCGGCGACTACGCACGGCTCGTGTGGAACGGCTACGAGATCTCGCGCATCACCTGCGCCGGCATCGCCACCCAGAGCCCCATCCCCGATAGCTTCCAGCTCGAGGGCGAAGGCTCCATCTACCGCGACGTCATCGTGAACTTCACGGACCTCGAATCCCGCCTGCTCGTGCCCGGCTGGAACCTGCTCACCACGGGCGCCGGCACCGCCGATATCGCCGCTTCCTTCGGCGCGAACGTCGGCGATGTCGAGAGCGTGCAGACCTGGGACGCCGCCACCAGCACCTGGAAGAAGTGGCTCGGCCCGGGGAACACGGCGAACACGATCGAGAAGTTCGAACCGAACACCGTCTACTGGGTGCGGGTGAATCGCGCCTTTACGGTACTTGTGCCGAAGTAGTGCCGCTTAGAAAGGGCTCCCCTACCCTCGAATGAGGCCGTTAGTCCACATTCGAGCAGTTGCTACATGACGAATTTCACGCATTTCACGGGCGCCCGCATCGCCGTGGCGGTGGCCGCGCTGGCCGCCGCTCTCGCCTTCGCGACCATCGCCCGCGCCCAGGTCTTCGGGCCGCCCTCGACCTTCTTCGGCACCATCGTCGATTCCGCCGGCGAAATCCCCGAGAACACCGTCGTCGAGGCCTACATCGGCAACACCAAGTGCAACACCAAGGACGGCAAGGTCCTCTACGCCACCGACGGCAAGACCAAAATCGCCACCTACATCATCGATGTCGTGTCCGACGAGCAGAAGGCCGGCTGCGGCAAGCGCGATAGCACCGTTCGCATCAAGATCGGCGACCGCCTCTCCACGCAGACGGGCATCTGGGCGGCAGGCCCGGTCGAGCTCGGCATCGCCTTCGGCAGCGCCAGCCCCGTGCCGCAGCCCACGGCGGCGCCCACCGCCACCCCGAACGTCGCCGCGATCGCGACCTCCACCTCGGCCGCGCGCGCCACGAGCATCGCCAACGGCACGCCCGCCGCGGCGCTCCCCGGCGGCGGCAGCGTCGCCACCATCCCGCCGGGCTCCCCGGGCGCGGGCTCACCCGTCCCGACAACGGCGGGCGGCCTCGTTACCCACGGCCCCGGCCCGGGCGAACAGGATACCGGCGGCGATGGCGGCTTCCCCGTCTGGGGCGTCGTCGTGATTGGCTTGCTCGTGCTCGCCGGCATCGGCGGCGGCGCGGGCGTCATCCTCGCGCGCAGCCGCGGCGGCCACTGACCCTCCTACGGCATCCGCGCGCGAGAATCTCGGGGTTGCCAGCATAGGCAACCCCGTTTCCTTCCCGGTACAGTGCCCCCGTGGTCACCCTCCGGCCGGATGAGAACCGGTACCAGGTCGATGCCGGCCCCGCCGAGCAGGCGCTCCTCCGGCGTGTCCCCGGCGGGCGCTGGAACAACATCACCCGCCGCTGGCAGTTCCCCCGCCAGCGCGGCGTCATCCTCGCCCTCGACCTCGTCTTCGGCCCCAACGGCTGGCAAGCCGACCCCCTCCTCGAACCCGAGATCGCCGGCGACCGCCGCGGCTTCCCGCCGCCCGAGGCCGCCGCCACGCTCTCCCGCGAAGGCACCCAACTCCGCGTCCAGTGCACCTTCAACGACCGCGAGCTCGTGAAGGCCGTTCCGGGGTACCGCTGGTCCGCTCCTGATCGCTGCTGGTTCCTCCCGGCCGCACCCGTCGCCTTCGACCTCCTTTCGGCGGCGTTCGGCGACCACCTCGAGACATCCCGCGACGTCATCGACTACATCGAACTGAAGCGCCGCGACGAACTCGATGCCGTCGAACGCGCCCGCGTGGCCACGCTGCTCGAGCCGCCCCCGGCCACGCTCGCACCCGTTGCACCGCCGGCCGCGCCCGTCGCGCCGGACGTGACGCCCGCCGACGTCGAAGCCGCCCTCCAGATTCCCCCCCGGGGTAGCCCCTGGGAACTGGGAACCGGGAACCGGGAACTCATCGACGCTGAGGTGCTTGGCCGCTTGGCCACCGCCGTCGAGCGCCTGGTCACCGTGATGGAACGCCTGGACGCCCGCCTCGATGCCGCACCCGCCCTCGCGCCGGCGGTACCCGCACCCCTGGCCGCGCCCGCACCGGACGAAAGCACGGCCGGCGGCGCCGTCCCCGATTGGGCCGACCTCCTCCGCCTCTCCGAAGAGTCCGCCACCGAAGCTGCCTCCGCCGCGAGCCGGCTGCTCCAGTCGCAGGGCGAAGGCGCCAGCCGCGAGCTGCGCGCCGTCGCCGCCATCTGCCTCGCCCGCGCGGGCAACGCCGACCGCGCCTTCGGGCAGCTCAGCGCCGCCCTCGGGCCCTCCGCCGAGTTCGCCAGCGCCGACCTCACCGGCATCGCCCGCAACGAGCTCGCGAGCCTCGCCCTCGCCTTCCTGAACGAAGCCTGCCTGCCGGCGGTCCCCATCGATGGCGCCGTCGCCCTCCGGGGCGCGCTGCTCGCCGAGCTGATGAACGGCAACGGCTTCGAACGGGCGGCCATTAGCTCGCCCGCCGCCCAGGGCCTGCTCGAACAGCTCATGGCCGGCCAGCCGCTGCGCACCATCGATGCCCCCCTCAGCGACCTCGTGCGCGTCCTCCACCTCGTCTCCCTCGCCCGCGCCCGCGTCCCCCTGCTCGATGCACGCATCGCCTCCATGCTCGACGACGACACGCTCCGCGCCGATGCCGTGGGCCTGGCCGTCATCCTGCGCACGAACCTCGCGATGGAGGCCGAGAGCATCGATGAATGGGTCCACTCCTGGCCCCGCGAGGAGCGCTTCGATTCCGGCCTGCGCCTGAACGAAGTCGCCCGACGCGCCCTCCCGCTCATGGACCGCGAGCTCGCCCCCCGGGCCGCGCTCGCCCTGCTCGCCACCATCGCCACCCTTCCGCCGGAAGAGGTCAGCCTGCGCGACCGCCGCGAGCTCGTGAACTGCATCCCCCGCCACGACGCCATGCGCCGCTACGCCGAGTTCCTGGCCATGTTTCGGCTCGCGGCCGCCGGCGAACGCGCTCCCTGGGACGAATTCCCCGGCTACATCGAAATCGTCACCGGCAAGGAGCTGGCCACCACCGCCGAGCACATCGCCGAGGCCTACCTCGCGGGCTCCGGCCCCGGCAGCGCCGCGCGCCTCCTCGCCGACCGCGCGGTCCTCGCCTGCCTTCGCCAGCCCCGCGGCATCACCGACCCGGAGAAGCACGTCCTCGACCTCCTCCCCGTGCTCGGCGATGGCTCCCGCCCGGACAATCTGCTCAACGAGCTCGGCCAGCTCCTCGAGGACGGCGAGTTCCGGGGCGCCGATATGTTCAGCCGCGAGCAGCGCGTCACCGTCTACCGCGCCGCCCTCGATGCCTCCATCCGCCAGGGCCACGACCGCGATGCCCGCGACGCCTTCCATCGCCTCGTGCGCGAGCTCCAGGACGCTCCCGGTCTCGGCCCTCTGCGCGAACTGTGCGCCGATGCCCTCATCTTTCGCCCCCTGCGCGTGCCCGCGCTCGCCCTCCAGGCCGAGCTCCTGCTTGAAGAAGGCGCCGATGCCACCGCCGTGGCGGAACGTCTTGAAGCCGCCATGCGCGGCCGCGACGAAGACGACGCCGGCGACGCGCGCGACCAGCTTCTCGGCCTCCAGTATGTCTACCCCGCCTTCAACGCCCTCATGAAAGAGCGCTTCGCCGAGAAAGACGAGGACCCGGGCCTCGAGCAGCCCCCCTCCTTCCCCGGCCGGCGCATCGTCATCGCCGGCGGCCGCGAATACCTGCGCAAGCGCGGCGACCCCGTCCTCCAGCACTGGGGCCTCAAGGTCGCATGGCTCGACCCCGGCGCCGCGAAGCACGGTGCGCAGGCGAAGGACCTGGCCGCCGGCACCGCCGACCTCGTGCTCGTCAACACCGCCTGCATCGGCCACGCCGCCAGCGGGCGCGTCATCGAAGCCGCCCGCGCCGCCGGCAACGAGCCGCTGCTGCAGCCCGGCAACGGCGTCGGCTCCATGCTCCTCGCCATCAAGCGCCGCCTCGAAAGCGCCGAGCCCGTGCAGCGCGCCCCCTCCAAGGTCGCCGAGAAGCGCCGCCGCGCCGGCATGTAAGAAGCCGCCCGGCCCCGTTCGGCGCGCTCCCCCACCATGCGATATCCTCTTGCTGATACGCGGCCGCAAGACGCCGCCGAGAGCTCTCCGGAGATCGCACCGACCTATGTCCCAACCACGCACCATCTCCCAGAAGATCTGGGATAACCACCTCGTCCGCGGCGAAGCCGGCAAACCCGACCTTCTCTTCATCGACCTCCACCTCGTCCACGAGGTCACGTCGCCCCAGGCCTTCGAATCGCTGCGCATGCAGGGCCGCAAGGTCCGACGCCCCGACCTCACCCTCGCGACCGTCGACCACAACGTCCCCACGCGCGACCGCGACAAGCCCTGGACCGACCCGCTCTCCATCCAGCAGGTCGAGACGCTGCGCAAGAACGTCGCGGACTTCGGCGTGCCCTACTTCGGCGTCGGCGATATCCGCCAGGGCATCGTGCACGTCATCGGCCCCGAGCAGGGCCTCACCCAGCCGGGCATGACCATCGTCTGCGGCGATAGCCACACCGCCACCCACGGCGCCTTTGGCGCGCTCGCCTTCGGCATCGGCACGAGCGAAGTCGAACACGTCCTCGCCACGCAGACGCTCCCGCAGGCGAAGCCGAAGACGATGTCCATCGAAGTCAACGGCGAGCTTCACCCCGGCGTCACCCCCAAGGACGTCATCCTCGCCATCATCCGAAAGATTGGCGTGTCCGGCGGCGTCGGCCACGTCGCCGAATATCGCGGCGAAGTCATCCGCAACCTCTCCATGGAAGGCAGGATGACCATCTGCAACATGTCCATCGAAGGCGGCGCCCGCGCCGGCCTCGTCGCCCCCGACGACACCACCTTCGCCTACATGGAAGGCCGCCAGCACGCCCCCAAGGGCGCCGATTGGGAGCGCGCCCTCGATGCCTGGCGCGGCCTCGTCACCGATGACGGCGCCGCCTTCGATACCGTCGTGGAGCTCGATGGCGCCGCGATCGAGCCCTGCGTCACTTGGGGCACCACCCCCGCCCAGTCCGTCCCCGTCACCGGCCGCGTCCCCGACCCCTCGGACGCCGCGAACCCGCAGGCCGCCGAACTCGCCGAGCGCTCCCTCGCCTATATGGACCTCAAGCCCGGCACGCGCATCGAGGACATCCCCCTCGATGTCGTCTTCGTCGGCTCCTGCACGAACGGCCGCATCGAGGACCTGCGCGCCGCCGCCGAGGTTGTTCGCGGCCGGAAGGCGGCGTCCACCGTCCGCGCGATGGTCGTCCCCGGCTCCGGCCTCGTGAAGCTCCAGGCCGAACAGGAAGGGCTCGACCGCATCTTCACCGAGGCGGGCTTCGAATGGCGCGACGCCGGCTGCTCGATGTGCCTGGGCATGAACCCCGACATCCTGCTCCCCGGCGAACGCAGCGCCTCGACCTCGAACCGGAACTTCGAAGGCCGCCAGGGCCGCGGCGGGCGCACCCACCTCGTCAGCCCGCAGATGGCCGCCGCCGCCGCCATCGCCGGCCACTTCGTCGATATCCGCACCTGGAAGTAGCGCGCGGCGAGCCGCGGAGGATCACCATGCAGAAGTTCGAAACCGTGAAGGGCAACGCCATCCCGCTCAACCGCGCCGATGTCGATACCGACCAGATCATCCCGGCCCAGTACCTCAAGCGCATCGAACGCAGCGGCTTCGGCCCCTTCGCCTTCGAAACCTGGCGCAAGGACCCCAACTTCGTCATCAACAACCCGGCCTACCAGGGCGCGCCCATCCTCCTCGCGGGGCCGAATTTCGGCTGCGGCTCCTCGCGCGAACACGCTCCCTGGGCGATCGAGGACCTCGGCGTGCGCGCCATCGTCGCCCCCAGCTTCGCCGACATCTTCCGCAACAACTGCGCCAAGATCGGCCTCCTCACCGTCGTCCTCCCGCAGGACGACATCAACCACCTCATGGCTCGCGCCGAAGAGCTGCCGAACTCCCAGCTCGTCATCGACCTCGAATCCCAGACCATCGCCACCGCCGATGGCACCTTCTCGCGCACGTTCGAAATCGACCCGAACGTGAAGCACAACCTCCTCGGCGGCTTCGACGACATCGCCCTCACCCTCCTCGACGACGCGAAGATCGCCGCCTTCGAAGAGCAGCGCGAGAACTGGCTCTACCCCTCGCTCACCGCCGCCGGCTGAGCTGATTCAACGGCACAAACGCGAACGGCCGGCGCGTGGTGCGCCGGCCGTTTCCGTTTTCCATGGTTGCCCGATCAGGCGACGGCGATGAACTCGACGTGCTCCGGGTCCGTCACGCGTTGCGACGCATCGAGGATTTCGAATTCCACGACATCGCCATCGGCGTCGAAATCCAGGATCACCCCCGGCCGGTCCTCGTCGCTCTCCGAAACCGGACTGTCCTTGAGAACCACCGTGAGGGTGTCGGTCCGCGGGTCGTAGGTGATCTTCACAGCTGGCTCCAGTGCTTCGCGATCTTACTCGGCGGATCCATCGCCATCCACGCCCCGCGGCCTGCCCTATACTCCCCGAAACGTTCGCCGGAGGCCGCCATGCCGAGCATCACCGCCGAGTTCCAGGATCGCCAGCGCATCATCTTCACCGCGCGCGACCGCTCCATCGTCAACGTCCGCACCATGCGCGAGGACGGACCCGTCGGCTTCAGCTCCACCGAGCTCCTGCTCATCGCGCTCGCGAATTGCAGCCTTGGCACCCTCATGGGCCACCCCCTGCTGGCCGAGAAGGAAGTCCTCCGCTGCGAGGCGATGCTTCACGCCGAGATGCAGCAGAACCCCGTCAAGGTCGCCCACGTCTTCGCCACCATCGACCTCGTGGTCACCGACCCGGACCTGGTCGGCCGCGCGGAGGAGCTTCAGGACGTCGCCTGCGCCTGCCCCATGTGCAACACCATCAGCGCCGCGACGCCCATCCGCAGCGAGGTGCGCATCCGCCTCGGCGCCGTCGAACCAGCCGCCGCGCCCGCCTGATCAGCGGCCCAGCTTCTTCCGCACGCTCTCCAGCACCGCCTCGGCGCCGGCATCGCCGCGCATGAGCCCGAGGCTCTCGGCCAGCAGCTCGAGCTTCTCGCGCTCCGTCGCCAGCTTCGCGTGCCAAAGCAGCGCCTGCGCCAGCCCCGCATCCCGGCTCGCGACAATCGACGACACGAACGAGGCGTACACCTCCGTGTCCTCCAGCGTCTTCAGCAGCGTCACCGCCGCGGCCGCCATGCGCGATTGCACCACAAGGTCGCACAGCCCCAGCAGCACCAGAGGCTCCGGGTCGTCCGCGAAGTTCTCGACGCACGCCGCGCGCAACGCCTCCGGCAGCTCCGTCAGCGAACGCAGACACTCCGCCGCCACCTCGGCCGGCAGCCGCTCCGCCACCATCACATACGTGAACAGGAGCAGCTCATCGCCGGTCGCGAAGAGCACGCGCGCCGCCGTGATCCCCGGTTCGCCGTTCATGCGCGAAAGCCGGTGGACGTCTGCGAGCATCCCCGCCGCGTAGGGTGCCGCTGCCTCCGGATCGATCCCGTGCAGCCCGGCCAGGCCCGCCGCGCGCAGCACCCCCGGCCCGGACCCATCCTGCGCCGAAGGCTCCATCGACTCGATCGCGGTCACGAACGCCGCCCGGTCCTCGCTCGTGGCGATGGGCGCGAGCGCCTGCAGGATGCCCGTCCGCACGAACCCGCCCGGGTCGCGCCGCTTCCCGTTCGCCGCGAACCACGCCCACGCCGTCCGAAGCGCCTCGGCGACCTCCCGCGACGGCGGCTTCGGCACCGCCGCCAGCGCCGCCAGCACCACATCCGGGTCGTGTTCCTGCGCCAGGATCTCGGCCACGAACGCGTTCAACTGCGTGCCCCCGGCCATCCGCATCGCCCGCAGCCGGTCCATCGTGCGCCGCGCCGTCGCCCGCTGTTCGCCCCGTTCCGCCATCACCCCAGTATGCGCTCCCCCGCCCCCAGCGCTCGAATCCGCCGGATGCATCGAATTTCGGGGTAGCCCCTGGGAACTGGGAACCGACAACCGGGAACTAGCGTAAACTCCCGCCTCGTACCATCCACCCCGGAGGCTTCCCGTGAAGCTCGGCCTCTCCATCGGTTACTCCGGCGCCGAAATGCGCCTCCCCATCGAGAAGATCCAGCGCGCCGAAGAGCTCGGCTATGACTCGGTCTGGACGGCCGAGGCGTACGGCTCCGACGCGATCACGCCCCTCGCCGATATCGGCGCCCTCACGAAGCGCATCCGCCTCGGCACGGGCATCATCCAGCTCGCCGCGCGCACGCCCGCCGCCACCGCGATGGAAGTCCAGACCGTCGATGCGCTCGCCGGCCGCGGCCGCTTCATCGCCGGCCTCGGCGTCTCCGGCCCGCAGATTGTGGAAGGCTGGTACGGCCAGCCCTGGGGCAAGCCCAACCGCCGCATCCGCGACTACGTCACCATCATGCGCAAGATCTTCGATCGCCAGGAGCCCGTCAGCCACGCCGGCAAGGAGATCTCCCTCCCCTACACGGGCGAAGGCGCGATGGGCATCGGCAAGCCGCTCAAGTCCATCCTGCACACCAACCCGAAGCTGCCCATCTGGCTCGGCACCGGCACCGAGGCGAACGTGAAGCTCACCGCCGAGATCGCCGACGGCTGGCTCCCCCTCGGCTTCGTCCCTGGCAGCATGAGCACCTACCGCCCCTGGCTCGACGAAGGCTTCCGCCGCGCCGGCAAGTCCGGCAAGGATTTCGAAATCCAGGGCAGCACCACCGTCATCATCACCAACGACCTGCGCGACGCCTTCCGCCAGATGAAGCCGCGCATCGCCCTCTACGTCGGCGGCATGGGCCATCGCGACAAGAACTTCCACAACGACATGATGGTCCGCCGCGGCTACGGCGATGTCGCGAAGGCGATCCAGGAACTCTACCTCGCCGGGCGCAAGGCCGAGGCCATGGAAGTCATCCCCGACGAATACTGCGACGAAGGCTCCCTCGTCGGCCCGCCCGCCCGCATCCGCGAGCGGTACAAGGCGTGGGCCGATTCCGGCCTCACCGGCCTTACCGTCGGCACCCAGCAGGAGGAGGCCATGGAGCTCATGGCCGACATCGCCCGCGACTGACCCGGAGGCACCCATGGAGACCTACCGCGCCATCGTCACCAAGCGCGATACCCGCGTCTACGACGGCCGCCCCATCCCTGAGGACGTGCTCACCCGCATCCTCAACGCCGGGCGCATGGCCGGCAGCGCCAAGGCGGCCCAGCCCGTGCGGCTCATCGTCGTCCGCGAACCGGCCCGCAAGGAGGCGCTCGCGAAGAGCGGGCGCTTCACGCCGCACGTGCCCGCCGCCGCCGCCGTCATCGCGCTCGTCCTCGTGCCCGAAGCCGAACAGCCCGTGGGCCAGTTCGCCATCTTCCGCGGCCCCTTCGATGCCGGCCGCGCCGCCCAGAACATCATGCTCGCCGCCTGGGAGGAGGGCATCACCAGCTGTCCCGCGTCCACGCACGACCAGGAGGCCGCCGCCGCCGTGCTCGGCCTCCCGCCCGGGCACGTGGTCGCGAACCTCATCGCCCTCGGCTACCCCGGCGGCACAGACCCCGTCACCGGCAACCGCCCGCGCATGGCCGTCGAAGGCTACGCCTACAACGAAACCTGGCCCGCCGGCGGCTGATGCGCCTGGCCGAGAACGCGAACGAGGGGCACCCAACGGTGCCCCTCGTCCTTCGTGCCCCCGGCCGGGCTAGTTCTGCTTGTTCAGCTCCAGGTCGATGGTCAGCTTCACGCTGTCCCCGACGACGATCGAGCCCGCTTCCACCGGCGCGCTCCAGGTGAGGCCGAAGTCCCGGCGGTTCACCTTTCCCTCGGCCGAGATCCCGGCGCGCACCGCGCCGAACGGATCGGTCGTCGGGGCGGCGACCTCCGCCTCGAGTTCGACCTCGCGCGTGACGCCCTTGATCGTGAGGTCGCCGATGAGCCGGTACTCGCCTCCGCGCTTCGGCTCGAGCCGCTTCGAAGTGAAGGTGATCGTCGGGAACTGCGCCACGTCGAAGAAGTCCGGGCTCTTCAGGTGGCCGTCGCGCCGCTCGTCGCCCGTGTCGATGCTCGCCGCGGCGATGGTCACCGTCGCGCGCGACTTCGTGATGTCGCTTTCGTCGATCGCGGCGTCGACGGCGTAGTCGGCGAAGCTGCCGCGGGTGGTGGCGACAAGCATGTGCTTCACGCCGAAGTGGATGCCGCTGTGGGCGGTGTCGAGCTGCCAGGTCATGGTGGTTGATTCCCCTTGTAGGTGTCTCGGCGCGGCCATCTCGTCTTTCGAGCGGCTACACTTCGTAAGTAACACACTACCCGGCGATGATTGCTAACGCAACTACCTGCGGCGCCTCCCGGAAAAGAAATGCAAAGCCCCGTGTCAATTGACGCGGGGCTTTGCGCTGACTGCCGTGGGCCCTTGGCCTACTCGATCGGCTCCTCGTCGCCCTGCCGCCGCTTGCCCAGCGCCAGGAACGCCAGCCACCCGGAGGCCGCGAAGACAGCCAGCCCGATCATGATTGTGTTGAAGCTCTTCGCCCCATCGAGGAAGCCCGAGCCCGAGTTCGGCGCCGCGGGGATCTTGTCCCCCGTGGGCGAGGGCGACTTCCCCGCGTCCGTGTTCGCCGGGATCGTCTGCCCCGCGATGGGCGTGCAGTTCGGGCTCGAACCCGGTGTGCACTGGCCGCTCGGCGGGCAGCCCGCCGTCCCCGGGGTGCAGTGCCCAGCCGGCGTCGGCGGCACGGGCGTGCAGTTCTGGTTCACGCCCGGTGTGCACTGGCCGCTCGGCGGGCAGCCCGCCGTCCCCGGCACGCACGTCCCCGGAGGAGGCGGCGTGGGCGTGTAGGGGCAGCCCGAGGTTCCCGGCGTGCACGTCGGGTACGGCGTCTGCGTCCCCGCCGGCGGCGTCGTCGTCGGCGTCCCGGTGAACGTCACCGGCGGCGTCGAATTCGTCGGCAGGATCTCCCCGAAGTTGTTGTTCACCCCGAAGAAGCCCGCCGGCAGCTGGATGTTGAAGAAGCGGTCGTTGCCCGTGCTCCCGCCCGGCGTCCCGATCGTGTCCTTGCCGTCGAGGTAGGCCGCCGGCTGGATCTCGTTCAGCTCGCACAGTCCCGCCAGCAGGTCCGTGAACTCGTAGTACCCGAGGCTGTTCGTCACCGTCGAGCGGTTCACGTTCGCGCCGCTCGAATCCACGCAGGCCAGCAGCACCGTCGTCCCCGGGATGGGCGGTTCGCCGGTGTCCTTCACACCGTCGTTATCCTGGTCCCAGTACACATACCCGGAGATCCCGGCACGCAGCTCGCCGAAATTGTTCTGCGTCGAATCGCCGTTCGCGATCGTGATGCTGATGCTGTCACTCTTGTCGCTGCCCGTGATCGGCGTGACATTGCCCCGCGTCTCGCGGCCATCGGTGTACCCGGGCGGCTGCTGCGTCTGGACGATGGTGTAATTCCCATCGGTGAGGCACGAAGACTGGATGTACCGGTAGGTCACCGTCAGGTCGCCGCCGGCCGTCGTGTTGATCTGGCTGGCCACGTTCCCCGAACCCGTCGCCTTCGAGGTCGCGACCACGTCGCCCGTGAACGTCAGGTTGCCCGTGCCCAGGAACGGCACCAACGCCGCCGGGTCATTGATCACGACGGTGTTGTTGTCGGCCGCCGTGCTCGAACCGAAGTCCTTGCCGCTCGCGCCGCCGAAATCCTTGTTGCCATCGAAGGCGGCCGCATCGAAGCTGCCGGCCTGCGCGTTCGGCGCCACTGCCACCGACTGCCCGCCCGGCCCGGTGATGGTGATGATGCCACTCACCGTCGCCGTGATCGTCGAAGGCGCGCTATCCAGGCTCTCCGCCTTGATCGCGCTCGTGATCGACGCCTGCCCGTGCAGCTCCACGGCCTTCAGAGTCCCGAGCGTCGTGTCGAAGCGCGGGATGGTGCGCTGCACGGTCCAGTCGGTGACCGCCTGTGGGAACGTGGCCGAATGCGTCACGGTGAGCTGCGGCGTGTTCGCCGAGGCGTCCGTCGTGAACGAATAGAAGCCGCTGCCGTCGGTGTAGGTGAAGCCCGCGACCTGGCCGTTCGCCTTGCGCAGCTCGATCGAGCTACCCGGGATGGGTGGCTCGCCGGCGTCGCGCAGGCCGTTGTTGTTCACGTCGTAGTAGACGTAGCCGCTGATGACCGGGCAGTTCGCGGCTGCCGCGGGGCGCGCGGAGACGCCAGCTGCTGCCGGCACGGCCGTGAGCAGCACGCCCGCCAGCGCGGAGAGCCGCGCCACCGTCGCGAGCCCGGGCGTCGTAATCCTTCGAATGCGGGAGCGAGCACTCGGATACGCCAAAGATGTCCTCCAGAGGACCTTTGAACGCACCCCGCCAAACGTTTCGGAACCAATGCTGAGCCCGCCGGGCTCTCGACTTCCCGGCGACTTGCCGTCGCATCTTCATCGCCCTTTACCGTTGGGTCAACGGAGATCCGCACCTCATTCAACGTTCCCGGCCGGGATTCAGTTAATTGCGTATTTTCACGCTCAAACACCGGCGGACCGTCGCGGTCGCGTGCTACCCGGCCAGGACCTCGCTCTCGATGAAAACCTCGACGCCGCTGCCTTCGGCGATCGACCGCACGCGCGGGTCCATTCGCGAGCCCGCGACCGCCGGGTAGGCGTTGTACCCCACCTGCCGCAGCACGGCCGCGCGCATCGCCGCCCGCTCCACATCGCCCGCCTCCACGCGCGCCGAGATCTCGACCGCGAGCATCGCCGGCCGGGCCTCGGCCCCGCGTCCTTCGACCCCCTCGACGATGAGGTCCAGCCGCCGCACAGCCAGCGCCTCCACCTCGGAGATGGTTCCGGCTTCATCGGCGGCTTCAAACAGCTCCAGGTCCGAGGCAGTGCGCACCTTCAGCCGGCGCAGGCGCTTCCCGAAGCGGCCGGTAGCGAGCCGCGCCCACTTCATCTCGGCGATGTCGCCCGTGTTCTGCCCGGTCAGCGTAACCAGCTGCTGCACCTGGATCTCCAGCTTCTGCACCGATACTTCGAGCCGCGAGATCGCATCGAGGATGCGTTCCAGCGTGCGGGCGTGCTCCTGCACGACCTCCCGCAGCTCACGGATGTCCGCGCTGTTCTGGAGGATGTCAGCGCTGTTCTGGCGCACGACCTCCTGCAGGTCGCGGATGTCCTCGCTGTTCTGGCGCACGATTTCCTGCAGCTCGCGGATCGCCACGCTGTTCTCGCGAATGAGGTCCGGGAGCGCCAGCAACTCCTCCCCCAGCACCTCCCGGCGCACGTCCGCACGCCACTCCGGGTGCTCCCGCAGCAGCTTCAGAAAGTCCCCCAGGTCCGAGACCGTGAACGCCATGCGAAAAGTGTATCAGCCACTCCCCGGCGTGGCTCCTAGGCGACGAATTGGTACAATTTGGTGAGCAGTATCGCCCGCTGCCGCAAGACTGGGAGCCGCCTTCGTATGACTTCACTCGAACCCACCCGGAACATCCGGCCGGCAATCATCGAGAACGAAATGCGGTCGAGCTATCTCGACTACGCCATGAGCGTCATCGTTTCTCGCGCCCTGCCGTACGTCGAGGACGGCCTCAAGCCCGTCCAGCGCCGGATCGTCTGGGGCATGTTCGATGGCGGCGCCCGCGCCGGCACCGGCTACCGCAAGTCAGCCGGCATCGTCGGCGATGTCATGGGCCGCTATCACCCCCACGGCGATAGCCCCGTCTACGAAGCCCTCGTCCGCATGGCCCAGGACTTCTCCATGCGCTACCCCCTGGTCGATGGCCAGGGCAACTTCGGCTCCGTCGATGGCGACCCCCCGGCCGCCATGCGCTACACCGAAGCCCGCATGTCCCCCATCGCCGAGGAACTCGTCGCCGATATCGACCAGAACACCGTCGATTTCGAACCCAACTACGACGGCCGCTACACCCAGCCGCGCGTGCTCCCCGCGCGCATCCCGAACCTGCTCCTGAACGGCTCCGCGGGCATCGCCGTCGGCATGGCCACGAACATCCCGCCGCACCACCTCAACGAGATCGCCGACGCCATCTCCATGCTCATCGAAAACGCCGAGTCCACCCTCGATGACCTCCTCCAGGTCGTGAAGGGCCCGGACTTCCCCACCGCCGGCATCGCCCTCGTGGGCAAAAACAGCGAACAGGTCCGACTCGCCTATGGCGAAGGCCACGGCCGCATCACCATGCACGCCCGCACCTCGATCGAGGAGAGCAGCCGCGGCCGCACCCAGATCATCGTCACCGAGCTCCCCTACCAGGTGAACAAGGCGAACCTCATCGAGAAAATCGCCGACCTCGTGCGCGATGGCAAAATCCCCGGCATCGCCGACCTCCGCGACGAGTCCGACCGCACCGGCATGCGCATCGTCATCGAGCTCAAGCGCGAAGGCTCTGCCGCCCAGATCAAGAACCTCCTCTATAAGCACACCGCCATGCGCTCCACCTTCGCCGTCAACATGATGGCGATCGTCGATGGCCAGCCCCGCCGGCTCGGCCTCAAGAAGGCGCTCGAGCTTTACATCGACCACCGCCGCCGCGTCATTCGCCGCCGCACCGAATACCAGCTCGAAAAGGCCCGCGAACGCGCCCACATCCTCGAAGGCCTGCTCAAGGCGATTGACATGCTCGAACTCGTGATCGTCACGATTCGCGCCTCCGAATCCGCCTCCAACGCCCTCGAGCTCCTCCAGGGCGAAGGCCTCGTCGTCGCCGCCCGCATCCCCGATGGCACGGCCGCCGCGCTCACCCGCCGCCTCACCAGCGCCAACCCGTTCACCTTCAGCGAAGCCCAGGGCCGCGCCATCCTCGATATGCAGCTCCGCCGCCTCGCCGCGCTCGAACGCCAGAACCTCCTGGACGAATACAACGAGCTCAAGGAGCGCATCGCCTACCTCGAGGACCTGCTCGCCAACCCCCGCAAGATCGACTTCCTCATCCGCGACGACATGGTCGAGATGAAGAAGAAGTACGGCGACGCCCGCCGCACCGAGATCGTCGAAGCCGACCCCGAGGACTTCAAGGAAGAGGACCTCGTCGCCCACCAGGAGAGCGTCATCTCGCTCTCCATTCGCAACTACATCAAGCGCGTCCCGCTCGAGGACTTCCGCGTCCAGCAGCGTGGCGGCAAGGGCGCCCGCGGCGCACCCACTCGCGAAGAAGACGCCGTCATGAAGCTCGTCGTCTGCGATACGCACGACAACCTGCTCTTCTTCACCGACCGCGGCAAGGTCTACCACCTCCGCGGCTACGACGTGCCCGATGCCAAGAAGCAGGCCAAGGGTCTCCCCATCGTCAACCTCATCGAGGTCGAACCCGGCGAGCGCGTCACCACCATCCTCGCCGTCCAGGACTACGACCGCGACTTCATCCTCCTCGCCACCCGCATGGGCGAAATCAAGAAGACGAAGCTGAGCGAATTCGCCGAAGTCCGCCGCAACGGCAAGATCGCCATGCGCCTGGACGACGGCGACCAGCTCATCGCCGCCCGCGTCGCCACCAACGAGACCAACGTCCTCCTCGTCTCCAGCGAAGGCCAGGCCATCCGCTTCAAGATCGACGACCTGCGCGATGCCAGCCGCATCTCCGGCGGCGTCCGCGGGATGAAGCTCCCCGATGGCGGCTACGTCGTCGGCGTCGATACCCTCGACGACGGCGCCCACCTCCTCATCATCTCCGAACGCGGCTTCGGCAAGCGCACCGCCATCAGCGAATACCCCGTCCAGGGCCGCGGCGGCCAGGGCGTCAAGACCCTCAACATCACCGACCGCACCGGCAAGGTCGCCGCCTGCCGCGTCGTCGACCCCGCCCAGCAGCTGCTCCTCGTCTCGCGCGATGGCATCGTCATCCGCACGCGCGTCGATAGCATCAGCCTCATCGGACGCAATACCCAGGGCGTCAGCGTGATGAGCGTCGCCGAGGGCGACCAGGTGGCGAGCATCGCCGTCTTCCTGATGCAGGACGAAAGGGTCGCTCCCGCCCGCGCAGCACGCAACGGACGCTCCGAGGCCGTCCTCAACGAGACCATGCCGCTCGGCCTCGAATCCCCCGCCGAAGACGCCGAATCCGAGGCCGGCCCCGAACCCGAAACGCCCGGCGACGAGTAGCCGAACATCGGCGAATCAGCGAAGAAGCCCGGGCCCGCCCCGGGCTTCTTCGTTCCCCGGTCGGGATGCCCCGGCGGTGCTCCACCCGCTCTTTCCTTTCATTCACCCTCCGCACGGTGCACGATTGGCAGACCGATGCCTCGCTTCCCGGCCCTGCTCATCCTCATCGCCGTCGCGGCCGCCCTGCTGCCCGCCGCGGCGAGTGCCCGCCCCGTCGTCTTCGGCGAGCCCGAGGCCGCGCCCGCGCTCGCCTGGACGCCCTGCGACGGCGGCTTCCAATGCGCGATCCTCGACGTGCCGCTCGATTACGCCAACCCCGGCGGTCCCACCATCTCCCTCGGCCTCGTCCGGCGCCCGGCAACGGACCCCGCCACCCGCATCGGCGTCCTCTTCATGAATCCTGGTGGCCCGGGCGGCTCGGCTATCGACCTGGTCGAGCACAACGGCGTCTCCGCCTCCGTTCGTGCCCGCTTCGATCTCATCGGGTTCGACCCTCGTGGCGTGGGCCGGAGCACGCCCATCAGCTGCCACAGCGGCATGACCGCGTATTTCGCCGCCGACCCCTCGCCCGACAACGAGGCCGAATGGGCGGCGATGGAACGTGTCGCCGCCGCCTTTGCCGGCGAATGCGCCGCCAAACACGGCGCGCTCCTCCCGCACCTCGGCACCCGCAACGCCGCTCGCGACATGGACCGCGTGCGGGCCGCCCTCGGCGAGGAGACCATCTCGTACCTGGGCTACTCCTACGGCACGACGCTCGGCGCCGTGTACGCGGACATGTTCCCGAACCGCCTGCGCGCGATGGTCCTCGATGGCGCCTACGACTTTTTCTCCGTCTCCGGCGATGAGCAGCTTCGCCGCCAATCGATCGGCTTCGAAGGCGCCCTCGCGGCGTTTCTCGCCAATTGCGGCCTCTCGTGCCCGTTCGCCCGCAACGGCAGCGCCCGCGGCGGCCTCGATGCCCTCCTCGCCAGCGTCGAGGCCGCCCCCATCGCCGTACCCACCGCCGACCGCCCCCTCGGCCCCGGCGAGGCGAACCTGGGCGTCAGCTTCGGGCTCTACTCGCGTTCCTACTGGCCGATGCTGACCGCCGCCATCACGAACGCGCTGGCGGGCAACGGCGCGCTCCTGCTTTACATGGCCGATGCCTACCTCCAGCGCGAACCCGATGGCTCGTACCCCGGCTCCAACGATGTCTACATCGCCGTGAGCTGCGTCGATTACACCTGGCCGTCTTCGCCCGCGGGCTTCCGCGCGCCCGCCGCCATCGCCCGCGCGTCCGCACCGGTGTTCGGGGCGCCCAACCTGCTGCAGAGCGCGCTCCCCTGCGCGACCTGGTCCGCGCGCTCCGATCCCCTCACCCCGCCGCGCGCCGAAGGCGCCCCGCCCATCATCGTGATCGCCACCACCAACGACCCGGCTACGCCCTACGTCGAAGGCGTCGCCCATGCGAACCAGCTCGCGACGGGCGTCCTGCTCACCCATGTCGGCGAAGGGCACACCATCTACGGGCAGGGCGACGCCTGCGTGGATTCGGTCGTGAACGCCTACCTGCTCACCCTCGCCGCACCCGTCGATGGCGCGCGCTGCGAGCCCGGCGCATCCACGCCCGTATCGCCGGATCCGCCCGCGCGGCCCTACACCGTCATCGTGCCGGGAATCGCCGCCGGGTAGCGGGGCTACTTCGCGAGCGCCTCGTCCAACACCTTCCGCCAGGCCGCCGCATCCGCCGGCGTGGGCGAAAGCACCTTCCCGTTGAGCACGAACGTCGGCGTTCCGCGCACCCCGAGGTCTCGTGCCTGCCGGAGCTGGTTCGTTGCTTCGGCGGCGGCCGCGTCTCCCTTCAGGCACGTCTCGAACGCCGTGGCATCGAGCCCCGCTTCCCCCGCGTACTTCTTCAGGTTCTCGGGGCTGAAGCGGCCGACGTTCAGCTTCTCCTCCGAGAGCTGGCCCGCCTCGGCCTGCGTCGCGAAGAGCTTCTTGTGATACGGCCAGAACTTGTTCTGCTGCGCCGCGCACACGCCCCCAATCGCCGCGTTCGCCGATTCCGGCCCCAGGATCGGCATGTGCAGGAATTCGAACCGGACCTTCCCCGTCTGCACATACTCATCCAGGATCACCGGCTCGTTCAGCAGCGTGAACGCGAGGCAGACCGGGCACTGGAAGTCCTCGAACACCCCCAGCACGACCTTCGAATCCTTCTTTCCCAGCGCGGCGCCATCCGCCAGGCCGGGCGCTGGTTCGAACGCCTTCAGCCGCGCGACCGCGTCGGCCACCGTCACAGGTGACGCGCTCACCTTCGCCGCCGGCGATGCCGTCCCGTTCGCGGCGGTCCCACCGCTCGCGGTCGTGGCCGCTGCGCCGCCATCGTCATCGCCGCCGCACGCCGCCGCGACCAGCGCCACCGCCGCGACCGCCGCCATCAGGGCCAACAGCCGCGCCCTCATTCGGCGAGGAACCGGTCGACGTGTGCCATGAACGTCTCGAACTGGTCGTGATGCACCCAATGTCCCGCTTTCTCCACGCGCACCGAGCGGTAGTCGTGGAACGCACTCAGGTCCATGTTCCCCATGCGCTTCCCGAACGATTCCTCGCCGAAGATGATGAGGATCGGGCAGCGCACCTGGTTCCAGAGGTCCCGCGCGTCCTCCATATTGAACTCATACGGCGAACCGGACCGCGTAAAGTTGTCGTACTTCCAGGCGAATCCGCCATCGACGCGCCGCACCCCGTGCTCGGTCAGTTCGCGAGCCAGTTCCGGGGTCAGGTGCCCGTTTGCCTCGCGCATCCGCTCCTCGGCCGCTTCCAGCGTCTCGTAGACCCGTGGCTGGCGCTGCTCCAGCTCGCGCATGCTCTCCACCCAGCGGCGCATCCGCTCATGGGCCGGCCGCGACTCCCGGCGGTCCCAGAGATGCCGCCCGAGCCCCTCGATCGTGATGATGCGCGAAACCTTCTCCGGGAACGCCCCCGCGTATTGCAGCGCGACCCCGCCTCCGAGCGAGTGCGCCACGATCGTGTATGGCGCCCGGCCGATCGCCTCGCCCAGCGCGTGCAGGTCGAGCGCGTAATCGATGATCGAATACTCCCCGCCCGTCGCCCACCCTGAGTCGCCGTGACCGCGCAGGTCCGGCGCGTAGACGCAGTACCGGTCCGCGAGCGCCTCGGCCGTGCGCCGCCACGACCACGCGTGGTCGCGCGTGCCATGGATGAGGAGAAGGGGCGGATTACGCTCGTCGCCCCAGACAAGAAAGTGCAGCTGCAAACGCTGCGAGGTGAAGGTCCTGGATTCCGGGCTCATTGGTCTCGAGTGTAGGCCGAAGCACCGCCATGCGCCCGCCTCCACCAACTTCACCGGCTCCCTCAGGGATTTGCCTACTAGGCTGCGCTACCCGCCGGCGGATGATTGAAGGGAGTAATGCGACAAATGGAATCAGACACGGGTTCCCGCCCAGCCTCCGACCTCCCCGGCCATCCAGGCGCCGAGGCGGCGCGCGTCCGCCAGCTCAACCAGCTTGCCATCCTGCTCCAGCCCGGCGATGCCGCGCCCGGCCTCGATGCCATCGCCGCACGCGCCGCCTTCGCCGCCGGAGCCGTCCTCACCGCCGTCGTCGTCCTCGGCGAACGCGGTGGCGTTGAAGCCGGCGCACACGGCCCCCTCACGACCGAAGCCGTCGGCGCGCTCCCCCTCGAAACCCTGGTCTCCTGGGCCGAAGGGCTCGCCGCCGGTGGCTCGGCACGCGCATGGCCCGTCGATGTTGTGTCCGTCCCCGGCCTCCACCAAACCCTCGCCCGTGCCGACATCGGCTACATCGCAGCCGCCCCCGTGAGCATCCAGGGCGTCCCCCTCGGCATCCTCGCCGCCGGGCGCGCCAGCGGCCACCCCTTCAGCGACGCCGACCTCGTTACCCTCGACCTCGCCGGCACGCTCGTAGGCGAAAGCATCGTCGCCCAGCGTCGCCTGCGAGACGAGGAGGACGAACGCCGCTGTCAGCAGGCCCTCGCCGAACTCGCCACCACCTCGGATTCCGGCGGAGACCCCGAGACCTCCTGGCGCCGCCTCTATCCCATCCTGCTCCGCGCCCTCGATTGCGCCTACGCCGGCCTCCTCCTGCGCGACCGCGACGGCCGCTACCGCGGCATGAGCAGCTTCGCCGATGGCACCGTCCAGTTCGGCCTGTTCGCCGGAGACGAAATCGGCGCGGATTTCTTCGACCGCGAAACGCCGGTCGTGTATGACCCGCGCCATTCGCCGATCCCGGCCGTCCGCGCCCGCGCCCGCATGGGCCTCCTCGAATGCGCTACCGTGCCCCTGCGCGAAGACGGCGAAATCCTCGGTATGCTCACCGCCGGGGGCCGCGAGCAGGGCACGTTCGACGCCCGCCGTCTCGACCTCCTCTCCTACGCCGCAGGCATCCTCGCGCGCGTCATCGTGCGCGACCGCGAAGTCGCCGCCGCGAGCCAGTCGGCCCGCCGCCACGAGGCGCTCAGCCGCGCGGCGCTCCTGCTCAGCAACAACGCCCCGCTGGCTTCGAACTGGGCCGAAGTCGAAGCGCTTTGCGCCGAGGCGACCGGCTGCGCCCAACTCAGCGTCATCCTCCTCGAACGCGACGACTCCTGCCGCGCGATCGGCTCCGCCGGGGGCGCCGTCCGCGAGCGGGTAGTCACCGCACGCCAGGGCGGGCTCCACCTCCTTCGCCCGGGGCGCCTGCTGGTGCACGGCGTTGCGAATCGCCGCTCGTGGGCGGTGCGCGCGGTCGCCGCCCAGGGCGCCGTGGAAGCCATCGCCGTGCCCCTTTCCGAGGACGACCGGGTCATCGGAGTGCTCAGCGCGGGCTTCGCCGCCGAAGGCGCGATCGATGCCGGTGTCCGCCACTTCCTCGAGGTGCTCGGCGCCTTCATCTCCCGCGTCGCCATCGCCCGGCGGGCCCTCGAACGCTCCCAGCGCGAGGCCGAGGAGCAGCGCGTCATCAGCGCCGTCACCGCCGCCGCGGCCGCCGAACAGGATGCCGGCCGCACCATCGCCGTCCTCAACGAACGCCTCGCCGCGTTCGTCCCCGGCGTCGTGACCTCGTTCGGGTTCGTCGAAGGCGGCGTCATCGCCTTCCAGGGCACCGATGCCGCCGTGCCGCTGCGCGTGCGCATCAATCCCTTCATCCGCGAGGCGCTCCAGCTCGGCCAGCTCGCCGGGCCAACGTTCCCGCTCGCCGAAATCGACCCCGTCACGGGCATCGAAGACGATGGCATCCACGCGTCCTCGCTCACCACCGCCTCGGCGAGCGGCGAAATCGTCGGCGCCCTCTTCGTCGGCTCCCGCGACCCCGGTTTCGCCTGGGATGCGCAGACGCTGGAACTCCTCCATGTGCTCGCCCGCATCCTCGGGCCGGTCATGGCGAATGCGCGCGCCACCAACCGCGCTCTCCGCGAAGCCGCCGAGCAGCGCGTTCTGGCCCGGGTCACCTCGGCCGCGGCCACCGAGCGCGATTCCGCCCGCCTCATTCGCCGCCTCGCCAGCGCTGTCGCCGCCATCGTCCCCGGCCCGATCGTCACCTGGGCGCACATCGAAGGCGGCGAACTCGCCTGGCTGACCCTCACCGGCGAACTCCTCCGCGAGCCCGTCCGGCGCTCCATCCGCCACATCATCGACGGCGACGGCCAGCTCTCCGTGGACGAAGTCGACCACCGGATCTTCCCCGAGGAGAGCGAGTTCCGAACCCTCGGGGCGCACGCCTACAGCCTCACCGTCGCCCGCGTCGGCGGCGATGCCGTCGGGCTCGTTGCCGTCGCTTCCACCGTGCCCGGCTGGACCTTCGGCGACCGCGAACTCGAACTTCTGCGCACCATCGCCGGCATCCTCGGCGCCGCCATGGCCCGCACCCGCGACGCCGACCGCATCGCCTTCGAACGCGTCCTCTACGACACCATCGTCCGGTCGCTTTCCGAGGCCGTGCTCGTGTTCGACCATGAGCACCGGCCGGTGTTCTGGAACGGCCACGGTCAGCGGCTCGCGGCCGCACTCCGCCGCTACGGCGACACCCTGCCCGCCATCCTCCCGCACCTCGACGACGATGCCGCCGCCGTGATTCACGCCGCGACCGCCGAGCGGCGCGCCTCCAGCCGCCGCGTGCGTTTCGATATCGATGGCGAGGAAACGTGGTTCGACTTTGAGGCCATCCCGCTCTCGCACCCGAGCTACTCCATCCTCATCGTCGCCACCGATGCCACGAGCAAGGTCCACCGCGAACGTGCCGAGCTGCTCCATCGCGCCGAGCTCGCCGCCGCGGCCACCCGCGCCGAGCGCGATCGCGGCATCTACAATCTCACCCTCGAGTCCCTCTCCGAAGCCGTCATCCTGGTGGGGTTCGACCCCGCCGATGCCGGGCAGCTCGAGGTCTCGTTCGTAAACCACGCCGGCCGCGAACTCGCCGCCGTCCTCGAAGAGACCTCCGGTGGCCCGCTCGCGGCGGTTGCGGATTACCAGCGCGCGCTCCCCGCGCCCGTCGCCGAGGCGTTCCGGCGCGGGCTTGCCACCCACACGGGCGCGCGCTCCCGCACGAGCCTGGGCAGCGGCGCCGGCACCCGCTGGATCGACTGGGAGATCGTGCCGCTGCCCGCGCCCCTCAAGCTCATGCTCGTCGGCAGCGATGTCACCGCCGAGGTCGAACGCGAGAACACCGAGGATCGCCATCGCCAGCAGCTCGAGCAGGCGTCGCGCCTGGTCGCCTTGGGCGAACTCATCGGCGGCGTCGCCCACGAGCTCAATAACCCCCTCACGGCCGTCCTCGGGTTCGCCGAAATCCTCGCCGCCAGCCCGGATGCCGGACCCTTCCGCGAAGAGCTCCAGGTCATCCGCAAGGAGGCCGAACGCGCCCGCGACGTCGTCCGCGACCTCCTCTTCATGGCCCGCCCCGGCGCCGCCGAGCGCGCCGCCGTCGATCTCAACGATGTCGTCGGGCACGTCGAGCGCCTCAAGCGCGCCGCCTGGTCGCGCGATGGCATCGCCGTCACCATCGACCTCGCCGGCGTCAGTGCGCCCGTCATGGCGAACGAACACCAGCTCGTGCAGATCCTCCTGAACCTGGTCACGAACGCCGAGCACGCCCTCCGCGGCCGGGCTGGCGCCGCCATCCGCATCTCCGGCGCCACCGGCCCCGATGGCGCCTGCCTCGCCGTCGAGGACAACGGCCCCGGCATGCCGCCCGAGGTCGCCCGGCGCGTCTTCGAACCGTTCTTCACCACCCGCCCGGGCATCGGCAACGGCCTCGGCCTGAGCCTCTCCTACACCATCGCCGCCTCCCTCGATGGCCGCCTCGACCTCGCGACGGCCCCCGGCGAGGGCGCCTGCTTCACCCTCACGCTCCCCCTCACCACCGCCGCGCCGCGCACGCCCGCGCCGCACGCCGCGAAGACGCCGCGCCACCTCGCCTTCCTCGTCGTCGATGACGAACCGAACGTGCGGCGCGTGTGCGAACGGCTCATCACGAGCATGGGCCACCGCTGCGTCACCGCGCCCGATTCGGCCGCCGCCGCCGCCGCGGCCGCCGCCGAGGATTTCGATGTCGTGCTCTGCGACTTCCGCCTCTGCGCCGAGACCGCCGCCGATGTCGTCCGCGCGCTGAAGGAAGTGCGCCCGCGCCTGCTCTCGCGCATGGTCATCGCCACCGGCGCCACCACCGAACCCGGCGTCGAGGCCCTGCGCCGCGAATACGCCCTCCGCGTGCTCGCCAAACCGTACGGCCTGCGCGATATCGCCGCCCTCGCCGCCGAGGCTGCCGAAGCCGCCTGAGGCCATCGCCGGATGGTGCGAACTCCTTCACAAATCGCTCTTTCCCACAGGAGGAACCGCCTCTACATTCCCTTCCATGCCACTCCTCGGCGCCCCCGGAGAGCGGATCGGCTACACCGTCTATAAACACCCCAACGGTGCGCCGCCCCTCTTTCTCCTGCACGGGTTTACCGCCAGTAACGCCTCCTTCCTCACGAACATCCCCGCCCTCCGCGAGCGCTTTACCGTCGTTACGGTCGACCTTCTCGGGCACGGCGAATCCGATGCTCCCGCCGCCTCCGAGCCCTACGCCCCCGGCCCCGCCGTCGAGCGCATCGTCGACCTCATGGACGAGCTCGATTACGAAGAGGTGCTGCTCTGCGGACACTCTCTCGGCGGCGCCCTCGCCCTGCGCGTCGCCCTGGATTACCCCGACCGCGTCGCGGGCCTCGTCGTCATCAATTCGAACTCCGCCGCCGGCACGCCCCAGTGGCGCGAACAGTCGCAGGCCAACCTCACGAACATGGCCGCCCGCCTCCGCGCCGAGGGCACGAGCTTCCTCCGCGATTCCCGCCTCTATCCCGCCCGCAGCCAGCGCCTCCCCGCGCCCGCGCGCGAAGCCCTCACCCGTGATTTCGACCGCCTCACCCCCGAAGGCGTCGCCGGCACCGCCGAATCCCTCGTCGTCGCCGTCAACGCCCACGAGCGCCTGGGCGACCTCGCCGTCCCCACCCTCGTCGTCGTCGGCGACCGCGACCCCGATTTCGTGCACAACGCCCCGGGCCTCGTCGCGCGCATCCGCAAGGCCGACGTCGAAATGGTCACGCTCGAAAACGCCGGCCACGCCGCGAACCTCGAGCAGCCCGCCGCCTTCGAGACCGCCCTCTTCGCCTTCGCCGAACGCACCGGCTACCTCAAGCCCGCCGCCGCGCCCGGCCGTTCGAAGCTCAAGACCTACGCTATCGTCGGCGCCGCGATGGTCGCCGGGTGGGCCGCGCTCGTGATCGTCGGCCTCCGCGTCCTCGGCGCCGATGACGGCCAGACGCAGTCCTCCATCCCGCGCACACCCGTTTCGAACGTCGCCGGCACGCAGGCCACCCCCACGGGCACGCGCGCGAACAGCCCCACGGCCGCGGCGCCCACGCTCGTGGTCGTGCCGCAGACTCCCGCACCGGCATCGCCGACGGTGACGCCCACGCCGGCGATCACGGTCGGCCCGACGGCGACACCGCTCGCGGCCACGCCCACGCCGCAATTCAACCAGCCCACGCCCACTCGCCCGCCTGCCACCCCCACCCCCGAGGACACACCCACGCCGGCGCCCACGGCCACGCCTGTCCCGGCCACCCCAACGGCGCCGCCCGCGGTCAGCATCAGCGGCCCCGCAAGCGCCAACACGGGCCAATCCGCGAGGTTCACCGCGGGGTTCGGCACCGCCGCGCCAACCTTCACCTATGAATGGGCATCGAGCGGCAGCGGCGGCACGAAGCGCGGCATCCCGACCTACGACACCGCCTGGAGCGCGCCCGGCTGCCAGACCGTCTCGCTCACCGTTTTCTTCGCCGATGGCTCCATCAAGACGGCTTCCACGCGTGTCGCCGTGGGCGGCGCGACCTGCTCCTGACGCGCAATAGCCGTCCCCGGGCATCGAAACGCCGCCGTCGCGCCATCGCGCGCTATGTCACGCCAACCACGTCAATTTGAATCTAATTTGATTCCAGCTCCAGCTTTCCTTTCGTCACTCCAACGCCTTTCGCGATGCCTCAAGCCTAAGTTATAGTGGCTGCCTATGACTTCAACTGAGGGTCGGGAGGCTGCGTGGTGACCACGGAAGCTCTGCCGGCGCTGCGCCTGAAGAAGGTCGTGGTGCTCGGCGCAAACGGTGCAATGGGTGCGGGTTCGGCCGCCCTGTTCGCGGCAGGCGGCTGCCAGGTAACCCTGGTCGCCCGCGATAAGTCCAAGGCGGAGGCCGCCCTCGCCCAGATGCAGGGCATTACCAAGTCCGAGGTCGTCACCAATGGCGTCGATTGCGCCACCTACGACGACCTCCCCGCCCTTATGGATGGCGTCGACCTCATCTTCGAGGCCCTCGCCGAGGACATGGCGCTCAAGAAGGACATCTTCTCGAAGGTCGATGCCGTCCGCCCCGCGGATGCCCTCGTTGCCACCGTCTCCTCCGGCCTCTCCATCGTCGCCATGTGCGAAGGCCGCAGCGAAGGCTTCAAGAAGCACTTCGCCGGCATCCACCTCTACAACCCGCCCCACGTCATGACGGGTGTCGAGGTCATCCCTCATCCCGAAATGCCCGGCGCCGTCGTCGCCGAGCTCGGCGATATCCTCACCCGCCGCTTCGGCCGCCAGGTCGTCCTTTGCGCCGATATGCCCGCCTTCGCCGGCAACCGCATCGGCTTCAAAGTCCTGAACGAAGTCGCGCAGCTCGCCGAGACCCACGGCGTCCAGCTCATGGACACCCTCATCGGCCCCTATACCGGCCGCGCCATGGCCCCCCTCGCCACCGTCGACCTCGTCGGCTGGGACGTGCACAAGGCCATCGTCGATAACGTCGCCGCCAACGTCAGCGACGAATGCCCCGGCGCCTTCGCCATGCCCGCCTACATGCAGGCGCTCATCGAAAAGGGCCACCTCGGCGATAAGACCCCGGCCACCGGCGGCTTCTACGTCCGCATGACGCGCGACGGCAAGGCCGTCACCGAGGTGCTCGACCCCTCGACCCTCAAGTACAACCCCATGGAGCCCGCCCTCAAGATCCCCTTCGTCGAGGAGATCAAGTACCTGAACCGCGCCGGCCGCTATCGCGAAGCCATGGCGAAGTTCATCGCCGCCGAGGGCGCCCAGGCCGATATCGCCCGCAAGGTCATCCTCGGCTACGTCTCCTACTCCCTCAATCGCGCCGGCGCCGGCGAAGTTGTCGCCACCTACGCCGATGCCGACCGCATCATGACCTCCGGGTTCAACTGGGCGCCCGCCAGCGGTCTCGTCGACCTGATCGGCGTCCAGAAGACGATCGACGCGCTCAAGCGCTACGACCTGGCCGTTCCGGCGCTGCTCGATGCGGCGGCTCGGGGCGATGTACCCACGCCGCTCTTCAACCTGCCGTTCGTCACGCCCGGCCGGTATCTCGCCGGCTAAGTCCCCAGGAGTAACCCACCATGCCTGAGCCCATCTTCGTTCTCGGCGGCTACCAGACCGACTTCGCCCGTAACTGGACGAAGGAGAACAAGCACATCTCCGCCATGTTCAACGAGGTCGTCCAGGGCGCCCTCGAAGCCACCGGCATCCCCCCGCAGGATGTCGAAGTCGGCCACGTGGGCAACTTCGCCGCCGAGCTCTACGCCATGCAGGGCCACCTCGGCGCCTTCCTCGTTGAAACCGACCCCGCCTTCAGCGGCCTGCCCACCGGCCGCCACGAAGCCGCCTGCGCCTCCGGCTCGATCGCCATCCTCGCCGCATCCGCCGAAATCGAAGCCGGCCGCTACGACCTCGCCATGGTCGTCGGCGTCGAGCAGATGAAGACGGTCGATTCCGGCCGCGGTGGCGATTTCCTCGGCACCGCCGCCTGGTACGAACGCGAAGCCGCCGGCGTCTCCTTCCCCTTCCCCAAGCTCTTTGGCCGCCTCGGCGACGAGTACGACAAGCGCTACGGCCTCAAGGACGAGCACCTCGCCCGCATCTCGGCCATCAACTACGCCAACGCCAAGCTGAACCCCCTCGCTCAGACGCGCGGCTGGTACATGACCGAAGAGCACGCCAACAGCACCGACCGCTTCAACTCGGTCATCGGCGGCCGCATCAAGATCAGCGACTGCTCGCAGGTCACCGATGGCGCCATCTGCATCTTCCTCGCCTCCAAGCGGTACGCGGAGAAGTATGCGAAGGCGCGCGGCCTCGATATCAACAAGATTCCCCAGATCCTCGGGTGGGGCCACCACACCGCCCCCATCGGCTTCGACGACAAGGTCGCCGAGAGCCGCGACAACCCGTACGTCCTGCCCCACACCCGCCAGGCCATCGTCGATGCCCTCGGCCGCGCGAAGGTCAGCGACATCTGGGGCATCGATGCCATCGAGACCCACGACTGCTTCACCACCAGCGAGTACATGGCCATCGACCACTTCGGCCTCACCGCCCCCGGCAAGTCCTGGCAGGCGATCGAGGAAGGCGTCATCGACCTCGATGGCAAGCTCCCGATCAACCCCAGCGGCGGCCTCATCGGCACCGGCCACCCGGTCGGCGGCACCGGCGTCCGCCAGGTCCTCGATGCCTTCCGCCAGGTGACCAACACCGCCGGCGGCTACCAGGTCGAAGGCGCGAAGAAGGTCGCCACCCTCAATATCGGCGGCAGCGGCACCACCAGCTGCGTCTTCGTCGTAGGCAACTAGCCAGCTGCTAGCTACTGGCTATTAGCTCTTAGCAGCGCAACGCCAAAGCGCCCCTCCCACCCGGGAGGGGCGCTTCGCCGTCCCCCTCATTCCTCATTCCTCGCCCCCCTCCTTTTCTCCTTCCTCCTTTCTCTTTTCTCTCCGCCCAAAGTCCCCCCGCGACCTCCTCCTCCCTCCCGTGGGGAAGCGAACCGCGTTCGGCGACGATGAGATCACGGTCGAAGAGGCCGAAACACACGGAGGAAACCCGAGATGTTCTGGATCGAACCCCACGCCCACGCCGCCGAATACGAGCGCGACAACATGGTCCGCAACGCCACCCGCGACGCCGCCATCCGCCAGGAACTGGAAGCCGGCCGCGCCGCGAAGGCCCCCGCCCCCGCCCGCCAGCCGTCGTTCATTCGCCGCCTGGTGCTCGGCCAGTGACCGCCACCACCCCGGTGATGATGGAGGGGCCAGCCTGACAGGGCTGGCCCTTTCGCTTGCGCTCTTACCCGCGATACCGCAGCCGCAGGGTCACCAGCTCCCGCGGACGCCCCCCAAGGCGCCGCTTGTACTCCTCGTCCCCGCGCAGGAAGTCGAACGTATGGCAGCCCCTCGCGATCGCCTCGCGCAGCGAAATCGCCTTCGAAAGCAGCCCCACCGCGAGGTTCGCGCACGCGGGGTCGAAGCCACTGTTGTACAGGTAGCTCACCCGTCCCGCTTCGAAGGTGAACAGCATCGCCACCGGCGCACCGTCCAGCCGCAGCGTCTCGATGCGCGCCATCCCTACGGACGCGAACGTCGCCGCCAGGTCCCGGAAGAATCCCTCCATCGCCGGCGTGAGGAAGGCGTCCTTGTCGGGGCGGCTCACGCGCATCAGATTCAGGAACTCATCCATGCAGCCCTCGACGGACTCCGCATCCTCCGCGCAGGCGAACGTCACTGCGCCCGCCGCTTCCAAGTTGCGAAGCTTCCGCCGCAGCTCGTGGCGGTCGTGCTTGGGCAGTCCCTGCACGAACTCCTCGAAGGTGGCCGGCAACGCCGCGAACGGTGCGACCGCCTCCGCTTCCGCCTCCAGCGTCCAGCCCAGGCCCTCCGCCACCTGCCCGAACGCGTGCTGCAGCACCCCGTCCGCGGGGATGCCGCGCAGCTCCAGCGACGGTGTCATGTCCTCCGCGAGCCATTCCAGCACCCCGCGTGCCACCAGCTCCTCATATCCCGGCGCCGCGAGCGGACCGCCGTAATCGCGCACGTTGTGGTCGCCGAGCATGCGCGCCTCACCCGGCCGCGCCATGTCGAGCGCCATCACCCCGCGCAGGGGCGGGAGCGCTTCCGCCTCGTCCCCATCGCTGTCGCCGTCGTCGCCGCCATCCGCATCATCGCTCGCGGCACGCCGCCTGCGTCCGGGAGCTTCGCGCACCGCCAGAAACAGCGGCGCCGTCCCCGCTCCGAAGTGCCGCAGCCAGGCCTCATGCCACGCGGGGTGCACGAATGGCCCCGCGCCGGCGTCCGCGTGCAGCGCCGCCCATTCGTCCCGCAGGGTCTCCAGGGCGGCCGAGTCCGTCAGCGGTAGCGCCGCCCGCTCGCGGCCACCACCCCGCGTGCTGCCCTGCTCGGGCGCGGCCACGGCTAGCGCCCCGCCACCAGCGACAGGAACTCGCCGCGCGTCACCGAGGACTGCCGGAATTGCCCGCGCATCGCGCTCGTGATCATGCGGCTACCGGGCTTCTGCACGCCCCGCATCGTCATGCAGAGGTGCTCCGCCTCTACCACCACCGCGACGCCGTCCGGCTGCAGCGTCTCCATGATCGCCTCGGCGACCTGGCTCGTGAGCTGCTCCTGGATCTGCGGGCGCCGCGCGAACCCTTCGACCACGCGCGCGATCTTGGAAATGCCCACCACCCGCCCATCGGGCACGTAGCCCACGTGCGCCTCGCCGTGGAACGGCAGGAAGTGGTGTTCGCACATCGAATAGAACGGGATGTTCCGCAGGATCACCATCTCGTCGTGGGCGACATCGAATCCCACGCGCAGATACTCGCGCGGATCGACCCCGAGCCCGCCGAAGACCTCGCCGTACATCTCCGCGATGCGCCGCGGCGTGTCGATCAGCCCCTCACGCCCCGGGTCCTCCCCGATCGCGAGGAACAGCTCGTGGACGGCGGCCTGGATGCGGGCGTCATCGACGCCCAGCCGGGGACTGGGGGTGGACATGGCGGCTCCGGGTAGCGTGCTGGTCGCTGAACACGGTACCAGACGCGCGACCCGGGCCGCATGCCCGCCGCCCTTAGACGCCCACGTGCTCCACGTTCAGCAGCTGCCGGCTGCCGCCATCCGTCAGCGGCACCGTCTTGGCGAACCACTCCTGGAACGCCTGCGTCGCGAAATGCTCCTGGTCGCGCGCCATGAACGCCGCGTAGGCGCCCAGGTCGGCGAACTCCGTCTCCAGCTGGAGCGTGAACATCTCGCCCGTCACGTCGGTGTAGACGCGGCCGCCGCTCATCCCGAGCGCCCCGGCCTGCGTCGCCAGGAAATCCTTGAACAGCGCCACCAGCTCGTCGCCGTGGCCATAGCGTGCCTGGAACGTCAATCGTTCGACAATCATCGGGGACCTCTCTTGTTGTTTTCCGGCCCGTCATGACCCGGCCCGGACTGCCGAATACTACGCTCCCCCGCAAGCCCCTGATCAGCCTGTTACCATGCCCCCGTGAGCGACGAAGCGATCGACCTCCTCGCGCGCGAAGGCCTCCGGCTGGCGGCCCCGGCGTCGCACGCGCTCGTCACCGAGTGCACGCCCGCGGCGCCGCCCCCGTTCGCCCCCGATGACCCATCGGCGCCGTTCGGGCACGGCCCCGCGCCCGCCTTCGAGGCCATCCTCGATGCCGTCGCCGCCCTCGAAACGCGCCTTGCCCGCCTCGAAGCCGCCATCCGCGCGATCCCGCCGCCCGCGACGCCTGCCTCGCCAGTCTTGGATACGTCCTCCATGGACGCCGCCATCGAACGCCTCGCCGGCCGCTTCGCCGCCCTCGAAGACCTCGTCGCGCGCGCCCTCGCCGCACCCGAGCCCATGGCGGCCCCCATCGATACACCCGCCCCCGCCCGGAAGAAAAGCAAGAAGCGCCGCTCCTAACGACCGTTCCCCCCGGGGGTTGCCCCCGTCCTCATCCCTCATTCCTCATTCCTCATTCCTCGCTACATGCGAAAGACACCCCACTTCGGGTCCTCGATGGGCGCGTTCGCGGCCGCCGAAAGCCCCGCGGCCAGCATCCAGCGCGTCTCCAGCGGGTCGATCACGCCGTCGTCCCAGAGCCGCGCCGTGCTGAAGTAGGGCGAACCCTCCGCCTCGTACCGCTCGATCGTCGGCGCCTTGAACGCCGCCTGCTCCTCCGGCGAAAGCACCTCACCCCGGTCGAGACGCACCTGCAGCAACACCGAAGCCGCCTGTTCGCCGCCCATCACGCTGATGCGCGCGTTCGGCCACATCCAGAGTTGCCGCGGCACATAGGCCCGTCCGCACATCGCGTAGTTCCCCGCGCCGAAGCTGCCGCCGATCACCACCGTGAACTTCGGCACCTCCGCCGTCGCCACCGCCGTGACCATCTTCGCGCCGTCCTTCGCGATGCCCGCGTTCTCGTACTGCCGCCCGACCATGAACCCGGTGATGTTCTGGAGGAAGAGCAGCGGCACCTTGCGCTGCCCGCAGAGCTCGATGAAGTGCGCCCCCTTGAGCGCGCTCTCCGAGAAGAGGATCCCGTTGTTCGCCACGATGCCGACCGGGTAGCCCATCAGCCGCGCGAAGCCGCAGACCAGCGTCGTTCCATATCGCGCCTTGAATTCGTGGAAGCGCGACCCGTCCACCAGCCGCGCGATCACCTCGCGCACGTCATACGAATGCCGCCCGTCGCCGGGGAGGATGCCGTAGAGGTCGCGCGGGTCGTGCGCGGGCTCTTCGGGCGCCGTCAGCTCCCATGGCGGCCGCACGCGCCGGGGCACGTTCGCCATGATGCTGCGAACGATGCGCAACGCCTCGCCGTCATCCTCCGCCAGGTGGTCCGCGACGCCACTCACGCGCGTGTGGACGTCCGCGCCGCCGAGCTCTTCCGCCGTCGTCGTCTCACCCGTCGCCGCCTTCACCAGCGGCGGCCCGCCGAGGAAGATCGTCCCCGTGCCGCGCACGATCACCGTCTCGTCGCTCATCGCCGGGACGTAGGCGCCGCCGGCCGTGCACGAACCCATCACCGCGGCCACCTGGTAGATGCCCTTCGCGCTCATCCGCGCCTGGTTGTAGAAGATGCGCCCGAAGTGGTCGCGGTCCGGGAAGACGTCGTGCTGGAGCGGCAGGAACGCGCCCCCCGAGTCCACCAGGTAGATGCATGCGAGCCCGTTCTGCTCCGCGATCTCCTGCGCGCGCAGGTGCTTCTTCACCGTCAGCGGGTAGTACGTCCCGCCCTTCACCGTCGCGTCATTGGCGATGATCACGCATTCGTGCCCGGCCACCCGCCCGATGCCGGTAACGATGCCCGCGCCCGGCACGTCCTCCTCGTAGACACCCTCCGCCGCCAGCGCGCTGAACTCGAGGAACGGCGTGCCCGGGTCCAGCAGGCGTTCGACCCGTTCGCGCGCGAGCAGCTTGCCCCGCTCGTGGTGGCGCCGGACATACTCCTCGCCGCCCACCAGCCGCACGCGCGCGGTCCGCTCCCGCAGGCCGGCCACCAGCGCCGCGTTCACATCCCGGTTGCGCAGGAACTCCGGGTCCGCCGGGTTCACCCGCGATTCCAGGACCGGCGTATCGAACCACTCCATGGCCCGGAGCTTACAGCCCCCGCCCCCCAATCACAGCCCGCTGCGATACCCCCGCGATTCGCCCACCCGGTGCAGCTTCAGGAAGTTCGTCTGGCCCTGCGTCTGCACCGGCAGGCTCGCCACCACGACCACTTCTTCGCCCTCCGCCACGTGGCGGCCGTCCAGCAGGAGCTGGTCCACCAGCCGCAGCATCCTCTCCGATGAGTCCGTCAGCGGCGCCTGCAGCGGCACCACCCCGCGCGCCAGCGACAGCCGCCGGCACACCGCGTCGTTCGGCGTGATGGCGAAAATCGGCGCGTTCGGGTGCACCTTGCTCATCAGGAACGCCGAATAGCCGCTGCGCGTGAAGCACGCCACCCCTCGCATGTTCGCGTCCGATTCGACGATGCGCCGCGCGGCCACGGCTACGACATAACTATGGTCGTCCGCATCCGGCCGGTTGGGCGAAGGGTCCACACCCGCAGCCTCCTCCGCCCGCCGGATGATGCGGTCCATCATCGCCACCGCCTCCACCGGATAGCGGCCCGCCGCCGTCTCCCCGCTCAGCATCAGCGCGTCCGAAAGCTCCCACACCGCGTTCGCCACATCCGAGCTCTCGGCCCGCGTCGGCCGTGGCGCATCGATCATCGATTCCAGCATCTGCGTCGCCGTGATCACCGGGATCATCGTGCGTGCGGCCGAGGCGATGATGCGCCGCTGCTGCACCGGCACGTCCTCCGGCGGCAATTCCACTCCCAGGTCGCCGCGCGCAACCATCGCCCCGTCCGCTTCCGCGAGGATCTCGTCGAGGTTCGCGACGGCCTGCCGCCGTTCGATCTTCGCCACGATGGGGATATCGCCGCCGTGCCCCTGGATGATCTCCCGGCAGAGGAGCACATCCCGCGCGTCCCGCACGAAGCTGAGCGCGAAGAAGTCCACCCCCGCGCCCACGCCGGCGGCGATGGCTTCGCGGTCGCGATCCGTGATCGCCGGCATCGTCAGGTTCGAATGCGGGAAGCTCACCCCCTTGCGCGAGGCCAGCAGCCCGCCGTGGATCACGCCGCATTCCAGCCCGTCGCCCGTGACCTGCATCACCTCGAGTTCGAGGTTCCCGTCGTCGAGCAGCACCCGTTCGCCCGCGCGCACGTCCTCCGTCAGCCGCGCGTACTCGATCGTGACCCGTTGCGCCGTCGTCAGCCCTTCCTCGGCGGTCAGCAGCACGTGGTCGCCCGTGGTCAGGAGCACCGGCTCGCCCGACGCCGTCACCCCGGTGCGCAGCTTCGGCCCGCCGAGGTCCATCAGCACGGCGACCGGCTTCCCCTCCGCCTCCGCCACCTCCCGCACGAGCGCGAGCACGGCCAGGTGCTCCGCGATCGTGCCGTGGCTCGTGTTCAGCCGCGCGACATCCATCCCCGCGCGCAGCATCGCCGCGATCGTTTCGCGCGTGTTCGAAGCCGGCCCCAGCGTGCAGACGATTTTCGTGCGCCGCATCGTCATCGCGCCCAGTGTAGTGCAGCCCACCCCTGCCGGGGCTAACGCCGCCTCCCGGCCGGGTGCTATCGTTCGAACCCGGGGGACGGCGTTGCGCATCGAACCATCCGACCTCGCGTGGCTCCAGGCCTCGGGCCTCATCGACCCCGAGGTCGAACTCCCGGCCGTGCGCCTGCACACCGGCGGGCCGCTCGCCTGGTACCTCCGCACGCGCCGGCGCAGCGGCATGACCATCGGAAATCACATCTGGTTTTCGACGCCCGAACGCGTTCGCAGCCGCGCCCTGCTCGTGCACGAACTGGTCCATGTCGCCCAGTACCGGCGCATGACGACGCCCGTGTTCTTCGCCCGCTACTTCGCGCACATCGCCCGCCGCGGGTTCCGCTACGGCCGCGAACTCCCCTTCGAAGCGCCCGCCTACGCCCGCCAGGCCAGCGCGCGCGCCCTCATCGAAGTCCAGCGCGCGCGCGAATCCGGGTCAGCCGGCCCGAACTACTCGATCTAGCCGCGCGGCTCCACGCCTTCGGTCGCCTCCGGCGGGATGGCGTCCTCGCCGGGCGGCGTCGCCAGCGTGGCCCGCGGCAGGTCATCCGCGGCTTCATCGGCGGCCTCACCATCAGCCTCCGCGGCGTCCTCGACGATCTCCACATCGAGCCGGTAGCCAACCAGCAGCGCGACCACGACGCCGATGCCGAGCAGCCACGGCGCCAGCAGCCCGCCCGCCAGCACCAGCAGCAGCGGCAGGTCGATCGGCGTGTGCCCTTCCTTGCGAACGTAGACGTGCCGCACCATGCCCGCCCGCCACAGCGACTTCAGCTGCTCCTGCAGCCCGCTGCCTTCCTTCGCCATCGGAGCACCTCCATTGCGTCCATCGTGCGCCGCTCGCGGGGGCCTGTCATCGTGCGAACGTCGCTCCCCCATGGCCCGGCCGTCCCCGTTTTCGCTACTTCTCGCCCTTCTCCTGCCACCGGAAGAACAGCAGCGAAAGCACGAACGCGGCGACCGTCCAGCCGATGAGCATCGCCGCCACCTGCTCCATGTGCCACGCGCCCCCGTAGTCGTTCACCGCCACCCAGTCCGGCAGGAAGACGTGCCGCATGCCCTGCACCATCCACTTCAGCGGGAAGATCGAAGCCACGAACTTCAGCCACGGCGGGATCTGGTCGTACGGGAAGAACACGCCCGAGATGAACTGCAGCGTCAGGTATGGCGGCTGCACGATCGCGTTCGCCATCGACCCCTCGGGGATGAGCCGCGTGTAGGCCACGCCCAGCAGCGAACACGACGCTACCCCGAGGACGAACACCCACGCGAACACCGCCCAGAGCCCGGGGTCGCTCGGCAGGCTCACGTCGTACAGCGTCGCGCCAATGGCCAGGATGATCGCCGCCTGGATCGCCGAGGTCACCGCCGCCAGCACGATCTTGCCCATGAAGTACGACGCCTTCGGCAGGGGCGTCCCCGCCAGCCGCTTCAGCAGGCCGTCGCTCCGTTCGATCGAAATCGTCGTCGCCAGGCTCGTGAACGTCGTCGACATCACCCCCGCCGCGATCATCCCCGCGAGGAAGTACTGCGGGAACGGCACACGCGCCCCCGCCGGCCCTTCGATCTCGTCCGAAAACACCGTCGAGAAGATGACCACGAACAGCACCGGCAACAGGAAGGTGAAAAAAACCAGCTCCGGGCTGCGGTAGAACTGCCGCAGCTCGAGGCTCGCCCGCGCCATGCCCAGCCGCAGCGTCAGCCCCGGGCCGCCGTACGCGCGAGGTTGCGAAGGAGCCGCCGGTGACGCGCTCATGCCGCACCCCCCGTCGCCGCCGGCTCGCCATGTTCCTCGATGAGCCGCAGGTAGATGTCCTCCAGCGAAGGCCGTGTCACCGCCAGTTCGGGCAGCTCCGCGATGCCGGCCTCCCGTGCCCACGCGGCCAGCGCGGCCACGACCGCCGTCGGCTCCCCCGTCGCGATGCGTACCAGCGGCGGCCCCGCTTCCACCGTCCCTGCCAGCGGCGGCAGCGCCCGCCCGGCGATCGCACCCTCCGCGCGGAAGGTCACGTGCGCCATCGCCCGCGCTCGCCCACCCAGCTCCCGCGGTGGCCCGGCCTCCACCATCCGGCCGGCCACGATCACGCCCACGCGGTCGGCGAGGTATTCCGCCTCGTCCATGTAGTGCGTCGTGAGCAGCACTGTCTTCCCCAGGCGCGTGAACTCGCGCACCACCTCCCACGACTGCCGCCGCGCCGCAGGGTCGAACCCCGTCGTCGGCTCGTCGAGGAAGATCAGCTCCGGGTCGCCGATGAGCCCGAGCGCGAGGTCCACCCGGCGCTTCTGGCCCCCGGAGAGGCTCTTGCAGCGCGCCTTACGCTTCTCCTCGAGCCCCGTGATCTGGATGACGTGGTCCACCGGCAACGGCTTCGGGTAGAAGGTCGCGAAGTGCCGCACGACCTCCTCCACCGTCAGCGCGTCGAACACGCCCGTCGATTGCAGCACGATGCCGATGCGCGCCCGCCAGCTTCCCCCGCCCGTCGCCGGGTCCGTCCCCAGGACAGCCGCCCGGCCGTCGCTGCGCTGGCGGTACCCCTCGAGAATCTCGACCGTCGTCGTCTTGCCCGCGCCGTTGGGGCCGAGCAGCGCGAACACCTCGCCCTGCGGGATCGCGAGGTCGACGCCGCGCACCGCCTCGAATTCGCCGTACCGTTTCCGCAGCTGCTCCGTCTCGATTGCCAGTCCGGCCACGTCAGCCCCCTTGTCAGCGGATGGTGAAAGCAAGCGGAGAGTGAGCGTAACCGATAGCGACGCGGCCGCGCCGTCCTGAGGCCGATTCCGCCAGCTCCTTCCGCTTTTCCCGGCGCCCGTGCAAACTCCGCCCGTGACGCTCCCCTATGGCTCCCTCGAAGGCGGCCCGCTCGCCGGCCTGCGCGTGCTCGAAGTGCCCGGCCCCGAGACCTGGATGCTCGGCAAGATGCTCGCCGACCTCGGCGCCGAAGTCGTGCTCGCCGAACCGCCCGGCGGCGACCCCGGCCGCGCGCATCCCCCGCTCGCCCCCTCGGGCGCCAGCCTCACCTGGACCGCGTTCAACCTCGGCAAGCAGAGCGTCACCATCGACCTCGCCGAAGCTGCCGATCGCGCCCGCCTCTACGCCCTCCTCCAGGGCGCCGACGTCCTCATCGAAGGCGTCGAATCGCTCGCCGTCGCCGGTCTCGATGCCGCCGCCGTGCGCACCGCCAACGCCGGCATCCTCCACGTCGCGATCACGCCCTTCGGTCCCGATGGTCCCCGTGCCCACTGGCAGGGCGCCGACCTCGTGCACATCGCCGCCGGGGGCTACCTGAACATGACCGGCGCCCCCGATGGCCCGCCGCTCAAACCCTCCGCGCCGCTGCAGTCCTACCTCCTCGCCGCCGGGCACGCGCTCGTCGCGACCCTGCTCGCGCTCCGCCAGCGACGCCTCTCCGGCCGCGGCCAGCACGTCGACCAGGCCATCCGCGATTGCGTCCCCTGGATGCTCACCCACACCTACCAGCACTGGGACATGCTCGGGATCGACCTCAAGCGCCAGGGATCGCGCCGCGATGTCGGTTCCGCCGTCCGCCTCCGCAACGTCTACCGCACCGCCGACGGCCACGCCGTCTGGATGTTCCAGACGGGCCACCTGGGCGCGCGCGGCCTCGTGCAGCTGGTCGCCTGGATGCACGAACACGCCATGGCCCCGCATTGGCTGCGCGAACTTGATTGGGAGCACCTCGACCTCCTGCGTGCCGCCCCGGACATGCCCGCCCGCCTTGAGGACGTCTTCGGCGCCTTCTTCGCCACCCGCACGAAGCACGAAATCCTCGAATTCGCCCTCCGCTCCGGCGTCATGATCGCCCCCATGGCCTCCGTCACCGACCTCGCCGAGGACCGCCAGCTCACCCATCGCGACGCCTGGCGCACCATCGACCAGCCCGGCGTGGGCGAGCTGCGCGTGCCCGGGCCTCCCCTGCACGCGACCGCGCTCCGCTGGGAGCCGCGCGGGCCCTCTCCCGCTCCCGGCGAAAGCAACCCCCGCTGGGACCCTCGCCCGGCGCCGGTGGCAAACGCCAACCCGCCCGCGTTGCCGCTCGAGGGTCTGCGTGTGCTCGATTTCGGCTCCACCCTCGCGGCGCCCACCGCCGGCCGCCACTTCGCCGATTTCGGCGCCGATGTCATCAAGATCGAATCCGCCGCCCACCCCGACACGCTCCGCGTGGGCACGCCCTACGCCAACCGCGAGCCCGGCCTCGACCGCTCCGGCTACTTCGCCGCCTACAACGCCGGCAAGCGCTCGCTCGCCATCGATATGAACCAGCCCGGCGCGACCGCCATCATCCGCGGGCTCGTCGAACGCGCCGACGTCGTGCTCGAAAACTTCGTCCCCGGCGTGATGCAGCGCTGGGGCCTCACCTGGGACGTCCTGCGCGAATGGAACCCTCGCCTCGTCTTCGCCAGCCACGCCCTCCAGGGCCAGGACGGCCCCTATGCCCGCCACCGCGGCTACGGCCAGATCGCCAGCGCCATGACCGGCTGGTACGACCTCACCGGCGAGGCCGGCGGCGAACCGCTCGGCCCCTATTCCGCCTACACCGACTTCCTCACCTGGCCCATCCTGGCCGCCGCCATCCTCGCCGCCATCGAAGAGCGCGACCGCACCGGCGCCGGACAGCGCATCGATCACGCCCAGGTCGAATCCTCCATCCACTTCCTCGCGCCGCTGTTGCTCGACCTCCAGCTCAACGGCCGCATCGCCACGCGCGCCGCGAACCGCGAGCCCTCCGTCGCCCCCAGCAACGTCTACCGCGCCGCCGGCGACGACCGCTGGGTCGCCATCGCTACCCCGGAGGACTGGCATTGGGAGTGTCTCGCCGCCGCCATCGGCCGGCCCGAACTCGCCACCTATGCGCGTTTCGCCACCTTCGCCGCCCGCAAGGCGAACGAATCCGAGGCCGATGCCCTGCTCGCCGCCCACTGCGCCACCCGCGACGCCGACGCCCTCGCGGACGAACTCCAGGCCGCCGGCGTGCCCGCCGCGAAGGTCGCCCGCGCCAGCGACCTCTTCGCCGACCCCCAGCTCGCGCACCGCGGCTACTTCGTCCGCCTGCCCCATGCTGTCCTGGGCGAACATGCCGTCATCACGCCCTCGTTCCGGATCGAAGGCGTCGACGCCACCCCCCGTCGCGCCGCTCCCCTGCTCGGCGAGCACACGTACGAGATCCTCACCGGTCTCCTCGGCATCGATGACGCGGGCGTCGCGGCGATGGTGGAATCCGGCCTCCTGCGCTGAGGCGCTACACCGGCCTCCGCCCCGCGTACCCCGTCTCCAGCGGGTGCCACCAGTCGATGTCCGGCTCGCCGAGCATGTAGCAGAGGTACACCACCTCGCCCTCGCGCTCGTGATGGAAGTCGATGAGGCCGCGATCCGGGTCCTTCAGCTCGATGCCCCACTGCTCCAGCCGCGCCACCGCTTCCTGCAGCAGCCGCGTGAGCTCGTCGCCGCGGTCCTTACTGTGTTCGGCCCAGGGGTTCGCCGTGAGCGCGCCATCGCCGCTCGCCCCGCGCATGTCTACGGACATCGCCGCCTGCATCGCGCGCAGCTCTTGCACCAGGCTCGCGATGCCCGCCAGCACCGGCTGCACCACCGGCAGCAGCGCGCGCGCCTCCGCGAGCGTATAGACCCTCACGTCCCGGCCCGCCGTTCGCCCATCAGACGAACAGGTGCAACGGCATCGTCGTCGGGTGGATGGACGCGCCGCTCTCCAGGTGCCCGACTTCCATCAGCTCTTCCGAAACACCCGGGCCGATGACCACGTTCCGCCCCACGTGCAGCCCCGCCGGCACGCTCACCCGCTTCCCCACGATGGTGATGCCCGCGTTCACGATGTCCGGCCGCTCGCGGTTCGGGATGTTCTCGTTCCCTTCGCCCACCACCGCGCCGTTCCCAACCGTCACTTCCTTGTCCAGGATGCAGCGGTCCACCACCGCGCCCGAGCGAATGATGCAGCGATGCTGGATCACCGAATCGCGAACGATCGCGCCCTCCTCGATGATCACGCCCGGCGAAATCACCGACCGTGTCACCTCGCCGTAGACGCGCGCCTCCGGCGAAACCATCGAGCTGCTGATCACCGCGTTCGGCCCGAAGCGCGCCGGCGCCTGGATGCTCCCCGCCGTGCGCAGCCGCAGGTCCGGGTCCTCCAGGTGCAGCGACGGATTCGGACTCAGCAGATCCATGTTCGCCTGCCAGTACGATTCCACCGTCCCCACATCGCGCCAGTAGTCCTGGTACTGGTACCCGAAGACACGGTGCGTCTGGTACATCCGCGGGATGATGTTCCGGCCGAAGTCGTGCTTGCTGCCGTCGCCCTCATCGGCGTCCGCCTGCAGCTGCTCCACCAGCACATCCTTGTTGAACACGTACACGCCCATCGAAACCCACGGCGCGCGCGGGTTGGGCGGCTTCTCCTGGAAATCGATCACCCGCCCCGTCTGGTCCAGGTCCAGCACACCGAAGCGGTGCGCCTCCTCCCGCGGGACCGAGTACACCGCCACCGTCGCGTCCGCCCCCTGCGATCGGTGGTACGCGATCATGTTCCGGTACGACGTCAGGTAGATGTGGTCGCCCGCGAGGATCAGTACCTCGCGGGCGCGCGACTCCTCGATCACGTAGAGGTTCTGGTAGACCGCGTCGGCCGTCCCCGAATACCAGTCCATATCCGCCCGGCCGAGATACGGCTGCAGGATCTGGACGAAGTTGTCCAGGTTGTCGAAGCCCCAGCTCCGGCCCGAACCGATGTGGTTCACCAGCGACCGCGGACGGTACTGCGTGAGCACCGCCACCTTGTCGATGCCGCTGTTCGCGACGTTGCTCAACGCGAAGTCGATAATCCGGTAATGCCCGCCGAAGACCACGGCGGGCTTCGCCCGCTGCTCCGAGAGGATGGACAGCCGGTCGCCCTGGCCGCCCGCCAGGATCATCGCCAACACGTTCTCCATGACGCGCCCCCGAAGTAGCGTGGCGCGATTGTACGCCTGAGAGATTGACGCATGAAACGGCAATCGGGGGGCGTTTCTCACAGCCCTGTCGCACTTCCGGGGAACGCACGCCGCTAACTCGCCGAGAGCATCGCCTGCGATCGCACGACCATCGCGAAGGCACAGTCCCGGCAGATAATCGTCGCGAACGCACTCGGCCGCGAGACGCCGGGACACTCGATATCCCGCACGACCAGCCGCGAATGCGCCCGGGTGACTCGTCCGCACAGCGGACACGGTGGAACCTTTGAGCTTCGAGACATCTCCCTACCTCGAAACCCCGCCGCCGCCACCTTCCCACACCCCCGCCCGCCCGCACATCAGGGACAGACCTTAAGGGAGTTCTCATTCAGTACCCAGTTCCAAGTTCCCGGTTCCCGGTGGGCCACCCCGCGCCCCGAATTCGCCCCGTCCAGGGCCGATCCCTGAGGGAGTTCCCAGTACCAGGTTCCCAGTTCCCGGTGGGCCACCCCGCGCCCGAATTCGCCCCATCCAGGGCCGATCCCTGAGGGAGTTCCCAGTACCAAGTTCCCGGTTCCCAGGGGCTACCCCACGCCTGAATTCGCCCCGTCCAGGGCCGATCCCCTGGGAACTTGCCACTGGGAACTGGGAACTACCCCCCGTGCTTCACCCAGAGCCGCAGCGCTTCCCGCACCTTCTCCAGCGATTCCGCCGAGATCATCGGGTCGCTCAGGATGCAATCCGTCAGGTGCTGGTCCAGCAGAATCAGCCCCGCCTGCTCCAGCCCCGATCGCGCCGCCAGCAGCTGGTTCAGCACATCCTCGCAGCCGCGCCGCTCCTCGAGCATCTTGCGCAGCCCGCGGACCTGCCCTTCCACGCGCGCCAGCCGGTCTTGCAGCTTCTTGTCGGGTTCCATCGGCCTTGCCTTCGCCCCTTGACAGGGGATACCCCCACCGGGTATCGTGAACCTACCATACAACAGGTGCCTCCGCTGTCAATGCCGGTGCACCGGGAGGAGTCCCACCAATGGCGGATGTCCGCGAAGTCTCCGACGCCACCTTCGATAGCGACGTCATCAAGGGCGAGCTTCCCACCCTTGTCGATTTCTGGGCTCCCTGGTGCGGCCCCTGCCGCATGGTCGCCCCGGTCGTGGCCGAACTCAGCGAGGAATATGCCGGCAAGGTCAACTTCGTCAAGATGAACACCGACGAAAACCCCGCCGTCCCCACCAAGTACGGCATCCGCTCCATCCCCTCGCTCCTCGTCTTCAAGCCCGGCGAAGACCGCCCCGTCGAGACCATCGTCGGCTTCCGCCCGAAGAGCGACATCAAGAAGCGCATCGACGCCGCGCTCAGCTAGGACCCCGCCGCCCTGGCCGGCGGCCCAATAACACCATCGCGGAGGGGCAGCCTGCTACAGGCTCGCCCCTCCGTTGTTTCCCGGGAGAAGGGACACCGTGCAGAACGTCGATATCGCCATCGTCGGTGGCGGGGGAGCCGGCCTCACCGCCGCCCTCTACGCCGCCCGCGCCCGCCGCTCCACCGTCGTCTTCGAACACAAAGTCACCGGCGGCCAGATCGCCACGACCGATGTCGTCGAGAACTTCCCCGGCTTCCCCAACGGCGTCAACGGCTTCGACCTCGCCCAGCTGCTCGTTCAGCAGGCCGAGAAGTTCGGCGCCCAGCTCGTCTACGAAGGCGCCACCGCCCTTCGCCGCGAACCCGATGGCACCTTCACCGTCGAAGCCGCCGGCGATACCTACCACGCCCGCGCCGTCATCGTCACCGCCGGCGCCGATTACAACCGCCTCGGCATCCCCGGCGAAACCGAGTTCACCGGCCGCGGCGTCAGCTGGTGCGCCACCTGCGATGCCGCCTTCTTCAAGGACCAGGAAGTCGCCGTCGTGGGTGGCGGCGATGCCGCGCTCGATGAGGGCCTTTTCCTCACCCGCTACGCCAGCAAAGTCCACCTCATCCATCGCCGCGAAGCGCTCCGCGCCAGCCGCATCCTCCAGGAACGCGCCCGCGCCAACCCCCGTTTCACCTTCACCTGGAACACCGTCGTCGAACGCATCATCGGCACCGACCAGGTCGAACGCCTCGCCCTGCGCAACCTCGAGACGGGCGCCACGAGCGAACTCCCCGTGTCCGCCATCTTCATCTTCATCGGCCAGACCCCGAACAGCAGCCTGCTCCGCGGCCTCGCCGATCTCGATGCCGGCGGCCACGCCATCGTCGACCTCTCCATGCGCACCAGCGTCCCCGGCCTCTTCGCCGCCGGCGACCTCCGCACCAACGCCGCGCGCCAGCTCATCGCCGCCTGCGGCGACGGCGCCACGGCCGCGATAGCCGCCGAGCACTGGCTCGGCTAGAGAAAGGAGACAAGGGGAAGGATAAAACGGCGCGCCGGACGCCGCGGCTTCCCGCGCGCCCTTTTCTCTTTCCTCGTTTCTCTTTTCTCTTATTCGTGAACCGGGTGTTCGGGGGGCGGGAGGTCCTTCGAGAGCGCTTCGTAGCGGCGGGCGTAGCGGCCGATGTCCGGGCTGGGGCCCATCACGTCGTCGACCTGCTTGCCCCACTTGGCCTCGGCCTCGGCGAGCTTGTCCATCTCCGTGAGGTGCCGCATGAAGCGGCTGACGGCGCGGCGCATCGAGCCTTCGCAGCCTTCGGTCGTGCAGGCCGGCGCGGTCACCGTCGAGTTCACCGAACGCACGAAGACCTCGGCGCGGCTGTCACACACAGGGCAAACGAATTCGTAGAACGGCATGCGCGAACGATAGCACGGCGGGCTCGCGCCCGCCGTGGAGAAAAGAGAAAAGAGGAAAGAGAAATGGGGTGGCCGCACGCCGGCCGCCGCCACGTTCCCGCGCGCCCTTTTCTCTTTCCTCGTTCCTCTCGTTTCTCTCCCCGGGGTTGCCCCCGCTCGAGCCTCGAACCTCGAGCCTCGAGCCCCCTTTTCTCCTTCCTCTTTTCTCTTTTCTCTCCACCCCCCATAATCGCACAAATGTTCGGAACATCCCCCCGTGGCTGACTTGCGCGACCGCCTGCGCGCGGCTTTGAGCCAGCCCGCTCGCATGCCCCCGGCGCCGCGCGCCGAAAGCGTCACCGCGCTCCGCGATTTGTCCGCGCTCGGGGGGGCGTGGTTTGAATCGCCCCACGGGCCTGGCTACGTCATCGAAAGCGTCTACGAAGCCGGCTGGGCGCACGGCGATGTCGTCCTCCACCGTGCCCTCAGCCTCGATCCCGCGCGCCTCGGCGGCCAGGTGCGCGAACCCCGTCTCGCCGCGCTCCACCCCCGCGACTTCCTCTACATCGATACCGAGACCACCGGCCTGGGCGGCGCCGGCGCCATGGTCTTCCTCGCCGGCACCGCCCGCTTCGATGGCACCCTCCTCCGCCTCCGCCAGTACGTCCTCCCTTCCCCCGAGTTCGAAGGCGGCCTCCTCGGCGGCCTCGCCGAGGACCTCGAACGCGCCGGCGCCCTCGTCAGCTACAACGGCAAGTCCTTCGACCTGCCCATGCTCGAAACGCGCTACATCCTTTCGCGCACCCGCCCCACCTTCCGCCAGCTCCCCCATCTGGACCTGCTGCACCCCAATCGCCGCCTCTTCCGCGGCCAGTTCGATTCCCACCGCCTCGTCCGCCTTGAAGCCGAGCTTCTGGGCTTCGAACGCGAAGCCGATTGCCCCTCCAGCGAAGTCCCCGAGCGCTACTTCCGCTTCCAGCGCACGGGCGACCCGACCTGGATCCTCCCCGTCCTGCGCCACAACGCCTGGGACATCCTCTCGCTCGTCGCCCTCGCCGCGCACCTGGCCGCCGTCTGCGACGGCCGCGAAGGCGACCTCCAGGCATCGCGCGCCGCCGAGTACGCCGGAGACTTCGCCGCCGCGCTCGGCCACTCGACCGCCGCCCTCGCGTGCAATCCCGCCCGGGCCGACCGCGTCGAAGCGCTCGAACGCACCGCCCGCTGCGCTACCCGCCTCGAACGCTACGCCGAAGCCGCCGACGCCTGGCGCACCCTCCTCGCCGATGCTCGAAATCGCCGCGTCGGTCCCTACGTCGAGCTCGCCCGCCTGCTCGAACGGCGCCTCGGTGATGTCCCCGGCGCCCTCGAAGCCACCGCTGAATGCCTCGCGCTCGTCGCCCGAGGGTTGCTGCGCCCCGGGCCCGCGAACGCCGAGACCGGCCTGCCCGCGCTCCAGAAGCGCCACGCCCGGCTCGCCGCCCGCAACGAACGGCTGCTGGCCGCGGCCAATCGCCCTCGCCGCGCCCGGCAAGCGCGAGCCGCCGCCTCCTGAGCCTCAGCCTCGCCGTTGCGCGAACCGCCGCACCGCGTCTTCCTGCCCACGCGTCTCGATCGTCCCGGGCCGTGCGGCGCGAACCCGGGCGATGGCCTCCTCCGCCGTGAGCCCTGTCGCCACGAAGTAGCACGCCACCAGCGTCCCCGTGCGCCCGAGGCCGGCGGCGCAATGCACGGCCACGCCCTCGCCCCGCGCGAACGCCTCCAGCATCCCTTCCACCCCCGCCGTGAGCTGCGCCTCCGAGGGCGTCCGCAGGTCGCGCATGGGCACGTGCACTTCGCGCAGCCCCAGCCGTTCGAGCCGCCCCGGCGCGTGCGCGTCCTCCCGCAGGTTCACGACCGTCCCGATGCCGAGGCCGCGCCACTCCGCCAGCACCGCATCCTCGCGCGGATAGCGGCCCGCGATCAGCCTGCCCTCCTCCACCCACGACCACGCCGGCGCCCGCAGCGAATGCACGAACTGCCGCAGCATTCACCCCTCCTTCGCCTGCGCCGCCGCTTCCCAGCGCGTACAATACACAGACCCTTCCCGGAGCTCCCGCGATGACAGAACTCGGACGCCTGCTGACGGCGATGGTCACGCCGTACACCCCCGACGGCACCGTGGATTACGCCCACGCCCGCCGCCTCGCCGCGCACCTCGTGCGAAGCGGCAACCACGGCATCGTGGCCGTCGGCACCACCGGCGAATCCCCGCTCCTCACCGACGACGAAAAGGCACGCCTCTGGGAAGAACTGAAGCAGGAGCTCGGCACCGCCACCGTCGTCGCGGGCGCGGGCACGAACGATACGCGCCACTCGATCCACCTCACCCGCCTCGCCGAAAAGGCCGGCGCCGATGCCATCCTCGCGGTCGTCCCCTACTACCTGAAGCCCCCCCAGGAAGGCATCTACCAGCACTTCAAGGCGATCGCCGAGAGCACCACCCTCCCCGTCATCCTCTACGACGTGCCCGGCCGCGTGGGCACCGCCATGACGCTCGATACCATCCTGCGCCTGGCCGAAATCCCCAACATCGTGGGCAACAAGGACGCGACCGCGAACCTCGCGCAGGCCGCCGCCGTCATCGAAGCCCGCCCCGATTTCAAGATCTGGAGCGGCAACGACAACGACAGCTTCCACCTCTACTGCCTGGGTGCCTACGGCGCGATCAGCGTCACCGGTCACATCGTCGCCGGGCAGCAGCGGCGCATGCTCGAACTCGTGCTCGAAGGGCGCGTCGCCGAAGCGGCCGCCATCCATCGCCGTCTCTGCCCCCTCACCGACGCCTGCTTCCTCAACGGCAGCCCGAGCACCATCCGCTACGTCCTGCGCCAGCTCGGCTTCGAAATCGGCGTGCCCCGTCTGCCCGTGGTCGAACCCGATGCCGCCGTCGGCGCGAAGGTCATGGCCGAGGTCCGCAGGCACGCCCTCGATGTGCCCGTGGGTGCTCGCTAGGCGTGGAACCCGTCCATCGCAAGGCCCGCCGGCAGCCGCGTGTTCGCGGCCACCGGCCGCCCTCGCGCTGGGAGCCCGTCTGGGAGGGTGATAGCGAAGCCGCCGCCAGCATCGTCGCCGGCCGCCTGGATGCCGATGGCTTTCGCACCCAGGTCGTGGGCGGGCGCGCCACCCCCGGCGGCTACCCGCACGCCTTCCAGCGCGCCACCTGGGCCATCCTCGTCCGCTCCGGCGAAGCCCCCCGCGCCCGCGACCTCCTCCGCGACCGCGGCGAATCGGACAATATCGTCACCGCCGGCTCCGGCGCCCTCGATGCCTCCGGCCGCGCGACCCTCCGCGTCGCGCTCCAGGTCGTCGTCGTGCTCGCGCTGGTCATCGCCATCGGCGAGCTGCTCAGCCACCGCTGACACACCGCCCGCGCGTGCGCGACCGCTCCCGCCGCCGTACCGTGTACCCATATCACCCGGCGAGGTGCCCCATGGAAACGCCCGTCTTCCGCTCTGAACCCAAGGATGGCCGCGAAGGCCTCACCTACGTCTGCGGCTGCCCCTGCACGCCCACCGCCGCCCCCGCCGAGGATGGCGCCGCCGGCATGGAGCACTGCTGCTGCGGCAAGGTCCACTTCGTTGGCCGCGGCGCCGAATCCGCCCTCTCCGCCTACCTCGCCGACCGCAAGGCCACCCGCAAGCGCGAACCCGAGTACGACCGTGGCCTCGCCACCGTCGCCCTCGCCGGCGCGCCCACCGAAGTCGCCTGGGCTTTCCCGCGAGAGTAGCCCCCCGCCTACGAACCCCCGGCGGCCGAGGCGAGCTCCTCGGTCGCGCCCGCCTCGAGTTCCCGATCATGTAAATCCTGGGCGGGCTGCAGCCGGTAGCGCCGCAGCTCGGGCATCTTCGCCGCGACCACGCCCAGCACCGCCAGGCACCCCGCCCCGCCCGAGACGACCGCGAAGGTCGCGTTCGTGAGCGCCGCGACGAGGCCGGATTCCACCTGCCCGAGCTGGTTCGACGTGCCGATGAAGAGCATATTCACCGCCGTCACCCGCCCGCGCAGCTCGTCCGGCGTCGCCAGCTGGATCGTCGTCTGGCGCATCACCACGCTGATCTGATCCGCCGCGCCCACCGCGAACAGCGCCGCCAGCGACAGCGGGAACCAGCGCGAAAGCCCGAACGCCATCGTCGCGATCCCGAACGCGAGCACCGCCCACAGCAGTGTCCGCCCCACCCGCTGGATCGGCGGCATGAAGATCACCACCACCGACATCAGCAGCGCGCCCGCATCCACCGCCGCGAACAGGAAGCCGTAGCCGATCGCCCCTACGTCGAGGATTTCCTTCGCATAGATGGGCAGCAGCGCCGTCGCGCCGCCAAAGATCACCGCGAACATGTCCAGCGTCATCGAACCCAGCACCGGCTGGCGGTGGAACACGAACCGCACGCCCTCCGCGATCGCCGCGACACTCACCGCGCGCTTCGGCGCATCGCCCTCGCGCGGCCGAAGCGTCGTCACCAGCAGCACGCTTGTCACCACGAGCACGGCCACGGACGAATACGCCAGGCCCACGCCCGAGACCGCGATCAGCCCCGCGCCCACCGCCGGGCCCGTCACGAACGCCGCCTGCTGCACCGTCCCGCTGACGATGATGGCGTTCGGGAACGTCTCCGCGGTCACGAGCATGGGCAGCAGCGCCTGCCGTGCCGGCCATTCGAACGCCCCTGCCAGCGCGATCACGAACACGCACGCGAAAATCGGCCAGACGCTGTCGTTCCCCCCCACCGTCACCGCCGCGAGCGTCGCCATCGAGCTCAGCTGGATGCTCTGCGAAATCAGCATCACCCGCCGCCGGTTGTAACGGTCGGCCACGGCCCCCGCGATGAGGCCCGTCATCAGGTGTGGGATGAGCCGCACGAGCCCCACCGCCGCCAGCCAGCTCGCCGAACCCGTGATCTCGTAGACCTGCCAGAACACCGCCGCGTTCAGCATCTGCTGCGCCATCGTCGAAGCCGCGCGCGCCCCCGAAAACAGGAGGAAGTTGCGTTGTCGCAGGGCCGCGAAAGGGTCGTGGCGTTCGGCCAAAGGATTCCTGCCCGGGCGAAGGTGCCGATTACGGTAGGGTCCGCCCCCGTGGCCGGTCAATCGCGCGCGCGATGAAACGTTTTCCCACGGCGCGCCCTCCGGTAGGCTTGCGCCCACTTCGCCATGGAGGCCCGCCATGCCCGGCCATCCCCTCGCCGATGTCGTCGTCCTCGAACTCGCGACCGGCGTCGCCGGTCCCTACGCCGGCCGCCTCCTCGCCGATCTCGGCGCGCTCGTCATCAAGGTCGAACCACCCGGCGGCGACCCTGCACGCCGCGAAATCCCGCTCGTCGAGGGCGAAAGCGCCTTCTACGCGTGGCTCAACGCCGCCAAGCCCAACGTCACCGCGCCCGTCGAAAGCGATGACTTCCTTCGGCTCGCCGCCCACGCCGATATCGTCCTGCACTCCGCCCGCGGCGCCGAAGCGGATGCGCTCGAACACCGCCTTGCCGCCGCGAACGCGCACGCCGTCGTCATCTCCCTCAGCCCCTACGGCCGCTCGGGGCCGCGCGCCATGTGGCAATCGACGCCCTACACCGAATGGGCCACCGGCGGCTTCCAATACATCGCCGGTGACCCCGCGCGCGAGCCACTCGCCCTGCCCGGCTACCAGGCGCAGTTCCACACCGCCACCCTCGCCGGCGTCGCCGCCCTCGCCGGCCTGCGCCACGCCCGCGCCACGGGCGAAGGCCAGCGCATCGAGATGTCCCACCAGGAGGCCACTCTCAGCTGCCACGCCTGGCTCACCACCAGCTGGACCCATGGCGGCCAGATCCAGATGCGCACCGGCAGCGCCTTCATCCCCTGCGCCGATGGCTTCATCTACCTCTTCGGCCTCGCCGCCTACCAGAACCTGCTCCTCCTCATCGAACGCTTCGACCTCCTCGCCGATGAGACCCTCTTCGATCCCCCGAACTGGTGGGCGCGCCTGCCCGAGATCCAGGCCGCGCTCGCCGAATGGGCCTCCACCCGCACGCGCCACGAGATCTACCACATGGCCCAGGAGCTGCGGATCGCGATCAGCCCCATCAACACCATGGCCGACGTCGCGAAGAGCGATCAGCTCGCCGCCCGCGGATCCCTCGCCACCATCGCCCTCGCCGGCCGCGAATTCGTCGCCCCCGGCGTCCCCTATCGCATGACCGAAACCCCCGCGGGCATCCCCGGCGGCGTCTCCGCCGCGGGCGCCGATACCGCCGCGATCCTTTCGCCCGCCTTCGAATGGCCCAACCGCGCCGTCACCTACCCGGCCCGCGCGCACGGCGAGCCCGCTGCCGGCCCCCTCGCCGGCCTGCGCGTCATTGAAGTCACCGCGAACTGGGCCGGGCCCGCCGCCGGCCGCAACTTCGCCGACCTCGGCGCCGACGTCATCAAGGTCGAGCTCGCCACCAAGCCGGCCACGCGCTCCCTCTCCTGGGTCGGAAACGACCGAACCTGGCCGCGCCACTACGACCGCGCCGCCTACTTCAACAAGCTCAACCGCAACAAACGCGACCTCTGCCTCGACCTCTCGAAGCCGACCGGGCGCCAGGCCTTCCTCGACCTCGTGGCCGTCAGCGACGTCGTCATCGAGAACAACGGCGCCCGCGTGATGGGCCAGCTCGGCGTCGCTTACGACACCCTTCGCACCGTCAACCCGAAGCTCGTGATGTGCTCCATGTCCGGCTACGGCGCGACCGGCCCCGAGCGCAACTACTCCGCCTATGGCAGCAACATCGAAACCGCCAGCGGCCTCGCCAGCCTCCTCGGCTACGGCCCGGGCGAATACTTCGGCACCGGCACCTTCTACGCCGACCCCGTCACCGGCAACCACGGCACCGTCGCCGTCCTCGCCGCGCTGCACGTCGCCCGCCAGACCGGCCAGGGCCAGTGGATCGATATGGCCCTGCTCGAAGCCGCCCTCCCCTTCTTCGCGCAGCAGTTCCTCCAATACACCGTGACCGGCGAAATCCCCGTGCCCATGGGCAACCGCTCGCCCGTGTTCGCCCCCCAGGGCGCCTATCGCTCGGCCGGGACCGATTGCTGGCTCGCCCTCAGCGTCCGCGACGAACGCGATTGGGCCGCCCTCTGCCGCGTCATCGGGCGCGAAGACATGGCCGCCGATACCGCGCTCGCCACCGTCGAGGGCCGCCGCGCCGCCCACGACGCCATCGATGCCGCCATCGCCGCCTGGTCCGCGCCGCTCGACCACATCCATGCCGCGAACCTCCTCCAGGCCGCCGGCATCCCCGCCGCGCCGGTGATGCCGAACTGGGAGATCGTCAGCGACAACCACCTCAACGACCGCGGCTTCTTCGTGCCTGTGCGCCACCCGGAGGCCGGCACCTTCCCGTATCCCGGCTTCGCCTGGCGCTTCGAACGCACTCCCGCCCGCATCTTCCGGCCGGCGCCGATGTTTGCCGAACATAACCACGAAGTGCTGGGCGGCCTCCTCGGCCTCTCCGCCGATGCCGTGGCCGCGCTGTACGATGCCGGAGTGACCGCCGACGCGCCCATCTTCGCCGCGAGCACGAGCCTGTGAGCGTGCTCCTGCTCCTGCCTGCCGCCGCCGGCGAGGTGACGCCGCCACCCCGGGCGAATCCGCGCGTGTTCGCCACCGCGAGCGAGGCCGCCGCCGCGCTCGCCGCCGATCCCTCGCCCGCCGTCATCCTCACCGACACGGTCGATGCCGCCGCGCAGGAGACGATCGCGGCCGCCCTGCGCGCGCATCCCCGCCCCTGCATCGAAGTCCGTTCCGCGCGCTGGGATGGCACCTCACCATCGCCGTTGAGCGCGGCCTGCCGGGGTGTCATTTCCGGCTTCGGCACGCACGCCCTCGCGACCGCCGTCTCGCTCGTCTCCCGCTGACGCACGAAGGCCCGGCGTTGCCGCCGGGCCCACGCGCTGCGTTCCCGCGCGTCCCTAATCGATGATGACGGCTCCGCCGCTGCTCGCGAGGAACCAGTACGCGCGCCCCTGCTCCAGCGTCGCCAGCGAATTCACGAACGCCGGCAGCCCCGGGAAGTAGTGCGTCCAGCTCTGCGTCGCCGGGTCCCACGCGTACACCGCCGCAATCGCGTTCCCCTGTGATGCGAGGGCGCCGGCCGCCGCCTGGCTCGCGTTCGGCCACGTCAGCAAGTTCACACCCGGCCGCAGCGGCAGGCTCGGGCGCGGCGTCGCCGTCGGCGCCGGCGTGGGCGTGCTCGTTGGCGGCTGGCTCGTCGCCGTCGGCGTGCTCGTCGGCGTGTTGACCGGTGTGGCCGTCTTCGTCGGCGTCGTGGTCGAACTGGCGGTCGAAGTCGGCGTCGCGCTCGGTACGCCCGTGGGTGTCCGCGTCGGCGTGGGCGTGTTCGTCGCCGGTGGTGGCGGAGGCGGCGTGCTCGTCGGCGGCGGCCCGCCCGCGCCATACAGCGACGTCAGCCCCGCGATGTCGTCCGCCGTCAGCGTCCGCTTGTCGCATCCCTGGCAATACGAGGCGTACATCACCGCGCTCTGCGCCTGGCTGTGCGCCAGCCCGAGCGCGTGCCCGAATTCGTGCAGCACCACGCTCTCCAGGTCCACATTGATCGAACCGCCCGTCGTCCACGGCCAGTCCGGGTCAATCTCCATGTCGAATTCGATCGCCGTCGCCGGGTTCGATGTCTGCGTGTACCACGTGCACGTCACCGCCAGCACCGACCCCGATTGCGGCGCCCAGCCGACGACGTTCTTCGTATCGAGCCCCGACCCGCTGCAAGCACCCGTGTTCCCCGTCGAGGCGCCGCCGCCGCTGAAGGTCCAGTTCGCGCCCGTCAGGCCCCAGCTCTGCGCCGCCGCCGCGATCGCCGCCGCATCTCCCGAGACGCCCGCAGGCTTGCCCGCGCCGTTGTACGCCCACGACGTCGTCCGCGCCGGCCACCAATAGCCATTCGAAACGTACTGCGCCGCCACCTCCGGCCCGGTGACTTCGACCGCGCCGGGGAACCGCGCGACGAACGCCGCCCGCGCCGCCGCCGCGTCGGCCTCGAACCGCGAAGGGTCCGTCGCATCGAGGAAGAACTGCACCTCGACGAAGTAGTCCACACCGTCCACCCGCACCGCGAGCGTTGTGTGGACATCGTGGAACTGGCCGTCCTCCGATGCCTCGGCCCCCCGTGACACCGAAAGATACCCCCACGTCGTCATACCCCAGGCGCACAGCGCCAGCGCGAACAGCGCCGCCGCCGCCCGCCAGCGCCGCTCCCGGAACCGGACCGATGCCCGAAGTTCGCGAATCTCGTCCACGTCCTTCCCCCTCGCTCCCGCGCCCCCGGGCCTGAGGCCACGAGTCCGCTGTCATGAAGGTCGGCGCGCGGGGGGAAGTGCCGGGGGCCGCGAAGGGTCGGCGCGGTGACGATGCGGTAGATGCCCTACCATCCCCGGAAAGATTCCCGGGTGGATGCCCGATGCCTCGGAGGCTGGCGATGCGAATCGGTACGGTGCGTGAACGAAAAGACGGCGAGGCGCGCGTCGGCCTCACCCCAGAGGGCGCCTACGCCCTCACCCTGCGCGGCCACCAGGTGCTCGTCGAAACCGGCGCCGGGCTCGCCTCCGGCTTCCCCGATGCCGCCTACATCGCCTCCGGCGCCACCATCGCCGCCACTGCCACCGAGGTCTGGTCGACCGCCAACCTCGTCGTGAAGGTGAAGGAGCCCATCGAGAGCGAATACCCCCTCCTCAGTGGCGGGACCGCGCTCTTCACCTATCTCCACCTCGCCGCCGACCGCGACCTGACGGAACGGCTGCTCGCGGCGGGCACGACATCGCTCGCCTACGAACTCGTGCGCAAGGCCGATGGCTCCATGCCCCTGCTCGCGCCCATGTCCCAGGTCGCCGGCCGCATGGCCGCCGAGATTGGCGCCGCCCTCCTTCGCCATCCCGGGCCGGGGCGCGGCAAGCTCATGGGCGGCGTCGCCGGCGTGCCCCCCGGCCGTGCCGTCATCATCGGCTCCGGCACCGTCGCGACCGCCGCCGCGCGCGTGCTCATGGGCCTGGATGCGCGCGTCACCGTCATGTCCCGCGACCTGGCCCGCCTCGCCTACCTGCAGGAGCACTTCGGCGGGCGCATCGCCACGCGCGTCTCCAACCCCCAGGCCGTCGCCGAGGAAGTCGCCGGTGCCGACCTGGCTATCCTCTCCGTGCTCGTTCCCGGCGCCGCCGCACCCCACGTGCTCTCGCGCGAAATGGTCCGCTCCATGGGCCCCGGCGCCGTCATCGTCGATGTCTCCATCGACCAGGGCGGCGCCGCCGAGACCTCGCGCGTCACCAGCCACAGCGACCCCATCTACGTCGAGGAGGGCGTCGTTCACTACTGTGTGAGCAACATGCCCGGCGCCGTCCCCCAGACAAGCACGCAGGCGCTCACCAGCGCCACCCTCCCCTACATCGAGGCCCTCGCCGACTTCGGTATCGAAGAGGCGATGCGCCGCGACCGCGCCCTCGCCGAATCCCTGAGTACGCACCGCGGGCTGCTCATCCGTGGCCCCGTCGCCGAAGCCTTCGGGCTCCAGGCCGCGCCGAACCCCTTCCTCATGTAGCGAACGAAGGGGCCACCCCGGGGATAACGCCTCCCCGGGGTAGCCCCTGGTCACCGGGAACCGGGAACTCGATCCCTGAGCACCCATCGCGGGTTGCTCATCCGCGGCCCCGTCGCCGAAGCGTTCGGGCTCCAGGCCGCGCCGAACCCCTTCCTCTTGTAGCGAACGAAGGGGCTACCCCGGGGAGAATGCCTCTCCCGGGGTAGCCCCTGGTTACTGGTTACTGGGAACCGGGAACTCTCTACCTCCGCCTCAGCGCCTTCGCGCAGGCCCCCACGCCACCCGTCACCGCCACCAGCGCGAGGAGCGAAAGCAACCCGTACATCGCCCAATCGCCGTGACCAATCGCCAGCCCCGTCCCCGTGGAAGGCGGCCGCGGCACGGACGTGGCGGGGATCTGCGCGCGCATTTCGCCGCCCGGGTTCGCCGTCGTGTGTACGTTCACGTACAGGTTCCCGGCCGCCAGCGCCGCCTGGAAGCCGCGCATATCGCCCTTCAACGGGCCCACCAGGTCGGCCTCGCGAATGGTCCCGGAGACATCGAAGGAGTTCTGGCCCGCCGTGTTCGGCCCGAAGAGGAACGCCACCACCGGCCCGTTCGTGCCCTTCGCCCCCTGGTGGATGTGCGCCATCGTCATGCCCACGCCCGCCGCCTGCAGCTGGAACCGCACCGAGCTCGCGTCCGCCGTCGCCGCGAAGGCCCCGTTCGCGGGCGTGTTCACCGCCGGCACCTCCTCGGCGCCCGTGAGCCGCAGGTTGATCGCCTGCTGCGCCACCGCCGCGGGACGCGTCCCGGGCGCCCCCGTCGCGCCGCCTACCAGCACCACGCCTCGCATGCCCGGGTGAATCAGGCAGAAGTACGGGTACGCCCCCGCCTTGTCGAACACCACCGACGCCGTCTCCCCGGCCGCGATGACAGTCGTCGCGAACCCCGGGAACGCCTCCGAGGTCGCCGTGTGCGCGACGCTGTCCTCGTTGTTCAGCCAGCGAACCGTGTCGCCCACATCGATGCTCACCGTCCCCGGCGAATACTGGAAGTTCTTCATGTTCACGGTCGTGGTCGTGGCGGCGTTCGCCGCGCCCGGGCGCCCCCCGCGCCGGCCACCCCCGCCACCACCACCGTAAGCGCTGCCAGGCCGGCGCCCGCCAGCCGCATCATTGGTCGCATTTCGTCTTCCCTCGTTAGTTGTTCGGTCAACGGCCTGCAGGGCGCTGGTGACGATACGCACGCCGCCGGGCACGGGATTCCCCCGCGTTGACCCTCCGGGGACGAGTGATCAGCCCCCGCTTTACCAGTCCTGTCCTTTTACCGGCACCACCCCCGGGGTCGCCCGAACGCTCCCGGCGCGGCACCATCGAAGCGGTGCCACCCGCGACAACGGCCGCCACCCCCTCCCGCCGCATGCCCGAGCTGGATGTGCTGCGCGGCCTCGCCATCGTGTTCGTCGTCTATCTCCACGCCTACTTTCGCCCCTGGGACGTCACCCCCAACCGGCACAAGGTGGCGATGCACGTCATCCATCTCTTCGCCCACGCCGCCGTGCCCGCGTTCCTCTTCATGAGCGGCCTCCTCCTCGCCCGCGAACGGAACCGCGGCCTTGCCGCCTTCGCCTCCCGCAAGCTTCTGCGCATCGGCCTGCCCGTCGCCATCTGGATGACCGCCGCGCTCGCCTACCGCCTCTGGCGCGAAGACACCCCCGCGCGCGACCTCCTCGCCGACTTCGTCCAGTTCGATATCTCCGGCCAGTACTACTACGTGCTCGTGCTCATCACCTTCTACGCGGCGCTCTACCCCTTCCGCGCGCTCTCCGCCCGCACCCTCGGCCTTGCCGCGATTGCCGCCTTCGCCGCGAACCTGGGCACCATCGCCTGGTACCAGTGGGCCATCGCCCGCCATGGCCTCGACGGCGAGTTCGCCACCTGGGCCTATCGCAACCCGCTCGCGTGGGCTGCCTTCCCCGTCGCCGGGCTCTGGGCCGGCCGCCTCGCCGACCCCATCGCGCTCGCGCGCCGCGTCGCCCCGGCCGCGCTCGCCGCGATGGTGGTGCTCATGGCCCTCTACCTCTACCGCGGCGAACACGACCATGCCTACCCCGTGAGCTACTTCAGCGTCGTCACCTTCCTCTTCAGCTGCTGCGCGATTCCCGCGGCGCTCGCCGCCATCGCCGCCGGCCTCCCACGCCGCGCATTCGCCTTCCTGCACCCCATCGGCCGCCTCGGCCGCTACGCCTTCGCCATCTACCTGGTCCACATGCCGTTCTTCGTCGGCTACGTCACCGAGACCTTCATCTCGGACAGCCGCGTCCAGGACGACTACTGGAAGCTCATGAACGGCATCTTCGTCACCGGCTTCGCGACCTCGTTCGCCGCCGTCTGGCTCGCCGCCCGCATCCTCGGGCCCGCCGCCGGCCCACTCCTTGGCGTCGAACCGGCCGCACGACCTGCGCCGGGACCCATCGATCGAACGAATCGGTCCATCGGCCCGCACGGCTGAAAACGCGACTTCGAACAGGCATAATCGCTCGAACGTATTTCCCGGAGGCTCCGCCATGGCCGACTGGTACGACTCCATCGACGCCGACCGCCGCGCGTTCATCGAACGCCAGCACCTGTTCTTCGTGGCCACCGCCGGCGAAGGCGCGGACGGCACGGTGAACCTCTCGCCCAAGGGCCGCACCCTCTGCCGCGTGCTCGGCCCGAACCTCGTGGGCTGGCTCGATTACCCCGGCAGCGGCAACGAGACGGCCCGCCACACGGCCACGGACAGCCGCATCACCGTCATGTTCTGCAGCTTCGAAAAGACCGCCGGCATCCTCCGCCTCTACGGCCGGGGCCGCGCCCTCGCCCTCGACGACCCCGGATTCGCCACTCACCGCGAGGCGTTCCGCGACGACGTCCACCCCTTCGTGCGGCAGGCGTTCCTGGTCGATGTCGAACGCGTCCAGACCTCCTGTGGCTACGCCGTCCCCCGCATGGAGTTCGTCGCCGAGCGCGACACGCTCGACCGCTGGTGCGAAAACCGCCTCCAGCCGCGCACCATCACGGAGTCCGGCTTCCCCGCACCCGGCCCCCTCCTCCGCAAGGACGGCACCCCGCTCTAATCACCTCATTCCTCATTCCTCCCGCCGCCTAAGCACCCTGTCCGTCGAATCGGGACACGCCCACTCCTCATTCCTCATTCCTCATTCCTCATTCCTCATTCCTCCGTCCTCCCCTACCGTGTCGCCGTGAGCGCGCGCGAACGGCAGCGAAGCCTCGGGGACCAGCTCTGGGCGTCCGTGCTCATCTCTGGGTCGCTCGCCGGCGCCGTCGCCGGGCTGACGCTCCTCTTCCTCGGCATGCGCGGCGTGATGGAGATCGGCGGCAGCTGCGCCAGTGGCGGCCCCTTCGTGGCGGCGCGCCCCTGCCCCGACGGCACCGGCCCGGCCATCTTCGGAGGTGTCTGGGGCGGCGTGATCTGCCTGGGCATCTACGCCTGGCTCACCCTCACGCGGCATATCCCCGGCTTCCTGCCACTCGCCTGGCCCGCGCTCTTCCTCAGCCTCGGCTACAACTTCCTCGAATACGGCGTCGATCCGCCCGCAGGCGCCCCCATCGGCCTGGACACGGGCTTCCTGGTCTGCGCCGTCCTCTTCGGCGTGATGGGCGGCGCGCCCCTGCTCATCTTCCTCCTGCCCATCGCCCGGTCGCTGCTGCCGTTCGGGCATGCACCGCCCGCGCCGCGCCCGGCGCCGTCCACGCGCGCCGGGGCCGTCATCGCGGCCGCGCTGCCCGGCGTGCGCCTGCCCCGCGCCGCGAGCGCCGGGCCCGTCGCTCCCACCCACGCGCGCTCCGCGCCAACGCTGGCGCCTCCCCCCGGCGATCTCGGTGAGGCCGTCCCGTGGCCCCCACCCGAGCGCGCCGGCGCCGACCCCGCGGCCATCTTCGACAATCCAGTCCCCGTGGAGCGCACGACGCCACCTCCGCCCGCGGCGGCGAGCTGGGCCACCTTCGAAAACCCGCCAATTCCGGAGGACGAGCCCACGGTCCCGCCGCCGCCGGCTCCTGCCCGCGACCCGCGCCTCGAACTCCATCCCGCGTTCCCGCCCGGCTCACCGCTGGCGATGGCCGATGCCGTGGAAGCCGCCGCCGCCGCCGGCACGGCCTATGGCGGCGACACCATCGTCACCGCGCTCGAGCGTCTCGCCTCCCTGCACGAATCCGGTGCCCTTAGCGACGACGAGTTCGCCGCCGCCAAGGACCGCCTGCTCCTGGGGCATGACACATGAGCGCGCGCGCCCGCTGGTACTGGCTCGTCCTCCAACTCGGCGCCGTCGCCACGGGCATCTGGCTCGGGCGCTACTTCTGGGACGCCCTCCGCTAAGCCCGAGCCCCAAAACGAAAGCGGCGCCCCCTCCGAACCGGAGGGAGCGCCGCCAGGTACATCCGCGAACGCGAACTTAGTCCGCGACGAGCACCAGCGTGCCCGTCGTCGAAAGCGAACCGCCCGTGCCGTTCACCACGCACGAGCGAGCCTTCGTCTGCTTGCCCGGCAGGCCGTTCACGCCGTCCTCGGCCGTGCCGCTGAGCTGGCGATACGCCTCGACGAGCAGCTGCATGCCGTACATGCCGCTGTGGTTGAACGACAGGCCGCCACCGTTCGTGTTGATCGGGAAGCTGCCGCCCGGCGCCGCCTTCCCGCTCTTCCAGAGCGTGAAGCCCTCGCCCTTCGGCGCCAGCCCCAGCATCTCCGCCGTGATCCCCGCCGTCACCGTGAACGAGTCGTAGATCATGGCCATTTCCATGTCTTCCGGACCCATCCCCGCCATGCGGTACGCCGTCGCCGCCGAAGCCGCCGCCGAGGTCGCCGTGAAGTCGCCCATCTCGAGCATGTTCGAGTGGCTCATGTTCTCGCCCGCGCCCGCGATCCACACCGGCTTCGTCGGAAGGCTCTTCGCGATCTCCGGGCTCGTGATCAGCACCGCTCCGCCGTAGTCCGTCACCAGGCAGACGTGCAGCAGCGTCAGCGGCCACGAAATCATCCGCGACTTCTGCACCGTCTCGACCGTGATCGGACCGCCCTCCGGGTGCGTCTCCTTCGAATGCATCACCGCGCGCGGGTTCAGCGTCGCCCACTGCCGCGTGACCACCGCGATCTCCGCGAAGTCCTCCGGCGTCGTGCCATAGCGATGCATGTGCCGCGTCAGCGCGTGCGAATAGTTCGAAGGCGCGCCCGTCACGCCGTAGGGGTTGCTGTAGAGCGAACCCGGGTCCCACGGGTCGCCGCCGCGCGCCCGGCCCGTGCCGCGCCCGCCCGTCGCCCGCTGCGAATACCCGTTCTCGCCGTGTGTCACCAGCGCGACATCGATGATGCCCGCGTGGATCGCCGCCAGCGCGTGGTGCACGTGCATTTCGAACGAGCAGCCGCCCACGGCCGTCGTATCGATGTAGTCCGGGTGCAGCCCCAGGTGCTCCGCGATCTGCGACGACCAGCCCGCGCCGAACACGCCGTTAATGCGCGAAATCGGGATGCCCGTCTGGTTGCTGACGTTCTTGATCGCCTCCATGTGCAGCTGAAGGGCGGTCTTCGGCGTCTTCGGGTAGCCAATTTCCTTGGCCTCGGCCGCGCCGACAATGGCGGCCGCGCGGGAAAGTTCTCCAGGCATTGCTCTCTCCTACTCGGCCACGCGCCAGAACGCGATGCTCACGTCGTCGGTCGCGGCCTCGAATTCGACCCGCACCTTCGCGCCGATCTTGATGCTCTCCGGGTTCTTCGGGTCCACCCCGCGCAGCACGGTGAACATCCGGTCGCCCTCGGCGAGGTCGATGTAGGCGGTCACGAAGGGAGCTTCCTCCGCCCAGCCGCCCATCGCGCGGTGCTGCACCGCGAAGGTGTGGATGTACCCATCGCCGCTGCCTTCGACCCATTCGATGTTGTCTGAATGGCAGTTGGGGCAGATGTGCCGCGGGTACCAGTGCACACGGCTGCAATCGACGCAGCGCGGGAGCATCAGCTTCCCGGCCTTGGCGCCGTCCCAGAACGGCTTGCCCAGCGGGTCGGGCTCAGGGATTGGCTTGTTGTAGGCCACGGTTTCGCCTTTCACATGGTGGTCCGCGGGCGGCGGCGCTTCCGCTCTCGCCCCGCCCAATTTGCAGTCAGCGACTATACCTGCCATCGCCGTTATCCGCTCGCCCGCCCGCCGGCCACACGCGAGAGGCCCGGGCGCAAGCCCGGGCCTCTCTCTCACTTTCACCCCGGAAGGATCCCCCGCCCCTCTTCTCCTTCCTCTTTTCTCTTTTCTCTCCGCGCGCTACGCGCGCGGCAGCCCCAGGCCCCGCGTCGCGATGATGTTCCGCTGGATCTCGCTCGTCCCGCCCTCGATCGTGTTCGCCGTCGAACGCAGGTAGCCGTAGCGAATGCGCCCGTGCATCGGCGCGTTCTCACCCGAAAGCTGCCCGTAGAGCCCCAGCATGCGCATCCCCGTGCGGTTGATGCGCTGGTTCAGCTCCGTCCCGTACAGCTTCGCCACGCTCGCCTCGTGCCCCGGCGCGATCCCTTCCTTCGCCTGGATGGAGACGATCTTGTAGCTCATCAGCGTCGCCACGCCCGCCTCGACGTACCGGTCCACGAGCTCCGTCTTCACCCCGGAGAGGTGATCGATCGTGCTCTGGCCATCCGCCCGGTGGTCCCGTGCGAACTTGATCAGGTCTTCCACGTTCTGGCGCGCGCCCACCGCCGACCCGATGTTCGAACGCTCGAAGCTCAGCGTCGTCTGCGCGAGGTACCAGCCCCGGTTCTCCTCGCCGATGATGTTCGCCGCCGGCACCCGCACATCCTCGAAGAATACTTCGTTGAACTCGTGCGTGTAGGCCGCGTTGATCAGCGGCCGCACCGTCAGCCCCGGCGACTTCATATCGACGATGAAGTAGGTGATGCCCCGGTGCTTCGGCGCATCCGGGTCCGTCCGCGCGAGCAGGATCATCCACTTCGCGCGGTGCCCGCCCGAAGTCCAGATCTTCTGGCCGTTCACCACGAAGTCGTCGCCGTCGCGAATCGCGCGCGTCTGCAGCGCCGCCAGGTCCGAACCCGCGCCCGGCTCGCTATAGCCCTGGCACCAGCTCACTTCGCCCTCAAGGATCTCCGGCAGGTACTTCTGCTTCTGCTCCTCCGTGCCGTGCACGATGAGCGTCGGGCCCGCGAACCCCGTCGCGATGCCGCCCGGCCGCGGCACGCGCGCTTCCGCCAGCTCCGAGTTGTAGATGAACTGCTGCATCACGCTCATGCCCGCGCCGCCGTATTCCACCGGCCACGCCGGCGCGATCCAGCGGCGCGCCGCCAGCTTCTTGAACCAGTCCCGCGTCGTGCTCCCGCCCGCGAACCCTTCCGCGTTGCGCGGCGTGTTCTTCGGCGCTTCCGCCTCGATGAAGGCGCGAATCTCAGCGCGGAATGCGGACTCCTCGGGAGTGTCGTTGAAATTCATGGAGAGCTTGTACTCCGGCAGTCGTAATACCCACGAGTTTACGGCCGCTGTCCACCACGGTCTCCGGCCATTCGGCCCTCACTCCGTACGAAAATGGACGTCCAATACCGCGCTCCTCCGCCTTCCACCACGCCCACGCCAAGGCCCGTATATCCCGCATCCAGCAGGTTCGAACGCTGCGACGGGTTCGCCAGCATCATCTCCACGATGCGCGCGACATCGTCCTCCGCGCTCCGCTCGCCCGCCGTCGCCGCGATGTTCTCGCCCGCCGCCCGGAAGTCCACGCCCAGCGCCTCCAGCAGCGGCACGTAGCTCCGTTCGCCGCCGGCCGCGAAGTGCACCGGCCCCGCGATGGGCATCTGGTCGCATCGCCCCCGCGCTACCCGCGTGAGCGCCGGCAACCAGCGCAACGGCGGCGCCCCCGCGGCCGCGCGCACCCGCTGCTGCTCCTCCAGGAAGCGCTCCTCCGCGCCCGAAAGCACCACCGGCATCGCCGCCAACGGCGACCGCGACCGCACGAGCGTCCCCTCCCGCCGTTCCATGCGGTCGCCGGAGAGCACGGGCCGTTCAAACGGCATGCCAGACCCCCATTCCCATCACGCCCGCATTCTGCCCATTTCGCGCCCGTTCGTCTGTTGCTCGTACGTCGATAATTCGTGTCGCACGCGTCGATTTTATCAACAGAATCGCGCTTGCCCGGTGCGCGGGGCACGATTCGTCACGTTCCCATCACCGTTCGCGGTCAGACGGCCCGCGTCGCGCGCCCGCCTAGACCTCGTGCATCGAGAACTGCGTCGTCGTGAGCAGCGCACCCATGACCATGATGCCCAGCGTGAGCAGCAGCCCCAGCGCGCTCAGCGTCCGCGACATCATGCGCGCGCGCCGCAGCGCCTCCGGGTTCCCGTTTCCCGCCGCCTCGGCTTCCATTTCGCGCACGAGCCCCGGCCCCACCTTGAACGTGTGCAGGCCCACGACCACGAGCATCACCGCGAGCACGCCCATCTTCGCGCTGAATACCACCCCGTAGCGCAGGCTGTTGAAGCCGATGTCGCCCGGCTGCGCGTAGTAATCCCGCCACGTGGCGATGAGGTACGTCCCCGCGATGAGGATGAGCACGAGGCCCGCCACGCCGATGTAGCCGAAGCGGCGCGTGAGCACCTTCGCCGCCGCCGTCCGCGCCGCCAGGTCCGTCATCCCCCGCGCCGCCGCCGGCCAGGCGAAAGCCAGGAAAAACTGCGGCCCCACGAACAGGGCAATGCCCAGGATGTGCATCCAGAGCGCGATCGCATGCAGCGTGCTTTCCAACGTGTGCCCCTCGGTTTCCGGGCCCGCGCTTCGTTCGAAACGCCGGGCGGGTCTTCGCGCACGCTTCCCACGCACGCGAGGCTGTCCTCTTCATTGAACCCGGGATCGCCTATCGCGGGAAGCGGTTCCCGCAAATGGCGCTATCGACCCGGCCCGCACTATCGCGCACCGGGTGGCCCAACCGGGCGTACAATCCGCCCCATCCCCGCCCGAGGAGCCATCCCGTGCCCTTCGCCCCCGTCAACGGCATCGACCTCTATTACGAAGTCCACGGCCCCGCCCTCGGCAGCGCGCCCGTCATCGTCTTCGCCCACGGGGCTGGCGGCAACCACCTCTCCTGGTGGCAGCAGGTGCCTCACTTCCGCGACCGCTACACCTGCGTCACCTTCGACCATCGCAGTTTCGCCTTTTCGAAGGACACCGCCCGCCCGAAGGATTGGCGCGGCCTCCCCGACGACCTTCGCTGCCTGATGGACGCCCTGGGCATCGAACGCGCCCACCTCGTCGCGCAATCCATGGGCGGCTGGTCCTGCCTCGGCGTCGCCTGGCACTGGCCCGAACGCGTGAACCGCCTGGTCATGGCCGATACCCACGGCGGCCTGCAGGGGCCATCCATCCCCTGGCCGCCCGCCGATCGCGTCACCCCGCCCGAGGGCGTCCACCCCGCCTGCGGCGAGACCATGGCCCGCGAACAGCCCGCGCTCCACTTCCTCTACGAACAGGTCGCCGGCATGACCTACCCGCCGCGTGCCCTGCGCGATGCTTCCGCGCTCATGAGCGGCGCCTCCGCCCCCACCACCGAGGACGCCGCGAAGATGACGCTCCCCATCCTCTTCATCGCCGGCGAGGAGGACATCGTCATCCCGCCGCCGGTGGTCGAAGCTGCCGCCGCGGCCTTCCCCAACGCGCGCCTCGCCCGCGTGCCCGCCGCCGGCCACTCCGTCTACTTCGAACGCGCCGCCCGCTTCAACGAGCTCGTGGATAGCTTCCTCAGCGAATAGCGGCCGTCGCGGCGCTACTCCTCGTCGTCGTCCGGGGCCGAAACCGCCGCCGTGCCCTCGCGCGCGGCCTTCGCCGGGATCTCGGCCGCCACCTCGCGGATCACGTCCATGACCCCGTTCTGGACGGCGTCGCGCGCCGCCCGCACGGCGCTGAACACCGCCCGCGCATTTGACCGTCCATGCGCGATCACGGTCACGCCATCGACGCCGAGCAGCTGGGCGCCGCCATATTCGGCGTAATCCAGCCGCCGTTTCGTCTTGCGCAGCTCCGAATAGAGCACGAGCCCGGCCGCGCGATTCCACGGCGTCAGCTCCACCGCTCGCCGCACCTCGCCGAAGAGCAGGTCGGCCATCCCCTCGACCGTCTTCAGCACCACGTTCCCCGTGAAGCCGTCCATCACCACCACGTCCGCGTGGCCCCGGCTGATGTCCTTCCCCTCGATGTTGCCCACGAAGTTCAGGCGGCTCTTCTTCAGCAGCTGGTGCACTTCGAGCACGAGCTGGTTCCCCTTCGAGGCCTCCTCCCCGATAGAGAGCAGCGCCACCCGCGGCCGCGCGACCCCGAACATCCGCTCCATGTAGGCCGAGCCCATGAACCCGAACTGCAGCAGGTGAATCGGCCGGCAGTCCGCGTTCGCCCCCACGTCGAGGAAGATCGTCTGGCCGTCCTCCTGCGTCGGGAACACCGTCGCCAGCGCCGGCCGCCCGATGCCGCGCACCCGCCCGAGCGTGAGCAGCGCCGCCGCCATCGTCGCGCCCGTGTTCCCGGCTGTGACGAACGCATCCGCCGCGCCGCTCTTCACCATGCGCAGCCCGACATTGATGGAGGCGTCCGGCTTCGCCCGCACCGAGTCCGTGGCGTGTTCGTCCATCTCGATGACGTCCGGCGCATCGACGACGTGGATGCTGCGCAGGCCCGTCGTGCCTTTCAGCTCCGCCGTGATCGCCGCCGCCCGCCCCACGAGCGTGAGGTCGACATCCAGCCCGCCCGCCGCCATCAGCGCCCCCGCCACGATCTCCTGCGGCGCGAGGTCGCCGCCCATCGCATCCAGCACCACCCGTGGGGTCATCCTCGCTTCCTCCGGGCCGTCACGATCATCCGTTCGCTCGCGTTCGTCAGCGGGCCGAGGTCATAGTCGCCGAACACATCGGCGAGCGCGAGACCGCCCAGATCCAGCAGGTATTCGATCTCGAAGCGCCCCACGTACCGCAGCCAGTGCTCGGTCGATTGCCGCCGCACCGTGCCGTCCTCGGCCACGGTCTCGTAGGTCACGCGCAGCCAGCGCGTCTGGTCCGCGAGGTCGTCCTCCTTCACATGCCACACGTCCAGCGGCGTCCCCTCCGCCGCCTCCCCATGCCAGGCGAGCACCGGCTGGCCGTCGCTCGCGGGGTCGAGCCACTGGGCCGGCCCGGGCAGGTCGATAACGAGCACGGCATCGAAGGCCATCGCGGCGGCCAGCTCCCGCAGCGCGGCCATCTGCGCCTCGCCATCTTCAAGGTGCAGGAACACATCCTGCGGCACCAGCACGAACCCGTACCGCTCGGGCTCCAGGGCTGCTCCCGGCAACCCCGCTTCGCGCAGCTCCAGCCGCACCCCGGCCCCGGCCGCCCGCTCCCCCGCGAGCGCCAGCATCGCCGCCGAGGGGTCGATCCCCACCACGTCCGCGCCGGCGGCCGCCAGCTCCACCGCGACGCGTCCGCTCCCGCACCCCACCTCCAGCACCGGGCGGCTGGTGCGCAGCGCGAACGACTGCCATAGCCCGACATCCGCGTCGTGGCCATCGTGGATAAGGTCGTAGTAGCGCGCGTCGATTTCGTAGGGGTCCGGCATCGCTTGGCGATGGTACGGGCGCGAGGGGAAGAGTCCAGCCGCCCGCGGGCGCCCCCCGATGCCCCCTTCGGCCGTCGTTGCCTACACTCCGCCCATGGCGATGCAGCAAACGGCGCCGGTCACCACCACCCCGGCCGAATCACCCGCGCGCGGGCGCGAAGAGCAGAAGTACCTGCACGGTCCCCAGGGCCGCGGCTTCGAACTCCGCCACACCTTCCGCGTCTTCTCCGAATACTTCCGCGGCCTCCGCGCCCTGCACTTTCTCGGGCCCGCCGTCACCGTCTTCGGCTCGGCCCGCCTCACCGAAGGGAGCCCCTATTACGGCATGGCCCGCGATGCCGGCGCCGGGCTCGCGCGCGCCGGCTTCGCCGTCATGACGGGCGGCGGCCCGGGCATCATGGAAGCCGCCAACCGCGGCGCGAAGGAGGCCGGCGGCGCCTCCGTCGGCTGCAACATCCTCCTCCCCCACGAACAAGCCCCGAACCCCTACCTCGACCGCGTCGTCACCTTCCGCTACTTCTTCATCCGCAAGGTCATGCTCGTGAAGTACAGCTTCGGCTTCGTCGTCCTCCCCGGCGGCCTCGGCACCTTCGACGAGATCTTCGAAACCGCCACCCTCATCCAGACCGGCAAGATCAAGGAGTTCCCCATCGTCCTCATGGGCCGCTCCTTCTGGGAGCCCTTCCTCGCCTTCATGCGCGAAACACTCGTTGCATCGAAAACCATCGATCAGATCGACGTCGACCGCCTCTTCGTCACCGATTCCCCCGAGGAAGCCGTCGAGCACATCCGCTCCGTCGCCCTCAAATCGTTCGGGCTGAAGTACGGCGCGATGCCGCGCAAGCGCCGCTGGCTCTTCGAATAGCGTTCAGGCCTCGCCGCGCGCCGCGTGCGCCCGCCGCTCCGCCTCGTCCCGGAACGCCGTGAGCGCGTCCGAGACGGCCCGCGCGATCGCCGCCTGCACGGGCGCCGCCTCCTTCGCGTCCAGGCACGGGAACTCCAGCGTCCACGTCGACCAGGTGGCATCGCCCAGCACGGGTACGAAGGTCGCCTCGATCCGTTCGGGCGCCTCGCCTTCCGTGGCGAAACGCAACGACGCACCCTCGACCGCCTCCTCGAGCAGGAAGCGGCAGGCGAGCGTCCTCCCGCCCGCGGGGATGCGCGCCTCCATGGCATCGCCCGTTGCCGCCACCACTCCGGGCACGAACGCGGGCAACTGCTCGAACGAACGTGCCAGCGTGTACACACCGCCCACCGGCGCCTCGATGAGGAGGGTTCTCCGGATCGTCGCCATCTGTCCCCACAACCCCAGGTGTACCCGGCGCGCCCCCGCACCCCGGCTCGTAGCCGGTTGTACCACGCGTGCAGCGGCGTTTACGCAATCTATGCGCTTCTGCGAGCCATGGGCCGTCCCCGGAAAGCGCCCGGATTCAGCCGCTTTCCGGGCGCTCACTAATCGATCTTGATGATCCCCCGGTGGAAGCGGCTGATCACGTTCGGGTCCGGCGCCAGCCGCACCCCCGCCTGCGCCTTCCCCTCGTAGGGCAGCACGTTCAGCGCGTAGCGCATGCTCTCCAGCCGAGCCACCCGCTTGTTGTCCGCCCGCACGATGATCCACGGCGCGAACGACGTGTGCGTGCGGCTGAACATCTGCTCCTTGTACCAGGTGTACGTGTCCCAGAGCTCCTGCGCCTTCTCATCCACCGGGCTCAGCTTCCACTGCTTCAGCGGGTTCCTGCGGCGCGATTCGAACCGCCGCAGCTGCTCCTCCCGCGAAATCGAGAACCAGAACTTGATCACCGTCACCCCGTCCTCGTACAGCATGTGCTCGTACTCCGTCACCTGCTGCATGAAGCGGTCGTATTCCGGCTGCCCACAGAAGCCGTTCACCGGCTCCACCACCGCGCGGTTGTACCAGCTGCGGTCGAAGAACACGATCTCCCCCGGGTTCGGCAGCTGGCGGATGTAGCGCTGGAAGTACCACTGCCCGCGCTCCTCCTCCGTCGGCTTGGGGAGCGCGACCACGCGCATGGCCCGCGGGTTGAGATGCTCGGTGAAGCGCCGGATGGTGCCGCCCTTGCCCGCCGCGTCGCGGCCTTCGAACAGGATCGCCACCCGCAGCTGGTGCGCCTGGATCCAGCGCTGCAGGTGCACCAACTCCACCTGCAGCGTCTCCAGCTCCTCTTCGTAGCGAAGCGTGTCCATCACGCTGCGCACCTTCACGTTCCGTTCCGCGAGCAGCTTGATGAGGTCCGCCGCCGAATTCAGGCGCTTCAGCTCGTCCGGCGTCAGCCCCAGCCGCGTCGCCACATCCGGGATGTCGTCGGTGGCGATGGACGTGCCGTTGATCGAAGTCGGTGCAGCCATGCCGGGAGATCCTCCAATGCCGCACGGCCTTGCGCGGGCCCCGCGGGCGTTCCTGTCTTGTGTATCACGCTCACGTTGGGCTCGCCTAACTACCCTGCAAAGGGCCACCCGGGGGACCCCCGGCGAGCCCTTCGGCCCGTCCCCGTTCAGCGCCGTCCGAACTGCCGCTCGATCGCCTCCGTGCCCAGGTGGATGAGTGTCGGCCGCCCGTGCGGGCACGTTCGCGGGTTCGGCGTGCGCTCCAAATCCTCCACCAGCCGCCGCATCTCCTCCATCGAAAGCGCCATCCCCGCGCGCACGCTCGCATGGCACGCCACCGTCGCCGCCGCCCGCCCGAAGGGGTCGGCCACGCGCCGCTCCTGCGCGATCTGCTCCAGCAGCGCCCGCAGCGCCGTGGCCACATCGCCCCCGCCGATGCCCGCCGGCACGGCCCGCACCAGGCACGCCCCATCCCCGAACGGTTCCACCGTCAGCCCGAGCGCCTCCAAATGGCCGAGGTTCTCCGCGAGCACGCCCGCCATCACCGCGTCCAGTTCCGCCAGCACGGGCTCGAGCAGCGGCTGGCTCGCCCCCGCCGTCAGCTCCCGGCGCACGATGCGGTCGTAGTTCACGCGCTCGTGCGCCGCGTGCTGGTCCAGCAGGTACATCCCGTCCGGCCCTTCACAGACCACGTACGTCGCGTTCATCTGCCCGACCACGCGCAGCAGCGGCAGCACTTCCCGCTGGGTCAGCGGTAGCGAAGGCGTCCGTGGCGGCTCCTCCCCCGGTGGCGCCCAAGCCAGCCGCGGCTGCACCGGCTCGGGCCCACGCAGCGCCTCCGGTGCCGGCGCCTCCAGCCGCTGCCGCAGCGTCGCGCCCATCACCGGCCGCGCGAACGTCCCCGGCGCATCGCCTTCTGCCGCGGGCGCCGCATCCCACCCCCACGCCACCGGCCGCGCGCCCTCCAGCGCCCCCCCGACGGCGTGCCGCACCGCCCGCGCCACCGCCCGTTCGTCCCGGAAGCGAACCTCCGCTTTCGCCGGGTGCACGTTCACATCGACTTCGCTCGACGGCAGGTCCACGCGCAACGCCGCCATCGGGTGGCGCCCCACCGGCAGCTGCGATTGATACGCATCGACGATCGCGAACGTCAGCGGCCGGCTCTGCACCCAGCGCCCGTTCACGAACACCGAGATCGCCGCCCGGTTGCCGCGGTTCAGCGCCGGCGGCCCCGCGAGCCCGGTCACGCGCACGCCCTCCTCCTCGTGGTCCACCGCGAGCATGCTCGCTCCGGTCTCCGCGCCGTACACCGCCGCGAAGGCGTGCCGCAGGTCGCCATCGCCCGCCGTCGCGAGCGCCCGCCGCCCGTTCGCCACCAGCGCGAACGCGATCCCCGGGTAGGCCAGCGCGTAGTGCGAAACGAGCACCGTCACCTGCCGCGTCTCGGCCGGCCCCGACCCCAGGAACTTGCGCCGCGCCGGCAGCCGCGCGAACAGCTCGCGCACCGCGAAACTCGTCCCCACGGGTGCCGGTTTCGCGGCCCGCCGTGCCACTCGCGCATCGACCAGCGTCACCGCAACGCCCACCGGCTCGCTCGCCGCGCGCGTCACCAGCTCCACATCGGCGGCCGCGGCGATGGAGGGCAGCGCCTCGCCGCGAAACCCCAACGTGCGCACCGAACCAAGGTCTCCAAGGCTTCCGATCTTGCTCGTCGCGTGCCGCTCGAAGGCGATCTCGACCTGGTCCGGGACGATCCCCCGGCCGTCGTCCGTCACCCGGATGAGCCCGATGCCGCCGTCCTCGACCTCGATCGCGATCCGCCGCGCCCCCGCGTCGATGGCGTTATCGAGCAGCTCGCGCACCACGCTCACCGGCCGTTCGATCACCTCGCCCGCGGCGATGCGCGCCGCCACCTCCGGCGCGAGCACGCGGATGGACGCCGGCGCCGCCTGCGGTTCGCCGCTCACCGCTGCGGCGCTCCCTGCCCCAGCAACGCCCGCAGCTCATACAGCGCCTGGATCGCCTCGATCGGCGTCATGCCGTCCGGGTCCAGCTTGCGTACCGCCTCCTCCATCGGCGAAGGCCCCGCCAGGAACGATGCCTGGAACGCGGGCGCCCCGGGCAGGGCCGCCGCCACCGTGGGCCGTCCGTCGCGCCCCGCTTCGAGCTCGGCCAGGAGGTGCTCCGCGCGGGTCACCACCGCGCCCGGAAGCCCCGCCAGCCGCGCCACGTGGATGCCGTACGAGCGGTCGCTCGGCCCCGGCACGATGCGGTGTTCGAAGACCACCTCGCCACCGTCGTCGCGCACCGCCACGTGCGCGTTCCACACCCGCGGCAGCACCTCCGCCAGCGCCGTCAACTCGTGGTAGTGCGTCGCGAACAGCGTCCGCGCCGCCACCTCCTTGCGGTTGTGCAGGAACTCCACCACCGCCCGCGCGATCGCCATGCCATCGAACGTGCTCGTCCCCCGGCCCACTTCATCCAACACCACCAGCGACCGCGGCGTCGCCTGGTGGAGGATTTGCGCCGTCTCCACCATCTCGACCATGAACGTCGATTGCCCCGCGGCCAGGTCGTCCTGCGCGCCGATGCGCGTGAAGATGCGGTCGAACAGCGGCAGCTCCGCGCTCGCCGCCGGCACGAAGCATCCCGCCTGCGCCATCAGCACGATGAGCGCCACCTGCCGCAGGAACGTCGACTTGCCCGCCATGTTCGGGCCCGTCAGCAGCATCACCTGGCACTCCTGGTCGAGCACGCAGTCGTTCGGCACGAAGCGCCCCGGCCCGAGCGCCTGCTCCACCACCGGGTGCCGGCCCCCGGTGATGCGCACCGCCGCGCCGTCCTCCACGAACACCGGGCGCACGTACCCTCGCTCCGAGGCCAGGCCCCCCAGTGCGAGCGCGAGGTCCGCGTTCGCGACCCCATCGGCCACCGCCTGCAGCTGCGCCAGGTTCGCCGCCAGCGATTCCACCAGCTGCGCGAACGCCTGCTTTTCCAGCTCGACCAGCCGATCACGAGCGCCCGCCAGCCGCGATTCGTGCTCCTTCAGCTCCTCCGTCACGTACCGCTCGGCCCCGACGAGCGTCTGGCGCCGCTGGTAGTCCGCCGGCACCGCCGCCGCGTTCGCCGCCGAGACCTCGATGTAGTACCCGAACACCCGGTTGTGCCCGACCTTCAGCGAACGGATGCCCGTCCGCTCCCGTTCGCTCCGTTCGAGCGCGAGCAGAAAGCCCCGGGCATCGCGCGCCAGCGTCCGCAGCGAATCGATCTCTGGCCCGAAACCCGGGCGGATGACGCCGCCTTCGTCGAACACGGCCGGCGGGTCCTCATCGAGCGCGCCATCGATCGTCAACAGCGCATCGGCCGCGGCCGCCAGCCCCGAGAGCGCCTCCTTCAGCAGCTCCGGCGGCTCCCCGCGCGCGAGCACCGCACCGAGGTCGAGCACGCCGCGCAGCCCCAGCCGCAACGCATGCACATCCCGCGGCCCCGCCGACCGCGCGCCCACCTTGCCCGCGAGCCGCCCGATATCCGGGATGCCGCGCAGCACGGCCTGGCACTGTTCCCGCTCGATGGGGTGCGCCGCAGCCCACGCGAGCGCATCGTGCCGCCGCGCCAGCTCCTCGCGGTCCCGCAGCGGCCGCGTGAGCCACGCCCGCAATAGGCGCGCGCCCATCGCCGTGCGCGTTCCGTTCAGCACCGCGAACAACGACTGCCGGCCCGGGCCATCGAGCACATCCAGGTTTCGAAGCGTCCGCTGGTCGACCGTGAGCACGCCACCCGGCGCGAGCGTGCGCACGCGCTGCAACGCCCCGAGCGCCGCCGCGTAGGTCTCGCGCAGGTACGAAAGCACGTGCGCCAGCGCGGCCGCTTCCGCCGCCGTGCCCACCAGCGCCGCCCGTGCCTGGTCGCCGAACTGCCGCGCGAGCTCCGTCTCCACCGCGAGGTCGCTCAGCGCCGGGCGCGCGCGCATCGTCGCGGCGATGCCCGGCGGTGCTTCGCCGTCCTCGCAGAGCAGCTCCGCCGGCGCGCTTCGCAGCAGCTCCAGGAGCGCTTCCTCCCCCGTCGCCATCCGCACTTCGCCCGTGGTGATGTCCGCCAGGGCCGCCGCCGCGCCATCGCGCCGCACGCAATACGCCGCCAGGTAGTTCGGCGCCGCCGGGTCGAGCGATGCGTCGTGCGTCACCGTCCCCGCCGTCACCACGCGGACAACATCGCGCGGCACGAGCCCCTTCACCTCGGCCGGGTCCGCCAGCTGTTCGCAGACCGCCACCCGGTAGCCGCGCGCCACCAGTTTCGCGATGTGCCCATCGATGCTGTGGTGCGGCACCCCCGCCAGCGGCACGCGCAGGTCCTTCCCCATCGGCTTCGAGGTCAGCGTGATGTGCAGCTCCTCCGCCACCAGCTTCGCGTCGTCGTCGAACGTCTCGTAGAAGTCGCCGAGGCGGAAGAAGAGGATGGTCTCGGGGAAGCGCTGCTTCAGCTCCAGGTACTGCCGCCGGATGGGCGTGGACACCCCGAGAGTGTACGGCCCGCGACCTCCTGTTCGAAGCGCCCGCCGCGCACGCGAACGGGCCGGCAAGCGCGCCGGCCCGTTCGCTCTCGATGCCCCGTGCCTACCGCCCGTGCCCGTGCGGACGGCCCTCGCTGTTCACCAGCCGCGCGATCGCCCCCGCGGCCTTCGCCTTCGCCTGCGCGCCCTGCTCCGCCGTCAGCGTGCCGTTCGCGACCGCCGCATCGATGTGCGCGTTCGCGTCCGCCACCATCGCCGCGATGACCGCATCGGCACTCTTGCCGTGCGCCGCCGCGACGCTGGCGATGGACCCGCCGTTCGCCTTCAGCTCATCGCGCAGCTGCTCGGGCGTGATGCCGATGGCCTGCGCCGCCGAGGCGAATACCCCCTTCGCGACCTCGCCCGCGTGCTGGCGGCGCGCCTGCCGGTCCGGGTCCGGGGTGCGTTCGAAGAGGTTCGGGATCGCCTCCTCGGCCTTCGCCACCGCGCGGTCGTGCTGCTCGGGCGTGATCTTCCCCTCGGCGAGCGCCTGGTCCAGCTTCGCCTCGATGGCGTCCAGCACGGCCTGCTGCACCTGGGCCGGGTTCTTCCCGTTCTCGATGAGCACCTGGTTGATGCTCTTGCCGTCCTTCAATCCCTGCCGGAAGGTCTCGGCCGGCACGCCCGAGATCTCGGACAGGTTCTTGAGCGCGCCCTTCAGCGCGCGCTGTTCGATGCCGCCCCGGCCTTCGCCCGGGCCCGCCTGCGCGGAGACCACGCCCACGGCCCCGATGGCCAGGATCCCGGCGGCCCCCAGGGCAATCAGCCGGCGGCGATGGTGTGCGAACGTCATGGTTGGTGCTCCTTCAAGATCAGTTGCCAGTTCCCGGTGGCCAGTGGGGCGACCCCATGGGGAGACCTGTCCCGGAACGGGCCGGGCGCTTCTCCCGGGGGTAGCCCCTGGGAACCAGGATCTGACAACTGGCAATCGCCCCCGGAGTCCCGGAAGTGACGGCCTCCGGACGCGTAACCCCGCTTCGTAACCCGCCGTTTCCGTTTGTTGCGAAGATGCTGCCATCGATGCCGGGCCGGGCGTTCGCGGTGCGTTCGGCCGCCGCTACCGGGCCACCCGGTCGTCCCCAGTACGGCCGGCGTGTGCTGCGATGGATCGTGCCCGCACGGGGCGCCGGGAGGCGGCGAATGGTGGGGTTGTGGCGCCGGTTCCTCGTGTGGGCCGCCCGCGATTCCGGCTGCACCTTCGCTCGCTTCGGCTGAGCGGCACGCACACACGTCCGCCGCCGGGGGACCGTCATTTTCAAGCCGGGAAAAGGTGGTACGCCCGGAGGGACTCGAACCCCCGACACCCTGGTTCGAAGCCAGGTGCTCTATCCGCTGAGCTACGGGCGCGTGCTCCGAGTATAGCCGCCGCCACCTTTGCGGGCCGCCCACGCCGTTGGCCGCCGCATCCCGCCGGGGCTTTCCACACCCCGTGCTCGCTCCCGTAGAATCGCCCCCGGCGCCGCGCGCGCCATGGAGGGTGCGATGGCTGACTCGGAGGAACTGCTGTTCAAAGGCCTCAAAGTGCTCGATGTCGGCACCTGGATTGCCGGGCCCGTCGCCGGCACCATGCTTGCCGATTTCGGCGCCGACGTGATTAAGGTCGAAACCCCCGGCGTCGGCGACCCCTACCGCATGATGACCTCCAGCCCCCTCAGCCCCCGCGCGGACCACAACTACCCCTGGGTGCTCGATGCCCGGAACAAGCGCGGTATCGCCCTGAACCTCAAGACCGAAGCCGGGCGCGACATCCTCATGCGCCTCGTGCGCGAATGCGACGTCTACATCACCAATCAGCCCACCCCCACCCGCGAACGCTTCGGCCTCACCTACGAACAGCTCGCCCCCATCAACCCGCGCATGATCTACGCCTCCCTCTCCGCCTATGGCGAGACGGGACCCGATGCCGGCCGCGAAGGCTTCGACGCCGTCACCTGGTGGGCCCGCAGCGGGCTGATGGACCTCGTTCGCGCGCAGGGGGCCCCTCCCGGCGGCTCCACCCCCGGCATGGGCGACCACCCCACCGCCGTCACCATGTACGCCATGATCGTCACCGCCCTCATGCGCCGCGAACGTACCGGCAAAGGCAGCCACGTCCACACCAGCCTCCTCCACAACGGCATCTGGTCGAACGCCTGCCACGCCCAGGCCGCCTTCTCCGGCGCCGACCTCTCCCCCCTCAAGGCCGAACGCGGCGCGAGCCCCAATCGCAGCCCCTTCCCCACCCGTGATGGCCGCCTCCTCTGGCTCTACATGGTCCGCACCCAGGAAGAGCTTGATGCCCTCTTCGTCGCCGCCGGCCGCCCTGACCTCCTCGCCGATGAGCGCTTCTCCGACCCCACCGTCCGCATGGGCCACCTCGCCGAACTCGTCGACGTCCTCGGCGCCCTCTTCCTCGAACGCGACGCCGCCGATTGGATGGCCGCCTTCCGCGCCCACAACGTCCCCGTCGTCCTCATCGCCGAGGTGGGCGACCTGCCGAATGATCCGCAGGTACAGGCATCCGGCATCATTTCCCGCCCCACCGGCCCGGGCGTCCCGGCGGAGTGGGTGATCAACAACCCCATGAACATCGATGGCATGCCCCGGCGCGGCACCGGGCACGCCCCGGAAGTCGGCGAGCACACCGCCGAGGTCCTCGCCGAGCTTGGTTTCGATGCCGCCGCCATCGCCGCCTTCCGCGACGAAGGCGCCATCTAGGAAGCGCCAGGCCCGAGCGCTCCTCCCCCGATCGCCGCGCGCGATACCGGATTGTCGTGCCCTGCCACCGGCCTGCCCTGCCGAAAGCGCCACGGTGCCGCGCGGGCGTGCCGTATCGCCCCGTTTGGCGAATCTAAGGGCCGCCTTGTTTGCCACAAACGTACGTGCGTCGGCAACAGTTAAACATGTGCCAACGATGACTCCCCGGTGAATTTGAGACTTGTCAGTTTGAAGAATCGGGTGTACAACGCGGCCCATCGAGAAACGTGGCCAATGTCACACATCGCGGGGGACAACATGGAACGGGACAACTACTGGAATCGACGCATCTCCCGCAGGCGCGCGCTTGCCGGCCTCACCGCCGGTACCGCCGGCGTCGCCGCGCTCGGCCTGGTCGGCTGCGGCGGCGGCGATGACGACGGTGGTGGCGACAGCGGCGGCAAGACCATCGAGCAGAAGCAGGAAGAAGTAAAGAGCATCCTCTGGCAGCGCACCGACACGACCGCGCAGGCCGTGCCTGGCGGCATCTACGCCGGCTACACCACCGCCGACGTCACCAACCTGGACCCGCTTGCCTCGCCGTCCTTCACGGCCAACGTCGTCGGCTCCTGGGTCTACCCGCGCCTGACCAAGTACAAGCCCGGCAACCGCGTGCCCGCCAAGGGCGAAGTCGAGCCCTACCTCGCCGAGAAGTGGGAGCAGCCCGAGCCCACCAAGCTCGTCCTCAAGCTCCGCCAGAACGCCGTCTGGGAGGACAGGGCGCCCCTCAACAAGCGCCCCATCGATGCCGACGACGTCGTCTTCTCCTGGAAGAAGTTCGCCGCCCTTAGCACCTCCCGCAAAGACCTGGTCATGCTGCCCGATAACCCCACGGGCCCCGTCATCGGCGTCGAGGCGACCGACAAGAACACCGTCGTCTTCACGACGCAGTTCCCCTACGCGCCGCTCCTCTCCGCACTCGCCTACTCGCGCTACGTCCAGATCATGCCGCGCGAATCCGATGGCGGATACGACCCGAAGAACGAAACCCGCTCCGGCGGCCCCTTCATGCTTTCGAACTACCAGCGCAGCGTGAAGTTCGAATACCGCAAGAACCCCAACTACTGGGGCGCCAAGGACATCTTCTTCGACGGCTACGACTTCCCAATCATCCCCGAGTACGCCGCCGGCCTGGCCCAGTTCCGCGCCAAGAAGGTCTGGTCCTTCGCCGCCACCCAGGACGACGTCATCCAGCAGAAGAAGGACTTCCCGGAACTCCTGCTCGACCAGAACGCCATGGGCCGCACCTGCTGGATGACCTACTTCGGCCTCCAGCCCGATTCGCCCTTCCGCGACCCCCGCGTCCGCCAGGCCGCCGCGCTCATGATCGACCGCGACACCTGGATCGATACCTTCGGCAATACCAGCAAGTACAAGGCCGAAGGCTATCCGTTCGAAGTCCGCTACCACAGCCACATCTCGTCCGGCTGGGAAGGCCTCTGGGTCGATCCCAAGAGCGCCGAGATGGGCGACGCCGCCAAGAACTTCGCCTACAACGTCGCCGAAGCCAAGAAGCTCCTCTCCGCCGCCGGCTACGCCAACGGCATCGAGACCGAAATCCGCTGGATCACCACCGGCCAGTACGGCACCACCTTCCCCAACCAGGCCGAAGTGCTCAAGGGCATGATGGAAGAGGGCGGCGCCTTCAAGCTCAAGGTGATCAACCCCGATTACGCCACCGACTACCTCACGAACATCTACTTCGGCAAGGCGAACTTCAAGGGCATCGCCATCGGCGCCACCACCCAGTTCCCCGAAGTCGACCAGTTCCTGTTCGCCTACTACCACTCCCAGGGCTCCCGCCAGAAGGTCGTCTTCCAGGGCAAGGAAGCCATCGATACCAAGTCCGACCAGATGATCGAAGCGCAGCGCAAGGAGCTCGATGCCAACAAGCGCGCCCAGATGATCAAGGACTGGCAGAAGTACGCCGGCGTCCAGATGCCCATGGTCCCGTACCCGGGGCAGGCCAACACCTTCAGCCTCGCCTGGCCGTGGATCGGCAACTACGGCGTCAACCGCGCCTGGGACACCGAGTCCGACCGCCAGTCCGTCGAGACGCGCCTCTGGTTCGACAAGAGCAAGTTCACCGGCTGACGCCGTATCAGGCCCCGCTGGTGGCGGCATGATCCCCCGCCGCCACCAGCGGTCCTCCTCTCTCCCCTGCTCTCAAGGACCGCACCCATGGCGCGCTACGTCACTCAGCGGCTGCTGCTGGCAGCACTCACCATCTGGCTCGTTTCCATCATCGTCTTCACCCTCCTCCGCGTCGTCGTGCCCATCTTCTATGGCGATGCCGTCGACGTCATCGCCGCGGAGTACAGCCACAGCGACCCGGCCCGCGCCGCCGCCCTCCGCGAGGAGTACGGCCTCAGCGGCAACCTCGTCGTCTCCTATATCGAATGGGCCGGCAACATGGCCCGCGGCAACCTCGGCGAGTCCCTCTTCAACGGCCGCCCCATCACCCTCGAGATGCACGACCGCCTCCCCGTCAGCATCGAGCTCGGCGTCATCGGCCTCCTCTCGGGCCTGCTCTTCTCCGTCCCCCTCGGCGTCGCCGCCGCCGTCGCCCAGGACCGCTGGCCCGATTACGCCCTCCGCACTTTCGCCATCCTCCTGAACTCTCTCCCGGGGTTCTGGCTGGCCATCCTCATCATCACCTTCGGCAACAAGTGGTTTAACTGGGCGCCACCGCTGAACTTCAAGTACCTGACCGAGGACCCCATCGCGCACCTGAAGATCATGGCGCTGCCTGCCCTCCTCATCGGCCTCACGCCCAGCGCCGGGCTCGTCCGGCTGGTGCGAACGCAGATGCTCGAAGTGCTCCGCCAGGACTACATCCGCACGGCGCACGCCAAGGGCCTCTCCTCGCGCACCGTCATCATCCGCCACGCCCTGCGCAACAGCCTCATCCCCGTTGTGACCGTGGTCGGCCTCACCCTGCCCACGCTCATCGCCGGCACGGCCATCTTCGAATCGATCTTCACCCTGCCGGGCATGGGCCGCTACCTGGTGAACTCCGTCAGCAGCCTCGATTACCCGGTGATCATGGGCTCGGTGTTCGTCTTCAGCGTCATCATCGTGCTCGCGAACCTGGCCGTGGACCTCTCCTACACCGTCCTCGACCCCCGGATCAGGTACTAACAATGGCCGGTTCACCAGCGATCTCATCTGTCGATTTCGGACCGCGCGCCCGCCGGGAGTATCCGCTCCCGGTGCGCATCCTCCGCACCAGCCTCCGCTTCGCGCGCCGCAAGCCGCTCGGCGCCTTCGGCTTCATGCTCGTCGTGCTGCTCCTCTTCAGCGCGGTCTTCGCCGGCGTCCTCGCCCCCTACGATCCCGATAAGCTCGACCTCAAGAACCGCCTCGTGGGCACCACCCTGGGAGGGCCGCACTGGCTGGGCACCGACAAGACGGGCCGCGACACCCTCTCCCGTCTCCTCTACGGCGCCCGCATCTCCATGAAAGTCGGCTTCGGCGCCGTTCTTATCAGCTCCACCGGCGCGCTCTTCATCGGCGTGGTCAGTGGCTACGTCGGCGGCGCCTTCGACAAGACCGTTCAGCGCCTCATCGATGCCTGGCAGGCGATGCCCGGCCTCATCATCCTCATCACCTTCCTCGGTATCGCCCGCCGCAACCAGAGCGTCGACCTCGTCTGGGCGATGGTCTTCGCCATCGGCTTCCTCGGCATCCCCGGCGCCTCCCGCGTCTTCCGCTCGCAGGTGCTGACGATCAAGCAGGCCGCCTATGTCGAAGCCGCACGCAGCCTCGGCGCCACCGCCCCGCGCATCATGTGGAAGTGCATCGTGCCCAACGTCTTCCCGATCGTCATGGTGAGCGCGACGACGGGCCTCGGCGGCGCCATCCTCGCCGAAGCGAGCCTCAGCTTCCTCGGCTTCGGCCCCGCCGGTAAGCCATCCTGGGGGCAGATGCTCAGCGTCGAAGGGCGCGAATACATGCGCGTCCAGCCCGGCCTCGCCATCTGGCCCGGCCTCTGCATCGCCTCCGCCGTCTTCGGCTTCAACATCTTCGGCGATGCCCTCCGCGACGTCCTCGACCCGAGACTTCGCGGCCGCTAAGCAGCGTCAGGCGGCGGCGTCGCGGCAGCGGCCCTCCGCCTGGCACACTCCCCCCAGCATCCCCAGGAAGACCTCCGCGATCGCCGGGTCGAAGTGCGTCCCGGCCTCCGCCCGGATGTGCGCGATCGCGTCCTCCGGCGCCCACCCCTCCTTGTACGCCCGCGCCGAGACCAGCGCGTCGTACACATCCGCGAGCGTGAGGATGCGAGCCAGCAGGTCGATCCCCTCGCCCCGCTTCCCCGCCGGGTATCCCGTGCCGTCGAACTTCTCGTGGTGGTCGCCCACCGCCCCGGCGATGCGCGCCAGCGCCGGCACCCGCGCGATCAGCTGCTGGCCCATCGCCGGATGCGCATGCAGGTGCTCCCAGTCCCGCAACCGCGGGCGCCCGTGCCGATCGAGCACGTGCACCGGCACGAAGAGCTTGCCCGCGTCATGGAAAAGTGCCGCCGTCCGCAGCTCGGCCAGCGCGGCCTGGTCGAGCCCCAGTGCCCGCCCGAGCCGCACCGAGAGCGCCGCCGTCCGCTCGAGGTGCGCCGCGAGGTCGGGCGAATACGCGCGCAGCGCCTGCATCAACACCGCCTCCGCACTCGCCGCACCCCTCCCCCCGCGACCCGCCAGGCGCGTCCCGAGCGACCCGCCGAGCACGTACGTCCGCAGACCCGGCCGCTGGCGCGCCTCGATCACGATTGCGCCCGCCGGCAGGAGCGCCGCCATCGCCGCCAGGGGCCCCGCGTACGAGAGCCCCAGGCCCGCTGCGGCGAGCCCCACCGCGAGGGCGCTCGCACCCGCCGCGTGCACCGCCCAC
>JAXLWZ010000017.1:0-85330 GCA_046328225.1 Dehalococcoidia bacterium | reverse complement strand
AAGTTGCCGTAGGGGTCGATCGTCGGCGCATCGCCGACCTGGGTCATGCGGAAGACGCCGCCCTTTTTCGCGCCCGCGAAGGGGTCCTTGCGAACGGCCGTGGGGCCGGCGCCGGAGGTGGGGGTGGCGAGGTCGGCGAGGGAGCCGCTGTCGTCGTCATCGCCACCGCCGCAGCCCACGAGGGCGATGGAGGCAGCTCCGGCGATGCCCGTGCCGGCGCCTTTGAGGAACCGGCGGCGGCTGTTGCGGTAGCGGTCGGTCCAGTAGTTCACGTTTGTTTCCCCTTCAAACGCGCCGATTCTAATTATCAAATTGAATTTGATTCGGCCACTGTCCTTATACAGGCGCATGGGAGTCGAATCAACTCGCGAAACGAACGCGAGCGCTGAATCGAGTCATCGCCCCCTGTGCCAAACGGCGCGAGGGTTCAGGTGGCGGCGGGAGCGGGGTAGGCGGCCTGGCAGAAGCCGTGGTTGCAGTAGCCCTCGGGGTTCCGGGCGAGGTACTGCTGGTGGTAGGGCTCGGCGTAGTACCAGGCGCCGGCGGGCTCGATGGTGGTGGTGATTTCGCCATAGCCCGCACGGGTGAGCTCGCCCTGGTAGCGTGCGAGCGACTCGCGGGCGGCGCGCTCCTGGGCTTCGCTTTCGAAGAAGAGGACGGAGCGGTACTGGGTGCCGACATCGTTGCCCTGGCCCATGAACTGGGTCGGGTCGTGGTTCTCCCAGAAGACCCTGAGCAGCGCGTCGTAGCTCGTGCGGGCGGGGTCGAAGATGACGGCGGCGGCCTCGGCGTGGCCCGTGCGCTGCGTGCAAACCTCTTCGTAGGCGGGGTTTGGGGTCATCCCGCCGGTGTAGCCGACGAAGGTGGAATAGACGCCGGGCACCTTCCACATGAACTTCTCGGTGCCCCAGAAACAGCCCATGGCGAAGGTGGCGCGCTCAAACCCTTCGGGCCATGGGCCCACGAGCGGCGTCCCCAGCACGAGATGGCGCTCGGGCACGGGCATGACCTGGGAGCGCCCGGGCAGGGCCTCCTCGGGCGTAGACGGCAGCGGCAGAATCGCGCGATGGAACAACATGGCAGGTCCATAGTAACCAGTTCCCGGTTCCCAGTTCCCAGGGGATCAGCCCCGGCGCGAGCAGGCTCGCGTGGGGTTGCCCCGCCTCGTTCCTCATTCCTCATTCCTCATTCCTCATCCCTCTCCGCCTCACACCACCGTCACGCTGACGGTGCGTGTGCTACAGGCCGTCCCGGCGCAGGCGGTGAGGGTGATGGTGTGCTGGCCGGAGGTTGTGAAGACGGGGTGGAAGGTGGTGCCGGTGCCGGTGGCGGGGGTCCCGCCCTGGGCGGTCCAGCTGAAGCTGGTGGCTTCGGGGCCGGTATCGCCCATGAAGACCTGGCAGGTGGTGGGGACGTTGCGGTCGACGGTGGTGCAGGTGACGTTGCGGATGGATGGGGGCGCGGGCGTGGGCGTGACGGTGGGTGTCGCGGTGCGCGTGGGCGTGGGCGTGACTGTGGGTGGCGCTGTGGGCGTCGCGGTGGTGGTGGGCGTGGGGTGAGGGGTCTCCGTGGGAGGCACGGTTGGCGTGACCTGTGTCGTCGCGGTCGCGGGTGTCGTCGCGGTCGCGGTCGTGGTCGCGAGCGGGGTCGTGGTCGCGGTCGCGGTCGTGGTCGTGGCGGCTGATGGCGTCGCCGGCGGCGTTGCCGTCGCGGCGATGGTTGGCGATGGCACCCCGGCGGGCGCCGTGGCGACGGCGGTCGCGGGTACGGGCGTCGCGGTGGCGAACGTCGTGGGCGATGGCGTCGTCGTGGGCGACGGCTGGCTCGTGGGCGACGCGGGCGTGGGAGCGGCCTCGCCGCCGCCGTGTGCGACGAGCAGCATCGCCGCGACGCCGGCCACCGCTGCCAGCGCGGCTCCCGCGCCCGCGAGCATCAGCCACGGGCGGGGCTTCGTGGGCGATGCGGATGGCGGAGATGGCGGCGGTGACGGATTCGCCATCTCCGGGCCGGCCGGTATGGGGACGGCGTCGAAACGGGGGATTCCGGGCAGCCATGCCTTGCCCGGACGGCCAGGGTGCGCCTTCCCGGGGCGTGCGGAGGCTCGCATCGGCTTCGGGGATGCCCCGGGGGCGTGCTCGGGTTCGCGTTCGCGCGGGAGGAGGGCGCGCGGGTCCGGGGTCACGCGGTCGAAGAGGCCGGGGGTCGTGGTCTGCGCGTGCGTGGCGAGGGTCGTCGCGCCCGCCGGGGCGGCGAGGAAGCGCGCGATGGTGGCGTCGAGGGCGCCGGCCCCGAGTTCGGCCTCGAAGGCACCGTGCGCGGCGCGGGGGATGCAGGCGAACGCGGTGCGCGTGCCTTCGAGGCGGTAGACCGTGAAGTCCCAGGTGGCAATGCAGGGGAGCGCGTGGAAGCCCGGGCGATGCATGCTCCGGGGCGCAGCGAACGTCGGCACGGCGGGAGCGGGCGCCAGCACGGGGAGTTCGCCGCCTTCGATGCCGAGCGGCCGGCGCCCGGCGGCGATTTCGCGCAGGAGGCCGGCGGTTTCGGGCTCGATCTCGGTGCCGAGTGCGTGGATGGCCGCTGCCACCGCCTCGGCGGCGCGCGCGCCGAGGGTGGTCTCGCCGCCGGATGCGACCGGCAGCACCGCCTCGCGGCCGGCGGTGTAGGTATCGAACCCGAAGGCGGCGCGGCGATGGAGCCGGTAGCCGTACCGCTCGCGCGCGGGGAGGAGGTTCGCGGCGAGCGGGCATGGGAGCCCCGGGGCCCCTTCGGAGAGCGCGCGCACGGTCCCGGCAGCGACGGTGACCACGGTCGCGAGACGGGTGCCTTCGGCGAATTCGAAACAGAGTTCGAGGCGGCCCGGCCGGGGGCGGATGTAGATGCCGAGGGAGCCCGGCGATTCGCCGAGGGCGGCGATGGCGGGCCCGAAGACGAGCGCGTACTCGCGGGCGAACGCGTCGAGGCCGCCCCCGGGGACGCTGACGCTGACGTGGGTGGAGTAGCCCTCGAGGGTGTGGCGGGCGGGCAACATCTTCGCGAGGGTGGCGCGCCCCTCGGCGGCGAGGGCGGCGGCGTGGCGGTCGAACCCGCGGAGCACGGGCACGGGGGGCGTCGCGATCTCGGCCTCGGGGCCATCGCTCGTGAGGGCGAGGCCGGAGGGGAGACGCCGAGCGTTGCGGTCGCCGGGGTCGAGACGGGGTGCCTGCAGCGGCAGGCGCGGGAGAAGCCCGCGGAAGTCCACGGGCGCGCCGGTGGGATCGAGCACACGGAATTCGTGTTCGATGCCCACGAGCGCGGCGGCGAACGGCGGGTCGCGATGGCGTTCGAAGCGGCGCGCGAACTCAGCGGCTGCGGCACTCGCTGCGGGGGCCACCCCGCGCCGGGGGATGGCGGCGGTCATGGCGGCGTGCTCCCGGCGTGGTCAGTCGATGTTGGACTTCGATGGGTTGAGGTTGGCGGCAGCCTCCGCCGATTCGGGGCCAGCGCCGGTGCGCAGGTTCTTGATGTTGGAGTGGCTGTTGTTGATGGCGCTCTCGGGCGGCGGGTCCGCGGCCGTCTCGCGCAGGTTCTTGATGTTGGAATGGCTGCTGTTGATGGCGGCCTCGGGCGCGGGCTCTTCGCCGGCCATGCGGTCGATGTTGGACTTCGAGAGGTTCAGGTTCGAAGTCTCGATGGGCGGGGGATCGTCGCCGCCACCGTCGGCGAGACGGTTGTTGGTGATGTTGGATTTGCTCTTGACGAGGGAGGCTTCGGCGGGTTCGGGGCCGCCGGGATCGAGCGGGTCCGGCGCGGTGCGCTGCTCGCGGTCGGAGGTGTTGGACTTGCCTGACTTGACTCGTTCCGTGCCCGGGGCGTCCGCTTCGTCCCAGGTCTCCTTTTCGCCCATGGCGATCCTCCCTGACCTGGATGGCGTCACCATACGCCGTGCGAATCGGCGCTGATACAGGTTCGTAAGGGGTGCCCGGAGAAGTTCGATTCGCCCGGTCCATGGCAGGTATCGGGTTGACGCGGCGGAGGCGTTTCGTATAGTTCGCCCGAACCGCGTGGCGATTCAGCTGTCGCATCGATTCATAAATGCAACGAAGGCAGTTTAAACCGGCCGCGGCAGGAGGGGGACCCTTGGAACAGGACAACTATTGGAAGCGGCGCGGACCGCGACGACCCGGCGGCGGTTCCTCGCGGGGAGCGCGGCCGCGACAGCCTTCGCGGCACTCGGGCTCGCCGGTTGCGGCGGCGGCGACGATGACAGCGGCGGCGGCGGCGGCACCAAGGACGCGAGCCCGACGGCGAAGCCGGGCGCATCACCATCGGCGGCGGCGCTGAAGCCGGTCGCGGGCGGGACCTTCAAGGTCATCGGCGGGCCCGTCGGCGGTTCGCTGGACCCGCACCGGACGAATACGCCGGTGGAGTACGGGTTCATCTGGCCGGCCACGGGCAACTTCCTCGTGCGCTTCGCGATCAAGGACGGCCTGGCGGAGGCCGACCTCGCGGCGGCGCTGCCGGAAATCCCCGGCGACGGCACGGAGCTCATCTTCAAGGTTCGGCCGGACGCGAAGTTCCAGAACAAGGCGCCGGCGAACGGCCGCGCGGTGACCGCGGAGGACGTGAAGCTGACGTTCGAGCGGATTAAGAACCCGGACACGGTCTCGCCGCGCGCGGGCAACTACGGGAACGTGGAGTCGATCACGGCGGTCGATGCGACGACTGTGAAGTTCAAGCTGAAGGTGCCGCAGGCGGACCTCCTGAACTTCATGGCCGACCAGTACGACTTCATCCTGCCGAAGGAGATCAGCGCGCGCGGCAAGGATGCGGTGAAGACGGCGGAGGACGTCGTCGGTTCGGGGCCGTATGAGCTGACGGCGTACGAGGCGGGCAAGGGCCTCACGCTCAAGCGGCGGCCGGACGGCTACTGGAAGAAGGACACGGCGTGGCTCGACACGCTCGAGTACATCCATCAGACGGACACGCAGCAGCAGGCGAACGCGCTCAAGGCGGGCCAGGTGACGGTCGCGGGCCTGCCGGTGGACCTGGTGAAGGGCTTCGACAACGACCCGAAGTACCAGATCTCGTCGGCGGCGGCTTCGACGCGCGAGGCGCTGCTCATCAATCACACGAAGGACCGCTACAAGGACGTGCGCGTGCGGCAGGCGCTGTGGCGCGCGATCGACCGGAAGCAGGTGTACGCGAAGGTCTTCGGCGGCGCCGGCATCCCGGGCGGGGCGATGTCGCCGGCGGCGGCTTCGTGGGTGCTCCCGGACAAGGAGCTGGCGGCGCTGCCGGGCTTCGGCGACCGGAACAAGGAGCTGACGGAGGCGAAGGCGCTGCTTAGCGCGGCGGGCTTCCCGAACGGCTTCGAGGAGACGGTCACGACGGCGACGGCGTTTTCGACGGACCAGCTGAACGACGTGATCGTGGCGAACCTGGCGGAAATCGGCGTCAAGCTCAAGACGGAGAACGTGGGCACGGACTTCAACGTGTTCCTCGCGCGCGAAGTCTCGGGCGATTACGCGCTCGCTTCGACGCTGTTCAATTCGGGGCCATACCCGGATGCGCAGTTGCTGGTGTACCACCACAGCAACCCGGCGAAGGGCAGCCGCAACTACGCGAAGACGGGCACACCGGAGCTGGACGCGAAGCTGGAGAAGCAGTCGCAGATCTACGACGCGAAGCAGCGGCAGGCGCTGGTCTTCGAAATCCAGCGGGACATCGCGAACAACCCGGGGCCGGCGTGGGTGGGTTCGCGCATCGGCTTCACGGTGGCGGTGGCGGCGCTCCAGAACTTCCTGGCGACGCCCTACACGACGGCGTGGAAGACGGGCGAGACCTACTGGCTGAAGTCCTAGGGGCTGGCGGCATGCGCGGACGGCGAGGCAGGGGAACACGCTCCTGCCTCGCCGTCCGGTTCTTTCTCGCGATATGGGGTGGTCAATTGAGCACGCTGATAGTACGGCGCCTGGTACTGGCGCTCCCGACGATCCTGGTGGTGTCGTTCCTGGCGTTCTCGATGATCCGGCTGAACCCGGATGCGATCGTGGCGGCGCGGCTGGGTGAGGCCTATACGCCCGAGGCGGCGGCGAAGGTGCGCCACGAATACGGCCTCGACAAGCCGATCTATACCGAGTACTTCCGCTGGACGGGCCGGGTGCTCACGGGCGACCTGGGCACCTCGGCCGTTTCGTTCCGGCCGGTGGCGAAGGAGCTCGGGCCGAAGATCGCGGTGACCCTGGAGCTGGCGGCGTTCGCGGTGTTCTTCGCCGTGCTCGTGGGCGTGCCCGTCGGCATCGTCTCGGCGATGCGCCAGGACGGGTGGCCGGACTACATCCTGCGGACGTTCTCGATCCTCGGGCTTTCGGTGCCGGGGTTCTATATCGCGACGGTGGTGCTGACGATCCTGGCGGTGCAGTTCGACTGGATCCCGCCGCTGAAGTACGTCGCGTTCTGGGATAACCCGGTGAAGAACGTGCAGCAGTTCGCGTTCCCGGCGCTGATCCTGTCGCTGGGGACGGCGGCGTCGGTGATGCGCTTCACGCGGACGATGATGCTGGACGTGCTGCGGCAGGACTACATTCGCACGGCATGGGCGAAGGGCCTTCGCGAGCGCGCGGTGGTGGTACGGCACGCGCTGAAGAACGTGATGCTGCCGGTCATCACCATCCTCGGCCTGACGATGGCGAACCTGGTGGGCGGCACGGTGATCTTCGAGAGCATCTTCTCGCTGCCGGGGGTTGGTTCGTACCTGCAGTACGCGGTGTTCCAGAAGGACTTCGCGCCGATCCAGGCGGTGGTCCTGTTGTTCGCGTCGTCGGTCATCATCATCAACCTCATCGTGGACATCAGTTACACGGCGCTCGACCCGCGGGCGAGGGTGTAGGCCATGGCTGCAGGCGCGCGTTCAATCGATAGCCTTGGCAGCCGCGGCGGCAGCGGCCCGACCCTCGCGGCGCGGGCGCTGAAGTTCGTGGTGACGCTGGCGCGGCGGAAGACGATGGGGTTCATCTGCCTGCTGGTGCTGTTGTTCATGCTCGTGGTGGCGGCCTTCCCGGGCACCTTCGCCACCTACGACCCGGGCGCGGACGCGGGCGGGCGGTACAAGAAGTACTGCCTGGGGCCCTCGAGCACCTTCCTCTGCCCGGACAAGGTGGAGCCGGGGATTACCATCGCGGGCCGGGTGATTACCGAGGCCTCGGTGCTGAAGGGAGACCATTCGACACCGCTGGGCACCGACCAGCTCGGCCGTGACACCTACAGCCGCATCGTCTGGGGCGCGCGGGTGGCGGTGCAGGTGGGCTTCGGCGCGGTGCTCCTGAGCTCGCTGATTTCGCTCACGATCGGCGTCTCGTCCGGCTACTTCGGCGGGCGCTACGACATGGTGCTGCAGCGCTTCGTGGACGCGATGATGTCGTTCCCGCCGCTGGTGGTGCTGCTGGCGCTGCCAAACATGATCGGCGGGCCCTCGGTGCCGAAGCTGATCGGCATCCTCGGCGTGTTGGGCGGCGTCGGCGGTTCGCGCGTGATCCGGTCGTCGGTCATCGGGCTGCGGTCGCTGCAGTATGTGGACGCGGCGAAGACGATCGGGGCGACGGATGTGCGGATCATGATCCGCCACCTGCTGCCGAACATCTTCGGGCCGCTCATGGTGCAGGCGACGATCGGGCTCGGGGCGACGATCCTCGCGGAGGCGGGCCTGAGCTTCCTGGGCCTGGGCGTGCAGAGCAATTCGCACCCGACGTGGGGCTACATGCTCAATCTCGGGCGCGCGGTGGCGGTGGAGGAGCCCTGGCAGGCGATCTGGCCGGGGCTCGCGATCGCGATTGTGGTGTTCAGCATCAACATGCTCGGGGACGCGCTGCGGGACCTGCTCGACCCACGGCTGCGAGGCGCGCGCGGCAACTTCGGATAACGCACGGGCGGTGGGTCGCGGTCAGCGTGGCCGCGGCGCCCGCCGCAGCGAGACATCCCGCGCCGGGCGATTTCCCGGGGGTGTGGCATGGATGGTGGCTGGTCTGACATCGATGCCTACCTCGAGGCTCTCGCGCCGGAGCCGCGGGCGACGCTGGAGCAGATCCGGTCGGCCGTGCGCGCGGCTGCCCCGGAGGCGGTCCAGCGCATCAGTTATGGCATGCCGACGTTCACGTACCGGGGCAAGCCGCTCATCCATTTCGCGGCGGCGAAGGCGCATTGCGCGATCTATGGCACCTCCGCGGGGACGTTGCGGTTCGGCCACTGCGAGCCGCCGGAGGACGCCTTCGTGCGCGAGCTGGTGATGGAGCGCATGGCCACCATCGACGCACAACTGGCGGCGAACCCGGGGCGCCCGCGGGCGGTGAAGGCGGCGGATTAGCGCAGGAGCGCGATCAGCACCGTGAGCGTGAGCATGCTCGCGAAGGTCGAGGTGACCACCGCACGGGTGACGAAGGCGGGCACGGCCCCGAACTCGGTCGCGAGGATGGTGGCGATGACCGCCGTGGGCATCGCCGCGAGGACGACGAGGGTGTCGCGCGTGACGCCTTCGAGCCCCAGCGCGACGGCCGCGGCATAGGCGACCGCCGGCCCCACCAGCAGCCGCCCGGCGTTGACGATGAGCACTTCGGAGACGTGTTCGAGGGAGAGCGCGCTCCCCACCTGGAGGCCGAGCACGACCAGCATCGCGGGCACGGCGGCGTTCGCGAGCGAGCTGATGGGGGCGTCGAAGGTCTTCGGGAGGTCGATGCCGAGGATGTTCACAATGCCCCCGGCGGCCGCGGCGTAGAGCGCGGGATAGCGGAAGGGGGCACGCAGGGCGTCGCGGCGGGAGCCGTGGGAGGCGGTCGAAGCGATGGCGATGCCGGCCGAATTCGCGAGCGCCGAGCCGGCCACGAAGTTCATCACTGCCACCTGCAGGCCGGCATCGCCGAACGCGAGCTGCGCCACCGGGAGCCCCATGTTGCCGACGTTCGGGGTCGTGGCCGCGAGGGCGACGGCGGCGCGCAGGGGGCGGTCGTGCCCGGCGAGCGTGGAATACACGGTCGCGGCCAGGTACATCGCGGCGAACGTCGCGCCCATGACCGCGAAGATGCGGAAGGAGGCGCCGGCCGAGAGCTGCGTTGCGGACAGGGAGTGGAAGACCAGGCAGGGGCTGAAGAGGTAGAACACGAGCGGCGAGATGCCCGAGACGGGGATGCCCTTCCAGCGGCCGACCAGGCCGCCCGCGACGGCCACCAGGGCGACGGGGAGCACGACCTCGAGGAAGACGGAGAGCACGCGAGCGATTACCGAGTTCCCAGGTTTCCGTTCCCGGTTCCCAGGGGATCAAACCCCCGATGTCGCGGTCACTGCGGGCGACATCGTAGGTGCGTCAGTTCCCAGTGGCCAGTTCCCGGTTCCCAGGGGATCGGCCCCGCGGGGCGCATTCCGCGCGGCGGTGGCGATGTCAGGCGAGGGGGCGATAGAGCTCGGTGCGCCAGTGGGCGGGGTCGGGTGAGGACTCGGGCCCGGCGGCGTAGACCTCCCAGAAGGGGCCCGCGGGGGTGTGGCCGGAGGCGGCGATCCAGGCGTCGAAGGCTTCCCAGCCGCCGGCGAGGCCCTCGTAGCCGCCGTGGTACACGGTGCGGGCGACGCGGCCGCCGGGGAATTCGCCGGCGGCGACACGGCCCGCGGGCGCGACGGGGCCGGTGACCGGCACGCCGATTTCGAAGTCCCACACGTCCGGTGCCATGCGATGGTGAACGGAGTACCAGGGGCCGGCCGGCCCGATGCCCTGGGCGGCGACGGCGGCGATAAGTTCGCCGTAGGCCGGGCCCATCTCGGTCTGGATGGCGTCCTTGGGGATGAGCATGTGGATGACAGCCGCGGGACGCGCGGTGAGGGTATCGAGGACGGGTTCGTCGATCATGGGGGCCTCCGGCCAGTTCCCAGGAGCCAGTTCCTCCGGCTAGTTCCCAGCAGCCAGTTCCCGGTTCCCAGGGGATCAGCCCCGTGCGGCAGATGGGTGGCGGGCCGCGAAATTTTGGCCTCGCGGCTACAGTGGTGGCATGCCGCACGATGACGAGGCGAAGGATGCCCTGCGCGCGATGGAAATGGAAGGCGCCGTCGTGGGTGCCGGGGTGCGAGCCGGGCTGACGTGGCGTTGGGCTGTCTGCCGCGAGGGCGGCGATCGGTTCGTGCTCGTCCGCCATCCCGGCGGGTGGACCGGTGATGCGCTGGCCTATGGCGAGCGGCTCGCGGCGGTGTTGCGCGACGGTGGCTGGCCCATCGCGGAGCGCGTCGCGGGCGGCGCAGGTGGTGAGTTCGCGCTCTACCGGGCTGGTGCCGGGGAACCGGACGACCGCACGAGCGCGGCGCGGCAACGGGTTCGCGGGAGGCTGCTCGCGCGCTTCCATGCCGACGCCGCCGGGTTCGGCGACCGCGAGCAGCGGCCGTGCGCGGGCCGGGCATGGGAGCTGGACGTGTTCGTCCGCCCGGCCGCCGAAAGCTTCAATGCGCTGCTGGCCGAGTTCGACCGGGAGCACCATGAGCTGGCGTGGGCGCTGCGCCGCGAGCGGTACCGGAACCTGCGCGAGCTGGCGCGATTGGGGTACGGGGAGTCGCCTTCGACGGTCATCCACGGCCAGTTCGGCGGGCCCGGGCTTCGCTTCGAAGCGGGGGCTTTGGCCGGCATGCCGGGGCTGGAGCGCGCGCGGCGTGATTCGCCCGCGTTCGATATCGCCGCGGCCGTGGCGATGGGGTGCGGGGAGGCACGCGAACCGGATGCCCTCGACCCGACGCTGGTGCGGGCGTTCGTGGAGGGGTACGCGGCGGGGGCGCGCCTTTCGCCGGAGCAATGGCGGCTCGTGCTCCCGCTCGTGCGGGCGGCGCACCTCTGGGAGGCGATGGCGGCGCTGCTGGCGTGGCGGGCGGGCACCGATGGGGATGCCCTCGCGGAGCTGCGGCGCATCGGCGAACGCGCGCTGCCGGCGCTGGCGGCACGCTGGGCGGCACTTTCGACGGCCGTGGAAGGCGTCGCGCGCTAACGGTAGGCGGCGGCCTGGATGCGATAAAGCTCCGCGTAGGCGCCACCCTTCGCCATCAGCTGTTCGTGCGTGCCGAACTCGGCCAGCTTCGCGCCACTGAGGACGACGATGAGGTCGGCCATGCGGACGGTCGAGAAGCGATGCGAGACGAGGACGGTGATGCGGCCGTTCGCGGCGAGTTCGGTGCCCTGGCGGGCGGCGGCGGCGTAGCGTTCGAAGAGGGCGTGCTCGGTCTCGGCGTCGAGGGCGGCGGTCGGTTCGTCGAGCACGAGGAGGAGGGGGGCGTCGCGCATGAAGCCGCGGGCGAGGGCGATCTTCTGCCACTGGCCGAAGGAGACATCGACGCCACCGGGCCACGTCGGGCCGAGCTGGGTTTCGAGCGCGGCGGGGAGCTTCGCGACGACGTCCTCGGCGCCCGCGCGGCCGACGGCGGTGACGACGGCGCCTTCGCTATCGAAGCGCGGGACATCGCCGACGGAGACGGAGTGGCGGGCGCGGAATTCGAAGCGGAAGAAGTCCTGGAAGGCGCCGGCGATGCGTTCGCGCCATTCGTCCGCGCGGATGCGGGCGAGGGGCACGCCATCGACGGCGATGGATCCGGAGGCGGGCTCGTAGAGCTTGCAGAGCAGCTTCACGAGCGTGCTCTTGCCGGCGCCGTTTTCGCCCACGACGGCGACGACGGCGCCGGCGGGGATTTCGAACGTGACGTCGTCGAGGACGAGGCGATCGGTGCCCGGGTAGGCGAACGAGAGGTGCTCGACGCTGATGCCCGTGCGAACGGCTTCGGGCGCGGGGAGGTCTTCGTCGCGGGTGACGGCGGCGGCGTAATCCTCGAGCCAGGCGAGGCGCTGGGAGCCATCCATCCAGATGCCGCGAAGGAAGCCGATTTCGCCGACGGTGGCACCGATGTAGGCGGAGAGCCGGGCGCCGGCGGCGAGCAGGAGGAGCACATCGGCGGGGGGCGCATCGAGCCCGGAGGCGACGAAGATGACCGAGCCGGTGTAGCCCGCGCCGAAGAGGGCCCAGGCCAGCCCCTGCCAGAGGGCGGACCCCCAGCGCGCGGCGGCGACGGGGGCGTACCAGCGTTCCCAGGCATCGCGGCGGCCGGTGGCGAGCCGGGGGCCGATGCCGGCGACGCGCACCTCCTTGCCCGGCGGCGCTGCGGTGGCCAGCCCGAAGTAGTGGCGGGCGAGGCGCTTCGCGGAGGCTCCCTGTTCCTCGGCGGCACGTTCGACGGCCGGGCGCCAGGTGGAGACAAGCACGGTGGGCAGCGCGCAGACGCCGAGGAGGATGAGCGCGGGATGGATCGACACCAGCAGCCCGAGCACGACGACCAGCCGCAGCACCCAGCCGGCCGTGGTGAAGAGCGACATGTACAGGTGGTCGAGCACGAAGACCTGGTCGCGGAGCACGGCCAGGCGGTCCAGGTAATCCGGGCGTTCCTGGTGGGCGATGGTGGAGACCGAGGCCTGGAGCCGCGCGACGTGCGCTTCGAGGGCGATGGTGACGCGGTCGCGGAAGCGGCGTTGCACGCGGGTGCTGATCACGGCCAGGAACCAGGTGCCCGCGGTGGAGGTCGCGAGCCCGGCGGCGGCGATGAAGAGGAGCGTGCGGTCGCTCTCGAGGACGCCCTGGCCGAGGAGCTTGAGCCAGAGCGCGAACAGCGCATCGGGGAGGGCGGCGAGCAGGGAGAGCAGGAAGGCCGCGAGCAGGAGCGTGGGCTCGTTGCGGTAGCCGAGGCGGACCAGGCGCCACATGGACGGGATAGCGGGCGGCAGGCCCTCGGGGAGGCGCGCGCCGGTGGCGGCTTCAGGCGAGGACGTCATAGGTCACGCCCTCTTCCTGCTCTTCGAAGCGCTGGGCCTGGAGGTCGAACATCGTGCGGTAGCGCCCGCCGAGGGCCATGAGCTCGTCGTGCGTGCCCAGTTCGACCACACGCCCGTGTTCGACGACGCAGATGCGGTCGGCGTGGCGGACGGTGGAGAAGCGATGGGAGATGAGGATGGTGGTGCAGGCGCGGGTGGCGGCGAGGATGCGTTCGAAGATCTCGGCCTCGCCGCGTACGTCGAGCTGGGCGGTCGGTTCATCGAGGAGGACGACGCCGGCGCCCAGCTGCACGGCGGCGAGCGCGCGGGCGAGGGCGACGCGCTGCCACTGGCCGCCGGAGAGGTCGGTGCCGCCTTCGTAGCCGCGGGCGAGCACGGTATCGAGCGGCGCGAGGGTGGCGGCGCCGGCCTGCTCGAGCGCGGCACGGATGGCGTCGTCCGGGCCGCCGCGAGGGGCGACGTTATCGCGCAGGGGCAGTTCGAAGCGGATGAAGTCCTGGAAGACGGCGGTCACGCGTTCGCGCCAGCTGGCGATGTCGAACTCGCGGACGTCGGTGCCATCGACTTCGATCGCGCCCTGCTGGGGGTCGTACAGGCGGCAAAGCAGCTTGGCCAGCGTGGTCTTGCCGGCGCCGTTCTGGCCGACGATGGCGATCGAGCTGCCCGCGGGAATGGTGAGGTCGAAGCCTTCGAGCACGGGCGTTTCGGTGCCGGGATAGGCGAAGGTGACGTCGCGGAAGCGGATTTCGCAGGCGGGGAGGCCGCTGGCGGCGCGGGTGCCCACGGGGAGTGCGCCGGCGCGGGCCATGGCGGTATCGAGGCGGAGGGAAGCGGCGACCGGCGCGGAGACGCCATCGAGGGCCCAGTTGATGCCGCCGAAGGCGATCGTGCTCACGCCCACGGCCACCTGCGCGAAAACGACGAGGCGGTCGAGACCGATGCTCCCGTTCGCGGCGGCATCAGCGAGGGACCAAAACACAACGCCGTTCGCGACCGCGACGATGAGCAGGCACCAGATGACGGGGCGTTCGCGCAGGCGGGTGGCGCGGTACTGGATGTCGTGGAGGCGGCGGCGATTGGCGATGAAGCGGTCCATCGTCCAGCCCACGAGGCCGAAGACGCGCAGCTCCTTCGCGGCGGGCGGGTCGACGGCGAGGCGGTAGGTGTAATCGGCGTTGCGCTGGGCTTCGACCACCTCGGCGGTCTGGCGGTCGCGCCAGACGCCGCCTTCGCGCAGAAGCCAGTGGGTGGAGAGCCACGCGGGGGCGAGCAACAGCGGCGCCCACCACGTATAGCCGAACAGCACGATGGCGGCAGCGAAACCCGAGAAGAGCTCGATGAGGCCGTTCGCGACGAAGCCCATGGAGATGTACAGCGGTGGGCCGGTAATCCCGAGGTCGAAATCGCGGGCGAGGACGAGGTCGCCGGTGAGGCGCGGGTCCTCGAGGTGGCCCATGCCGGGCGGGTCGATGCAGGCGGCGGTGAGGCGGTCGTAGAGGTAGGCGGCGGTGCGGTCGCCCAGGTTCGAGCTCAGGGTGGTGATGAGCGGCGAGAGCACCTGCATGAGGACGAACAGCGCGCCCACGGCGACGAGCGGGCCGGCGAGCGAATCATCGCGCTGGACGGCGCCGATGAGCGCGCCCATGGCGATGGCGAACAGCGCCGGGAGCAGCGCGCGCGACACGACGACGGCCCACCAGGCAGACGAAAGGGCACGATCGGCGCGCCAGAGGGCACGGACGAGCTGCCAGTGCTGGCGTTCGGTGAGGCGGCGCATCCTCTCCCTCCGAGGTCACGCGGGCGGCGGCGCCTGGCTCCGGTTTCGCGGCCCCCACGTTTGCCCCGGGGGAGCGCGGCCGTCGAGCGCGGCGATGAAGGTGAGGCAGCATGGCGACGATATGGGAAGCACGTCAAGGGGGTGAGTGTCACCTTTGGCGGCATGGTGGCGCGCGGCATCGCCGGGGCATCGCGACGAGGCACGGAGGTATGGCGGAAGCGGCCTACGGACGGCCCGGAAATGAGTCCGCGAATCCACACCGGTGGTAAACTGGAGGGCATGAACAGCACGCTTGCCGCCATCCTCGATACGTCGGGCGCCCGCCCGAGCCTTCGCGACGCCCAGGCCGTCCGTCAGCACATCGACGAAGTCGTTCGATTGGCCGTTTTCGGTTCGAACGAGGAGCAGGCGCTCGCACGGTACGCGATTCACACGGCGGCGCCACAGCTGGGGGCGGTATCGTCCTCGATCGCGGGGCTGTACGCGGCGCGCGGACGCGGCGAGGTGAGCGGCTTCACGGCGCCGGCCGTGAACATCCGGGGCATGGCCTATGACATGTCGCGGGCGCTGTTCCGGGCGATGCAGGCGTCGAACGGCGCGGCGACGATTTTCGAGCTGGCGCGATCGGAGATGGGGTACACCTTCCAGGAGCCGTCGGAGCTGGCGGCCGTGGTCCTCGCCGGGGCCATCGCCGAGGGGTACCAGGGGCCGGTCTTCATCCAGGGCGACCACTTCCAGGCGAACGCGAAGAAGTTCGCGACGGACCCGGAGGGGGAGACGAAGGCGCTGGAGGACCTGATCGCGAAGGCGATCGCGGCGCAGTTCTACTGCATCGATATCGACGCCTCGACGCTGGTGGACCTGAGCTTCGACAAGGTGGCGGACCAGCAGGCGCCGAATGCGAAGCTGACGGCGCGGCTGGCGAAGTTCATCCGCGCGAACGAGCCGGGCAACGTGACGATCTCCATCGGCGGCGAAATCGGCGAGGTGGGCAAGCACAACAGCACCGTCGAAGAGCTGACGGAGTACGTGGACGGCTTCAAGGCGATCGTCGGCCCCGGGTTCAAGGGCGGCATCGCGAAGGTGAGCGTGCAGACGGGGACGAGCCACGGCGGCATCCCGCTGCCGGATGGGACGATCGCGAAGGTGGCGATCGACTTCGACACGCTGCGGGAGATGTCGCGCGTGGGGCGTGACCGCTATGGGATGGCGGGCGCGGTGCAGCACGGCGCTTCGACGCTGCCGGACGAGCTGTTCCACCGCTTCCCGGAGGTGGAGACGGCGGAGATCCATCTCGCGACGGGCTTCCAGAACATGATGATGGACAACCCGCGCTTCCCGGCGGACCTGCTGGCGGAGATGCGCCGCTATTCGGACACGGAGCTGGCGAACGAGCGCTCGGACGGGGAGACGGACCTCCAGTTCTTCTACAAGACGCGCAAGAAGGCGTGGGGGCCGTTCAAGCAGCAGACGTGGGACATGCCGGCGGAGATTCGCGCGGAGCTGGGCGGGGAGCTGCAGGCGAAGTTCGAATTCCTGATCCGGCAGCTGAAGGCGAACGACACGCGCGAGATCACGCTCAAGCATGTGGAGCAGCGCGTGGTGGAGCTGGAGCCGCCGAAGCTGGGGTAGGCGCGAAGGCGCGGACGCGTTATCGGCTTGCGACACCATTACCTTCGGTCTTTACCTTTGTATCGCAACACCGGTGATACGGTGGATTCGAGATTGAAAGCAGGGGCAGAGCGATGAGGGTCCTGGTCGTCGAAGATGAAGAGCCGATCGCAAGCGCGATCGAACGCGGCCTCACGACCAAGGGGTATGCCGTCGATGTGGCGTACGACGGGCAGGCGGCGCTGGAGAAGGCGAGCGTCAACAACTACGACGTCGTCTGCCTGGACCTGAACCTGCCTCGCATGGACGGGCTCGAAGTGTGCCGGCGGCTGCGGGAGGACCGCTTCGCCGGCGGCATCATCATGCTCACGGCGCGGAGCGCGATCCGGGACCGGATCGAGGGGCTCGATAGCGGCGCGGACGACTACTTGGTGAAGCCGTTCGCGTTCAGCGAGCTGCTGGCGCGCATTCGCGCGGTGACGCGGCGTGAGGGCGGCCTCCGGGAGCCGGTGCTGAACACGCGCGGGCTGGAGCTGGACCCGAACACGAACCGCTGCCGGCGCAACGGCAAGGAGATCCACCTGACGCCGAAGGAGTTCGCGCTGGTGTACTACCTGGCGCGCAACGAAGGGCGGGCGGTGCCGCAGGAAGAGCTGCTCGAGCACATCTGGGATGAGCACGCGAACCCGTTCACGCAGACGGTGAAGGTGCACATGAACAACCTCCGCCGCAAGCTCAACGACGGCTTCGATGACCAGCTCATCGAGACGATTCGCGGGAAGGGGTACGTCCTCTAGGGTGCGACTGCCTCCGTTCTCGCGCACGGTCCGCTTCCGGCTCACGGTCTGGTATTCGAGCCTGCTCCTCGTCTTCGGCGTGGCGTTCGTGGTCGCCCTGAACCTGGCGGCGCGGCTGGACCGGCCGGATGTGTACACGGTCTCGGGGTACGAATACCAGCCGATCCCGGTCGGTGGCGGGCGTGCGGTGCTCGCGCCTTCTGCGGTGACCCTGGACGAAGTGGAAGACAGCCTCTATTCGCAGAACCTGGACCAGCTGAAGATCTGGTCGCTGTTCGCGGTCGTGGGCCTGGCCATCGCCTCGGGGGCGGGGGGCTACGTCCTCTCGGGGATGATGCTGCAGCCGGTGCGGGATATCACGCGGGTGGCTTCGCGCATCGGGGCGACGAACCTGCACCAGCGCATCAACCACCAGGGCGCCGACGACGAGATGAAGGCGCTGGCGGACACCTTCGATTCGATGATCGGGCGGCTGGAGCAGTCGTTCGAGCAGCAGCGGCAGTTCGTGCAGGACGCATCGCACGAGCTGCGTACGCCGCTCGCGGCCATTCGCACCAATATCGAAGTGACGGAGATGGACCCGGACGCGACGGTCGACGAGTACCGCTCGCTAATGGAGACGGTGAAGACGCAGACGGCGCGGCTGACGCGGCTGAGCGAGGACCTGCTGCTGCTGACGACGGCGGAACGGCAGGTGGAACTCGAGCCGGTGGCGCCGCTCGCGCTCGCGCGGGAAGTGGCGCGGGAGCTTTCGCCACTGGCGGCGATGCGTGGCGTGCGGCTGCAGATCGAAGGCGACGCGGCGGTGGAGGCGATGGCGAGCGGCGACCTGCTCTACCGCTGCGTGTTCAACCTGGTCGACAACGCGATCAAGTACGGGGGCGAAGGCGGCGCCGTCGGCGTGCGCATCGCTCGCGCGGGGGACGAGGTCTCGATTCGCGTGAGCGACAGCGGACCGGGGATCGAACCGGGAGAGCTCGAGCACGTCTTCGAGCGCTTCTACCGCATCGACAAGGGGCGCAGCCGGCGCGAGGGCGGCACGGGCCTCGGGCTCTCCATCGTGCGCGAAATCGTGCGGAGCATGCAGGGCGAGGTCGTCGCGGAATCGACGCCGGGGCAGGGTTCGACGTTCGCGATCACGCTCCCGGCGGCGGAGGACGAAGCTCCCACGGGTGCCGCCGAGCGGCTCGTTTTCGGGCACGCGTGAGGGGCGGCGAGGGCGAAAAAGCCACGGTTACGGGGAGACGCGGATGCGCCTTGACCCTCAGTGGGGGCGCCGATAGGTTGCCTGTTGGGGCCGGTAAGCCTCCGCACGGCGGCGCCTCCGCCGATGTGGCCTACTGGAGCACGAGCTTCGAAGGAGTCGCCTTTTGACCGGCCTGCTCGACACGATTTCCGAGCCCGCGGAGCTTCGCGCGCTCACCCACGACCAGGTTCACCAGCTGGCGGAGGAAGTCCGCGAGGCGCTCGTCGAGACGGTGCATTGCATCGGCGGGGGCGGGCACCTGGCGTCGAATCTCGGCGTGGTCGAGCTCTCCATCGCGCTCCACCGGATGTTCGATTCGCCGCGCGACAAGATCACCTGGGACGTCAGCCACCAGGTCTATGTGCACAAGATGCTCACCGGGCGGCGCGAGCGCATGAACACGATCCGCCAGTACGGCGGGCTTTCCGGGTTTGCCGACCGCGGTGAGAGCGAGCACGACGCCTTCGGGGCGGGCCACGCGGGGACATCGATCTCGGCGGCGCTGGGGATGGCCGTGGCGCGCGACCTGAACGGCGATGATTACCACGTGGTGGCCGTGATCGGCGACGGGGCGATGACTTCGGGCATGGCGCTGGAGGCGATGAACCACGCGGGCCACCTGCGCTCGGACATCATCGTCATCCTGAACGACAACGCGATGTCGATTTCGCCGAACGTAGGCGCGCTCAGCCGCAACGTGAACAAGCTGCGCATCGACCCGCTCTACCGAAACGCGAAGCGCGAAATCGGCAGCATGGTGGAGCACCTCCCGCTCGGGCGGCAGGCATGGGACGCAGCGAAGCGCGTGAAGGCGAGCGTGCGCGACCTGCTGGTGCCGGCGAGCTTCTGGGAGCAGTTCGGCTTCGAGTATTACGGGCCGATCGACGGGCACGATATCGACGAGTTGGAAGCGACGCTGGGACGCATCAAGAAGGTGCGCACGAAGCCGGTGCTGCTGCACATCCTCACGGAGAAGGGCCACGGCGTGCCCGAAGCGGCGGCCGACCCGATCAAGAGCCACAGCGGCACGTATTGGATGAAGAAACCCGCGGACCCGGGGCAGCCCGCGCCGTTGCCGACCTACAGCCAGGTCTTCGCCCAGGCGACCCAGGAGCTCATCGAGAGCGACCCGAAGGTGGTGGCGGTGACGGCGGCGATGCTCGAGGGCACGGGGCTCGCGCCGGTCCACGCGAAGCACCCGGACCGCGTGTTCGATGTCGCGATCTCGGAGCAGCACGGGGTGACCTTCGCCGCCGGGCTGGCGACGCAGGGCATCCGGCCGATCGTGGCCATCTATTCGACGTTCCTGCAGCGCGGGTTCGATTCGGTGGTGCACGACGTGGTGGTGCAGGACCTGCCGGTGGTGTTCGCGATGGACCGGGCGGGCTTCGTGGGCGACGACGGGAAGACGCACCAGGGGTTCATCGATACGAGCTTCATGCGCTGCCTGCCGAACATGGTGGTGAGCGCACCGAAGGACGAACGCGAGCTGCGCGACCTGCTGTACACGGGCGTGCACCACGACGGGCCGTTTTCGCTGCGGTACCCGCGGGGCACGGGCCCAGGCGCGCCCACGGACCTGCCGATGCGAACCATCCCCATCGGCCGCGCGGAGGTGCTGCGCGAAGGGCCGGACATCACGCTCCTCGGCTTCGGCGCGACGGTGATGGAGGCGCTCAAGGCGGCGGATATCCTCGAAGAGCGCGGCATCATGGCGACGGTGGTCAACGGGCGCTTCGCGAAGCCGCTGGACGAGGAGCTCATCCTGCGGCTGGCGCGGACCACGGGCGGCATTCTCACGGCCGAGGAGAACGTGCGCGCGGGCGGCTTCGGCGAGGCCGTGCTGGCGCTGCTGGCGGACCACGGGCTCGCGGACACCGTGCTGGGCAACCTGACGATGCCGGATGCGATCGTCGACCACGGGCCGCAGCCGGTCTTTCGCGCGCTCTACCAGCTGGATGCCGCGGGGATCGCGGCGCGCGCCGTGGAGGCGCTCGAAGCGCGACGCGGGGAGGCCGCAAGCGGCGAGCCCGCGCTCGCCCGCGCCTGACCGTGGCGAGCCTTCCCACCCGGGTCCCGGATGTCCTTGCGCGGTATCGCGAGCCGCTGGAGCACGCGCTGCGGGTGGCCGTCGGCGATGAGCCACCGGCGTTGGCGGCGGCGGGCCGCTACGTGCTCGGCTGGGAGGATGAACACGGGCGCCCCGCGCACAACACGGGGAAGCGCATTCGCCCGGCGCTCTGCCTGCTCGGCGCGGAGGTGGCGGGCGGCACGATCGAGGACGCGATGCCGGGGGCGTGCGCGGTCGAGCTCGTGCACAACTTCTCGCTCGTACACGACGAAGTACAGGACCACGACGCCGAACGCCACCATCGCCCGACGATCTGGGCGCTGCTGGGCGAGGCGCAGGCGATCAACGTGGGCGATTTCCTGTTCACGCGCGCGGTGCAGGCGCTGAGCGATGCCCCGGGCGATCCCGGCCGGCGGATGGCCGCGCTCGGCGTCCTGAACCGGGCGATCGGGGCGATGATCGGCGGCCAGTGGGAGGACCTGGACTTCGAACGGCGCGATTCGGTGCACGTCGAGGAGTACCTGGCGATGGTGGCCGGCAAGACCGGTGCGCTGTTGGCGGCGCCGCTGGAGATGGGCGCGCTGCTCGCGGGCGCGGACGTGGCGTTCGCGGCCGGGCTCGGCGCATGGGGCAAGCAGGTCGGGCTCGCGTTCCAGGCGCAGGACGACTACCTGGGCACCTGGGGCGACCCGGGCGACACGGGCAAATCGAACAGCAACGACATCGCGCGCAAGAAGAAGACGTTGCCCATCGTGTACGGGCTGGACAACGCGGACGCGCGGGCGATCATCGCGGAGGCGTACGACACGGACGGCGACGTCGGCGTGGACGCGATCGCGCGCGTGGTGAAGGCGCTCGAGGATGCGGGCGCGGACGCAGCCTGCCGCGAGATGGCCGCCGGGTACGCCCACGAGGCGGACGCGCTCCTCGACGGGCTCGGGCTGCCGGATGAGACGCGCACGCTGCTGCGCGAGGTGGCGCGCTACCTGGTCGACCGGGCGGGTTAGCTCCCGGGTTCGAGGACGGTGGTCTCGCAGGGCGGGAGGATGGAGAGGTGGGCCATGTGGTGGCCGGGCCGCGCGCCGTGCCAGTGCACTTCGCCCGCGGGGATGTGAACGATATCGCCGGCGAGGACGTGGTTGTCGCCCGCGGGGCCGCCGACGGTGCCAGCGCCTTCGGTAATGTAGAGGATTTGGTCGGCGGTGTGGATGTGGGGGTGGTTCTTGCCGCCATCGACGAAGCGGACGAGGTTGACGGTCACCGCGGGGCTGGTGGCGGCATCGATGAGGGGCCGGGAATAGACTTCGCCCACGAAGATGGGGCGGTCGGCTCGGACTTCGGGCGAATCGCTGACGCGGACGACGTGCATGGCGTGCTCCGGGGCCGGGGATTTCGCCCAGTGTGCCACGGCGCCGGGAGCACGCGAAGACGGGCGCCCTCGCGGGCGCCCGTCCTGGTATGAGGAGCGAGGGGAGCGCGGTTAGCGCTTGGTGAACTGCGGTGCCTTGCGGGCGCGCTTGAGGCCGGCCTTCTTGCGTTCCTTCATGCGCGAATCGCGGGTGAGGAGGTTCTCGCCGCGCTTGAGCGAAGGCTTGACGAGGGGGTCGGAGGCGACGAGGGCGCGGGCGATGCCCATCTGGATGGCGCCGGCCCAGCCGGAGACGCCGCCGCCTTCGCACTTGATCTGCGCGCTGAAGCGGCCTTCGCGGCCGATGCGGCGCAGGGGCGAAAGGACTTCGGCGCGATGGATATCGCGGGAGAAGACCTCTTCGAGCGGGCGGCCGTTGATGACGACGGCGCCATTGCCGGGATAGAGGCGGACGCGTGCGACGGCGGTCTTGCGGCGGCCGGTGCCGTAGAAGTACTGCTGATCAGCCATGGTGATTACTCCTCAACCGCCTGGTGCTGGGCCTGGGGAACGGCGAGCGGGCGAAGGCGCGGCGGCTTCGCGGGCTCGGTGACGACGGGGGTGGCGGCGCGAGCGGCGCGGGCGCGTTCGCTGCCGATGATCTGGGACTGGTGCGGGTGGTTCGAGCCCTTGTAGACCTTGAGGTGCTTGCCCACGGCCTCGCCGAGGGGGCCCTTGGGCAGCATGCCGCGCACGGCCTGCTCGAGGACGCGCTCGGGGAAGCGGGCGAGCTGCTCGGTATAGGAGCGGGTGCGAAGGCCGCCGGGGTACCCGGAGTGGCGGTGGTACTTCATCTGCTCGGCCTTCTTGCCGGTCACGCGGACCTGCGAGGCGTTGATGATGATGACGAAGTCGCCGTCGTCCAGGTGGGGTTCGAACGTGGGCTTGTGCTTGCCGCGGAGGAGGATTGCGGCCTCCGTGGCGACACGGCCGAGCGGGCGGCCGGCGGCGTCGATGACGTGCCAGTCGCGGTAAATCTCAGAGGCCTTCATGCGGACGGTCGTATTCATTGGTCGTATCCCTCGTCGTACCACACATGCCGGAGGCAGAGGCCGTTTGGGGGGGCGGTAGGCCCGATGGTCCCCGGTGCGGCCTGCCCGAGCAGGCGGACGAAATCCTCCACTTCCAGCGGCCTCCGACCCAGGCGGATGAGGGCGCCGGTGAGCCGGCGAACCATCTGCGGCAGGAAGGCATCCGCCTCGATATCGAACAGGAGGGCATCGCCATCGCGGTGCCAGCCTGCGGTGAACACGGTGCGGACCGAGGTCCGTCCGGGTTCGAGTGTGCCGGAGCAGGCGAGGAAATCCTGCCTGCCGGCGAGTGCGTTGGCCGCTTGCTGCATCGCATCGAGATCGAGGTTGCCCTCGACGAACCATGCGCTGCGGCGGAGGAGCGGGTCGCGCGCTTCGCCGTTCCAAACGGTGTAACGGTACCAGCGCCTTCGTGCCCAGCGCCTCGGATCGAAATCCGGGGGCGCGTGGCGAACGGCGCGAACCGCCACATCATCCGGCAGATGGGCGTTGAGCGCCCGTTCCACCGTTCGCGGCTCGTGCCGCGTTTCCGCGGAGAAAGCCGCCACCTGTCCGATGGCGTGCACACCGGCATCGGTGCGCCCGGCCATCGCCACGCGGGTGGGCGTTCCGAAGAGCGCCTGTGCCGCGGTTTCCAGTTCGTGTTGGACGGTCCGGGCGTTGGCCTGGCGTTGGGAGCCGGCGAACGCGGTGCCGTCGTAGCTCACCGTGGCCGCGAACCGGGTCGCGGTCACGGGGTTCAGGCGCCGCCGGCGCCCGATTCCTCCTCGGCGCTGTCGCCTTCGCTGGCCTCGGCGGCGGCATCGGCGGTCTCGGCGGCATGCAGCTCGGCCGATTCGACGACGGCTTCGGCCGAAACCGGGGCTTCGTCCGCGGGCGCGGCCTCATCGGCGGCGGCGGCGGGCGTGGCCGCGGCTGCGGGCGCGACCACCGGGGCGGCGGTGCGAGCCGTCGGGGCGGCAGTCACGCGCTGCGGGCGCGGGGTAGAGGGCGCGCCGGCGAGATCGACGAGCTCGATCGTGGCCATGCGGGCGCCATCGCCGCGGCGCGGCTCGAGGCCGGTGATGCGGAGGTAGCCGCCGGGGCGGTCCTTCATGCGCGGGCCGATTTCGTCGAACGTCTTCTTGACGACGGCGGTGTCGAAGACGACGCGCATGGCCTGGCGGCGGGCATGGATATCGCCGCGGCGGGCGAGCGTGATGATGCGCTCGGCCATGGGGCGAATTTCCTTGGCCTTGGCCTCGGTGGTGGTGATGCGCTCATAGCGGAGCAGGTCGGTGACCAGGTTCCGGTAGAGGGAGGTACGGTGTGCGGTATCGCGGCCGAGATGGCGGCCACTGACTCGGTGTCGCATGGCGGTTAGTCCTCGTCATCGGCGCCGAGCAGATCGTCGTCGCCAACCTCTTTCAGTGCTTCCTTGAGTGCCTTGCCGAGCGCGCCGAGGCTCTGTTCTTCGTCCTCTTCATCGAGGATGACGGAGCTGGTGCGCACGGAGCCGGGCCGCCGTGGAGCGACGCCGCGCGCGGCGGCGGCTGCGCCACCGGCACGGCCGGCATCCGGGATGGGCCGGAGGCCCTCGGCGTCGGGGTCGATGTAGCTGAGCTCGATGAGGCGGTCGCGCAGTTCGTCGTAGGACTTACGGCCGAAGTTGCGCAGGCCGAGGAGCTCATCCTCGCTCTTTTCGAGGACCTGGCCGACCGTCATGAGGCCGCTGCGCTTGAGGCAGTTGTAGGCGCGGACGGAGAGCTGGAGGTCTTCGATGGGGGTGTTGTAGCGGTCGGGGGCCATGATGGCGCCGGCGCCGGTGGTGCTGATCATGCCCATGACGGGGATGTCGGGGCGGCCCATCTGGCTGAAGAGCGAGAACTGGTCCATGAGGATGTCCGCGCTCTGGCCGACGGCGTCGACGGGGCCGATGGTGCCATCGGTCCAGACTTCGAGGACGAGCCGGTCGTAGTCGGTGGACTGGCCGACGCGGGTCTTCTCGACGTGGTAATTGACTTTGCGCACGGGCGAGTAGATGGCATCGACGGGGATATTGCCGATGGGCGAGCCTTCGACGACGCCGGCGGGGCGATAGCCCTTGCCGAGGCCGGCGTGCAACTCCACGTTGAGGCGCGCGGAGGCGTTATCGAGGGTGGCCAGGTGCAGGCCGGGATTGACGACTTCGAAATCGGCGGGGACCTGGAGGTCTCCGGCGGTGATTTCGGCGGGTCCTTCGACATCGAGGGAGAGGGTGCCGCCGCGATTGCTGAGGGCGCGGAGGCGGATCTCCTTGACGTTGAGGAGGAACTCGGTGGTGTCCTCCTGCATGCCGGTGATGACGGAGAACTCGTGCTGGACCTGGTCGATGCGGACCGACTGGATGGCGGCGCCTTCGAGCGAGCTCAGAAGCACGCGCCGGAGGGCATTGCCGAGGGTGATGCCGTAGCCCGACTCAAGCGGTTCGGCGACGAGACGCGCGTAGTCGTCGCGTTCGTCTTCGACCGTGAGCTGGGGGACGACCTCATCCGGCGTCTGCCCGATCAACTCCATGGAATCCATCATGCTTGCGCTTGCCTCAACAGTCGCATGGCGCCCACCCGAGCGGTTAGCGCGAGTAGTACTCGATGATGACGTTTTCGTTGAACAGGTGCGTTTCGCCCTGAGCGACGGTGGGGACGCCAGCGACGCGGCCGGTCATGCCGGCGGCATCGAGGGTGAGCCAGGAGGGCGGGTTCTTGGACTTGATGCCGTCCTGGACGATCTTGTAGTACTCGCTGCGGATGCCGCGGGGGGTGAAGCCGACGACGTCGCCTTCCTTGAGGTGGGCGCTGGGCACATCGAGCTTGCGGCCGTTGACGGCGATGATGCCGTGGCGGACGAGCTGGCGGGCCTGGGAGCGCGAATCGGCGAAGCCGAGGCGGTAGACGATGTTATCGAGCCGCGTTTCGAGCAGGCGGACGAGGTTTTCGCCGGAGACGCCGGGGCGGCGGATGGCTTCCTTGTAGTAGCGGACGAACTGCTTTTCGAGGACGCCATAGGCGACGCGGGCGCGCTGCTTTTCGCGCAGCTGGAGGCCGCGGTCGCTGACTTTGCGGCGGCGAGCGGGGCGCGGGCCGGGCGGGTTGGGGCGCCGATCGAAGCTGCACTTGGGCGTGAAGCAGCGATCGCCCTTGAGGAAGAGCTTTTCGCCGTGCCGGCGGCAGAGGCGGCAAACGGGGCCAGTGTAACGAGCCATGCGGCGCTCCTAGACGCGGCGCCGCTTGGGCGGGCGGCAACCGTTGTGGGGGATGGGGGTGACATCGCGAATGGCGGTGACGGTGAGGCCCGTCGCCTGGAGCGAGCGGATGGCGGCTTCACGGCCGCTGCCGGCGCCGCGCACGTAGACCTCGACGGTCTGCATGCCGTGCTCCATGGCGCGGCGGGCGGCATTTTCGCCGGCGAGCTGGGCGGCGAAGGGCGTGCCCTTGCGCGAGCCCTTGAACCCGGAACCGCCGGAGCTGGCCCAGGAGATGACGTTCCCGTTGGGGTCGGTGAGGGTGACGAGCGTGTTGTTGAAGGTGCTCTTGATGAACGCCTTCCCGCGCGGCACGGACTTTCGTTCGCGCCGCTTGAGGCGGCGTTCGCCGCGGGCTCCGCCCTTCTGACCCTGTCGCTTCTGGTCGGCCATTGCTTTGCTTGCCTCTTACTTCTTTCCTGCGCGCTTCTTGCCGGCCACGGTCTTGCGGGCGCCGCGCTTCTGGCGTGCGTTGGTGCGGGTGCGCTGGCCGTGAACGGGGAGGTTCCGGCGGTGGCGCTGGCCGCGGTAGCAGTTGATTTCGATGAGGCGGCCGATGTTCTGGCGCACCTCGCGGCGGAGGTCGCCTTCGACGACGTAGTTCTTATCGATGAAGTCGCGGATGCGGAGCGCTTCTTCATCGGTGAGCTCGCGCGCCTTCTTATCGGGGTTCAGGCCGGTGGCGGCGATGATCGCCTGGGACCGGGTGAGGCCGATGCCGAAGATGTACGTGAGCGCGATTTCGAGGCGCTTGTCGTTGGGAAGGTCGACGCCGGAGATGCGTGCCATGGATTAACCCTGCCGCTGCTTATGCTTGGGATTTTCGCAAATGACCATGACGCGGCGGTGCCGGCGAATCACCTTGCACTTATCGCAGCGCGGTTTGACGGATGCCTGAACCTTCATGTGCCTGTCCTCAATTCTGGCGAAGCCGGCGAATGAAACCGGGGGTTGATGGGCTCGCGCCCGGGGCCGTGGGAAGCGAGCGGGACGCGGGGCACGGGGATGCGGCGGCGCGGGTGTTCGCCACCGGGGTTGCCATGCCTGCGTCGTTCTTCGCCATACACCTGCTTTCCTGGGATCGTTGCCTGTGATTGTCCCGTGAGTTGGCGCAACCGCCTAGGGGAGCGTCAGGATTTCCGCCTCACGCCCCTCGCGAATAGCGATTGTATGCTCGAAATGACAGCACAAGCTACCGTCTTTCGTTCTTACAGTCCAGCGGTCCGCGCACTCCTCGGTATCGGGGCCGCCGACGTTGACCATCGGTTCGAGCGCGAGCACCATGCCGGGCCGCAGCTGGGGGCCGGCGAAGCGTCCGCGGACGTTTTCGACGTGGGGCTCTTCGTGCATGCGGCGGCCGACGCCGTGGCCGCCATAGCCGCGCACGATGGAGTAGCCGCTCTTGCGGATGCGGTCCTCGATGGCGCCGCGGATGTCGTTCAGGCGGTTGCCGGCGCGGGCGGCGCGGATGCCTTCCCAGAGGGCTTCCTCGGTGGTCTCCATCAGGCGCGAGGCCTCGGCGGTGACGGTGCCGACGCCGACGGTGATGGCGGCATCGCCGACGAAGCCTTTGTAGGTGGCGCCGAGATCGAGGCTGACGACGTCGCCTTCCTGGAGTTCCCGGTCGGTGGGGATGCCGTGCACGAGCTGCTCGTTGATGCTGATGCAGATGTTGGAGGGATAGGGCGGCTGGCGCCGCTTATCCGGGGTGTACTGGTAGAAGGTTTCCTTCGCCCCGTGGCGCTTGAACTCATCGCGGACGAACTGTTCGATGGCCAGGAGGTTGAGCCCCGGGCGCACCATTTCGCGGATCTGGGCGAGAGTCTGGCCGACGATCTGGCCAGCTTCGCGCATCACGCGCAGCTCGTCTTCGGTCTTGAGTTCGATCATCTAGCCGATGGCCCCCAGGAGGCTCTCGGTGACGGCATCGAGGGAACGCAGGCCGTCGATCTCGCGGAGCGAGCCGGCGCTGCGGTAGTGCTCGATGAGGTCGGCCGGGGGCTTCTGCTTTTCGAGGCGGGAGGCGACGACCTCGGGGCGGTCGTCATCGCGCTGGTAGAGCTCGCCGGCGCAGGCGTCGCAGATGCCGGCGGCCTTCGGCGGGTCATTGCGCTCGTGGTAGAGCTTGCCGCACCCGCGGCAGATCCAGCGGCCGCCGAGGCGGGCGACGAGCTCGGAATCGGGCACGTTGATGAGGAGGGCGCGGTCGATCTTCGCGCCGCGCGCGGCAAGGGCCTCATCGAGGGCCTTCGCCTGGACGACGTTGCGGGGGAAGCCATCGAACATGGCGCCCTTCGCGGCATCGGGGCGGGAGATGCGCTCGAGGAGCATCTTGATCGTGACTTCGTCGGGCACGAGGTCGCCGCGGTCCATGAAGGTCTTGGCGAGCTTGCCGAGTTCGGTCTCGTTCTTGACGTTTTCGCGGAACATATCGCCGGTGGAGATGTGCAGGAGCTGCGTCGCGGTGGCGATGCGCTGCGCCTGCGTGCCCTTTCCGGCACCGGGTGGCCCTAGCAGCACGATGAACACGTTAGCGAATGAACCCTTCGTAATTGCGCATGAGAAGCTGTGCTTCCAGTTGCTTCATGGTATCGAGGACGACGGCGACGACGATGAGGAAGCCGGTGCTCGAAATGGTGAGCGCCTGGACATTCGTCGCGAGGCCGATGAAGAACGGCAGGATGGCGACAAACCCGAGGAAGAGCGCGCCGGCCCAGGTGATGCGGGTGACGACGCGAAGCAGGTAGGCTTCGGTCGGCGGCCCGGGACGAATACCGGGGATAAACGCGCCCTGCTTCTGGAGGTTCTTCGCGATCTGCTGCTGCTGGTATTGCACCATCGTGTAGAAGAAGGTGAAGGCAACAACGAGCACGAACAGCAGGAGCCAGTAGGGGCCGGTACCGCTGCCGCCGCGTCCACCCTGGAAGTTCTTCACGAAGAACCGGGCGATGGATTCAACCCAGCCGCCGGAGTTCGTGAAGTACGAGGCGAAGGTGGCGGGCAGGATCATGATCGAAAAGGCGAAGATGAGCGGGATCATGCCGGCCATGTTGACGCGAAGGGGGATGTGGCTCTGCCCCTGTTGCCGGTACATTCTGCCGCCTCTGAACGCGGACCGGGCGTATTGCACGGGCACGCGGCGTGTCGCTTCCTGGAAGTAGACGACCAGGAAGATGAGGGCGAAGGCGAACGCGACGATGGCCAGGGTGCCGAGGATGGACTCGGTGGAGATGTTCGGGATGAGGCTGGGCAGGCGCGCGACGATGCCGCCGAAGATGAGGACGGAAACGCCGTTGCCGATGCCGTTTTCGGTGATGAGTTCGCCCAGCCAGACCAGGAACATGGTGCCGGCGCAGAGGGTGAGCAGGGTGGCGAAGGTGCTCAGGGTGTGATCGGGGAAGCCGAAGTCCTGGACGACGTTGCCGCCGCTCTGCTGATTGATGAAGAGGATCTGGCCATAGCCCTGGACGGCGCACATGGGCACGGCGAGCCAGTGGGTATAGACCTGGAGGCGGCGCCGGCCCTGTTCGCCTTCTTCGCTGAGGGAGCGCCAGGAGGGCACGAGCGGGGTGAGAATCTGCACGATGATCGAGGCGGTGATGTAGGGGTACACACCGAGCGCGGCCACGGACAGGTTCTGGAGGGCGCCGCCGGAGAAGATGCTCAGGAAGTCGAGCAGGGAGTTGTTGTTAAAGGCGTTTTCGAGCGCGGTGCGATCGACGTTGGGGATCGGGACGTGCGCGACGAAGCGGAAGACGACGAGCATCGCCAGCGTGAAGACGAGCTTCCGCCGAACGTCTTCCTGGCGGAAGGCGTCGACCATGGCCTGCAACAGGCGCGGGCGCTGGGCGGCCTGGACGCTCATCGGAGACGCCGGCTCTTTTCGTATTCGAGGACGGTTGCGGTGCCGCCGGCCTTTTCGATGGCGTCTTTGGCGCTGGCGCTGAAGGCGTGCGCGGAGATGGTGAGCTTCTTGCCGAGCTCGCCTTTGCCGAGGATCTTCACGGGCTGGCGCTCATGCTTGAGGATGCCGGCGGCGCGGAGGTCTTCGGGGGTGATGGTGGCGCCGGCCTCGAAGCGGTCGAGGGCGGCGAGGTTCACGGGCTGGTACTCGACCTTCCACTTGTTGTTGAAGCCGCGGAGGGTGTGGTACTTGCGGGACGTGGGGAACTGGCCGCCTTCGAAGGCGTCGTAGGGGGCTTTCTTGCCGCTGCGGGCTTTCTGGCCCTTGAGGCCGCGGGTGGCGTAGGTGCCATGGCCGGAGCCATTGCCGCGGCCGACGCGCTTCTTGGCGTGGGTGGCGCCTTCGTTGGGGCGCAGTTCATCGGCGCCGATGCTCATGCCTGGTCCTCCTGCACGGTGACGAGGTGGGTGACGGCATGGATCATGCCGCGCACGGCCGGGCTGTCTTCGTGCTCGACGGTCTGGTTCAGACGGCGGAAGCCAAGGGCGCGGATGGTGTCCTTCTGGTCCTTCCGGTAGCCGATGGCGCTCTTGGTGTAGGTGATGCGCAGCGTGGCCACGTCAGCTCCCCCTGGCGACGGCGAGGCGGCGTTCGCGGGCGCCGCGGGGGTCGCGCAGGTCGCCGAGCCCCTGGATGGTGGCGCGGGCGACGTTGATGGGGTTGCGGCTGCCGAGGGACTTGGCAAGGACGTCGGTGACGCCGGCGGATTCCATGATCGCGCGGACGGCGCCGCCGGCGATGACGCCGGTACCGTGGCTGGCGGGCTTGAGCATGACGCGGGCGGCGCTGTATTCGGCGATGAGGGGGTGGGCGATGGTGCCGCCATTCATGGGAATGCGGACCATGCCGCGGCGCGCGAGGGTGGCACCCTTGCGGATGGCCTCGGGCACTTCGTTGGCCTTGCCGAGGCCGATGCCGACGCTGCCGTGCCCATCGCCGACGACGATGAGGGCACTGAAGCTAAAGCGGCGGCCGCCCTTGACGACTTTGGCGACGCGGTTGATGTAGATGACCTTCTCGGTCAGCTCCTCGGGTCCGCCGTCGCCCTGGTCGCGACGATCGCGATCGCGTTCGCGTTCTCCAGCCATTTAGAACCCCAATCCGGCTTCGCGGGCGGCATCGGCGAGAGCCTGCACGCGGCCATGGTACTGGTAGCCGCCGCGGTCGAAGACCACGAGCTCGATGCCGTTGGCTTTGGCGCGTTCGGCGACGGCCTTGCCGACGGCCTGGGCGCGTTCGGTCTTCGTCTTGCCTTTGGTGGCGGCGGCGATCTCGGTATCGAGGTCACTGGCGGCGGCGAGGGTGCGGCCGGCGGTGTCATCGATGACCTGGGCATAGATATGCGCGGAGCTGCGGAAGACGTTCAGGCGCGGCCGCTGGGTCGTGCCGGAGACGGTCTTGCGCACGCGCGTGTGGCGGCGGTGGCGGGCGAGGGTGGAAGTTGCTTTCGCCATTACTTGCCTACCTTCCCGGCCTTGCCGGCCTTGCGGCGAACGCGTTCGCCCTGGTAGCGAATGCCCTTGCCTTTATACGGCTCGGGGGGACGCAGCTTGCGGATGTTGGCGGCGACCTGGCCGACCTGCTCTTTGTCGTTCCCGCTGATGAGCACGCGCGGGCCTTCGACGGCGAAGGTGATGCCGGCGGGCGGGTTGACGATCACGGGGTGGGAGAAGCCGAGGGCGAGCTGCAGGTTCGAACCCTGCATCTGGGCGCGGTAGCCGACGCCCTGGACTTCGAGGGTCTTGGTGAAACCGGTGGTGACGCCGGTGACCATGTTGTTGAGCAGGGTGCGAGAGAGGCCGTGCAGGGCGCGCACGGGCCCGTCATCGCTGGGGCGGGTGACGACGAGGTTCGCGCCGTCGCGCTCGATGGTGAGCACGGGCGGGAACTGGCGGGCGAGGGCGCCGCGAGGGCCCTTGACGGAGATGGCGTTCCCATCGCCGAGGGTGACTTCGACGTTGGCGGGGACGGCGATTGGCTGGCGGCCGATGCGCGACATTGCGTGCTGCCTCCCTTACCAGACGTAGCAGAGGAGCTCGCCACCGACGTTCTGGCGGCGGGCTTCCTGCCCGGTGAGGATCCCCTTCGGGGTCGAAAGGATGGCGATGCCGAGGCCGCCATAGACGCGCGGGATTTCGCTGCGCTGGACGTAGACGCGCAGGCCCGGCTTGCTCACGCGCTGGAGGCCGGTGAGCACGGGCTGCTTGCGGCCGCCGTAGTTGAGCTCGACCTTCAGGCTGGGCTGGGGCTTCCCCTCTTCGGGGAGGACGGCGAAATCCTTGATGAAGCCTTCTTCTTTCAGGACGTTCGCGATGGCGACTTTCATCTTCGAGGCCGGCATGGTGACCGCGTCGTGGCGGGAGAGCACCGCGTTGCGGATGCGGGTCAGCATGTCGGCGATAGGATCATTCATGCTCATGGCATTACCCCTCTGGCGTTTGCTTTCGCACTTACCAGCTGGACTTGGTCACCCCCGGGAGGAGTCCCCTGTGGGCGAGTTCGCGGAAGGTGATGCGGCTGAGGCCGAACTTGCGGATATAGCCCTTGGGCCGGCCGGTGATGACGTCGCGGTTGTGAAGCCGCGTGGGGCTGCTGTTGAGCGGCAGCTTGCGGAGCTGGGCGTACAGCTCGTCGACCTTCTCCGGGTTCTCCCAGGAGGCACGGAGCTCTTCCTTGATCGCGGCCCGGCGGGCGGCGAACTTGTCGTTCAGCTCCTTGCGGCGAAGGTCGCGGTTGACGATCCCCTTCGATGCCACAGTGGTCCCTCCTAGTTCTTGCGGAACGGCATGCCGAGGAGTTCGAGGAGCTTGCGCCCTTCTTCATCCGTCTTCGCCGTCGTGACGATGGTGACCTGCAGCCCTCGCACCTTGTCGACTTTGTCGTAGTCGATTTCGGGGAAGATGAGCTGCTCCCGAAGGCCGAGGCTGTAGTTGCCGCGGCCATCGAAGGCGTTGGGGTTGAGGCCCTGGAAGTCGCGGATGCGCGGGAGCGCGGCGCTGACCAGGCGGTCCAGGAACTCGTACATGCGCGGGCCGCGCAGCGTGGTGGAGACGCCGATGGGGTTGCCTTCGCGCAGGCGGAAGTTCGCGATCGAGCGCTTGGCGCGGTTGATCAGCGGCTTCTGCCCGGTGATGGCGGCGACTTCATCGGCGGCCTTGTCCAGGGCGTTGGCATCGGTGAGGGCTTCGCCCATGCCGATGTTGACCACGACCTTCGTCAGCTTCGGGATCTGCATGACGTTGGCGTAGTTGTACTGCTGCTTGAGGGCGGACTGGACTTCGCTGTCGTACTTTTCCTTCAATCGCGGCGGCATTATTCGATGTCCTCTCCGCTGCGCTTGCCGACGCGAACGAAGGTGCCATCTTCGCGGCGGCGGAATCCGACGCGGGTGGGCTGGCCGTTGTTCGGGTCGATGAGCATGACGTTGCTCACGTGCAGGGGCGCTTCGCGCTCGATGATCTGGGACTGCTGTCCCTGCTGGCGGGCGCGCTGGTGCTTCTTGATGATGTTCACGCCTTCGACGGTGACGCGGTTGTCCTTCGTATCGACGTGGCGGACGGTGCCGCGCTTGCCTTTGTCTTTGCCGGCGATGACGACGACGTTATCGCCGCGCTTGATCTTCGCTGGCATTACAGCACCTCCGGCGCGAGGGAGACGATCTTCATGAAGTTGCGGTCGCGCAGTTCGCGGGCGACGGGCCCGAAGATGCGGGTGCCGCGGGGATTTTCGCCGTCGTTGGCGAGGAGCACGGCGGCGTTCTCATCGAAGCGGATGTAGGAGCCATCGGGGCGGCCGTATTCCTTGGTGACGCGGACGACGACGGCTTTGACGACGTCGCCCTTCTTCACGTTGGAGTTGGGCTGGGCCACCTTCACGCTGGCGACGATGATGTCGCCGGGGCGGGCGTAGCGCCGGCGGGTGCCGCCGAGCACGCGGATGCACAGGAGCGAGCGCGCGCCGGAGTTATCGGCCACCTTGAGGCGGGTTTCCTGCTGGATCACGCTTGCACCTCCGACTTGGGGGCGACCTGCGTGGTCTGTTCGATGTCCTGGCCGATGGTGCGCGGGGCGACATCGGCGACATCGCCGCGGGTGAGGACTTCGATCACGCGGAAGCGCTTCTCCTTGGAGTAGGGGGCACATTCCTGGATGCGAACGACGTCGCCGAGGCGGCAGGCATTCGTCTCGTCGTGGGCCTTGTAGCGCTTGGTGAGCGACATGACCTTGTGGTAGAGGCGGTGCTTCTTGTGGCGCACGACGGTGACGACGACGGTCTTATCCATCTTGTCGCTGACGACGGTGCCCTGGAGGACACGTTGATCTCCCATGGCTATTCCTCCCCGGCGACCTGGAGCTCGCGCTCGCGGCGAATGGTGCGCAGGCGTGCGATGCGGCGCTTTGCGTTGCGCAGTTCGCGGTAGTTCTGCAGCTGGCGGCTGGCATGCTGGAAGCGGAGCGTGAAGAGCGCGCGATAGGCTTCGCCAATCTCGCGGTCGAGCTGCTCGTTGTTCCAGCGGCGGATTTCTTCGGCTTTGCGTTCGGCCATGGCTATACCACCGACTCGGCGCGCTGGACGATCTTGGTTCCGATCGGCAGCTTGTGGGAGGCGAGGCGAAGCGCTTCCCGGGCGACTGGTTCGGGGACGCCGGCGATTTCGAAGAGGATGCGGCCCGGCTTGACGACGGCCACCCACTTATCGGGCGCGCCCTTGCCGGAACCCATGCGGGTCTCGGCCGGCTTCGCGGTCACAGGCTTGTCCGGGAAGATGCGGATCCAGACTTTGCCACCGCGCTTCATTTCGTGGGTCATGGCGCGGCGGCAGCTTTCGATCTGGCGCGAATCGATCCAGGCGGCGCCTTCGGCCTGGAGGCCGTATTCGCCAAAGGCGACGTAGTTGCCGGCGATGGCTTCGCCGGCGCGGCGGCCGCGGTGCTGCTTGCGATGCTTGACTCGGCGTGGCTGCAGCATGGCTACGCATCCCCCCGTTGGACAGCCTGTTGCTGTTCCATGGTGATGGCGGTGTGGGCGGGGCCGGCGGCGACCGGTTCGGGCACGGGGGCTTCGATCCGGGGCTCGGGCACGACGGGCTCTTCCTGGCGGCGCTCCTGAGGGCGCTCGGGCAGGATGATGCCCTTGAAGATCCAGACCTTGACGCCGATGCGGCCGAAGGTGGTGTGCGCTTCGGCGATGCCGTAGTCGATATCGGCGCGGAGGGTGTGGCGCGGCACCTGGCCCTGGGTCTCGACTTCGCGGCGGCTCATCTCGGCGCCGCCGAGGCGGCCGGAGATGGCGATACGAACGCCGAGGGCGCCGCGCTGCATGGTGCGCTGGACGGCCTGCTTGATGGCGCGGCGGAAGGCGACGCGCCGTTCGAGCTGGTCGGCGACGGAGCGGGCGACGAGGTAGGCGTCGAGCTCGGGGGTGCGAATCTCCTGGATGTTGACGCGCACGCGGCCGCCGCTGGCCCGTTCGAGGCTGTTGCGGAGGTCTTCCACCTTGGCGCCGCCGCGGCCGATAACGATGCCGGGCTTGGCGGTGTGGATGGTGATCGTCACGAGGTTGGCGTTCCGATCGACCTCGACGTGGCTGATGCTGGCGTCGGGCAGTTCCTTCAGGACGTGGCGGCGAAGCTCGAGGTCCTGGTGGAGGCGCGTGGTGTAATCGCGCTCGGCGAACCACTTCGACTCCCAGTCATAGAGGATGCCGATGCGGAAGCCGTGCGGGTGTACTTTCTGTCCCATTTATGCCCCCCGCTCGTCGAGGATGATGGTGATGTGCGAGGCGCGGCGCAGAATCGGGCTGACGCGGCCCCGGGAACGGGCCTTGAAGCGGCGATTCGTTCGGGCCTCATCGGCGTAGGCGCGCTTGACGATGAGGTCATCGACATCGAGATCGAAGTTGTTCTCCGCGTTCGAGGCCGCGCTGAGAACGACCTTGGAGACGGCGCGGGCGTGGGGCGACTGCACGTAGCGCAGGAGGGCGAGCGACTGATCGACGCTGAGGCCGGGCAGCCGTTCGAGGATCAGGCGGACCTTGCGCGCCGAGACGCCGATGTCTTGGGCGGATGCACGAACTTCCACGTTAGCGCTTGCCTCCCTTGACCTTGCTCTGGCGGTCGCTCTTGGAGATGTGCCCGCGGAACGTCCGCGTGAGGGCAAATTCGCCGAGCTTGTGGCCAACCATGTTTTCGGTGACGAAGACCGGCACGTGCCGGCGGCCATCGTGGACGGCGATCGTGAGGCCGATCATGTCCGGGAGGATGGTCGAGGCACGTGACCAGGTCTTGATCACGCTCTTGTTCTGCGCCCCGCGCATGGCGAGCACCTTGTCGAGGAGCGAGGGGTGGACGAACGGGCCCTTTTTAATGGAACGTGACATGCCCTATTGCTCCTACCTGGTGCGCCGGCGCGCGATGAACTTGTCGGTGCGCTTGTTGTTGCGGGTGCGGTAGCCGAGGGTCGGCTTGCCCCAGGGGGTCTTCGGCCCGGGCATACCGACGGGGGCCCGGCCTTCGCCACCACCGTGCGGATGGTCGCGGGGGTTCATGACGGCGCCGCGGACCTGCGGCCGGCGGCCGAGGTGGCGGGTGCGGCCGGCCTTGCCGAGCTTCACGAGGGAGTGCTCGACGTTGCCGACCTGGCCGACGGTGGCGCTGCATTCGATGCGGACGCGCCGCATTTCGCCGCTGGGCAGGCGGATGAGGGCGTAATCGCCTTCTTTCGCCATGAGCTGGGCGGCGGTGCCGGCGCTGCGGACCATCTGCCCGCCCTTGCCGGGGGTGAGCTCGATGTTGTGCACCTGGGTACCGGTGGGGAGGTTCGCGAGCGGCAGGGAATTGCCGACGCGGACTTCGGCCCCGGGGCCGGAGAGCAGGTTCGCGCCGACGGTGAGGCCGTTCGGGGCGAGGATGTAGCGCTTTTCGCCATCGGCATACTGGAGCAGGGCGATGCGGGCGGTGCGGTTCGGGTCGTACTCGATGGCGACGACCTTGGCCGGGACGCCGCGCTTATCGCGTGCCCAGTCGATGATGCGGTAGAGCCGGCGGTTGCCGCCGCCGCGATGGCGAACGGTGATGCGGCCCTGGTTGTTGCGGCCGGCGTTCTTCTTGCCGAGGGATTCCGTCAGCGACTTTTCGGGGCGCTTCTTGGTGATCTCGGAGAAGGTCTGGCCGCTGGCATTGCGGCGCCCGGGGGATGTCGGCTTGTACTGCTTGATTGGCATGGCCTAGATCCCCTCGAAGAGTTCGATCTTGTCGCCGGGCACGAGCGTGACAATCGCCTTTTTCCAGTCGGGGCGATTGGTGACGCGGCGGCCGAAGCGCTTGGGCTTGCCCTTCATCTTCATCGTGTTCACTTCGGCGACGCGCACGTTGAAGGCCAGCTGGACGGCGTCCTTGATCTGGTTCTTGTTGGCGCGGACATCGACTTCGAACACGTACTTGTCGAGCCCGGTGAGGAGCGTCGACTTTTCGGTGATGATCGGGCGGAGCAGGACGCCGTAGGGATGGAGCTCCAGGGCACTTGCGACCTCCTTGCGGCCGCGGTGCGGCTTGAGGTTTTCGCCACCCCAGAGGGATTCGACCTTGCGCACGGCGTCCTCGGTCATGATGACGTGGTGGGCGTTGACGAGGTCGACGACGTTGAGGTTCTGCGCGGGCAGGGCCTTGACGTGTTCGATATTGCGGGCGGCCTGGGTGACGGTGGCGTCGTGTTCGCCGCTGACGAGGAGGGCGGTGCGGGCGATGCTGTTGGCGGCGAGGACCGTCTGCATGCTCTTCGTCTTGCCATCGGCGGGGAGGCCGCCGATGACGATGATGGAGCCATCCGCGGCGTGGCTGCTGAGGGCCGAGCGCAGGGCGAGCCGGCGCATCTGGCGGGGCAGGTCCTTGGCGAAGCTGTGGGGCTTGGGGCCCATGGCGACGCCGCCGCCGACGTGGTGGGACGCGCGAATGGAGCCCTGGCGGGATGCGCCGAGGCCCTTCTGCTTGCGGGTCTTCTTGGTGGAACCTTCGACTTCGCCGCGGCGCTTGGTGCTGGCGCCGCCGGCGCGGCGGTTCGCCATCTGCGTGACGTAGGCCTGGTGGAGGACGGAGCGGTTGGGCTCGATCCCGAAGACCTCGTCGGCGACGTCGATTTCGCGCAGGCGGGTGCCGGCGGCATCAAAGACGGGGAGCTTCATTTGGACACCTTCCTGGCCGAGCGCACGCGCACGAGGCCCCCGCGGGGGCCGGGCACGGAGCCGGCGACGAAAATGACGCCCTCGTCGTCGTTGCGGGCGAGAACCTCGAGGTTCCGGACGGTGGTCTGCGCGGCGCCCATGTGGCCGGCCATGCGGGTGCCCTTATAGACGCGGCCGGGGGTGGTGCCGGAGCCGATGGAGCCGGGCGCGCGATGGCGGTCGCTCTGGCCGTGGGTGCGGGGGCCGCCCTTGAAGTTGTGGCGGCGGACGCCGCCCTGGAAGCCGCGGCCCTTGGAGGTGGCGGTGACGTCGACCTTTTCGCCGGCCTCGAAGAGGTCGGCCTTGATCGTGTCGCCGAGGCTGTAGGCGGCATCGCCGCTGACGCGGAACTCGGCCAGGTGGCGGAGGTTGCCGGCGCCGGAGGCGCGCAGGTGCCCAACCTCGGGCTTGTTCAGCTTGCGGGTCTCTTCGAAGCCGACCTGGACGGCGGTGTAGCCATCCTTCTCGGGGGTACGGAGCTGGGTGACGACGCAGGGGCCGACGAGGACGGCGGTGGCGCCACGGAGGCGGCCCCGGTCGTCGAACACCTGGAGGGTGCCCAGCTTGCGGCCAAGAAGTCCTTCGATGGTCATGGCTACAGCTTGATCTCGATGTCCACACCGCTCGGGAGCTGGAGGCGCATGAGGGTGTCGACGGTCTTGGAGGTGGGCTCGAGGATGTCGATGAGCCGCTTATGGGTGCGGATCTCGAACTGCTCGCGGGAGTCCTTATAGATGTGGGGGCTGCGGATGACGCAGAACTTCTCGATGGAAGTCGGGAGCGGCACCGGGCCGGCCACCGCCGCGCCAGTGCGCTCGGCAGCTTCAACGATCTGCCGGGCGGACTGGTCGATAAGGCGATGGTCGTACGCCTTCAACTTGATCCTGATCTGCTGACGTGCCATGGCGCCGTCCCTCTTCTCGTAGTTACTCGCTGACCTTGGTGACGACGCCGGCGCCGACGGTACGGCCGCCTTCGCGAATGGCGAAGCGCAGCCCTTCCTCGATCGCGACCGGCTGGATGAGCTCCACCGCCATCACCACGTTGTCCCCGGGCATCACCATCTCCACCCCTTCCGGAAGCTTGATGGCGCCCGTCACATCCGTCGTCCGCAGATAGAACTGCGGCCGGTACCCGTTGAAGAACGGCGTGTGCCGCCCGCCCTCTTCCTTCGAGAGCACGTACACCTGGGCATCGAACTTCGTGTGCGGCTTGATCGAACCCGGCTTCGCGAGCACCTGCCCGCGCTGCACGTCGTCCCGCTCCACGCCGCGCAGCAGGCAGCCGACGTTGTCGCCCGCCTGCCCTTCATCGAGCAGCTTCTTGAACATCTCCACGCCCGTGACCGTCGTCTTGCGCGTGGCGGTGATGCCGATGATCTCGATTTCTTCGCCCGTCTTCACGACGCCGCGCTCGATCCGGCCCGTCACCACCGTGCCGCGGCCCTTGATCCCGAAGACGTCTTCCACCGGCATCAGGAACGGCTTGTCCAGCGGCCGCTCGGGCGTCGGGATGTAGCTGTCCACGGCGTCCATCAGCTCGGTGATGCACTTGTACTCGGGCGCGTTCGGGTCCGTCGACGCCGATTCCAGCGCCTTCAACCCGGACCCGCGGATGATCGGGATGTCGTCCCCGGGGAACTCGTAGCTCGTCAGCAGTTCGCGCAGCTCCAGCTCCACGAGCTCCAGCAGCTCCTCGTCCTCCATCATGTCGACCTTGTTCAGGAACACCACCAGCGCCGGCACTTCCACACGGCGCGCCAGCAGGATGTGCTCGCGCGTCTGCGGCATCAGCCCTTCGGGGGCAGCCACCACCAGGATCGCGCCGTCCATCTGGGCCGCACCGGTGATCATGTTCTTGATGTAGTCCGCGTGGCCCGGGCAGTCGACGTGCGCGTAGTGGCGCGCTTCCGTCTCGTACTCCACGTGCGCAATCGCGATCGTGATGCCGCGCGCGCGCTCTTCCGGCGCATTGTCGATGGAATCGAACGCCCGGAACTGGGCATCGCCCTTGAGCGCCAGCACCTTCGTGATCGCCGCCGTCAGCGTCGTCTTGCCGTGGTCCACGTGGCCGATCGTCCCCACGTTCACATGCGGCTTCGTTCGCTCGAATTTCGCCTTCGCCATCGCTGTTCTGCCTTTCCTTGTTCCTGTGTTGGCCTAGACGCCGACTGCCTGCTTGGTGAGCGTGGCAGCAATGTTCTTCGGGACTTCCTCGTAGTGGTCGAACTCCATGGCGTAGCTCGCGCGGCCCTGGGTGATGGAACGCAGGTCCGTGGAGTAGCCGAAGGTCTCCGCGAGGGGGACATGGGCGTGGACGATTTGCGTCTTCCCCATGGATTCGGTGCCCATGATCATGCCGCGCCGGGAGTTGATGTCGCCGACGACGGAACCGAAGTAGTCCTCGGGGCAGCGCACTTCGACCTTCATGATCGGTTCGAGGATGACGATGCCGGCCTTGCGGGCGGCTTCCTTGACGCCGATGGAGCCGGCGTTCTTGAACGCCATTTCCGAGGAGTCGACGGGGTGCGTCTGGCCGTCGATGAGGGTGACTTTGACATCGAGCACGGGGTAGCCGGCGAGGATGCCGCTCTGGAGCGCTTCCTTCGCACCGGCCTGGACGGCGGGCACGTATTCCTTGGGAACGGAGCCGCCGACGACCTTGTTTTCGAAGACGAAGCCCATGCCGCGCTCGAGGGGCTCGACGGTGAGTTCGACGACGCCGAACTGGCCGCGGCCGCCGGACTGGCGCACGAAGCGGCCCTCGGCGGTGGCGTTCTTCGTGATCGCCTCGCGGTAGGAAACCTGCGGGCGGCCGACGTTGGCGGCGACTTTGTGCTCGCGGAGCATGCGGTCGACGATCACTTCGAGGTGGAGTTCGCCCATGCCCGAGATGAGGGTCTGGCCGGTCTCTTCGTCGAAGGTCCAGTGGAAGGTGGGGTCTTCCTCGGCCATCTTCATGAGCGAGTCGCCCATCTTGTCCTGGTCTTCCTTGCTCTTGGGTTCGAGCGCGACGCGGATGACCGGTTCGGGGAACTGGATGTTTTCGAGGATGACGGGGGCATCGAGCGAGCTCAGGGTATCGCCGGTGAAGGTGCGCTTGAGGCCGACGGCGGCGGCGATGCCACCGGCGTAGACGGCGTCGACTTCCTCGCGCTGGTTGGCGTGCATCATGAGGACGCGGCCGATGCGCTCGCGTTCGCCCTTGGTGGAATTGAGGATGCTCTCGCCGGCCTTGAGCACGCCGCTATAGACGCGGAAGTAGGCGAGGCGGCCGACGTAGGGGTCGGTGACGATCTTGAAGGCGATGGCGGCCAGGGGCTCGTCGTCGCTGGCGACGCGTTCGACATCGCCGCCGTGCTTGGGGTCGACACCCTTGACGGGGGGGATATCGATGGGGCTCGGGAGGTAATCGACGACGGCATCGAGCATGAGCTGGACACCCTTGTTCTTGAGGGCGGAGCCGCAGAGGACGGGGGTGGCCAGGCTCGCGAGGGTGGCGCGGCGGATGGCCGTCTTGAGCTCGTGGACGCCGATCTCGTGGCCTTCGAGGTAGCTGATGGCGATCTGGTCGTCGACGTTGCCGATGCCTTCGATGAGCTTTTCGCGGGCTTCGGCGGCCTGGGCGACATAGGCATCGGGGATGGGGCGGCGCTCGGGCTTATCGCCTTTTTCGCCGCCGAACCACCACCAGCACTCTTCGATGAGGTCGATGCAGCCATCGAACTCAGCTTCGGCGCCGACGGGGATCTGAATCGGCACGGGGTTGGCGCCGAGGCGGTCGACCATCATGCCGACGGTGCGCGAGAAATCGGCGCCGGTGCGGTCCATCTTGTTGACGAAGGCGACGCGGGGGACGGCGTAGCGGTCGGCCTGGCGCCAGACGGTCTCGGACTGGGGCTCGACGCCGGCGACGGCATCGAAGACGACGACGCCGCCATCGAGGACGCGGAGGGAGCGTTCGACTTCAGCGGTGAAGTCGACGTGGCCGGGGGTATCGATGAGGTTGATGGAGTGGTCGTTCCACTCGGCGGTGGTGGCGGCGGAGGTGATGGTGATGCCGCGCTCGCGCTCCTGCTCCATCCAGTCCATGATGGCGGACCCTTCGTGGGTTTCGCCGATCTTGTAGGTTTTGCCGGTATAGAAGAGGACACGTTCGGAGACGGTCGTCTTGCCCGCGTCGATATGGGCAATGATGCCGATGTTCCGGATGCGTTCGATGTCGTATTGGCGGGGCATGGAACTCTAACCTCTGCCGGCAGGGCGGGGACGGCCTACCAGCGGTAGTGGACGAAGGCGCGGTTGGCCTCCGCCATGCGGTGCGTATCGTCGCGGCGCTTGATTGCGGCGCCGGTGTTGTTGGCGGCATCGAGGAGCTCGTTGGCGAGCTTTTCGGCCATCGAGCGGCCGCCCCGGGAGCGGGCCGAGTTCAGCACCCAGCGCATGGCGAGGGCGATGCGGCGATCGGGGCGGATTTCGACCGGGACCTGGTAGGTGGCGCCGCCGACGCGGCGGGGCTTGACTTCGAGGACGGGGGTGGCGTTGCGAATGGCCTGGCTGAAGACGTCGAGCGGGTCGCGGCCGGTGTTCGCCTGGATGCGATCGAAGGCGCCATAGACAACGCGCTCGGACGTGGACTTTTTGCCGCGCGTCATGAGCTTGTTGATGAGGATCTGGACCTGGACGTTGTTGTACCGCGAATCAGGCGGGGTCGGGCGCCGTTCGGGTCGATTGCGTCGGGCCATGGCTCAGTTCTCCGTGTACTTCGTAGCATCCAGGCGCGCTCGCGCGCGCCCTTCGAATTTAGCGGCGGCCGCCGCGGCCCTGGACGACCGGGGCGTTCTTGCGGGTGCCGTACTTGCTGCGGCCCTGCTTCCGGTTGTTGACGCCGGTGGCATCGAGCGCGCCGCGGACGATGTGGTAGCGAACGCCGGGGAGGTCCTTGACGCGGCCGCCGCGCACGAGCACAACGGAGTGCTCCTGGAGGCTGTGGCCTTCGCCGGGGATGTAGGCGGTGACTTCGATCCCGTTGGAGAGGCGAACGCGGGCGACCTTGCGGAGCGCGGAGTTCGGCTTCTTGGGGGTCTGGGTGCGGACCTGGGTGCACACGCCGCGCTTCTGGGGGGCGCCGGACTTGCCGGTTTCCTTGCGGAGCACGCCCGTGTGGGCGTTGAAGGAGAAGAGGAGCGCGGGAGCGCCCGACTTCTTGGCCTTGGGCGTGCGGCCCTTGCGAACCAGCTGGTTAATGGTCGGCATTCCTGCTTCCCCTGCGTGCAGCGTTTGCGGCCCCGGAAAGGGCCTGTGAAGGCGAACCTTCGGCGAGTTTGTTTTGGGCACGAAAACAGGCCGTGGAGCCTGTCCGTGAACAGCGCCCTTGCCGCGAATCCCGCGGCCCGGGCCGTCTTCAAGCACTCAGCTTCGCGACCTGCCGAACGTTACCAGCCGGCCTGTGCAACAAGCGCCGAATTGTGAGAGTAGCACAAGGCGGGATGCTGTCAACTTCGCGCGGGGCGATTGGCCGGCGGGGAGGGGCCCGCGTGATGCTTCGCGCCGGAGCATCTTCGGATGGCGCGGCGCCACGGGCAAGGCGGCTGTGCCGGCGCCCCGGAATGCCACCGGCTGGACTCCGCGGGGGCCCTTTCGTCCCGGGCGGGAACAGCCGTCTTGGTAGGCAGGCGGCCTCCTGACCAAAGGGCGCCAGCGACACGTCCTCCCCGTCGCGCGCGGGTCGCGGTCCGGGGCCCTGGCGGCCCCGGGCCGGCTCGCATTTCCATGGCAGGCCCGGCCGCGGCCGGGAAGCGCGGGCGAAGGGCGCGATTGTCGCGGTACTTTCCATCAGCTTGCGGTTGAAGGGCGGAAATGGAGTGGGTAGGGTTTGCCCGCGCCTATGCGGCGTGGCAGCATTGGGCAAACCGGCCGCCGGGATACAGGAGCGCCCGTGAGCTACCCAACAGCCGACGACGAGATGTCCGGCGTCTGCCCGTACCTCGGGCTCGCGGATGATGCGGATTCGCATGCGACGTACGCGACGGAAGCGCACCGCTGCTACCGGCTCGACAACCCGACGCGCATCGCGGCGAACCACCAGGAATCGTATTGCCTCGGCGAAAACCACGTGGGGTGCCCTGTCTATAAGGGAGAGGGCATCGGCGCGGCGGCGCCCGCGGCTGCGGCAGCGGCGGAGGCGCCCACGGTGGCGGCGCGCGGCCGTGGCGGTGCGAGCCGGCCCCCGCGTGAGCCCAGGCCACTCCCGGGGCGCGCGCCGAAGGCGGCCGCGGGTGGCGGCACGGGCGGCGAACGCCCCACACGCAAACCCCCAACGGGCAGCATTGGACCGCGGCCCCGGCCGGGCGGTATCTCCATGCCGGTGGCGACGGTCGGGTTGCTGGCGCTCGCGGTGGTGGTGGTGGCGCTGGCCTTCTTCCTGCAGGGGGCGCTGAGCGACGACGGCGGCGGCGGGCTCACGCCGGCGCAGGTGAACGCGACGAACCAGGCGGCGAAGCCCACGACGGCCGCTCCCCAGCAGACGGCGCCGGCAGGCGGGACGACCGCCCCGGGCACGGGCACGCCGGCCACGGGCGGCACGCCGGGCACGCCGACGACGCCACGAACGGGCACGCCGAGCACGAACGCGAAGACGTACGAGGTGGTCTCGGGTGACACCTGCGGTGCCATTGGCGAGAAGACGGGCGTCGATTACAAGCAGATCCTCGCGAAGAACGGCATGACCGAGGAGGACTGCACGCGGCTGCAGGTGGGCCAGAAGCTGCAACTTCCCTAGGCGAGGGCCCTCTCAGCGCTTCCCCGGATTGCGATGGGCGCGGTCTTGAGCGTTGCCCGCGCAACGTTTACCGGGGGCCGGGTTTACACGCTTTTTGCATTCCCGTTGCGGTTTGCGCAAGTTCCACGCGATGTCCGCAGGTACGTTCGGGCTGCTTTGGAAGCAGTTTGAGAGGTGCCTGTGTTTAACCGGCTCGTTGATCTCCGATTGATGTTCGTTCTTCTCGTAGGGGTTTTCGCGATGGCGGGGGCGGCGCCCTCGGCGTCGCGGGCGGCGGGGGAAGAGAGCCCCATCGCGAACACGGCGCTCAAGTACGTGGGCAGCCACGGCGGGCAGTGCTGGACGTTCATGCAGCAGGTGGTCTTCGAGGCGACGGGCAAGCGCGTGGGCAACGACTATCGCGCGGGCTACTTCGAGGCGGGCGCGACGGAGGTCTCGGCGACCGAGGCGAAGTCCGGCGACATCATCCAGGTCGCGGACGACGACGACACGAGCCCGTGGGCATCGTACCGGGGGCTGCACACCGCGATCGTGCTGGAGAACCTCGGCAACGGCCGCTTCAACGCGGTGGATTCGAACCAGAACTGGGACGAAATGGTGCGGCTGCGGCCGGGATACGAACCGTACCGGCTGGCAGCGGCGAGCGGCCTCGACGTGCACATCTACCGGATTGGCGGCGGAGCCGCTGCGCCGGCCGTGCCCGTTTCGTTCGCTGCGGGTGATGCCGCGACGGTGGCGCCGGACTCCGGCTGCCTCAACCTGCGCAGCGAGCCTTCGCTCAAGGGGAGCGTGCTGACCTGCCTGAAGGCGGGGACGGCGGCGAACGTGACGGGCGGGCCGGTGAGCGCGGACGGCTTCACCTGGGTGAAGGTGGAGGCGGCGGGCAAGACGGGGTGGGTCGCGGCGCGCTACCTGGCGAAGACGCAGAGCCCGGCGACGGCGGCCGCGGTGGAGCCGCCTCCGGCCGCGGCAGCAGAGCCACCGGCGGCGGCCGCCCCCGCGGTGGATGCGCCCGCGACGGATGCCCCCGCGGCGGCGAAGGAGCCGGCGCCGGTGCTGGCGAAGGTCGACAATAGCCCGGGCTGCCTGCGCGTGCGCAAGGAGCCGGGCACGGGCGCGGGCATCCTCGATTGCCTGCCGGCCGCGACCGGCGTGGCGATCATCGACGGGCCGGTGGACGCGAGCGGGCTGGCATGGGTGAAGGTCGTGGTCGAAGGGCGCGTGACGGGGTGGGTCGCGAGCGCGTTCCTCCTCCAGTAGCGGGCATGGGTTGACCGCGTTCGCCGCCCGGCCCACCGTTTGGGCGTGACCAACGAGAGGCCCCGGATCGGGATCATTGGCGCCGGCCGCACAGCGATGTCGCTGGGGCCGGCGCTTTCGCGTGCGGGGTACGGCGTGGTCGCGGTCGCGAGCCGGGAGCGGGAGTCGGCGCGGCGGCTGGCGGAGGCGATCGACGGCGATGTGCGCGTGGCGGCCGCGAACCAGGTGGTCGATGCGGCCGATCTCGTGTTCCTGACGGTGCCGGATGGTGCCATCGCGGGGGAGGCCGCGCGGCTGCCGTGGCGCGCGGGGCAGGCGACGGTGCACTGCAGTGGCGCGCTCGGGTTGGAGGTGCTGGCCGCCGTGCGCGCGGCGAAGGGGCTCGCGGGGTGCCTGCATCCCTTGCAGACGTTCCCTTCACGCGAAGCGGAGCCGGGGCGGTTTGCGGGCGCCCGGTGCGGGATCGAAGGCGATGGCCGGCTGGCGGCGATGTTGGAGACGATGGTCACGGCGCTGGGCGCGCGGCCGTTTTCACTCGCGGGCATCGACCGGGCGGCGTACCACGCGGCGGCGGTGTTCGCGAGCAACTTCGTCGTGGGGCTGATGTCGGCCGCGGGACGGGCGTGGGAGGCGGCGGGGTTGCCCGGCGAGGTCGCGCGGGAGGCGTTGGCGCCGCTGTTGCTGGCGAGCGCTTCGAACGCGGCGGGGAAGCCATCGCTGGCGGCGTTGAGCGGGCCGGTCGCGCGCGGCGATGCGGGCACGGTGGCGCGGCACCTGGAGGCGCTCGCGGGGGAGCCCGAGCTTCGCGCGCTCTACGTGGCGCTGACGCGCGAGCTGACCCGGTTCGCGCCCGGGGACGAGACGGCGCGCGCGGCGATCCGGGCGCTGTTGGGGTAGCACGCGCGGGCGCCGCACGCGTATGGTCGCGGCACTACCAACCAGCGAGGAACCCAATGTTCAACGGTGTGGACCACGTCGTCATCGCGGTGAAGGACCTCGACGCGGCGATCGGCCGGTACGAGACGATTTATGGCACGGGCGTGAGCGACCGCAGCGATGCCCCTGCGGCGGGAATGGCGATGGCGTTCTTCCGCTTCGGGGATTCGTACATCGAGCTCGTCTCGGCGACGGGCGACGCGGGGCCGATCGCGAAGCGGCTGGCGGAGCAGGGCGAGGGCGTGCACCTCGTCGCGATGAAGGTCGACGACATCGACGCGACGGTGGCGGAGCTGCGCGAGAAGGGCATCCGGCTCGTCGGCGACCCGGGGCCGGGGAACCCGGTGAAGGGCCAGGTCTTCGTCCACCCGTCCGTGACCGGCGGTGTGCTCACGCAGCTGGTCCAGCGGTAGGGCTATCAGATTCGCCGGCGATTGCCGGTTTGGGAGCGGGCCATGGTTCGTGCCCGCCTTCGTTCAAGGCGGGTGATGTCGCTGGCTGTCGCCGCGCTGGTCGCGGGCGGGGTGGTGGCGTTCGTCGCGACCGGGAGCCGGGGGCGTTCGGAGCCGGAGGACCGCGCCCAGGTGGTCGTCCCCGCCGGGTCGCTGGCGGAGGAGGCGCGGAAGGCGAGTGCGCAGGCCGGGTTTGAAGTCGTGGCGCCGGTGCTGCCCGCGGGCTTCGAGCTGACGGGGATGAAGGTGGATGCGCCGGAGCACGGCCCGGTCCACGAGGTGTCGATGGCGTTCAAGGGGCCGTTCCCGATTTCGATCACGCAGTCGTCGGCGCCGGTGGCCGTGACGGAGGCGGAGACGCTGGTGAGCCCCGTCGCGGGCGCGACGCTGGTTCGCGCGCGGTCCGACTTCGGGTTCACGGGGTACACGCTGACCACGAAGACGCGGAGCTACGAGCTGCTGGTGGAGACGAAGTTCGGGATGGACGAAGCTGAGGCGGCGAAGATCCTGGCGTCGATGGTGCGCTGAGTCAGTCGAGGTCGTACTGCCAGCCGGGGATGCGGCGCGGGAGGCCAATCTCGGCGTGGTGGGCGCGCACCCACTCCTCGCGCGCGTGCCAGTGGGCGGTGTAGCTGTCGTAGCCGTGGGCGCGCTCATCGACCCATTTCCAATCGGCCCAGCAGAGGAGCGCGAGGTCGAGGTCGCGGCGGGCGATGCGGCGGATGGCCTCCATCACGGGCGTGCGCGTGCGTTTGCGCTTCTCGACCTTGTCGGCGATGAGGATGACCTTCGCGAGCATGGGCATTTCGGCGAGCCCGGCAGTGTGGTCGCGGACGGCGGCGAGGGCCTCGTCATCGGTGACCTTGAAGCGTTCGCGCATGACGGCGGCGGCGAGGGGGCCGTGCAGCATGATGGGCGCGGCTTCGTCCTCGGGGCTGATGGGGACGCCGGCTTCGCGCGAGAGGCGGAGCAGGTCGGCCGGGGTGTGGGCGCGAAAGAGGTCGTGGCCCCAGGCGGCGAGCTCGGTCCGTTCGGGGTCGATATCCCAATGGCGGGCAAGGTCGAGCGCTTCATCGAGGACCCGGCGGACGTGCTTGAGGAGCCCTTCGGGGCGCGATTCGAACTCCTCGACGATGGCCTCGACCTGGGCGCGGATCGACTTCGCCATCAGCCTTCGGGCCCGAGCGGGCGGCCGCCAATGAGATGGAGATGGAGGTGCCAGATGGTCATGCCGGCGGCTTCGCCGACGTTGAAGGCGAGGCGGTAGCCGGACTCGCCGACGCCTTCGATATCGGCGACCTCGGTGGCGAGTTCGTACATGGCGCCGAGTGTGGCGCCGTCCTCGAGGCCGAGGTCGCGGGCCCAGCCGATGTGCTGCCTCGGGATAATGAGGACGTGCACGGGCGCACGCGGGTTTATGTCGCGAATGGCGAAGGCGGCGGCGTTTTCGGCCACGCGGGGCACGTCTACTTCGCCGGCGGCCATCTTGCAGAAAAGGCAGTCGCTCACGTCGGTCTCCTTCGCGGCGGATTGTAGCAACCGTCAGGTGAACAGGGTGCGGACGAGGTGGCGCTGGATCTTGCCGCTTGCGGTGGCGGGGAGGGAGCCGGCCACGAGGTAGCGCCGGGGGAGCTTGTAGGGGGCGATGCGTTCGCGGAGGTAGGCATCGAAGGTGGCCGCCGGGTCCTCGATCGGGGTGCGAAGGACGAGCGCGGCGGCGACGGCCTGGCCCCAGCGCGCATCGGGGATGCCGACGACGGCGGCGGCCTCGATATCGGGGTGCTGGAGGAGGTGGCCCTCGATCTCGGCGGGGTAGACGTTTTCGCCGCCAGTGACGATGAGGTCGTCGCGGCGGTCGAGGACGTAGAGGAAGCCTTCGGCATCGAGTCGGCCGATGTCGCCGGTGTGGAGCCAGCCATCGCGAAGGGCGCGGGCGGTGGCTTCGGGGTTGCCCAGGTACCCGGCGGTGACGGTCGCGCCGGAGACGAGGATTTCGCCGGGATCGCCGGCGGGGGCATCGATGCGGAGGCGGGTGCAGAGCAGCGGCTTGCCGGCCGACCCGGTGTGGGTGAGCGCGTCGCCGGGGGAGAGGGTCGTGACCTGGGAGGCGGCCTCGGAGAGTCCGTAGGTCTGGAGTACGGGGAGGCCGCGTTCGAGCGCGCGCACGAGGAGGTCGCGAGTGACGGGCCCGCCGCCCACGAGCACGCCGCGGACGGTCGCCGGGTAGGGGACGGTGTCGGCATCGAGCATGCGCTGGAGCATCGTGGGCACGACCGAGAGCAGCGAGACGCCTTCGTCGCGGAGGGCGCGGTTGACGGCGTGCTCATCGAAGGCGGGATGGATGACGACGGCGGTGCCATAGATGGCGCTGCGGAGGGCGATGCTCAGGCCGCCGACGTGGAAGAGCGGCATACACGCGAGCCAGCGGTCGCCGGGGAGGACGCCCATGTTGTAGGCCGAGGCAGCCGCACTGGCTGCGAAGTTCTCGTAGGTGAGGATGGCGCCTTTCGGGCGGCCGGTGGTGCCGGAGGTGTAAATGATCGCGTACGGGGCATCCGGGTCGTGGGTGCGAATGGCGGCAGGCGGCCGCGTGACGCCGGCGACGGTGGTTCCGCCGCCGAGCTCGTGGATGGGCGTGCCCGTGGTAGCAGCCGCTTCGCGGGCGAGCGCGGCGGTGGGGGCGTGCGTGAGCAGCAGGCGCGCGCGGCAGTTTTTGAGCTGGTAGGCGAGCTCGGCGGGCGTGAGGCGTGCGTTCAGCGGCACGAGCACGGCGTCGAGACGGGTGACGGCGTGGACGGCTTCGACGAATTCGAGCGAATTCACGGCGAGGAGCGCGACATGGTGGCCGGCCGCGACGCCGCGCGCTTCGAGCATGGCCGCGAGGGTCGCGACGCGGGCATCGAGCTCGGCGTAGGTGAGGGTGGTGCCATCCGCGAGGACGGCGGCGGTCGCGCCGGGGAGGGCGTAGGCGCGGTGCTGGAGCCAATCGGGCATGGGCGCGGTCAGCGGCGGACCTCCTGCCAGGGGCCGGTGGCGTGCGCTTCGAGGGCGGCTTCGTCGAGGGTGACGCCGAGCCCGGGGATGTGGGCGATACCGGGCAGCGTGACGCGGCCGCCCGCGACGGCGGGAACGCCGGTGACGATGTCGGCGGCGAGGCGGGCGTGGGTGGCGATGCCGCAGGCGGGGCGGGGCTCATCGAGCGTGGCGGCGAGATGCATCGCGAGGGCGGTGCCGATGCCGGCATCGAAGGTGGTGGTGACGATCGCCTCCAGGGCAGCTTCGCGGGCCGCGGCGAGGATGGCGAGGGATTCGCGCAGGCCGCTGGCCATCGGCTTCACGACGACGGCATCGATGGCGTTCGACGCGAGGAGGGCGGCGAGGTCGGACATCGTGCGGCAGGCTTCGTCGGCGGCGATGCGGACCGGGCTCGCGGCGCGCAAACGGGCGAGCGCGGCGGGCCCCGACAACGCCGGCAGCGGCTGTTCGAGCAGCTCGACACCGGCGGCGGCGAGGCGAGGGAGCGCGTCGAGGGCGGCGGCTTCGTCCCAGGCGCCGTTGGCATCGGCCCGGAGGCGCACGAACGGCCCGGCGACGGCGCGGACGGCGGCGAAGCGCTGGCGATCGAGGTCGAACCCGGCTTTGACCTTGAGGGTGGTGAAGCCGGCCTGGACGGCGTCGCGAGTTTCCTCGGCGGCGCGCATCGGGTCGGGGTTATCGATGACGGTGTTGGCTTCGACCACGGCATCGGCATCGCCGCCGGGGCGGGGACGGAGGAAGCGGTGGAGGGGGACGCCCTCGCCGCGCGCGAGGAGGTCGGCGAGGGCGGTTTCGATGCCACAGGCGAGGGCGGCGAGCGAGCCGGGGTGCCCGCCCGGCAACGGGGGCAGCGAGCGCCAGAGGGAGTCCGCGGGGGAAGCGAGGAGGCCCGGCGCGACGCTCGCGACGAGGGCGGCGCATTCTTCGACGCTGCCGCCGGTGTAGGACGGGAACGGGGAGGCTTCGCCAAGGCCGCGGGCGCCTTCGACGCCTTCGACGACGATGAGGAGCCCTTCGCGTGTGGCGGTGGTGCCGTGCGCGGCGTGCGTTTCGGCGCGCAGGGGCAGGCGGAAGGGGCGCCAGGCGACGCGCGCGAGGGGTGTCATCGCCGGGAGCCGGGCCGCGGTTTCATCGAGAAGGGATGATGCGGGATCAGCCGCGGCGAGGGAACTTCTTGGGGTCGGCGAACTCGGGCTGGCGCTTTTCGAGGAAGGCGTCCCGGCCGTGCTTCGCTTCATCGACCATGTAGAAGAGCATGTTGGCGTTGTGGGCGAGCTCGGTGAGGCCGGACATGCCATCGAGTTCGGCGTTGAACGAGGTCTTGATCATGCGGAGGGCGATGGGGCTGAGCTGGAGGATTTCGCGCGCCCACTTCACGCCTTCGGCCTCGAGCTGGTCGAGGGGGACGACGGTGTTGACGAGGCCCATCTGGAGGGCTTCCTGGGCGTTGTACTGGCGGCAGAGGAACCAGATTTCGCGGGCTTTGCGCTGGCCGACGAGGCGGGCGAGCTGGACGGCGCCGAAGCCGCCATCGAAGCTGCCGACGCGGGGCCCGGTCTGGCCGAAGCGGGCGTTATCCGCGGCGATGGAGAGGTCGCAGATGACGTGCAGGACCTGGCCGCCGCCGATGGCATAACCGGGGACCAGGGCGATGACGGGCTTGGGGATGGAGCGGATGAGCTTGTGGAGGTCGGTGACGTTGAGGCGGGCGACGTTGTCATCGCCGACGTAGCCGCCGTGGCCGCGGACGCGCTGGTCGCCGCCGGAGCAGAAGGCGCGGCCGCCCTCGCCGGTGAAGAGGATGACGCCGACTTCCGGGTCCTCGCGGGCGCGGGCGAAAGCATCGATGAGCTCGAAGACCGTCTTCGGGGTGAAGGCGTTGTGCACTTCGGGGCGGTTGATGGAGATGCGGGCGATGCCCTCGGTCTTCTGGAAGAGGATCTCTTCGTATTCGACGACGGTCTGCCAGGTGACGGGGGCATCAGCCATTGGGGGACTCCAGTTCGAGGGATTGCAGGAAGGCGATGACGGGCGCGGCGGTTTCGGCCGGGCGTTCGGTCTGGGCGGCGTGCCCGGCGCCGGGGATGGCTTCGAAGCGGGCGTTGGGCATGGTGCCGGCGAGCATGGTGCCGGTTTCGACGTATTTGGTGTCGAGGGCTCCGGCCATGATGAGCGACGGCATGGTCATGGTCACGAGCTGTTCGTGGAGGGCGGACTGGGCGCCGGCGCCCATGCCGCGGAGGCTGTTCGCGAGCCCGGTGACGCTGTTGCGTAGCCGGCCTTCGCGGATGCGAGCGCGCGCGGCTTCGGGCAGGGCGCGCTGGCTGGCGAAGAGCGGGATCGCCTCCCAGTAATCGATAAACGGTTCGACGCCGTCGCGTTCGATGTTGCGGGCGAGCACCTCATCGGAGGAGACGCGGGCGACGCGGTCCTCGACGCAATCGATGCCGGGGGAGGCGCCGATGGTGGTCAGCGAGCGGACGTTCGCGGGGTAGGCGTGGGCGAGCTGGAGCGCGGTGCGGCCGCCCATGGAGTAGCCGAGCCAGTGGGGGCGCGCGAATCCGAGGCGCTCGACGGCGGTGACGATGTCCTCGATGGCGCGCTCCATGCGGTAATGCTCGAGGTCCGCGGGGGCATCGGATTGGCCGTGGCCGACGATATCGACGGCGACGGTGGTGAACTGGGCGGCGAGCAGGTCGCCGAATTCGCCCCAGGAGCGGGCGGAACCGGTGAAACCGTGAAGGAGCACGAGCGCGGGGCCGTCGCCGGCGACTTCGACATTGAGGCCAAACCCGGGTTCGAGGGCGACGCGCGTCATGCGGGGGCTACCTCCACGGCGAAGGCGGCATCGGCCGCGGCCTTCCACGCCTGCTGGTGCATGGCGACGTTGCGGGCACGGTCGGTGGGGAGTTCGACCATGTGGAAGCCACCGCCGAGCCCGTTCGCGACGGCCACGCGGAAGGTGTCCCAGTCGCGGGCGAGGGTGTGCTTCGCGCCGTAGAGCGCGGCGGTGTGGGCGAAATCGAGGCCGGTGGGCGTCGCGAACCACTCCTCGAAGAGGGTGGGGTGGGAGGCCTGCGGGAGGTAGTTGAAGATGCCGCCGCCGTTGTTGTTCACGAGGACGACGGTGAGGTCGAGGTTGTGGCGTTTGGCCGCCCGGAGGCCGTTCATGTCGTGGTAGAGGGAGATATCGCCGATGACGAGGACGACGGGGCCGCGGCGGGCGGCGGCCGCGCCGAGCGCCGAGGAGACGACGCCATCGATGCCGTTCGCGCCGCGGTTGGCGACGAGGTGCAGCGGCTTTTCGGCGGCGACGACGAAGGAATCGAGGTCACGGACGGGCATGGAGTTGCCCGCGACGATGGTGGCGCCGGCGGGGAGCAGGTCCTGGAGCTCGGTGAAGACGCGGCCCTCGAAGGGCTCGTCGAAGGCGGCGATGTGGCGCTGGAGCTGTTCGCGGGCCATGGCGTCGGAGGCGACCCAGCCCTCCACCCAGCCCTGGTCGGTGCTGGATTCCCATTCGAGCATGTCGGCGAGGATGCGGGCGACGGCGGCGGGTTCGCCCGCGAGGAGGGTATCGGCGGCGAGGTTCGGGTCGCGATAGCCGCCGGGACGGTCGACGAGGACGTAGGGCACGCCGCGCAGCCCGGCGAGCATGCCGTTGAGGGCCTTCGACGTGGGCGAGCCACCGAAATGGATGACGGCGTCGGCGCGGACGTCGGCGATGCGCGGGTCGCGGACGATGGGGTCGAAGGAATCGAGCACGAGGGCGCGGTCGTGGGGGCCGGTGCGGAGCCCGGAGAGACCGTCGGCGAAAATGGGCGCGCCCAGGCGGCGGGCGAGGAAGGCGATGTCGTCGGCGGGTAGGCCACCGGTCTCGGGGCCGGCGACGACGATGGGACGTCGCACGCCGGCGAGGCGCTCGGCGGCGAGGGCGACCTCGGCCTGGGCGGGCACGCTCGCGGTGAGGCCGATGGTGTTGCCGCGGTTCGGGAGCGCATCGGCCGGCGGGTGCAGGGCCGGCGCGGCGATGAGCGGCTCATCGAAGGGGACGTTGAGGTGCACCGGGCCGGGGAGCGGGCCCATCGCCATCCCGGCGGCGCGCGCGGCGTGCATGCGGAACTGGGCCGGTTCGCCGCCGAGGCCGAGGGGGAGCGGCAGGTCGAGCGCCATGCGCACGTGCGTGCCGTAGAGGCGGAGCTGGTCGATGGTCTGGGCGGCGCCGCGGTCGCGCAGGGCTGGCGGCCGGTCGGCGGTGAGGACGACGAGCGGGACGCGGCTGAGGTTGGCTTCGACGATGGCGGGGAAGAAGTTCGCGGCGGCCGTGCCGGAGGTGCAGACGAGGGCGACGGGCCGCCCCGTGGCGCGCGCCAGCCCGAGGGCGAAGAAGGCGCCGGAGCGTTCATCGAGGTGGAGCCAGGGCCGGACGGCGGTCTGCTCGGCGAAGGCGACGGTGAGGGGTGTCGAGCGCGAGCCGGGGGAGATAGCGCAGTCGGTCACGCCGGCGGCGGCGAGGCCCGCGACGAGGGCGCGCGCGGCGGCGGTGTTGGCGGCGGCGATATCCACTAGCGGCCGGCCTGGAGGGCTTCGGCGAGGGGCCGGAACTTGAGCTCGGTCTCGGCGACTTCGCGCTCGGGATCGGAGTCGGCGACGATGCCGCAGCCCGCGAAGAGGGTGGCTTCGTCGCCGGCGACGCGGGCGGTGCGCAGGCCGACGGCGAATTCGCCCTCGCCGCTGAAATCGACCCAGCCGAAGGGGGCTGCATACCAGCCGCGGTCCATCTTTTCGAGCCGGCGGATGGCATCGAGCGCGGGCTGGCGCGGCCAGCCGCCGACGGCCGGGGTGGGATGCATCGCGCCGACGAGGTCGAGCACGTGGACGCCGGGGCGGAGGCGGGCGGTGATCGGCGTGTGCAGGTGCTGGATGTTCGCGAGCTTCATGATGCGCGGGCCGGGGGGGCAGTCGATCGCCTCGGCGAAGGGCTGGAGGCCGTTGGTGATGGCTTCGACGACCACGGCGTGCTCGAGGCGCTCCTTGGGGTCGGCGAGGAGGCCATCGGCGAGGACGGCGTCCTCGGCGGGGGTGGCGCCGCGGCGGCAGGAGGCGGCCAGGCTATCGGCGCGGGCGCAGCCGCCCTGGGTGGAGACGAGCCGTTCGGGGCTCGCGCCCAGCCAGGTGGCGCCTGGGACATCGAAGTGCCAGACGAAGCAGCCGGGGTAGCGGGCGGCGAGTTCGCTCACGGTGGGTTCGGGGGTGAAGCCGGGGACGGAGACGCGCTTCTGGCGGGCGAGGACGGTCTTGCGGTAGGCGCCGGATTCGAGTTCGAGGCGGGCGGAGGCGACGGCGCGCTGCCAGCCCATGGCATCGAGGCCCCCGCGGGTGTGGCCGGGAACCGCCGGGGCCGGATCGTGCCCGCCGGCGCCGCTGGCGACGCAGGCGGTGGCGGCGAATTCGCCTTCGGCCAGCTGCGCGACGATGACGCGGGGAAGGATGAACTGCCAGCCGCCGAAAGGCGCCCACTCCGGGTCGGGATGTTCGGGTGCGGGTTCGAAGGCGAGGCCGCCGAAAAGACGCGGGCGCGCGGCGGGATGGATATCGCCGGCCGCTTCGCAGGTGATAGCGGCGAGGGCGGCACGGGCTTCGTCGATGCCCTCTTCGCGGGGGCCGTGCCAGCGCGCGGCGACACCGAGGCCGAACAGCCGGGTGCCGCTGGCGGCATGCTCCCAGGAGACGACGGAGGCGCGCCGGAGGGCGGGGAGGCCGCCTTCGGTCAGGCTCGCGACCAGTTCGGGCGGCAGCGGCGCGGCGACCACGGTGCATCGGCCGGCGCGCGGGGGAACGAGCGAGGCGAGAAAGTCGGCGATGGCGGGCGGGGTGCCGGACTGGAGGATGGCGGACGACATCGAAACCTTTCGGGCGCCTTCGCCAGGGTCGGCCCCGGCGTGGCGAGCGAGAGTCCCGCGGTTAACTTTGCGGGCGCGCGCGACCCCGGGCAGTGGGGCTGCTCACCCACGTCTAAGGTTTACGCAAAGAGGACGTACTGTCGAAGGAAGCGTTCGAGGGAGGTGTAGAACTTCTCGATGGTCTCGGCTTTGCGCCAGCCGTGGCCTTCGCCTTCGTAGACGTGGTATTCGTGCGGGACGCCGCGGGCGCGGAGGGAGGCGGCGATGCTGTCGCTCTGCTCGCGCGGGACGACGCGGTCGATATCGCCCTGGAAGAGGGCGACGGGGTCGGTGATCTGGTTCGCGGAGAAGATGGGCGAGCGGTCGCGATAGACGGCGGCAGCCTCGGGGAGCGGGCCGAGCATGGTATCGAGGTAGCGGGCTTCGAACTTGTGGGTATCGGCGGCGAGGGTGAACTGGTTGGAGACGCCGAACATGCTCACGCCGGCGGTGTAGAAGCCGGGGATGCGCACGAGGGAGAGGAGCACGGTGAAGCCGCCGGCGCTGCCGCCCATGATGACGAGGCGGGAGGCATCGGCGAGGCCTTCGCGCACGAGATATTCGGCGCCGCTCTTCGAATCCTCGACATCGTAGATGCCCCAGCTTTCGCGGAGCTTGAGCATGTAGTCGCGGCCGTAGCCGGTGCTGCCGCGGTAGTTCGGCTGCAGGACGGCGTAGCCGCGCGAGGTGAGGAACTGGGTCTGTTGCGCCCAGCCGGCGCGGACCTGGCTCGTGGGGCCACCGTGGACGATGACGACGAGCGGGGGCGCGCCGCTCGCGGTGAAGGCGCCGTTGGCGGGCGGGTAGTACAGGCCGTGGGCAGTTTCGCCATCGAACGAGGGCCAGGAGATGGGGCGCGGCGCGCTCAGGGCGTCGCGGGGGGTGATCTCGGGGTCGCTGCGGCGGACGACGGTGACGGTGGGCGGGCGCTGGTGCATCTCCATGACGGCGATGCGCGGTGGCTGCTGCCCGGCCGAGCCGACGAAGGCGACGCGTGTGCCATCGGGTGACGCGGCGGGCGAGCTGATGGTGGTGTATTCGGCGTGGCGGGAGGCGAGGTTGGTGGTATCGCCGGTGGAGTGGATGAGGGTGAGGTGGTCGAAGGCGTCCTTGCCGCGGACGGCGATGGCGGCGCCGCCGGGGAGGGCGGCGACGCGGTACTGGCCCTGGCTCCAGGCGGGCTCGCCGAAGTCGGAATCGCCTTCGGTGAGTTCGCGCACTTCGCCCGACACGAGGTGGCGGCGGTAGACGTGCCCCCAGCCGGAGTGGTCGGAGACGTAGAGGAGGGAGACGCCGTCGGGGGTGAATTCGGGCTGGAAGATGGCGGTGTCGGGGCCGCCGGCCTCGGTCGCGGCGGAGGTGACCACGGGGAGGCCGCCTTCGGGGAAGGCGAGGTGCGCGAGCTTCAGGCGCGTGCCGTCCCAGGGCATGTTGGGGTGGTCCCATTCGATCCAGGCGACCTGGTCGCCTTCGGGGTGCCAGGCCGGCTGCATGTAGAAATCGCTGCCGGTGGCGAGTTTCGCGGGCCAGTGCCGGCCGGCGGTATCGACGACGGCGAGGGAGTCGGCGTCCTCGTAGGTGTGCACGTAGAGGAGCCAGCGGCCGTCGGGGGAGACGCGCGGCGTGGAGGCGGCGCCGAAGGCCGGGGTGATGGGCCGGGGCGAACCGCCCGCGAGCTCCTGCCGGTAGATGCGCTGGTCGTGCTGGGCGACGAAGTAGGCGGCGCCGTGGGCGAGGGTGAAATCGCCGCCGCCATAGCCGACGAAGGCGCGCACGGAGAGGTCGCCGGGGGTGAGGTCGCGGGGGGCGCCGCCATCTTCCTGGACGACGATGACGCCGCGGTCGGAACGGCCTTCGATCCAGCCGAGGGTGCGGCCATCGGTATCCCAGTGCGGTTCGGAGAGGCGCATGGAGGCGGCGAGGGACCGCGGCGTGATGGGGCTGCTCCAGAGGCCATACATGCGCTGCTCGGGCACGGGACGCTCCACGGGAGGGGATGAGGCCGATGCTACGGCACAGCCAGGCAGCGAACTACGCGCGCTACCCCATCACGGGCGGGGAGTGGCCGTTGGCTGGGGGCCGCCGCCGGGGGTGGCCGTCGCCGCCGTGGGGGAGGACGCGGGCGGGGTGTTCGTGCGCGTGGGCGTGGCCGCCGGCTGGGTCGGGGTGCGGGTTGGCGTCGCGGTGACCGTCGTCGCGGGCGTGGCCGAGGGTGAGGGCGTGGCCGTTTGCGTGGGCTCCGGGGTGTTGGTGGCGCCGGGGCCTCGCGTAGGCGTCGTGGCCGGCGTCGATGCGGGGGCGGTGAGCGACGGCAGGGGCGTCGGCGAGGGCGTGCCGCCGTTGTCGTCGCCGTGTGAGAGGAAGAGCGCGGCGGCGATGCCGGCGCCGGCGGCGAGCAGGATCACGCCCGCGAAGATCGCGGCCGTGACGGCGCCGCTGCCTCCTCCCGTGTTCGCGGGCGGAGGAGGGACGGCCGCGGCCTGGCGCTGCACGCGCGCGGTCGAGTGGCGCGATGGCTGGGGCCTCGGCGCCGGCCGGCCGACGGGGGGGATCGCCGCGACGGGCGCCGTTCGCTGGTTCGAACCGCGAAGCGCGGCGGCGAAATCGGCGACGGTGGGCCAGCGGCCATCGGGATTGAGCGACAGCGCGCGGGCAAGCGCGGATTCGAGGGCGGGCGAGGCATCGGGCGCGAGCGTGCGCAGCGGGGGCGCGGGCCGCGCGAGGCGCTGTCCGGCGATGGCGGCGGGCGTGGCGCCTTCGAACGGGACGCGCCCGGCGACGAGCTCGTACAGGGTGAGCGCGAGCGAGTAGACATCGGAGCGCGGGTCGGGAGGCGCGCCCTGGATGACTTCGGGGGCGAGGTAGGCGAGGGTGCCGAGGATGTCGCGCGCCTGGTCGGGCGTCATCGTGCGGTTCACGGTGAGGGAGACGCCGAAGTCGGTGAGCTTGGCGGTGCCCTGTTCATCGACCATGAGGTTTTCGGGCTTGATGTCGCAGTGGATGACGCCGGCGGCGTGGGCGTATTCGAGGGCGGCGGCGGCCTGGAGCCCGTAGCGGAGGGCTTCGGCTTCGCTGAGGCGGCCGCGCGCTTCGAGAAGGCCGCGCAGGGAGTGCCCGTGGACGTACTCCATCACGAGGTAGGGGAGGCCTTCGTGTTCGCCGGCGTCGTGGACAGCGACGATGTTGGGGTGCTGCAGGCGGGCGACGAGACGCGCTTCGCGGGCGAGGCCGGAGGCGAGCTCGGGGTCTTCGTTGCGGAGGATCTTGAGGGCGACCCAGCGGGAGAGGCGGCGGTCCTCGGCGAGCCAGACCTCGGCCATGCCTCCGGTGCCGAGGAGGCGTTCGAGGCGGTATCGTGAGTCGATGATGGTCGCGGGTTCCAAGCGGTAGTGGCTCTTTCGCAGGTGGCCGCGGGTGCGGTGTCCGGGAGGCGCAACGCGGAGGCGTTGCTGGTGCTCCTGAGCGCCGGGTTCCTCGCGCTTGCGTGGCGTGCGCTGGAGGCCGCGGGGTTCGACTTTCCCACGGGCTCTGGAAGGATCCTAACGCAATTCCTGTTTGTTGCGGGTCTCGGACACCTTGCACTTCGCGTGGTTGCACCGCGGGCGGCGGCCGTGCCCTATGCGGCGGCGCTGATGCTGACGGCGGTGGGCCTCGCTTTCGTGACGCGGCTTTCGCCCCCTTCGGCGCAGGCGCAGGCGAACTGGACGGTGGTGGGCGTGGCGCTGATGGCGGGCGCGGCGCTGGCATCGCGACGGTATGAGCTGCTGCGGCGGTGGAAGTACACGGCGGCGGTGGTAGCCGTGCTGCTGCTCGTGGCGACGGGCTTCCTGGGCGAAACGCGCGGCGGCGCGCGCCTCTGGGTGACCGTCGGCGGGCAGACGATCCAGACGACCGAGATCATCAAGCTGTTCGTGATCGTGTTCCTCGCCGGGTACCTGGCGGACGAGGGTGCGGTGCTTTCGCTGCCGCGGATGAAATTCGGCGGGCGAACGTATTCGGCGCTGCCGTACCTGGTGCCGCTGCTGCTGACGCTGGTGGCGGCGATGGGTGCGCTGGCGCTGCTGAAGGACCTGGGGACGATCGCCATCCTGCTGCTGCTGACCGTGGCGGTGCTGTATGTCGCGACGGGGCGGATGTGGTTCGTCGCGGGCGGGCTGGCGCTGCTGGCGTGCACGGGGGTGTTCGGGTATCTCGCGTTCGACCACGCGCACACGCGCATCGATGTGTGGCTTTCGCCCTACGAACAGGCAGACGGCGCGGGCTACCAGACGGTGCAGAGCATCTACGCGATCCAGGCCGGGGGCGTAACGGGCGAAGGCCTCGGGCTCGGCGAGCCGGACGTGGTGCCGGCGGCGCAGACGGACTACATCTATACGGCCATCGCGGAGGAGCTGGGCCTGGCCGGGGCAGTGGGCGTGGCGATGCTGTACCTCGTGCTGTTGGTGGCGGGGTTGCAGGTGGCACTGGAGGCGCCGAACGCCTACGGGCGGCTGCTGGCGAGCGCGATCGCGTTGCTCATCGGCATCCAGGCGGCGGTGATCATCGCGGGGAACCTGCGGATGATCCCGACGACGGGCGTGACGCTGCCGTTCGTCAGCTACGGCGGGTCGAGCCTGGTGGTGAACTTCCTGCTCGTAGGCATGCTGCTGGGGATTTCGGAGGCGTCGGCGCGGGTGCGGCGCTGAGCGGTCAGGGCTGGTAGCGCAGCACGACGGCGCCGAAGACGACCTTTTCGCCGCCCCGGAGGGAGTGGCCCCGGCCATCGACGGCGCGGCCATTCACGAGGGTGCCATTGGTGCTGCCGAGGTCGGAGACGGTCCAATCGCGGCCGACGCGCATGATGGCGGCGTGGCGGCCGGAGACGGAGGGATCGGCGAGGACGATGCCGTTGCCGGCGTCGCGGCCGATGGTCATTTCGCCCGCGACCTGGAACTCGGCGCCGGGGCGAAGGCCGGTGGTGCCCGGGGTGACGACGACGAGCCGGGGACCGGCCGGGGCAGCGCGCGACACCGCGGCGGCGGCGCGACGGGGACGCAAGCCCGAACGCAGGACGACGCCCGCGAGCAGGACGAAGAGGAAGATCATCCCGGTCAGGGCGAGGCGCAGGAGCAGCAGTTCGGTGGAGTCGCTCACCCGGTTTCCTCGAGCCAGAGTTCGACGTCGCCAAGCATCACATGGGCGCCCGGTTCGAGCAGCAGGCGGTCGTGGCGGCGGCCATCGAGGACGAGGCCGTTGCGGCTGCCGCAGTCGACGAGTTCGTAGCCGGTCTCGGTGGCCTGGATGACGGCGTGTTCACGGGAGACGGCGAGGCTTGGAAGCACCAGGTCGTTCGCGGGGCCGCGGCCGATGGAGAACGGGGTATGCGTGAGCCGCACGGGGCCGCTGCCGGCGACGACGACCACGGCGTCTCCGGCGCGGCGCAGGCGGCGGGTAGCGCCCGGGGTGGGCGCGGAGGGGGCGTTGGCGGTATCGGCGAAGAGGGCGGCGACGGCGGGGATGCCGGCGGGCACATCGCGCGAGGCTTCGAGGAGGACCTGGCGGGCACCGATGCGGCGGAGGCCTTCGCGCGCTTCCAGGGCATCGAGGTCGCGGTGGATTTCGCGCTGGAGCAGGCGAAAGGCGGGCCGGAAGCGTTCGTGGTCGGCGGGATTGAGGGTGAGGACGACGCGGTTGGGGGCGACGCCATCGGCGGCGGCGGCCCCGACCGCGGCGGTCACGCGCTGGATGATCTCGGCGGGATGGAGGGCGTTGCCCGAGAGCGACCGGGCGGTCCGTTCGAGCATGCGTTCGATGGCGTGGAGGGGGTTTTCGGTCATCGGCGGAGCGCGGCGCTGAGGACCTGGCCGGCGATGGGGGAGGCGACTTCGCCGCCGCGGCCGCCGTCTTCGACGATCACGGCGACGGCGATGGTGGGGTTTTCGGCGGGCGCGAAGGCGATAAACCAGGCGTGGCTCTTGCCGTCGCGGCCGGTCTCGGCGGTGCCGGTCTTGCCGCCGACGGTGATGCCGGGGAGGTTCGCGCCGCGGGCCTGGCCGTTCGCGACGACGGAGACCATGAGGTCGCGCAGGGTGGCGGCGACGGAGGAATCGAGCACACGGCGGGAGACGGATTCGTCGATGGCACGGGTTTCGCCATCGAACGAGGCGGAGAGGCCGAGGCGGGGTTCGACGAGCACGCCCTGGTTGGCGATGGTGGCGGCAATGAGCGCCATCTGGAGGGGCGTGGCGAGGATTTCGCCCTGGCCGAAGGCGGTGCTCGCGAGCAGGACCTTCGTGCGTTCGGTGCCGGCCGGGACGACGATGCTGGGCGCGGTATCAAGTGCGAACGGGATGGATTCGCCAAAGCCGAGCTTGCCCGCGGTCGCAAGCAGCCGGTCCCAGCCCAGGGAGACGCCGAGGTTCGCGAAGATGGCGTTCACGGAGTAGGTGAAGGCGGCGGAGAAGGGATAGGTGCCGACGCCCTGGGCGGTGTTCGCGCAGTTGATGTGGAAGCCATCGATGACGATTTCGCCGGGGCAGTTCACGGTCGTCGTGGGCTGGATGACCTTGTTTTCGAGCGCGGAGGCGGCGGTCACGGTCTTGAACGTGGAGCCCGGGGTGTAGAGGCCCTGGGTGGCGCGGTTCAGCAGCGGCGAGGATGGGTCCTTGAGGAGCGCTTCGCCGGCGGTGGCCAGGCTGCCAGGGTCGTAGGTGGGGACGCTGACCATGGCGAGGACTTCGCCGTTGCGGGGGTCGATGGCGACGATGGCTCCGGGGCGCGCGCCGAGGGCGGTGGCGGCGGCGGCCTGGACGCGGGCATCGAGGGTGAGGCGGACATCGGCGCCGCGAATGGCGGTGCGGCGCAGCTCGGCATCGACGGCGCCCCGCCAGCCGGCGCCGGATTCGCCGGCGAGTTCGCTATTGAAGGCGAGCTCGGCGCCCTGGGAACCGTAGCGGGCATCGATATAGCCAACGGCGTGGGCGACGGAGGCGTCGCGGTAGTGGCGGGTGCCATCGGCGAGGGATTCGACGAGGACGTTGCCGTCGCGGTCGAGGATGCGGCCGCGGTGGGGATTGGAGAAGGCGGCTAGGACGCGTGGGTTGTCATCATGGGTGGCGAGGTCGGTGCGGAAGAGCTGCCAGTAGGAGAGGGTGGCGAAGACGGCGAGGATGCCGGCCAGGGCGGCGGCGCCGGCGACGCGGACGCGGCCTTCGAAGACGTCCTCGGGGAGCATGGGGGGATGATACGCGGGCGGGTGAGCAACGAGCGTAACGAACGGGGCGCCGGGGTTAGGTAATCCTCTTTCCCGAGGTGTGGGGGGCTGTTCGCCTCGTGCGAAACATCGTGCTAGAATCCCGCCGCAAGCAATAGGGCAGCCTCGTGTTGCCCACCGGCCCGGGCGGGACGGAATACAGCGAAAGGGACACAACGGCTTATGGACCTCGGCCTCAGCGAAGAACAGGAACTGCTGAAGAACTCGGCGCGGGAATTTCTTGAGAAGGAATGCCCGGAAGATCACGTCCGCGCCATGGAAGAGGATGAGAAGGGCTACAGCCCGGACCTCTGGAAGAAGATGGCCGACCTCGGTTGGCAGGGGCTGATGATCCCGGAGAACTACGGCGGGGCCGGCTTCTCCTTCCTGGATCTCTGCGTGCTGGTCGAGGAGACCGGCCGGGCGCTGCTCCCGGGGCCGTTCATCCCGAACCAGATCGCGGCGTCGATCATCCTCGCGGCCGGCAACGACGACCAGAAGGCGAAGTACCTGCCGAAGCTCGCCGATGGCAGCGCGATCTTCACCTACGCGTTCACGGAGCCCAGCGGCCGCTGGGATGCCGAGGGCGTGCAGATGGCGGCCACGGCGGCGGGCAGCGACATCGTCATCAACGGGACGAAGCTGTTCGTGCCGGATGCGAACGTCGCGGACTACATCGTCACCGCTGTCCAGCTGCCGGGTGGCGGCATGGGCGCCGCGGTGGTGGCGAAGAGCGCCGTCGAAGTGAACGTCCTGAAGACGATCGCCAGCGACAAGCAGGCGGAAGTGGTCTACAAGGATGTGAAGGTCGCGGCGGCGGACGTGATGGCGATCTCGGCGGACGCCGGTCGCATCATCCGCAACCAGGCGACGGCGCTTGAGTGCGCGTACCTTGTGGGCCTCGCCCAGAAGGACTTCGAGATCTCGGTGAACTACGCCAAGGAGCGCGTGCAGTTCGGCCGGCCGATTGGTTCGTTCCAGGCCATCCAGCACAAGGCTGCGGACATGGTGACGGATGTCGATGGCATGCGCTTCATCATGTACAAGGCGGCGTGGGCGACGAGCGAGAACGAAGCCTCGGCGGACATGGACGTGGCGATGGCGAAGGCGTGGTGCTCGGATGCGAGCCGCCGCGTGGTGGCCCATGGCCAGCAGATCCACGGCGGTATCGGCTTCACGAAGGACTACGTGATCCAGCTCTTCTTCCGCCGCCAGAAGCGCGCGGAGCTGTTCTGGGGCGATGCGGACTTCCACCGCGAGCGCGTCGCGCAGATGCTCGACATCTAGTCAGACGGGAACGAAACCGAAAGGGGCCGGCAGTGATGCCGGCCCCTTTGGTTTGGTTTCCTGTCTCGAGTTCCCGGTTGTCAGTTCCCAGTTGCCAGGGGATCGGCCCCGGGCCGTGCGGCCGGGACGATGGTAGGCTGTGGCGGATGATGCGCGGGTTGGCGGTTCTTGTTGCGGCGATGGTGGTTGTGGTGGCTGCGTGTGGCGGGGGTGGGGGTGACAAGAAGCAGGAGAGCGTGCGCAAGCCGGGGACGGACGCGGAGTATGTCGGGGCGATTTGCTCGGCCTACCGGGTGTTCACGGGCGAGGTGGATGCGGTGCTGAAGCGGCCGGACCAGCTCAAGACGGCGCAGGATGTGACGGAGAAGCTGAGCCCGCCGGTTTCGAAGCTGGCGGCGGCGTTCGCCAACGCCAACCCCCCGGCCGACCTCGCGGAGTGGCACGCGCAGGCGGCGGCGGAGCTGACGGCGACGGTGGAGCGGCTAAAGACGGGAAAGCTCGACGCGGCGGCGGCGCTGGGGGTGAACCCGATCCCGGCCGTACCGGGTGAGGTGGCGGGGAGATTAAACGGGGTTGCCGCGAATAATGCGGACTGCAAGGCATCCGGGTTCGATTTCGCGCGCGAATGATGCACTTTCGCTGAGGCAGGTAAGGCTGCATCCATAGATGCCGTAGATAGTGGTACGGGCCATGGAAACATGGCGCTAACCAACTACAGAGGTACCGGCGATGGCTATGCGACCGCGCCCGGGCTGGCTCCTCATTGCGCCCGCGTTGCTGGCGATGCTCTTCGCCGGGTGCGGCGGCGACGGCACCGACGGCAGCGCCGATGAGGCGTACGTCGCCTCGATCTGCAAGGCGTTCCACCAGCTCAACACGGACATCGAGAAGGTGGATGCCAGCAAGATCAAGGAGCCGGCGGAGGCGGCGAAGCAGTTCGGCGACGCCTTTGAGACGCTGGCAAGGAGCTTCTCCGACGCGACGCCGCCGAAGGACCTGGAGGATTGGCACGCGGACGCGACGAAGGTGCTGAGCGATGCGGCGAAGGGACTGAAGAACGGCGACATCTCGGCGCTTCGCGACATGGTGAACCTGCCGGACCCGCCGGGGGCGGCCGACCGGCTGGAGAAGTACGCGAAGGAGAACAAGGACTGCCAGGCGGGGCAGTTCGGCTTCGGCACCTGAGGGAGGCCGGCGGCCGTGCGCGACGGGGGAAAGACGGCCCGGGGGCCGAAGTTGCTCACCAGTGTGGGAGATTACCTACAGTAACGTAGTGGTTGTGCCGTCTATGATGGCGACGGCCGGGGGCGGACTGGCTTCACCACGAACAGGGGAAACACACATATGGTTTTTCGGACGCGGCTGGCCTGGCTCCTCCTGGCGCCGGCAATGCTCGCCATGGTCTTCGCCGCGTGCGGTGGCGGAGATGACGATGGCGGCGGTGGCGGTGGGGGCACCGGCAGTGATGAGGCGTTTGTCGCTTCGATCTGCAAGGCGTTCGCCACTTTCAGCACCGACCTCGACAAGACGATGAAGGACGCTTCGAACATCACGGACGAGAAGGAAGCGGCGAAGAAGTTCGCGGCGCCGTTCGAGACGCTGGCGAAGAACTTCTCGAACGCGAAGCCGCCGAAGGACCTGAAGGACTGGCATTCGAAGGCTTCGAAGACGCTGACGGACGCGGCGAAGGCGATGAAGGATGGCGACCTGAAGGCGCTGGAGAACATCGACGACCTGCCGGACCCGCCGAAGGATGCTTCGGACCGGATGGAGAAGCTCGCGAAGGACAACAAGGACTGCCAGACGGCGGACTTCGCTTTCGGGAGCTGAGAGCCCGCTCTCCGCGAGGAAACAAAACGGGGCGCCCCACATGGGGCGCCCCGTTCGCGTGTGTGCCTGGCTCCGGCGGTGGCCGGGGTGCTTTAGCCGCCGGCCATGGCGGCGAGGATGTGGACCTCGGCGCCTTCGGGGACGGCCTGGTCGAGCCCGAAGGCTTCCTCGCTATTGATGGCGAGGAAGATCTCGGAGCGGACGCCGGCGTCATCGACGAGGTGGCCGGCGAGCGCGGGGTACCGCTGTTCGAGGTCGGTGATGACCTCGCGCAGGGTGGCCCCGCTGGCCTCGACCTGCGCGGCGCCGCCGGCGAAGGGCCGGAGCGCCGCGGTGAGGAGGACGGTGACCATCGCTACGCCTTCATCGCGTCCGTGGTCTCGAGGATGCGCCGGGGGGACATCGGCAGCTGGTGCTGGCGGACGCCGGTGGCGCGGTAGACGGCGTTGGCGATGGCAGCCAGCGGCGGGACGATGCCCGGTTCGCCGACGCCGCGGACGCCGTAGGGATGGAGGGGGTTCGGCACCTCGACGATGATCGTGTCGATCATGGGCACGTCGAGGGTGGTGGGGATGCGGTAGTCCAGGTAGGTGGAGTTCGCCATCCGGCCGTTGTCGTCGTAGTAGTACTCCTCGTTGAGGGCCCAGCCGATGCCCTGGGCGGCGCCGCCCTGCATCTGGCCTTCGACGTAGGCGGGGTGAATGGCGGTGCCGGCGTCCTGGACGGTGGTATAGCGCAGGACCTGGACCTTGCCGGTTTCGGGGTCAACTTCGACATCGACGATGTGATGGGCGAAGCCGCCGCCCTGGAGGAAGCCGGCGTTGACGGAGCCGCTGACGGTGAGGCCGGGGCCGCGTCCGACGGTGGCTTCGGCGGCCTGCTTGAAGGTCATGCTCTTGTCGCCGGCGGAGAAGGTGCCGCCCTCGAAGGCGATATCCTCGGGCGGGACGGACCATGCGCCGGCGAGGCGGCCGCTCATCTCCTTGATGAGGTTCTTGCCGGCTTCGACGGTGGCCATGCCAGTGCCGAAGGTGACGCGGCTGCCGGCGGTGACGTCGTTGTAGCCGACGGAATCGGTATCGACGACGGTGGGCTTGACGTCTTCGTAGGCGATGCCGAGGGTCTCGGCGAGCTGCATGGCGAGGGAGGCGCGCGTGCCGCCGATATCGGTGCTGCCTTCGATGAGGCTGACGGTGCCATCGGGCTGGACGGTGACGCTCACGCTGGAGCGCAGGCCGACGTTGAACCAGAAGCCGGAGGCGACGCCGCGGCCCTTGTTCGGGCCTTCGAGGGGCGACCGGTAGTGGTCGGAGTCGAGGGCGGCCTGGACGCACTCTTCGTGGCCGATGCGGCGGTAGGGCATGCCCATGGGGCCGCGGGTGCCTTCGCGGGCGGAGTTCTTGAGGCGCAGGGCGAGCGGGTCGATGCCGAGCTTTTCGGAGAGCTCATCGATGAGCTGTTCGATGGCGAAGGCGGCGGCCGGCGAGCTGGGGGCGCGATAGTCCTGCGTCCGGGGCTTGTTCACCACGACGTCCCAGCCGTCCATCTTCAGGTTCTCGATGTCGTAGCAGGAGAACGCGACCATGGTGGCGTAGTTGGCGGGCGTGGCGATGGGGTAGCCGCCGGTTTCGTAGGCCATATCGGCGATGGCGGCGACGATGCGGCCGTCCTTGGTGGCGCCGAGCTTCGCGCGGATGCTGGTGCCGGGGGTGGGGCCGGTGGCTTCGAAGACGTCGGCGCGGTCCATCTGCACCTTGACGGGCTTGCCGGACTTCTTCGCGAGGAGGGCGGCGACGGGCTCGAGGTAGATGGCGATCTTGCCGCCAAAGCCGCCGCCGATCTCGGTGGGGATGACCTTTATCTTGGAGATCGGGTGGCCGAGAACTGCGGAGGTGTTCTGGCGCGCCGGGAAGGAGCCCTGGGTGCTGGTCCAGATGGTGATTTGGCCATCGGGGTTCCAGGTGGCCGTGGAGGCGTGGGGCTCGATATAGCCCTGGTGGACCATGGAGGTCTTGAATTCGCCTTCGACGGTGACGACATCGGCGCCGGCCATGGCGGCTTCGGCGTCGCCGACGGCCATGACGTGGTGGGCGATGATGTTGGTCTGGGTGTTCGGGTCGCCGCCGCGGGTGCGAAGGCCGGCGTGCAGGATGGGGGCGGCGGGCAGCATGGCCTCGCGGACATCGAGCACGGCGGGGAGGACTTCGTAATCGACGGCGATCAGGCGGGCGGCCTGGCGGGCGATCTCTTCGCTGGTGGCGGCGACGGCGGCGACGGCCTGGCCGCGGTAGTAGACCTTGGTGGTGGCCATCAGGTTCGAGGCGAGATCCGGCACGTCGGCGAGCGTCTTGCCGGGGGGAACGAGGTCGGCGCCGGTGATGACGGCCTTGACGCCGGGGAGGGCGAGGGCCTTCGAGGCATCGATGCCGCGGATGTTGGCGTGGGCGTGCGGGCTGCGGAGGACGATGCCGCGCAGCATGCCGGGGAGCCGCACATCGGCGCCGTAGACGGCACGCCCGGTGACCTTATCGATGCCATCGGGGCGCACGGGGCGCGTGCCGATGACGCGGTAGGCGGGTTTTTCAGGAGCGGTCATGGCTTCTCCTTCAGGACGCGGCCGTGGCGGCGCGCATGCGATCGGCCCCATCGAGGACCGCGCGGACGATCTTGTCGTAGCCGGTGCACCGGCAGAGGTTGCCGGCGAGCCAGTGGCGGATGCGGTCTTCGTCGGCGTTGGGCTCGGCCTCGAGGAGTGCCTTCGCGGCGACGATGAAGCCGGGGGTGCAGATGCCGCACTGGAGGGCGGCGTGTTCGAGGAACGCCTGCTGGAGGGGGTGCAGATCGGCGCCGCTGGCGACGCCTTCGATGGTCACGAGCGTCTTGCCGGCCACTTCGGGGGCGAGGACGCAGCAGGCGTTCACGAGTTCGCCATCGAGGATGACGTTGCAGGCGCCGCAGTTGCCGTTGTTGCAGCCTTCCTTGGAGCCGGTGAGGCCGAGGTCATCGCGCAGGGCGGCGAGCAGGCTCTGGCCGGGCGCGGCGAGGAATTCGACCTCTTCGCCGTTGATGGTGGTCTGAATGTGCAGCTTGTCGGTCACGAGGCCCTCGCTCGTTCGATGGCGGTGCGGAGCACGCGGGCGGTAAGGACTCCGGCGAGGTGGCGGCGCTGATCGGCCGAACCGCGCATATCGGTGATGGGGCGGGCAGCGGCGCGCGAAGCGGCGGCGGCGGCTTCGATGGCGGCTTCGCCCACGGGCTGGCCGACGAGCGCGGCGCCGGCGGCGGGCACGAGCAGGGGCGTCGGTGCGACGGCGCCGATGGCGATGCGCGCGGCGGTGAAGGTCTGGCCATCGGCCGAGAGGGTGATATTGGCCGCGGCGTTCGTGACGGAGATGTCCATCTCGTTGCGGGGGATGAAGCGCTGGAAGGCGGCGCCGCTGTGGGCGGCCGGCGCGGGAATGTGCAGCGCGACGAGGAGCTCATCGGCGGCGAGGACGTTCTGGCCGGGGCCGGTGCAGAACGCTTCGACCGGGACTTCGCGTTCCTGGCGCTTGCTGCGAATCTCGGCGATGGCGCCGAGGGCGATGAGCGTCGGGATGGAATCGGCGGCGGGCGAGCTGTTGCAGAGGTTGCCGCCGAGGCTGGCGCGGGACTGGATCTGGACGCCGCCGATGAGCGAGGCCGAATCGATGATGGCCGGGAAGCGGCGGGCGACCTGGGAATCGCGATAGATCCGGGCGCAGGGTGTGGCCGCGCCGATGCGGAGCGAGCCATCGGCGAGGAACGTGAACTCGGTGAGTTCGCGAATCGCCTTGACATCGACCATGACACCGACGTCTCGCCGGTTTTCCCGGACCTGGATGATCAGGTCCGTGCCGCCTGCCAGGACGCGTGCATCGGCGCCGTGCTCGGCGAGCAAGGCGAGTGCATCGTCAAGGGTAGGCGGTGCCGCGTATGCGCGTGCTTGCACTCATCCCCTCCTGAACCGGCCTCATATTTTGGCCGGCCGTTGTGCTTGCTGAGGCATACCGGAACGGGGACGAATATGCAATGTCGCGGGCACTTCCCGCGCATCGAGGGGAAGCGCGCGGTGAAGCCGCGATCAGGCGGGGGCCGCTTCGTACCAGGCGAGGACGCGCAGGGCGCGGAGGGTGTTCCAGCGGCTGGGGCGGCCGTCGCCATCCTCCAGGGCGAAGTGCGTCGCGCCCGGGTGGGTGTTCTCCAGCGGCCAGGTGCCATCGGGGGCGCGCTTCGCGCGGAGGACGGCGACGGCTTCGGCCAGGCGCGGATCAGGGGCCGAGCCCGTGGCGCGGAAATAGTCGAGGGCGCGAAGGATGTCGTAGTGCCAGTGATAAGGGTAGGCGCATGCGAGCCACGACGGGTTCACGACTTCACCGGTGCTGGCGCGGCGCAGGAGGGCGCGCGCGAGGAGGTACTCCTCGCCCCGGCGGCGGGCATCGACGACGGCGGGCGTGCTCCCGGCGGCCGCTTCGAAGGCGAGGAGGCCTTCGAGAACGTTGATGGTGGTGGCGAAGGATGACCGTACGGAGCCGCGTTCGGCCTCGCAGTTCCAACCCCCGTCTTCGAGCTGTTCGCCCAGCAGGCGCTCGACGATGGGCGTGACGTCCTCGCCGAAGTAGGCGCCGATGGCGACGGTGCGGCCGTTGATGCAGGGTTCGACTTCGCCGCTGAAGAAGGGTTGGCCGGCGTGCTCCCAACGGCCGTTGTCGCGGACGGCGGCGATGGCGTCGCGTACGCGGGCATCCGCGGGGTCGATGCCGAACTCCCAGAGCAGTTGCAGGGTGGGCAGGGTCGCGGTCCAGGGTTGGCCCTTGGGGAGTTCGCGCCAATCCAAGCCGCCAGGGAAGCAGGCGCCGCCGGCCCACTGTCCGTCCGGGCCCTGGAGGGCGAGGAGGCGGGCGCCCCAGCCTTCGCGCGCGATGCGGGCACGTTCGGCGGCGACGGCTTCCGCGGGCGCGCCGGCGAGGTCGCGGAGGACCTGCCAGCGGATGGCGGGGTCGGAATCGAGGAGCCAATCGATGGGGGACATGGGGGGAGTGTAGCGGCGCTGAAGGGCGCTAATCGAAGAGACGCACGGGTTCGCCCACCTCGACTTCGCCGTAGCGGAGCGGGCCCACGCGTTCGTACACGTGCAGGACGGCGCCGGCGGGGGTCTGGTCGCTTTCGACGTGGCGCAGGGCGAGCGGGATGGTCCCGCCGGCGAAGAGGCGCTTGCCGGAGCCGAGGATGACGGGAAACTGCCAGATGCGAAGGGTATCGACGAGGTCGTGCTGGAACAGGGTCTGGAGGAGGTTGCCGCTGCCGTGCACCTGGATTTCGCCGCCGTCCTGTGCCTTGAGCGCGCGCACGGCGGCGGCGATGTCGCCTTCGATGCGGTGCGAGTTGTTCCAGGAGAGCTCGGTGAGGGTGCGCGTGGCGACGTACTTGGGGAGGCGATTCAGCGCGGTTGCGGCCGCATCGGCGGGGTCGGTGGCGTTGGGCCAGGATGCGGCGAACATCTCGTAGGTCTTGCGCCCGAGGACGAAGGCGCCGGCGCGGGCGGTCCACTCGGCCTGGGCGCGGGCGAAATGGTCGTCGAAGTAGGGGACGAGCCAGCCGCCGTGGAGGAAGCCGCCATCGCGGTCTTCATCCGGGCCGCCGGGCGCCTGGACAACACCATCGAGGCTGGTGAACGCACCGGCGACCAGTTTTCGCATGCGGGGGCTCCTTCGTGCCGGACGCACAGGCAGGGATAGTACCGCGTGGGGCGCGCCGACGGCGTCGCCGGGACGGGACGGTGCTTGCGGGCCCGTTGCTCTGGCCGGGATTGCCGTCCGGTTTGACCCGCGTGCTACGTTCGTAGGCGCGCTGGCGTCGAGCAGCCCGCCGACCCGCGGATGCCTGGCGAGCCTGGTCGTAACCGGGCGAAGGAGGGGCCATGTACCGGACGACTCTCTGGTTGGCGGCACTTGCCGGCCTGCTCACGTTCGAGGCCGTGGGCGCGGCGGCCTGTGGCGATGACGACGACGACTACACCGGGCCTCCGCCGGGAGCAGCCACCGCTTCCCCGCCGCCGGCCGGGACTTCGCCACAGCCATCTGCCCTAGCCAGCGCCTCGACGGTCGAGGTCGCCATCGACAACCGGACCTTCTCGCCCCGGCGGTTCACGTTGAAGGCGGGGGCTCCGGCCACCATCACCATCAAGAACAACGATGCCGAGGCGCACAACTTCACGATCCAGAACGGCCCGACGAGCGGGACGGTCCAGGGCAAGACCTCGGGCAAGCTCGAGTTCACCCCCGAACGCGGCGGCCTCGCCTTCCTCTGCACCATCCACGGCACCGCCATGAGCGGGACGATCGTGGTGGAGTAGCCTGCGAAGGTAAACTTCGGGGTCGGCCGGCACGTCAGTGGCGGAATCCCGGGGTGCTGAGGAACTGCCGGATCTGCGATGTGTGCTCGGTCGTGTGGCTCGCAAAGCCGGCGATCACCCACGCGTGCGGCTCGCCGCCGTAGCGATGCGCCGGGGGCAATACCCGGGCCGCCTTCGCCTCGGTCATCCCGGCGAACGTCGCGCGTGCCCGCTCGCGGCAGTATTCGATGTAGCCGAGCATTTCCGGCTGCGTCCAGGCCCGGGGCAGGCGGGGGAGGTCCCGCCAGTGCGGGTGTCCGGTGAACGGCGGCGGCGGCGCCCACGGTTCGAGTTCGCCGCTGAGGTCGTAATCGAGGCATTCGAGCGCGTGCCACGCGATGCCCCACGGCATCGATGCCCGCTGTCCGCGCGCGTCGTCCAGCCCCTGGGTCCCTTCGCGCACGACGACGGGCCACATGGGCGTTTCCCAGGCGTCGTCCGGGCAATCCCGCACCGCCGCCGCGAGCAGGTCCAGCGCCGCATCGAGGCTGCGGCCGACGCTCTCCACCCAGATCGTCCCCATCCGTCGCGACGCTACGCCGGCGCAGGTGGGCTCGCAACGGCCGCGGTCGAAGACTCTCCGCCCGGTTGTCCCGGTCTACGGCGGCAGCTTCGCGCGCGATTGATCGGCCGGGGGAGCAGGCTCCCCGGGCGTGTGGTCCGTTGCTCCCGCCGTTGCTCGCAGGCAGCTTTTCGGCGGATGCTGCTGGAAGGGCATAGAGGTTCGGCGCCGGGATGGCGGAACGGCAGACGCAGCCGACTTAAACTCGGCGGCCGAAAGGCGTGGGGGTTCGAATCCCCCTCCCGGCATACCCCAGGATGGCGACTGGCGCGGCGGTTAGGAGCGGTGGATGGTGACGGCGTAGGTGGCGGTGGGGTGCCAGGGGGCGCGGTCCCAGGTTTGCCAGCGGTGTTCGAGGGTGAGGCCGGCGGCGTGGGCGTGGCGGTCGTAGTCGGCGAGTTGAAGGCGGCCGGGCTGGATTTGGAAGCCGGCGACGAGGCGTCCGCCGGGTGTGAGGTGCCGGGCCATGTTCGCCACGACCTTCGCCTCGGTGCCGGGGGCGAGGAAGATCATGACGTTGCCGGCCATGACGATGAGCTCGAACGTTCGGCCCAGGTCCACCGTGGCGAGGTCGGCGGTGTGCCAGGAGATGCCGGGCGCCTTCTCGCGGGCGACGGCGAGCATGTCCGGGTCGATATCGATGCCGGCGACGTCGCAGCCGCGGCGGGCGAGTTCGCGGGCGACGCGGCCGGTGCCGCAGCCGGCATCGAGGACGGACGCGGGGTGGAAGCTGGTGATGAGGTCGGCCTCGCCGTGGACATTTTCGCCGGCGGCGGCACGCTGTTCGTAGGCGGCGTCGTAGCTGGCCGGGTCGATGCTCCGGGTTCGCAGCCAGCGGTTCTGTTCGCCGGTCATTGGCCCTGGGGCGTTTCGACGATGGTGATGGTCTGGATGCGGTCGCCCTGGCGGATGGCGAGGACGACATCCATGCCCTTCGTGACCTGGCCGAAGGGGTAGAAGCGGGCCTGGTTCGGCATGTCCTGGTCGAGGGCGGCGTTGTTGGCGAGGTTGATGAACCACTGGCTGCCGAACTTCGTGGAGCCGGCGGCGCGGGCCATGGAGACGTAGCCGGCCTGGTTCTTGTAGTCGTTGGCTTCCTGTTCGGTTTCGAAGCCGGGGCCGCCGCTGCCGGTGCCGGTGGGGTCGCCGGCCTGGGCGACGAAGCCGCTAACGACGCGGTGGAAGGTGATGTTGTTGTAGAAGCCTTTGCGGGCGAGGAAGACGAAGGCGTTGACGGTGTTGGGGCTCTTGTCGTCGAAGAGCTTGATGGTGATTTCGCCCTTCGCGGTGGCGATGACGGCGCTGTAGTCCTTCGTCGCGGCATCGATGACTTTGTCGGCGGCGGCGAAGCGGAGGGGTGCGGTGGTGGGGGTGCGGACGGCGGTCGCGGCAGCCGTCGCGGCCGATGCCGGGGAGGCTGTGGGCAGCTCGGCGGTCGTACGGGGGGTGTTCGTCGGCGCTGCCGTGGGGAGCGAGTCCAGGGGGCCGGCGTCGTCGTCATCGCCACCGCAGGCGGCGAAGGCGGTGAGTGCGAACAGCGGCAGGCAGGCGGCGGCGAGCGCGGCGAAGCGGGGACGGCGGATCATGCGGGACACCTCGTGGCGATGCGGCGAGCGCCGGGTGGGCGCGCGGGGTGTCTCGACTGTAGCAAGGGCGGGGGGAAGGGTCGCGCGGCCGGGGCGGGTACGGTCCGCGACCCGGCCCGGCGGCGGATGTTTCGTCCTAGTAAAGGAACATGGGCTTGCCGAGGAGGTGGCTGACCTTGGGCCGGTACTCCTGGCTGTCGTAGAGCTCGGCGACATCGACGCGCTTGGTGCCGAGGCCGGAGGTTTCGATAGGTACGGTGGTGTAGACGCCACTTTGGAGGGCGACCATGCGGCCGAAGTGGTTCTGGCCGATGAGGCCGATGGCGAGCCGCCCGTAGGAGGTGGCGACCATGCGGTCGAGGGAGTCGGGGGCGCCGGCGCGCATGAGGTAGGCGATCTGCTGGTTCACGATGTCGACGCCGGTGAGCTTTTTGAGGGCATCGCCGATGACGACGCCGATACCGCCGAGCTTCTTGTGGCCGTAGGCGTCTTCCTGGCCGTATTCGATGATCTGGCCGCCGGCCATGGAGGCGCCTTCGGAGACGGTGATGATGGCGTAGTTCGAGGGGTTCCGCTTGCGGTCCTGGACGATGAGGGAGGCGAGCCGTTCGATATCGAAGGGGACTTCGCTGATGAGCGCGCGGTCGACATCGGCGAGGTAGGCGGAGATGAGGGAGGTCTCGCCGCTGTTTCGGCCGAAGAGCTCGACGACGGCGATGCGCTCGTGGCTGCCGGTGGGGGTGCGCAGGGCGTTGATGAGGTCGACGCTGCGGGTGACGGCGGTGCTGAAGCCGATGCAGTAGTCGGTGCCATAAACATCGTTGTCCATGGTCTTGGGGATGGCGATGACGCGGACGCCTTCGGTGTGGAGGCGGACGGCGTAGGAGAGGGTGTCGTCGCCGCCGATCGCGACGATGACATCGAGGCCGAGGGCGGTGATGACTTCGAGCACGTAGGGCGTGCAATCGACGGTCTTCTGGCCCTCGGCGAAGGGGAAGCGATCCTTGAGGAAGTCGGGCAGGTCGGCGGGGCGCACCCGCTGGGGGTTGGTGCGCGAGGTATGGAGGTGGGTGCCGCCGTAGCGGTCGATGGTGCGGACCTGCTTGCGGTCGAGGGGGTCGATCCACTCCGAGGCAGTGTTCTCGGCGGGATTGAAATGGAGCAGGCCGGCCCAGCCGCGGCGAATGCCGACGACTTCCCAGCCGTTTTCGTCGGCGCCGTTGACGACGGCTTTGATGCAGGGGTTCAGGCCGGGGACATCGCCCCCGCCGGTGAGAATGCCGATACGCATGTGCGTCCTCCGTGCGCCGCTTCGCCGGGAGGGCGGTGGCCGGCGCCGGATTCGATCCTAGATCGGGAGTGTTTCGAGCGGGAGCGCGGTGCGGCCAAATAGGGGAACGCACGACGGGTAAACGGGGTGCCGGCTCCGATCGAGGATGCGCGGGCGATGGTGAACGAGGGGGTGCGGCGAGCGCTCGAGCGTGTAGGCTACCGCGCATGGGATACGACTTCGACACCGTGTACGACCGCCGGGGGACCGACAGCTCCAAGTGGGGGCGGGTGGAGCCGGATGTGCTGCCCATGCCCGTGGCGGACATGGACTTCAAGTCGCCGGAGCCGATTCGGCGGGCGTTGCGGGAGCGGGTGGAGCACGGGTTCTATGGGTATGGGCTGGCGCGCGAGGAGTTGCACCAGGCATTCACGGCGCGGCTGAAGCGGCGCTACGGGTGGGAGGTGCCGCAGGAGGCGGTGCTGCCCATCCCGGGGGTGATCCCGGGGTTCAACATCGCGTTGCGGGCGTTGACGAAGCCGGGCGAGAGCGTCGCCATCCAGCTGCCGGCCTACCCGCCGATCCTGAACGCGCACACGCATCACGGGCTCGTGCGGCGCGATGCGATGCTCGTGCGCGGGGACTCCGGGCGGTACGAAATCGACTTCGACAGCTTCCGGGCCGCGATCGACGAGACGACACGGGCGTTCATCCTCTGCAACCCCCACAACCCGGTGGGACGCGCGTTTTCGCCGGAGGAGCTGCGGGCGATGGCGGAGATCTGCCTCGACCGGGGGCTGTGGATCATCGCCGACGAGATCCATTGCGACCTGACGCTGGGGGACGCGGTGCACACACCGATCGCGAGCCTTTCGCCGGAGATCGCGGAGCGCACGATCACGCTGATGGCGCCGAGCAAGACGTTCAACCTCGCAGGGATGAAGGCGTCGGTGGCGGTGGTGACGAACCCGGAGCTGCGGGCGGCGTTCGAAGGCGGCAAAGGCGGGCTCGTGGGCTCGGTGAACATCATGGGGTACGCGGCGATGACGGCCGCCTACCGCGATTGCGATGACTGGCTCGCGGAGCTGCAGGCCTACCTGACGGCGAACCGCGACTTCGTGACGGAGTTCGTCCGGGAACGGATGCCTACCCTGCGGATGGCGCCGCCGGAGGCGACCTACCTGGCCTGGATCGACTGCAACGCGATCGGGGCGCCGGGGGGCGACGCGGCGGGCTGGATCCTCGGGAATGCGCGGGTTTCGTTGAACGACGGGCGGACGTTCGGCGAGCCGGGGAACGGGTTCGTGCGGCTGAACTTCGGGACGCCGCGTTCGCAGCTGCGCGAGGGGCTGGAACGGATCGCGAAGGCGGTGGCGGCGCATGGAGCGGGCGGCGGCGTGTAGACTGCGGCGCCATGACGACGATGAACTACTGCCCGAAGTGTGCCGCGCCCCTCACGACGAAGTTCGATGGAGGCCGCGAACGGTCGGCCTGCCCGGCCGATGGGTGCGGCTTCATCCACTTCGGGGAGTTCTCCATCGGCTGCGCGGGGGTGGTGCTGCAGGAGGACCGGGCGCTGCTGGTGCAGCGTGGCTGGCAGCCGTTCGCGGGTTCGTGGCAGATCCCGGGTGGGTACGTGGAACACGATGAGCCGCTGGCCGAGGCGGTGGAGCGCGAAGTGCTGGAAGAGGCGGGCGTGACGGCGGTCGTGCGCGATGTGCTGGCGTTCCGGCACCTGCTGGGCGGGCCGGGGAGCACGAACATGTACGTCGTGTTCCGGCTGGAGCTCGTGGGCGGCGACCCGAAGTGCGACGGCGACGAGATCAAGGACGTGGGCTTCTTCACGCTGCCCGAGATGGAGCGCATGGAGGCGGTGCAGGGGCTTTCGAAGTGGGCCATCGAGAAGGCGCTGCTGGTGCCGCACGGTCGCGGGCTGCTGCGCGACCACCTCGGCCCGGGGGCGAACCGTCCCGGGTGGCAGCTCTTCGGGGTGCCGCACTAAAGGCGGGCGCCGGCGAGCGGTCAGTCGCAGCTTCTGATGTGGTCGCGCAGGAGGGCGTTGAAGGCCTCGGGGGCTTCGAGATTCGAGAGATGGCCGGCGGCGGGGATGATTTCGAAGCGCGCGCCGGGGATGGCCGCCAGCGTCGATTGCGTGACGGCGGGCGGGATGAGCGTATCGCCCGACGACGTGATGACGAGCGTGGGAACGGTGATGGCGGCGAGGTCGCCGAGCGCATTGTGGCGGGTGGCCATGGCCTCGGCGGCGCGCGCGATGGATTCCGGTGATTGGCGGGCGATGATGCCCTTCACGCGGGCGACGAGCGCGGGCGGCGCGGCCTCGCTGAGCAGCGGTGGCGGGTTCTCGGCGAGGATGTTGCCTTCGCCGCGAAGGCGAGCGGCAAGCGCGGCACGGCGTTCGCGGGCGGCTTCGTCGTCGGCGTCGGCGCGGGTGTTGGCGAGCACGAGGCCGCGCACGCGGGCCGGGTGCCGACGGACGAAGGCGAGCGCGACATAGCCGCCCATGGAGAGGCCGCAGATCACGGCGCGGCCGATGCCGGCCCGGGTCATCGCCTCGGCGGCGGCGTCGGCGGCGCTGTCCATGGTCGGCGGGAGCGCGGGTGGTGCGGAATCGCCGAAGCCGGGGAAGTCGGGCGTGACGACGGTGCAGGCGCCGCGAAAGGCCGCGGCCTGGGGCTCCCACATGGTGTGGTCGAGCGGGAAGGCGTGCAGCAGAAGGAGGCCATCGGGCACGGGTGCAGCTCCAGGCGGGATCAGGTGGTCTGCTTGAGGCCGGTACGGAGCGGGTGAATCCACTCGGAGACCTCGGCCTGGCCGGGGGCGCGGATGCGAATCTGGGCGACGACGGCCGCGGCGCGCGCGACCAGGCGGGCGCGTTCGATGGCGGCGGCGCGGTTGTCGAAGCGTTCGACGGAGGGATGGCGGTCGCCGTAGACGAGTGCCCAGCCGCCATCGGCCTCGGTGATTTCGAGAAGGAGAGGCTCCATGGCCGCAGTATGGCGGGCCCGCGCGCGAGGGCGAAGGCGGAAAACCTTGACAGTGCTTGCGAATTCCTATCAGGGACGAACGCGCGGTGCCCGGGCAGGGGCTCACGATGGCAGGGGTGACGGGCCCGGTTCGGGCGCATTTGTGTATGGCCCGTGTAAAGCGTTGGCGAATTTGACGGTCCTGTAACACAGAGCGGTGCGTTTGAAGGCAGAACCCAACCGTTGGCGCTGAGAACGTGGAGCGAGCGTGTGCGAAAGGCCGCCGTGGGCCATCGTGGTCCCCGGTGGCGTGCGCACAAAGTCATGCGAGACAGGAGTAAGGCGATATGCCAGGGAAGCAGCTCACGGTTCCGAGAGCCGTGGTGATGCGCATCGTGGCGCTGGCGGCGGTCGTGACCGCGCTCGTCGGGGCGGGAGCCTCGCCGGCGCTGGCGGCGGCGCCGACGGTGATTTCGGTATCCCCGCTTGTTGGGCCGGTGGCCGGCGGGACGACCGTGACGATCAGCGGGTCCGGGTTCACGAATGTGACGCCAGGTGTCCCGTGTCCGGCGGTGAAGTTCGGCGCCACCTCGGCGGCGAGCTGCAACGTCCTCAATGACACGACCATCAGCGCGACGACGCCGGCGGGCGCCTCGGCCGGCGCCGTGCAGGTGACGGTGACGAACAACACGGCGGAGACGAGCACGGCGGCGGTGAACTTCACCTATGTCGCGCAGCCGGTGGTCTCGACGCTTTCGCCGGTGACGGGATCGACGAGCGGGGGCACGACGGTGGCCATCACGGGCACCGGGCTGCTGAACACGAGCTCGGTCTCCTTCGGTGGCACACCGGCGACCTCGGTCACGGTGCAGAACGACAACCTCCTGAGCGTGACGGCGCCGGCGCATGCCGCCGGGGCGGTGACGGTGACGGTGACGACGCCGGGCGGCACAAGCGTCGCGGGAGCGGGCACGACCTATACCTACACGCTGGCGCCGGCGCCGGTGATCACGGCGGTCTCGCCCACGAGCGGCACGACCTCGGGCGGTACGGTGGTGACGATCACGGGGACGGACCTGCTGGGCGCGACGGGCGTGACGTTCGGCGGCTCGGCGGGAACGAGCCTCACCAACGTGACGGCCACTTCGCTGCAGGTGACGACGCCGCTGCACGCGGCCGGGGTCGTCGATGTCCAGGTGACGACGCCTTCGGGCCCGAACGTGCAGACGTCGGCTTCGAAGTACACGTATGTGACCTCGACAGTGCCGGTGGTGACGTCGGTTTCGCCGGCGAGCGGGCCCCTCACCGGGGGCACGCTGGTCACGGTCTCGGGGAGCGGCTTCACCGGGACGACGCTGGTGATGTTCGGCGGCGTGGCCGGCACGGGCATCACGAACGTCACGGACACGTCGCTGCAGGTGACGACGCCGGCGCGCGGCACCGCGGGCCAGGTTGACGTCATCGTGACGGCGACGGGCGGCACGAGCCTGACCTCTTCGGTGGCGAAGTTCACCTACGCGAGCGTGCCGACGGTGACGGCGGTAACGCCGGCCGGCGGGCCGACCACGGGCGGCACTTCGGTGACGCTGACGGGCACGGGCTTCACGGGCGCGACGATGGTGACCTTCGGCGGCATCGCGGGGACCTCCCTCGCGGTCGCGAACGACACGACGCTGACGGTCACGACGCCGGCGGGCACGGCGGGCACGGTCGACGTGCTCGTGACGACGTCGCTGGGGCAGAGCGTGGCCGCGACGGGCGCGAAGTTCACCTATGGGGCGACGGTGCCGGCGATCAGCAGCCTGAGCCCGACGGCGGGCGCGAGCGGCACGGTCGTGACGATCTCGGGCACGGGCTTCCTCGGCGCGACGAGCGTGACCTTCGGCGGGACCGCGGGCACGTCGCTGACGGTGACGAGCAACACCTCGATCACGGTGACGGCGCCGGCGGGCACGGGCACGGTGGACGTGATTGTCGTCGGTCCGCTGGGCTCGAGCGCGGTGGGCACGCAGGCGAAGTTCACGTACCAGGGGGCGACGATCAGCTACACGCTGACGTTCCGCTGGAGCCTGGTGGCGTGGACGGGAACCGACGGGATGAGCGTGGCGAACGCGCTCAAGGGCATCGAGACGCCGGACAACCCGGCGACGAACAGCGTGTTCGCGTCGGTGACGGCGGTGTTCCGCTGGAACGGCGGTTCGCAGAAGTGGGAAGCGTACTTCCCGGGATCGGAAGGGGTTCCGGGGGCGAACGACTTCAGCACGTTCTCGAAGGGCCAGGCGTACTGGATTGCAACGAACGCGTCAGGGTCTATCGTATGGACCGTGGCACAGGGGTAATACAGCAATGAGGAGAAACGGAATGACAGCATCCTGGATTCGCATGCCGATTGTGGCGTTGGCGGCGACGGGGGCGATCGCGCTGAGCGCGGTTGCCTTCGCGCAGGCGCCGCCGAACCCGCCGTCGCGGTTCGCGGGTTCGGTGACGGTGAACGGCGCGCCGGCGGCATCGGGGGTCTCGATCCAGGCGAAGGTCGGCGCGACGAACTGCGGTTCGGCCGCCGTGTTCATCGAAGCGGGCCAGGCGCGGTACGTCGTGGATGTGCCGGCGGCCGATGGCGCGAACGCCGGCTGCGGCACGGACGGGGCGACCGTCTCGTTCTTCGTGAACGGCGTCCAGGCCGGGCAGACGGGCCAGTGGGCGAACTACAAGCTCACCGAGCTGAACCTGACTGTGGGTGGCGCGGCAGCGACGCCGACGGCGGCCCCGAGCGGCACCGCGGTCGCGACCTCGACGCCGAAGCCGCCGACGACGGGTTCGGGCACGGAAGGCGGCGCGGACACGAGCTGGGCGCTGCTCGCGGTGCTCGGCGCCGCGGCGCTCGGTGCGGGCGCGACGGCGACGGCGGTTTCGCGCAAGAAGTAAGGCTGGAAACGGCCACCAACAGGAAGGGGCAGCCACACCGGCTGCCCCTTCTTCGTGCCCGGCGCGCGCTCAGGAGGCGATGCGGCGGACGATTTCGTACATGAGCTCGATGCCCATGTTGAGGTTGTCGATGGTCAGGAATTCGTTGTTGCCGTGGAAGCCGGCGCGCTCGGCGCCGCTCATGAGGCAGGGGATGAAGCCGTAGGCGGGGATGCCCTGCGCGCGCAGGAAGCGGTTGTCGGTGGCGCCGATGGTCATCGAGGGGACGACGACGGCGTCCTCCATGGCCTCGGTGAGGACGGCGCGAATGGTGTGGAAGAGCTCGGTATCCCATGGGACGGCGGCGGGCTCGGTCTCGCCGGGACGGTAGAAATCGACGGTGATGCGGTCGTCGGCGACGACTTCGCGGACCTGGCGGAGCCAATCGTGGCGGTCCTGGCCGGGGAGGAGGCGGCAATCGATGGCGGCCCAGCTCTTCGCGGGGACGACGTTGGTCTTGATGCCGCTGCGGAACTCGGTGATGTTCAGGGTGTTCATGAAGGCGGCCTGGAGTTCGCCGCCGCGGGCGATCTGGGCTTCGAGGGCGTCCTTTTCGTTGCGTGGAGGGATGAGCCCGGCTTCGGCGAGGCGGTCGATATAGGCGGTAGTGTCGGGGGTGAAGGTGATGCCGCGGTCCCAGTCCTCGAGGCGGAGGAGGGCGCGCATGAGGTGGACGAGGGAGTTGTCGTGGTGGATGCGGCTGCCGTGGCCTGGGGTGCCGACGGCGGTGAGTTCGAGCCAGCAGATGGACTTCTCGTTGGTGGCGATATTGAAGAGCTTGACGTCCTCGCCGGCGAAACGGTCGGCGCCGCCGCCGCCTTCGCTGAGTTCGAACTCGACGTCGCAGATGTCGGGGCGGTTTTCGCACAGCCACTTCATGCCCCAGGTGCTGCCGGCCTCCTCATCGGGGACGGCGCAGAAGACGACGTCGCGGGCGAGGGGGACGCGGTTGCGGTGGAGGAGGAGGAAGGCCATGAGCTGCATCACGCCGCAGCCCTTCATATCGACGGCGCCGCGGCCGTACACGCGGCCATCGCGGATGACGCCTTCGAAGGCGGGCATATCCCAGTACTGGGCTTCGACGGGGACGACGTCGGTGTGGTTGCAGAGCATGATCGGCCGCTTCGAGCCGTCGCCGGGGAGGCGTGCGACGAGGACTTCGCGGTTGGGCTGCGTCTCGATGTATTCGCAGGCGATGCCTTCGCGTTCGAGGAGGGAGCCGAGGAAGCGGGCGGCGGGCTTTTCGTTGCCGGGCGGGTTGGAGGTATCGATCTGGAGGTAGCGGACGAAGATGTCGAGGGCTTCGGCGAAGGCGGGCGCGAGGTCCATGGTGCTCCCGGTGGGGTGAGGTGGCGGGGCCGACTATACGCGGGCGAACCGGTGATAGAGTGGCCCCATGGCAGGGAACGACAATTCGCGGCTGGTGTATTCGACGGACGGGACGAGCGCGGGGCGCATCCGGCCGCCGGAGCCGCCGCGTGGGCGCGCGCCGCAGCAGGCGAAGCAGGCACCGCCGGCGGTGCCGGATGACGGCATCGTGCGGCTCTTTCGCGACCGCAAGGGGCGCGGCGGCAAGACGGCGACGGCGATCACGGGGCTCCCGGGATCGGATGCGGAGCTCGATGCGATGTTGAAGAAGCTAAAGCAGCAGATGGGCACGGGGGGTGCGCGCGAAGGGCGCACGCTGCTCATCCAGGGGGATCACCGCGAGCGGCTGGCGGCGGCGCTGGAGGCGATGGGGATGAAGGTGAAGCTCGCGGGCGGATGAGGGGGAAGAGAAAAGAGAAAAGAGGAAGGAGAAAAGGGGCTCGAGGTTCGAGGCTCGAGGCGGGGGGCTACCCCGGGTGAGGCTCGCGCCCCCGGGAGTGGCCACAGCCCGGGTGCTGAAGAGGGAGAAACGGGGGGCTGGTGCCCCCCGCGTGCGTTAGGAGGTTTTTTCGGCGGCTGCTTTTTCGGCGGCGGCTTTTTCCATGGCGGCTTTGCGTTCTTCCATGAACTTGGGCCACCAGGTGTGGGAGACGGCTTCGGGGAGGGTGCCCGCGGCGTGGAGGGCGCGGATGCGGTCGATTTCGGCCTGGATGGTGGCGCGGAGATCGTCGGGGGTGCCGTTGTTCTTGTGGACGAAGTCGGCGCCGGGGGCGCGGACGGCGAGGGGGACCATGGCCTTGACGCGCTGGTTGGCCTCGGCCTCGGTCATGGCGCGGAATTCGATGAGGCGCTGGACGGCGATCTCGTCGTCGACGCCGATGAGCCAGACCTGGTCGCACCACATGCAGTAGCCGGGTTCGAGCAGGTTCACGGCTTCCATGACGGCGAGGTCGTTGGGGCCGAGGGCTTCGCGCCAGCCGTCGATCTCCTTCTTGATGGCGTCGTTGATGTTGCCCATGGCGCGGGTGAGGGCGGCCATCTGGTCGGGCTTGCCGAAGACCTTCGCGCCGAGGATCTTGCGGTCGATATAACCATCGGGGCCGACGACTTCCTCGCCGAAGTGGGCGACGACCTTCTCGAAGCCGGGGGTGCCGGGGTCGTAGAGGCGGTGCACGAGCTTGTCGGCATCGCAGTGGACGGCGCCGTTCTCGACGAGGATCTGTGCGACGGTGGACTTGC